>NZ_JAKRDX010000050.1:0-939 GCF_022347235.1 Corynebacterium tuberculostearicum
ATGCAACTCAACCGCCGCCCCCGCAAAACCCTGGGCTTTCAAACACCAGCCGAGAAAATGGCCGCACTGATAAACTCAACCGAAACATAAGACGTGTTTCCACGACCACTAGAATCCGCCCATGAGAAGGGCGTGCCGGATTCCATCAATATCGCTACGAGGGCGGTTGCACCAGGCAACATTATTTATGTCAACGCCTTGAATGTCGGTACACGGGCCTGCGAGAACCCGGAGTTTGCACAAACAGCGATGATGGCCGTGCTCGCTAAGGACAACCATGTTTCCGAGAGCGCAGCCCGCCGAGGTATCGGGCTATTGTACCGCACCCGCGATATGCGCGGTGCCAGCATCGTCTGCGCTGAAACCGGTGAGCGTCTAGATACCCATGGGCAACGCGGTGTTCGGGTGGGAACATTTGATTGGGCTAATTCTCCTTGTGCCGAGTCGAAGAACCATCGGGCTGATGCCGTTGCTTTAGCATCCAAGGCTCTTGCTGCGCCGGGCATTGTCGCGGAAGTCTGTATTGCCGATGACCTGAGCTACACCACGGGTTATGTTGCGGTCGAAGGTTCCTATACGGCTTTGCGCAACGTCAAGGCTGAAGGCGGGAAACAAGGTGGACGTGTCTTGTTCTATTCAGGCGCACCTAGTGCACTTCCGGAGACAGAGCAGTGGCTGCGTGAAAAGCCTGTCCTTGTGGAAGGTTCTTGGCAATGAGCCTGGAAGACTGGGCATTCAGTTCCAATGCTTCGTGGTGTGAGCGTGGTCTGGAAAGAACCGAAAAGGTGAAGCGTCCTGGGTTTAGTTCCTACCTCAGGTAAGGAAGGATTGAACTATGCCTAGAAAGTATTCCGTCGAGTTCAAGGAGAAGGCGGTCCATCAGATCATCGAAATGGTCCGCCTGGAGTCTTGCTCACTGCAACGCGCCTACACAGAGGT
>NZ_JAKRDX010000051.1:0-899 GCF_022347235.1 Corynebacterium tuberculostearicum
TAAGGAAGGATTGAACTATGCCTAGAAAGTATTCCGTCGAGTTCAAGGAGAAGGCGGTCCATCAGATCATCGAAATGGTCCGCCTGGAGTCTTGCTCACTGCAACGCGCCTACACAGAGGTCGGTGAGCTGCTTGGAGTATCTCACCACACGTTGCGGGCCTGGTACCGTGACAGCGCCTCAGTACGCGATAATTCTGACGCTTCAGGCGGCGAAACAATGGAAGAAGAACTCAGGCGTCTGCGCCGCGAAAACCGCGAACTGAAACGAGCAAACGGGATTCTTAAAACTGCTTCGGCTTTTTTCGCAGCGGAACTCGACCGACCCACGACCAAATGATCTCCTACATCGACGCGTACAAAGATCAATTTGGGGTCGAGGCCATCTGCCGAGTCCTTAAACAAGCAGATCGTGGATTCATTACTTCACGCGGCTACCGCAAAGCCACCACACGTGTTCCCAGCGCAAGAGCCTTAAGCGATAGCCTGCTCATCCCAGAGATACAGCGTGTGCATGCGGAGAATTTCTCGGTCTACGGCATCCGCAAAATGTGGCACGCGATGAACCGCGAAGGCTTTCATATTGGTCGCGACAAGACCGCACGTCTGATGAAACTTGCAGGTGTTTCTGGCCGCAGACGTGGGCGAACCCCAATAACAACGGTAAGCCCGAAGACACCGGATCATCGCCCGGACCTAGTGCGCCGAAACTTCCGTGCGCAGGCACCAGGCAGGCTTTGGGTTGCCGACATTACCTACGTTCGCACCCTGTCAGGATTCGCCTACACCGCGTTTGTCGTGGATGTCTTCAGCCGAAAAATTGTTGGTGTTGCTACACGCTCGACAATGCGCACCGATGCGCTGCCCATGGAGGCATTGGAACATGCGTTAACGACTGCAG
>NZ_JAKRDX010000052.1:0-844 GCF_022347235.1 Corynebacterium tuberculostearicum
ACAAATGGGTGCAAACCCGCGAAGAACGCAGGTTAAAGACGTGTTCGGATGCTCTTATTGGTGCAAGAATCAAGACCATCTTCGATGATGAATACGGGCTTTATGGTGCTAAACGCATCGCTGCAAGCCTTAAAGCCGATACGAGCTTTGGCCCGATAAATCACAAGAAAGTCGCACGAATCATGAAATCCATGGGACTTAAAGGCTTTACCAAACGCCGCCGATGCGTCACTACCAGGCGTAAGCCTGGTCACCGCGTCATGCCAGATCTAGTAGGCCGCAGATTCACAGCTGACAGGCCAAACCACGTCTATGTAGGCGACATTACGTACCTGCCGTGTAAGGGCGGCAAGAACATGTACCTGGCCACGGTCATCGACGTCTACTCGCGCAAACTTGTCGGACATGCACTCGCCGATCACATGCGGGTATCACTGGTTATCGAAGCTTTGTCCCATGCCAGGAAAGTCCGCGGAAGCCTTAAAGGGGCAATTTTCCATTCTGATCACGGCAGCGTGTACACCTCACAAGCCTTTAGGAACTATTGCTCGTCGTTGGGTGTGCGCCAGTCTATGGGAGCGGTAGGAACGAGTGCTGATAACGCCCTAGCAGAATCGTTTAACGCCACGCTCAAGCGGGAAATCTTGCGTGACAGGAAAGTCTTTGACAATCCGATCTCCTGCCGCCAAGAAGTCTTCCGGTGGTGCATGCGCTACAACACACGCCGACGGCACTCCTGGTGCAATCTTTCAGCTCCTGACGTCTTTGAAGCCGAGAATTCAGCTACACTGACTAGAGCAGCATAGCTAACCCCCGACGTGTCCACTTTCCGGGGGTCAGGCCC
>NZ_JAKRDX010000053.1:0-687 GCF_022347235.1 Corynebacterium tuberculostearicum
CAATAGCTGCAGGGAAACGCCCGGTCCCATTCCGAACCCGGAAGCTAAGCCTGCACACGCTGATGGTACTGCAACCGGGAGGTTGTGGGAGAGTAAGTCACCGCCGACACCAAACAACAAAGACAATTGAATACCGTAATGATGAAGCCGTAGAAGACAGCGCACCACTAAGTGGCAAAGTCTCTTCGGCTTCATTTGTCGTTTTACCGCGATTGTCTGTGATGCCATCTTGAGGGCTATTCCGAATGATGTCCTGAAGAGCAAACTTTTCATTGCATCTTCGCTACACTTATCCACTCAATAGTTTGGGGGGAAACTCATGTGGTTCGACGGCTATGATCGGCAGTTTGGAAAACGCCTAGAAGAGTTTCACGCGGTTGCGATTCCTTCGATGCTCGCGGAGCTATCGCCGGAGCAGGAAGAACAAGTCACCCAGGGCGCCAAAGAATTCCCGTTCGACGCTGTGCTAGACGTCTTAAACTCCAAACATAGCTACGAAGACAAGGGCTCCCGAATACTGGCTATCAGCGGTACATGGATGAATGCTGCTTCCGGTAGCCAGTGGGCGGGCCTGACCCCCGGAAAGTGGACACGTCGGGGGTTAGCTATGCTGCTCTAGTCAGTGTAGCTGAATTCTCGGCTTCAAAGACGTCAGGAGCTGAAAGATTGCACCAGGAGTGCCGTCGG
>NZ_JAKRDX010000054.1:0-679 GCF_022347235.1 Corynebacterium tuberculostearicum
CTTTTCCTTGTGTTTGGGGGTGGTAGGGTTTACCGTTTTTCTGCTTGATTCCTAGGTCTATGAGCAGTTGCTCGAATCCGTTTCGCGCGGGGTTTGTCCGGTCTGTGCTGGTTGTGAATGCTCGGCCGTTGTCGGTGAGGGTGGACTGGGGGTAGCCGTGTGTCTGGCCTGCATTAATGAAGCTTTCTATGACGTTTCCCACGGTGGCATTGTTGTAGGCACAGCAGGAGATGATGAACCGGGAATGGTCGTCCAAGATGGTGAGGATAGCTACTCGCTTGTGACCTGCGATGGTCCAGTCACTGTAGTCCATTTGCCATGTTTCGTTGGGTTGATCTGCTTGAAATCGTATCCATGAGCTGCGAGGACGCTTTTGTGGTTGGGCGATGACGTGACCGTTGTTTGCGAGCACTCGGTGGATTGTGGATGGTGCTGGTGGTGGGTCGATTCCCTCTTGCTGCAAGTGCCAGCGAATTGTATGGGCTCCGGCGTTAGTGCCGCGTTCTGTGAGGTCCTGGCGCAGTTTAAGTATGCGGTCGACAGTGCTGGGGTTGAGCGCTCGGGGATTAGTGCGCGGGCGTTTAGAGCGTGGTTCTAGGCGGTTGATTCCGCCTTCTCGGTAGCGGGCTTGAAGTGTTCGGATCCATCTGGTGCTGACGCCGAAATGGTCAGCTGCTTC
>NZ_JAKRDX010000055.1:0-671 GCF_022347235.1 Corynebacterium tuberculostearicum
ACACCAGCGGATTGTGGTGTCGCCAACATCAACTATGAAAGAAAACCCCTTGCAGTACCGGGTACGCGGAACACCGGTACCAACTACGCAGACTCGCGGTACCAACTACCCCAAATCGACAAGTGCCATCATTAACGCGCACTACCCCGTGGTAGGCAAAGCGCTTCGGCCCACCAAAGACCACCAAATCACCACTACACAGCGTGATATCGTCCCACGGCCGCGTGCGCGCCTCGGTATGCCCCATACGGAAAAGTGCCTCATCCCCAATGGAAAGCGAAATCACCGGCGCAGGTGATTCCTCCGAATCATCCACGTGCATACCCATGGCTGAGCCCGATGGATAGTAATTCACGAGCGCCATCTCCGGCACAAAAGTATCTACCCATGGCGCAAGCTCGGGCGCTACCTCGGCCGCAGCGCGCAGCGCCCCCGGCGCAATCTGCCGCAGACTCTCCGGCACCGGTGGAACCCGCGTGCCGTCCATATTGTCCACATAGCGATAGCTGGGATAATGCCAATACCTGCCCAGATGCAGCTGAAATACACTCGGGCCTGACCCCCGGAAAGTGGACACGTCGGGGGTTAGCTATGCTGCTCTAGTCAGTGTAGCTGAATTCTCGGCTTCAAAGACGTCAGGAGCTGAAAGATTGCACCAGGAGTGCCGTCGG
>NZ_JAKRDX010000056.1:0-666 GCF_022347235.1 Corynebacterium tuberculostearicum
GGCCCAAACTTGTTAGGGAGCCGTCGAAGGTGGGATCGGCGATTGGGACGAAGTCGTAACAAGGTACCCGTACCGGAAGGTGCGGGTGGATCACCTCCTTTCTAAGGAGCTTTTATTTTTCTGGGTGCGGTTGCACCCTTGTGGTTGGTTGAGTATGCGAGTGTCATACTGCCAACTTTTATTATTGAAAATTGTCCGGGTGAAACACACGCTCAAGAGACGAACTAAGTGTTTGAATGGCGCTTTGTGATACACGTTGTCCATGCACAGTTAAACGAAAAATAATGTTGTTTGTATGTTGGTGCATTGTTGGGTGTCTGGGGCATTATCCCCTTTTTTGTGCCTGACCATTATTCTTGTTGACACTTATTGTGTTGGTGGGGTGTGGTTGGGGTGTTGTGTGAGAACTGTATAGTGGACGCGAGCATTAAACACAGATGAATGGGCCGTGTGGTTTGTTTGTGTGTGTTTGTGTGATTTCTTTTTTCTTTAATCAATTTTTTGTCAAGTTCACTTGTGTGGCCACCTGCGCTTTTTGTGTGTGGGTGGTTTGTGTGTTCGTTATTAAGGGCGCATGGTGGATGCCTTGGCATGCTGAGCCGATGAAGGACGTGAAAGGCTGCGTTAAGCCTCGGGGAGTTGTCAATTGAGCGTTGATCCGAGGAT
>NZ_JAKRDX010000057.1:0-593 GCF_022347235.1 Corynebacterium tuberculostearicum
TGGTCAATAGCTGCAGGGAAACGCCCGGTCCCATTCCGAACCCGGAAGCTAAGCCTGCACACGCTGATGGTACTGCAACCGGGAGGTTGTGGGAGAGTAAGTCACCGCCGACACCAAACAAAGAATAAACAATTCAATAAGCCCAAGAAAGGGAAGAGGACGGACAACCACCGTCCTCCTCCCTTTTTTCACGTTTTATGGAAGCCGTCGTTGCGCGACGACGCTTCGTCACACTCGTTCATTGCCCTTAGACATCGTTATGCTGCACGTGCTTGCCTGGGGGAGTAGTAGGCAACGAACCCTAAACCTTTGCTTTTACCCCCGCTGCCGGTTGTGGTGCGACTCTGGGGATCCCTGCGGATTTAGGATATCCTATTCGAACATAAACACCCCCACAGGGGACATATGTCCACTAGCCGGGATACTATAAAGGTACTCGTTAGAAAACACATACGAACCCTGTTCTTCTCTTCTGGAGTGCCCCGTCCATGACTGCCACACTCACCCAACCCGAACCAGATACCAGCCTCGACTACCCAGACACCCTCCTCATCGGCGACCACCCCGACACCGATCCCCTAGACGATGGTGAT
>NZ_JAKRDX010000058.1:0-582 GCF_022347235.1 Corynebacterium tuberculostearicum
GGTTGTTGTTCTTTGTCTTCGGGGCGCAGGTGGGTATCGATGAAGGTGCGGATGAAGCGGCGCAGGTCCGCGTCGGTGGGGACTGTTTGGTTGGGTGTGGTGGGGGTCAGAAAGTCTGCGAGTGCGGCGTCGATGGCTTCGAGGTGGTCTGGATTGTTGTCTAGGCGGTTGAGTTCGCGGTCGATGATGCGCAGTTTGGTCAGGTCGAGTATCCAGTGCTGTCCTTGGACTTCGGTGACGAGGGGTAGTTGGCGCATGCGGAAGTGGGCGCGCAGGAAGCCTAGGAGCTTGTGGTAGGAGATGCCGAGGTCTTTGGCGAGGCTGGTGAGGCTCTGGTCGACGTCGTCGTCTAGTTGGGGGAGGATGGCGCGGTAGAGGAACCAGGAGGTTTTGCGTGTGTAGGTGCCGGCTTTGCCGATGTGGTTGCCGGGTGCGTTGGTGGTGTAGAACGCTTCCGGTACATCACCATCGTCTAGGGGATCGGTGTCGGGGTGGTCGCCGATGAGGAGGGTGTCTGGGTAGTCGAGGCTGGTATCTGGTTCGGGTTGGGTGAGTGTGGCAGTCATGGACGGGGCACTCCAG
>NZ_JAKRDX010000059.1:0-542 GCF_022347235.1 Corynebacterium tuberculostearicum
GTGTGAAAAATCATGAGCAGCATCGACGACGAGATTGTGCGGGCAAAAATGCGCAAGCTTCGTGTATCAACCTTCGCTGACATCTTCTACGAGGTTGTCAACGACGAGGCCTATGCGGATGCGCTACCAGAAGACATCTTCCTCGCCGCAGTCGAAGAAGCCTACACACAACGCCAACAGCGCAATATCGCCAAGGCCATCACCCAGGCACAATTCCGATACCCGGATGCAAGCCTGGCTGAAATCACCCGGGCAGAACAACGTGGTATCAACATGCGCCAGCTGAAACGAATCGCAGCAACCAACTGGCGGGAAAACCCGACCAACATACACATCCTCGCACCGACCGGAACAGGCAAGACATACATTGCCTGCGCCATCGGCATCGCCGCATGCAAAGCCGGATATTCCGTGGCGTACTACCGGCTGGATCAACTTGTAGACATGCTGGCGGTCTTCTCACCGACTGACCAAAACTACCTCGATAAGATGCGGAAACTGATCAACGTCGATGTCCTTATCATCGACGACTTTATGACCAT
>NZ_JAKRDX010000005.1:0-134503 GCF_022347235.1 Corynebacterium tuberculostearicum
CACTCATCCCATCCGAGGCCCCTCGGCGTTCACGCTCGAGTTTGACCCACCGGCCTAAAAGCCCGGCGGAGACGCCAATCTCCTTAGCCACATGAGCGATCGGGCGCTCTGACTCGATTACCAAGTTCGCGGCTTCACGCCGGTACTCCGGCGTGTACTTCTTGCGCTGTTGACTCACAATGAACATCCTCTCCTACGGACACAGGATCCGTACAAATAGGGTGTCCACTAAACGAGGGTAACCTCACTTCGGCTTGAGTCATGCCGGTAGCAAGCATGGTTTCGATGATGATTTTTGGGCTTGGTTTTGATTTCTGCTCCATTTTTAAAGCATGGAGGATCGATGTCTCGAGACATCACTTTTTGTCGCGGCCGGGCAAATTTAACTTCAGAGTTTTCTACCGGATCGATGTAATGAGACATTAGTGCTGGTTAGACCGGAACTATCTCATAAGACATGCGGAACGATGTCATGGAACCAGACACCCCCTCGGGCACAACCGGACCGGCGGTTACCACTAAGGTAGCCGCCGGATTTTTCTATTCAGTACTCCCACAAGGACTACGATCTCCCCCATGACCACACTTTTGAGTTGGGCGCGCAGCTTCGGCCATTTCCTCAAATCGCTCGCCTGGTCCGCTTGGCGGTCAATTCTCCAGTGGTCGATGCGTCGTTGGGTAGCCGTCCTCGCCGCCATCGTCACCGGCGTCACCCTCCTTTACTTCTTCGATCTGCCGGACGTGTCCCAGCTGCGCGACGCTTCCACCCGCTATGGCGCGTGGTTTCCTCTCCTTTTCACCCTAGGTTATGTCATATTTACGCAGCTTCCCTTTCCCCGGACGTTGTGGACGGTAGCCGCAGGAATACTTTTTGGCCCATGGAAGGGCCTCGCCCTCTCCTTGTGCGCCTTGACGGTGTCTGCGGCCCTGTCGCTCCTCATCGTCCGCACGCTCCTTGGAGACTGGATCCGTCCGCACCTGACCCACCCCGCAGTGTTTAAAATCAATGCCCACTTAGAGCGGCGCGGCTGGCTGGCCATCGCTTCGCTGCGAATGGTGGCCGGCGTCCCCTTTAGCCTCCTAAACTACGTTGCCGCCCTAACTCCGGTGAAGCTTAGCCACTTCACCGTGGCCACTCTCCTCGGTTCCATCCCGACTACTGCCCTCGGCGTCTTCTTCGGCGATGCCCTCACCGGCCACACGTCGCCCGGCATCATTGTCGCCATGGTAGCTTTTGCCGCGATTGGTATGGGCGGGCTGTATATGGATTCACGTCTCCCCACTCGCCCATAAGTCAAGTACGAGCGGTAGACTATTTCGCAATTGGTTCCTTAAGGAGGATTTCTGTGCTTGCTGTCCACGCCCGCTACCGGGGCCGCTCCGTGCGTCGCGCAGATTTGGTCCAACGTTCTGCAACGGCTCTATCCACCCTCAACGGTGTGGGCGAGTTCCACGTGCTCGGCGTGGAAGATATTTGCGCCGTAGTTGATTCAGCAACTGCCGTGTGCGACGTGGTCATGGCCCTGCTTGCCGACGGCGACTGGGCCATCGGCATCGGCATTAGCCCCGGCAACCAGGAAGATGAGGAAGGCGCGCGCCAGGTAGCAACCGCCGCATTGCGGAAGTCCGCCCGCATGGGGCAGGTCTACGCCAAACTCAATAAGCGCGGGCGCGCCTCGGAGGCAAGTGATATTGCAGCCACCTTTGCCCTGCTTGGGTACGTTCTGCACAAGCGCACCATCGAAGGGCGCGAAGCAACCTCGCTCGTCCGCGCAGGACTCAACCAGAATGAGGCCGCCGAAGAGCTAGGAATTTCCAAGCAAGCCATGTCGCAACGCCTCCAAGCGGCCGGCTGGAGCGCGGAGATGGCGGGGTGGCAGTTGGCCGTCAACCTAATTGAACGCGCCAACCTTGCCCACCCCTAGA
The DNA here is from genome assembly GCF_022347235.1 of Corynebacterium tuberculostearicum. Taxonomy (GTDB): domain Bacteria; phylum Actinomycetota; class Actinomycetes; order Mycobacteriales; family Mycobacteriaceae; genus Corynebacterium; species Corynebacterium tuberculostearicum_F. Next base: position 1,927 of record NZ_JAKRDX010000005.1, read on the forward strand.
GCAAGTCGGACTTGCTCAACTCAGGTGTAGTAACGAAGTCCACGAGGCGCTCCACGGCGCCGATCAGGCTGGAGTCCAGGTCACGGAAGGAATGCACGGAGTTATAGACATGACGCCACCCATCTTTCGGGTCGCTCCACCCTACGCGGCGGCAAATACCGGTTTTCCAATCCTCGCCGTAGGGCACATCTGGCCATTCGCGCAGGCCTACGCGCTGCGGCTTTACCGCCGCCCAGATATCGATGAAGGGGTGTCCAGTGACCAGGACATGCTCTCCCACGGTTTCCGTTAATCGGGTTTCCTTGGAGCCTTGAACCAAGTGATCGGCCAATACGCCGACCCTGCGGCCCGGCCCTGGCTGAAATTCTGCGAGGCGCGCCTCCAAGTTGTCCAAACCCTCGAGGTATTCGACGACCACGCCTTCCACACGCAGGTCGTGACCCCACACTTTCTCCACAATGGCGGCATCATGCACGCCCTCCACCCAAATGCGCGATGGCGCGGCAACCTTTGCCTCCACGTTTTCTACGCGGCGGGAGCCGGAGTTGGATTTGCGGGGAGCCTGCTTTTCGACGTACCGGGTAAGCGTTACCGGCTTTCCTTCCACTAGGAACCCGCCTTTAACCAGGTTAAAGACCCGTTCTACGCCATGGCGATCCTCAAGGCGTACCACCTCACCGAAAACGGTTTTATCCACGCCCATAACAGCCCCCACAAAGTCATCGCCGCGCACTTCCACTACCATTCCGGGCTCGGCTGGTACTTCCGGGTACTGGCGCGGCTTCGACCGCGAGTGGCCAGCAAAAATATCTCCGCCATAAGGATCAAAACTCATGGCCCGTTAGTCTATCTACTAGACTGGCTCGCCATGGATATGCGCGCCGAAGTATGGTCACCTTTACAAAACACCGCCGTCTGGCTTGGCTCGTGGCTGTGGGGACATGAAACCACCGATGACTTGCTGGACGCGCTTACTGAACTAGGCGGACGTCCAGAATGCTTGGACGAATCCCCCTTCGTCGATGTGTTAGCCATGCTGCGCGCGGAGACCTCCGAGCTTACCGCTCATCGCGGTGTACGTGCAGAACCTATCGTGCGCCTCGCACTGTCCGGGCCAGGCGAGCCACCCGCATTGCCGGCAGGATCGGAGTCCTATCGCGCGGCCGCACAAAGTTCTGCCGGGGCAATCATAGTTCGCACCAATGATCCCTTGCGTAACTTAGTCCTCGTCCCCCACATTCGCCACAGCCATACAGCGTGGCAAGTGGTCGTCGAAAAGCAGCAGCTCCCCGCGCCCGCCTGGCTAAGCCCCGGTGAAGCTGATGCCCTCCTCTCTCAGGCAACCAATGAGTCCGCCGATCTCATCGCCGCAACCGGGTATAGCACCGAGGCCTTGCCCAACCCACGCCTCACCGTGGGAACCCTGAGCGACTTCTATGACACACCCGGACTTCCCCGTTCAACGCCAGCTCGAGCAGCCAAGCTCTTTGCCCGTGCCGACCGAGTGGCCGCGATCATCGAAACCGTCACTGACCGCATCAATGACCACAGCCTTGATCCACAATTGCTTCGCTTGTGGCGCCACATCCGCCAGGCCCGCATGACGGGCGTGTCTTATGCGCTTGGAGAGTTTGCCCGTTAACGCGACCAGATATCGCAGCACCCCGCCGCGCACGGCTCACCATTGACTGTGCACCCTTGCACCGTGACGCTCCCGCTGGTCTCCCACTCGCGGCCCTGCTCTAGCTCATCGATGAGATCAACGACCATCTCCGCAAACCGTGGAGTCGGACCCGCTGTACGAGTGCGCAGGACCTTGACGCCCATCTCTTCGGCTGCCTTCTGCAGCTCGGAATCGAGATCCCAGATGACCTCCATATGGTCTGAGATGAAGCCAATCGGACACACCACTACCGTGTCGATACCTTCGTTGTGGTGGATATCAGTGGTGTGATCAATAATGTCAGGCTCGAGCCACGGAGTGCGTGGATTGCCCGAACGTGACTGCCATACAAGGTCATAATCAGAAATACCGGCCCGTGCGGCCACCAACCGCGACGCCTCTGCCACCTGGCGGGAGTAAAGGTTTTTATCCCCTTCTGCGCCGCCCACGTTATCGTGCGCGACGGGAACCGAATGGGCGGTAAACAGCAAGCGAGTGGATTCCTTCTTTTCTTCCGGAACCTGTCCCCAGACCTCCGTGACAGCGGCTGCCATTTCTGCCACGAACTTCGGATGGTCGAAGAATTGGCGAATCTTAGTAAATTCAATGTCCGGCAGACCCTGCTCCGCCAGATGCTCGCGCATCCGCTGAATATCCTCATCATATTGCCGGCATGCGGAGTACCCACCCCATGCAGAGGTAGCGAAGACAGCTACCTTGCGCACCCCGTCCTGAGACATCTTCTCCGCAGTCTCACTGGCAAAGGGGTGCCAATTTCGATTGCCAAAGTAGACAGGTAGATTATGTCCGCGTTTTTTCAGCTCCACTTCGAGGTGATCGATGATTTCGCGGTTAAGCGCATTGAGCGGACTTACCCCTCCGAAGTGGTAATAATGCTCGCCCACCACTTCTAGCCGCTCGCGAGGGATACCTCGACCTCGGGTAACGTTCTCCAAAAAAGGAACGACCTCCTCGTTTCCTTCCGGGCCACCGAAAGAAAGAACGAGGAGGGCGTCGAAGTTTTGGGCATTCTGTTGTGCGTCAGTCATGCCCTAAACCATACCAACCAAAAGTTGGAGATTAGAGAAGGCGCACAACATCGGGAGTAGCGCCACCCCAGCGAACTGGAACTACTGAAACAGTCTGACCAGACTGTGGCGCTTCAATCATTTGGCCGTCGCCTAGGTAGATAGCTACGTGCTGGCTTCCACCAGCTCCGTAGAAGATAAGGTCACCGCGCTGTGCATTCGCACGAGGAACCTTCTTACCCTGCTGGTACTGCGCACCAGTGTAATGAGGAAGGTCCAGGCCGGCTGCCGCGTAGGCGTACTTGACTAGCCCCGAGCAATCGAAGCCAGACTGACCGAAGTCACCGAAGGAGTCAGCCACGCCACCATCGCGAAGCCCACCAGTAGGACCATTATTATCGCCGCCACCCCACACATAAGGGACACCAACCTGGGACTCGGCGCGAGAAATCACGGCCTCGATCTGAGCGTCTCGGCCCGCATCTGCACCAGTGGTGGTTTCCTCGGACTCAGTTACCTCATCCACCTCGGGAGCGTCAACACTGGCGGCAGGTGCAGTGTTCGGACTGCCCAAACCAAGCAAGTCAGATGAACCTTGCATGAGGGTGCGCACATCGTCCTCATCAACGGCTGCGGCGATATCATTCGCAAGTCCGAGCGCATCGTTCACGGAGGATCCAGTGCCAAAATCGACGTTCTGGAACGTCGGCGTTGTACCCTTGTTGAGGGCGTTTCCGAAGTCCGCTTCTGGAGTAGTCTTCTCCTGCTCAGCAACGGATGGAGCCTCCGGATTATCGGCAACGTCCGCACTGCCAGGAGCCTCAAGCGAGCCCCGATCTACTACCTCATCTGTAAAGCCCTGAGACTTGTCCTCGGAAGTCAAGTCTTCAGAGTTGACCGTAAAGGCGTTAGTCGAAGCTGCAGAATCAAGATTATCAACTTGATTTGGCGAGGTTGGAAGAGAATCCTGCTGCGAGAGCTGTATCCCGCTTGCTGCCCCCTCTTGGGGCGCAGCCTGCTGCTGGCGGGCAAAAGTGGCCTCCGCAAACCTTTGGGTAGCGTTTAGTCGAGCTTCATTCTGGGCCAGCTCTCGACGCTCCTGCGCGACCCGACTCTCGGCTTCTCGCTTTTCCTCCCCCGCCTGGCGCAGCTCATCTTCCAAGCTGGCAACATACTCTTCATTAGTGCCCGGCTCGCCATTCACTTGTTCCAATTGGGTTCGAATCTGAGCAATACGGTCTTCCGCTCCGGAAACATCCGCTTCCGCGCGACCTAGCTCTGCCCGGGACTCCTCTACAGCGGCCTGCAGTGAATCTGCATTGGCAACCGCACGGTCAATTGCTACGTGGTCTGAGTTTTGATCCTGGACCGTACCCGGGTTTGGCGTCGATACTTCATCGGCGCCCGCTGGGGCTACGGTGGAAAGCGTTGAAATAGCTGCGGTACCTGCTACTGCAGCAATGAAAGCGCGAACATGTCGAATGCGCGGAAGGCGAATGGTGGCCACTGAAATACTCCTAGTTTGGGCCCACGCTGCTCGTTTAGTGAGAGTCCATGAAGACTCCGGACATAGGTATGCCCGGGATCCCCGCCTGTATATTTCGCACAAACACAGGCGTTATCGCATGCCTTATTGGGCGGCCTAGAGGTTCGCCTCGAGTAGTTATTTATAGATACGCGAAACTATCCCCTGGTGCCCGCAGACACTAGAGCGGTAATTGGTATTGGACTGCCTACATTGGCTGAGACTTCACTCCGGGTGTGCACATTCTGTGGACGCTCAGCAGACTTAGGGCTTTCATGTTGGAACTAGAGAAAGTTGTGAACTTTTCGCGCCAAATATTGGCCGCCTCAAATCGCTACTGTTTCCCCACAACAGCGACATCCGGACAACTCGTACCCTGGCAAGAGAGCCTAAAGGTCTACTTGCGCGAGTCCGCCAAGCCGGACACAGATGGTCTACAACTATCCTCTGTTCAAACAAAGTCCCACGACTGTGAAATCCACTTCTATTCTTGCGCTGCGCGCGACATACGCTCCAGGGTGCGTTTTACAACCCGCGATTCCGTATGCCCCGATCACGTCTTCGTTGCACTGAGCACCGTGAGAACTGCTCTATGGGTTCTGGCGGACCTCGCCGCGGCGCCGACTGGAGTCCAAAAGGTCTAACCTTTTGAGCACTACCGAGCCGTCGAGGGCAAGCAGCCACAAACCATGAACAGGCCGCACGAGGCTGACCCTTGTGGAGTGATTCGGCGTTCCCGGACCCTATCCCTATGGACCTCTCCGTACGCACCTTCTGTAACAACAGGCTTTCAGCCTTAGCCATATAAAGGTTCGCACCAAAATTTCCACACGGTGGAGTTCTAATGAACCCGTCTCACCTCATAAACGGAAGGTGGGTTGATGTGTAATTTTTCGAACATTGTAATCGCTCAAGTTCTTTGCCTGCGTCCCAATCGTTATCGATAGGTCCCGGTTCATTGACTTCCAAGAACGGCCACTCGACGTTCTAACTTTCGCTTGAGGCGTGCTTCCCCACATACCCGTGCGAGTTCTCTCGTGACAGTCAAGGCTAAGCCCATGAACCCAGGAAGCAAGAAATGTCTCCTGAGTCGACAACCGAACCTTACGTCACGACACGCCCGTTTCGCACAATTTTCCCGCAATTCACGTGAGTCAAGTTAATTCACATGACTCAACATGTGCACCTAACCTGCAATGATTTTGTTACCATCCCGTTATTGTGACTTTAATCACTAGACAACCGGAGCCCCATACGCCCTACTAGCCCCGAGTCTGACCATAACCAGGACAACTCAACCACTCCCCCACCGGATGTCAACCCCTAAGGGTTTACTTTGACCACTCCCCCGCCCCATCCACGATCCCCAATTAGGTATCCGGCTCACGTTAAGTCCAGGCCGAACTTCTGCCTCCCCAATCCGCAACCGACCCTCCCGGCACCCCGTGAGTGAACGAAACTGCGTCATCCACATTCGCCCGGAGCCCTTCAGTACACGCCTTCGGGTCAGTTGCCCGAATTTTCCGCGCATCAAAGGCCCGCAAAAGTTTCACCCTCTAACGTGATACTTTCTCGAACAAACTTAATTTTCAGGTACTATTTGTCGAATTCTGGAAGGCCATGTTCCACGCTTCTCGCCCGACTTTCATTACTAGCCCGTCTCGCACCCTCAGGTTCCGTAGATCCTTTTCAACCATTAGGGCTTGCGACGGCCGGCCGCTAGGAAAGAGCCAACCAATACAATCACGGCGATTACGGCAACTGCCCCCACCACTGCGCCGACCGGGAAGCTGATTTGGTCTAGCCCCCTGTAGTACTCAGACAGAAGGTCTACTTGTTCAACCCCAGGCGGGATCTGTGCCTGCACCGACTCAATGTCAGCGCGGCTATAAGTGTCACTAACGGAAGAAACATGGCGAGGGGTTTGTACGATGACGGTATTCAACCCTGTCGCGTCCTGGAGCTCTTGGGCAATGTCACGGACGTCAGGCGCATGATCAGCTATCACATCAACCACGGCCACTCCGTCACCGTCTCGCAAGCCTTGAGCTACCTCCGCGTTGAGCTGTGCATCTTGGCTGAGCACCGGGGACGTGTAGGCCACGCCGTCCACTTCGAGCTGACCTGCCAAATCAGCTACATCTACGCCCGCGGGAACCATGTGTATCTCTTCCTTATATATAGGGCTCCTACACTTCTTCTCCCCCAAGATACGGTCAGAACACAGGAACCCATTTCCTCAACTCGCCAATTTTCCAGAAAAGGTGAAAACAGAACGCTTGTACTGTTACAATGGCAGCGACCGAAGGTTTTAGCCTCTACAATATCTAGGTGAACCATCGCGTTCTTTGTCGCCTTCAACACAGCGGGCCCCATGGTCGCATCGCGTCACACCAGTGACCAATGATGCCGAGCACTGCCCCGCGGTGACGACTGGCGGCGAGTACCAAACAGAACACACTGTTTATTAACAAGGAATGGAGCTCCCTGTGACTGAAAGCTTGAACTCCTTCGAGGCCAAGAAGACCCTTGACGTCAACGGCAAGTCTTATGACTACTTTGACATCAACACCGTCTCCGGTCTGGAGAAGTTGCCTTACTCCCTCAAGGTGCTGGCAGAAAACCTGCTGCGTAACGAGGACGGCAAGAACGTAACCAAGGATCACATTAACGCCTTGGCAAACTGGGATCCGGAAGCAGAACCGGACACCGAAATCCAGTTCACCCCGGCACGCGTCCTCATGCAGGACTTTACTGGTGTTCCTTGCGTTGTTGACCTCGCTACCATGCGTGAGGCCGTCTCCGCACTGGGTGGCACCCCGGATCAGGTTAACCCTCTCAACCCGGCCGAAATGGTCATTGACCACTCCGTCATCGTTGAGGCTTTCGGCTCTACTGATGCGCTGGAAAAGAACGTTGAAATTGAGTACCAGCGCAACGAAGAGCGCTACCAGTTCCTCCGCTGGGGTGCTGAGAACTTCTCCAACTTCCGCGTTGTTCCTCCAGGAACCGGCATCGTCCACCAGGTAAACATCGAGTACCTGTCCCGCGTTGTATTCGACAACGAGGGCCTCGCTTACCCGGATACCTGTATCGGTACTGACTCCCACACCACCATGGAAAACGGCCTGGGCATTCTGGGCTGGGGCGTCGGCGGCATCGAAGCAGAGGCTGCCATGCTCGGCCAGCCGGTATCCATGCTTATCCCGAAGGTCGTAGGCTTCAAGCTGACCGGTGAGATTCCTACCGGCGTCACTGCAACCGACGTCGTTCTTACCATCACCGAGATGCTGCGCGAGCACGGCGTTGTTCAGAAGTTCGTTGAGTTCTATGGCAACGGCGTTAAGTCTGTCCCGCTGGCAAACCGCGCCACCATCGGCAACATGTCCCCTGAGTTCGGTTCCACCGCTGCGATCTTCCCGATTGACGAGGAGACCACCAAGTACCTCGAGCTCACCGGCCGCCCGCAGGAGCAGATCGACCGCGTCGAGGCCTACGCCAAGGCACAGGGAATGTGGCTGGAAGAGGACGCTCCAGAGGCAAAGTACTCCGAGTACCTCGAGCTGGACCTGTCCACCGTTGTTCCTTCCATTGCCGGCCCGAAGCGCCCGCAGGACCGCATCCTGCTGACCGAGGCCAAGGAGCAGTTCCGCAAGGATCTGGCTAACTACACCACCGACGAGGTTTGCGTTGACGAATCCTCTGTCGAGGCAAAGCGCATGTCCGCAGAAGGCGGCGCTCCAGTTATGGAGGACGTCACTGGCGGCTTGAACAAGGCTCGTGAGGGTCACGGCGAGTCCTCGGCTACTGGCGCGAAGGGCCGTCACTCCAACCCAATTACCGTTGAGTCCCAAAACGGTGGCGAGTTCACCTTGGACCACGGCATGGTTGCCATTGCCTCCATCACTTCCTGTACCAACACCTCTAACCCATCCGTTATGGTGGGCGCAGGCCTTATCGCCCGTAAGGCAGCAGAAAAGGGTCTGCAGTCCAAGCCATGGGTTAAGACCATCTGTGCTCCTGGCTCCCAGGTTGTTGATGGCTACTTCCAGCGTGCAGACCTGTGGAAGGATCTCGAAGCCATGGGCTTCTACCTCTCCGGCTTTGGTTGCACCACCTGTATTGGTAACTCCGGCCCACTGCCGGACGAGGTTTCCGCAGCCATCAACGAGAACGACCTCGCTGCCGCCGCGGTCCTTTCCGGTAACCGCAACTTTGAGGGTCGTATCTCCCCGGATGTCAAGATGAACTACTTGGCTTCTCCAATCATGGTCATCGCCTACGCCATTGCCGGCACCATGGACTTTGACTTTGATGCTCAGCCGCTGGGTCAGGATAAGGAAGGCAACGACGTCTTCCTGAAGGACATTTGGCCTTCCCCGCAGGAGATTGAGGACACCATCCAGTCCGCTATTTCCCGCGAGATGTACGAGGCTGACTACGCCGACGTCTTCAAGGGCGACGATGCTTGGCGCAACCTGGACGTGCCGGAGGGTGAGACCTTCAAGTGGGATGAGGATTCCACCTACATCCGCAAGGCTCCTTACTTCGATGGCATGCCAACCGAGCCGAACCCGGTTGAGGACATCAAGGGCGCACGCGTTCTGGCAAAGCTGGGCGATTCCGTCACCACTGACCACATCTCCCCTGCTTCCGCTATTAAGCCGGGCACCCCGGCCGCGCAGTACCTCGATGAAAACGGCGTTGCCCGCCAGGACTACAACTCCTTGGGTTCCCGTCGCGGTAACCACGAGGTTATGATGCGCGGTACCTTCGCGAATATTCGCCTGGCCAACCAGTTGGTCGACGTCACCGGTGGCTACACCCGTGACTTCACCCAGGAAGGCGGCCCGCAGGCCTTCATCTTCGATGCTTGCCAGAACTATAAGGAAGCCGGCATCCCGCTCGTTGTCATCGCCGGCAAGGAGTACGGCACTGGCTCTTCCCGTGACTGGGCAGCCAAGGGCACCAACCTGCTTGGCGTGAAGGCTGTTATTACTGAGTCCTTCGAGCGCATCCACCGCTCCAACCTGATTGGTATGGGCGTTATCCCACTGCAGTTCCCACAGGGCGAGTCCCACGAGTCCTTGGGCCTGGATGGTACGGAAACCTTCGACATCGAGGGCATCTCCGCCTTCAACGATGGCTCCATCCCGAAGACCGTCCACGTCACCGCTACCAAGGAGTCCGGCGAGGCCGTCGAGTTCGATGCCGACGTCCGCATCGACACCCCGGGTGAGGCTGACTACTTCCGCCACGGCGGCATCTTGCAGTACGTTCTGCGTCAGATGGTCAAGAACTAAGCGTCTTCGCGCAGTCCTTTAGCCCAACCGATGGGTTAAAGGACTAAGTTCAGTCGACAACGCGGGGTTGCACCGCCCTCTCTCAGGAAGGGCAATGCGGCCCCGCGTTTCGTCACGTCGATTTTATTTCTTATTTAAAATTACTGATTAAACAATCTTTAGATATCCCCCATTAAGGAGAGTTCCCTACTATGCCCATCGTGAGCGAATCTGAACTTAGCCGCCGCCGGCACGACATTCTCGTAGGTGCCCGCCGCTGCTTTGCAGAGCACGGGTACGAGGGAGCGACTGTTCGGCTACTCGAACAAGCTACGGGTAAGTCACGTGGCGCAATTTTTCACCACTTCGGTGACAAAGAGTCACTATTCCTTGCCTTGGCGCAAGAAGATGCCGCTCGTCAGGCCGAAGTCGTGGCTCAAAATGGCTTGGTAGAAGTCATGCGGGAAATGCTCCAACATCCTGAGCGCCACGATTGGCTGGCCACACGCTTGGAAATCACCTCCCTGCTACGCACTGACCCCTCGTTCGCCGCTCGGTGGAAGGAAAACCAGTCGGTTCGTGATGAAGCCGTTCGCGCACGCTTGGCATCTAATGCGGATAAGGGCCGCCTTCGGGATGATGTAGAAATCGATACCTTGGCCATCTATCTTGAGGTATTTATGGATGGATTCATTAATCGGCTTGCCTTGGGCGATACCGCGGAACTAGAAAATGTTCTTGACTTAGTAGAGCAATCCATCCGCGGTGCTCAGGCGAGCCCACAGTAATCCCCCGTACATCCAATCCTGCTCCCGGCTGCTTCTTAACTGATATTGGAGAGAGCCGGGAGCAGTTTTGTATGCGCTTATAGCTGCGGCGCCAGCAGTGTTTTTTCCGTTACTTCAGCATAGGTTTCTATTTCTGCCACAAACTTAGAATCGTGGCAGGTAACTACGAGGGCGCTGCCGGACTGCAGTGCGTAGTGGATGAGTTGGTGCATGAGCCAGCGGTCGGCAGCTGAAAGCAAGGTGTCTGGTTCGTCGAGCAGGACCACCGGTCGCTGCTGTCCGATCACGTGGGCAACTTGCGCTAGCCGCAGGCGAGACGATGATAAATCGAGAGGATGGTCTGCGGGGTTTAGTCCCAGCAGGTTGCGCACGGTGTCATTGGGGACGAATTCCTCCACCGTTGGGAATACTGCCTGATCAAACGGCGATTGCAGGGCAAGAGCGGGTGGATTCGGGACAGCTCCGGCGCCTTCGAGTCCAGCAGCAGCGCGCAGGAGCGTGGTCTTGCCACTGCCATTATCGCCGCGCAGCCACGTAACCGCAGATTCCGTGATAGGGATTTCTACCGGTCCGACGCTGAAGGAAGTGCCACGGGGCTGAGAAAAGTGCCACCATTTCTTCTTTGCTGCACCCCGGCGTGCCGTTAGCGGACCGATGCTACCAGTCCGGGGACTTGGGGAAACACGCGGTAAGTCGACGGCCGCTACGAGTGGGTCTGTGCCAATGATGTCCCCACCCAATTCTGGCCAGGAGGAACTAGAAACGGAAATGACGCAAGTCTCCGGCATCGACTGCAAGAGGCGAACCACTTGCGTGCGCGAATCAGCATCAAGCCCGGCTGCGGGCTCGCACACAATCATGACTTCCGGATCGCGAATGGCGACACAGGCAGCCGCAAGCCTGCGTGTTTGGCCACCGGATAGCTGCGTTGGGTCATGTTCGCAGTAGTCAGACAGTCCTACAGCGCGAAGCATTCGCTCCCCGCGCCGCTGCATTTCAGGGGCAGGCACGCCGGCATTTTCGAGGCCTAAAACTACTTCTTCGATACAGGTTTCCCGCAGGAAGCTAATCTGTGCTGAGGCATCCGTGCCGATGATGGCTTCGGTAGATAGGTGCTCGGCTAGTTCCACGGCAACGTCTTCGACGGCTGTGTCAGGTTCGACGAGTACTTGATAAATGGCCCCAGAGGTGGGCTTAATGCGGGCTAGATCCATGTAGCAATCACCACCACAAGGCTAACTACCGGAATGACGAAGCGTAAGACGCGGGAGACCATGGAATCGGCAACGGGACGCAGTAGGGTGCGTTGCCCTTCCTGGTCGAATCCGACGGCGGCGAGGGCCTGGCCACGTTGGGTTCCTTGGGTAAGGAGGCGAGCGATGACAGGAATAATGACGCGCGAGATGGTATTGCGCCAGGTCACGGTGATGCCGGCGAGCTGGTTGGCTTCACGGACGCAACGCCAAGCGTGCGCGCCTTGGGGCAGGGTTTGTAGGGAGGCTCCCACGATATACGCGACCTTGTGGCCAGCGCGCGACACTTGCAGCCACTTGGCGATATCAGCAATGCGCAGGGCTGCCATGGCCGCGATGAAGCAGGCCATGAGGGCGCAGAATCGGAGGGTGAGGGTGGCGGCGAGAACCAGGCCGTCGCTTGTTAGCAGCGGCAGCACTGGGTCATCACCGTAGGGGGCGTGAATGACCAGCATGGAAAGGGCCGCTGGGGCGCTTAGCGCCAATGTTGTCAAAATCACGGAAGCGTTGCGGGTAGCGGCAGTACCGCAGGCTAGGGCGATGAGCGCTACGCTTGCCGACGCCACCGGGTTATTCAGCGCCAAAGTAAGGATCCAGCCGCAGGCCGCGATGGTGACAACGGTGGCGGGATGAAGGCCGTGCATTAACGTGGCTGAAGGGATTCTCGGGTGCGCTGCGGCAGTGCCTTGACCGCTGCCCAGACAATGAGGAAGACCAGTGCCTTATCCAGGGGATCCGAAATAAAGGACTGCAGCGTAACCGAGGCGATGAGGGAATTGCCCAGTTCTCGGAACAGCGAAACAACCGCGCCCGTACCAAGACCTGCGGTACCGCCATAAACAAAGGCAGCCACTGGTGCGGCGAGCATGCCGGAAATGATTCCAATGATGGCGCCGCTGAGAATGACCCACCACACCTTAGTGAAAGCGCCCTTCTTGATTACCAGTCCGGAGAGGAACCCCGTGGCGGCGGACACGGCGGCGAAGGGCAAAGCGGCGGGGTTCAACAGTCCCCATACGACGGAGGACAAGGTACCAGTAGCCAATCCGGCGATGGGTCCCGCGAGCGCGGCTACCAGGATCGTTCCCACGGAGTCGATATACAGCGGAACACCGATAGAACCGATGATTTCGCCGACAACAATATTGAGCACTAGTGCTACCGGGATGATGGCGATGGTTCGCGCCGGTAATGCCGGAACGGTGCCGGTGAGAAGGAGCGCGGCGCCAACGAGGTAGCCGGCGAGGGTAATGAGCGCCTCGGTCGAGCCAGCAACGGATTCCCAATCAGTAGGACGCAGAAGAACCAGATAAATCCAGGTTGCGGCGACGATGAGTGCACCCGCGATGACCATAGCCTTGCGGACGGGGGTGAGAGAAAGCTGTGACACAGTAAAAGTCCAAATCCATATACCGAAAAATGGGCAAAGTAAACGCCGACCGCGGATGGTGCTGCTTTCCTATGTCACCTCGGAAAGCGAGCTCGCACGGCACGTGCGCCGCGGATAATAGTAGAGGCTCTGCGTGCTAAAAGCCACTAATGCGAAGCCAATAGCGTCAATCCCCGCGCGCATTCGTGGTGTGCGGCCTCTATATCTGCTCTTGTTACCAGCCGAGCGTTGTGGGCGCGCCCCCAATGGTTGCGCAAATCCGCAACGCTCGTGCCACGCAGCAGTGGCGATTCCGCCTCGACGTCCACGGTGGTTTCTATCGCTTCATAAGGGATACGCCCCAGGGCAATCATGCAGGTCAAAAGGTCGTGGATCTGAGCTTGATAGCCCTCCCCTTGTGCCTGGTGGAATTCAAAATAAAAACGCAGCACGTCCGGCAGGATTTGTGCCGTGGGGTGCTCCCCCAACAATTCCAAGGCCTCGTCTAGGCGCTGCGGAGTAATGAGAAACTGTTCCGTTACTTCGAGGGAACACAGCGTGGTGAGAACGCGTGGGGCGTTTGAATGAAAATGTTGGGCGGCGGCGTGCGGATCCACCCAAAAGTTCCATTCGGCAGTTGGCGTGGTGTTTCCGCGGTAATTGACCGCGCCGCCCATGATGGTGATGGCACCGAAGCGCGCGGCAGCCTCGCTATGGGTTGCTTCGAAGGCCGCAAGGTTGGTGACCGGTCCAGTAACGATCAGCTGCAGATCGTCATGGGTGGCTAATGCTCCTTCCCATACCTGCTGCCAATCGCGCTGTTGTAGCTTGGCGGCGGCAGCGGGGGCGTGTGCGTAGCCCAGCCCTGTCGGGCCATGGGTCTCAGGGGTGGTGGTGAGATCTACCTTGAGGGGTTGGGGTAGGCCGGGGGCTACGGGGACGTCGGAAAGCGAGCACAGGTCCAGAATCCAGCGGGCATTATCCGCGGTCCGGTGGACCTCGACGTTGCCGGCCGTGGTGGTAACCCCCACCAGCTCGATCTCCCCGGCATGATGCAGCCCCGCCAGGTACATAAGGGCGAGGCAATCGTCGACGCCGGGATCGCAATCAATAAGTACAGCTGGTGGCTTGGCAGTCATAATGCCAGCCAGTCTAGCGTCTTACTTGATGGAGCTCACCGGATTGTCGCCATCAACGAAGGCGAGCGGGGAATCCGGCAGGTTTTCACGGCCAAGGGACTCGACGATGACGTCCGCAACCAGCTCGCGGGAAGAAGTCAGAGACTCCTTCAGCATCTTATCCTCAATCTGCTCAATGCCCTTGGCTGGTTCCTCGGTTAGCATCGCTGGCTTGAGGATGAGGTGCGGGTAGCTGGCCTGTACAAGGCGGTTGTCTACTTCCTTCTTGGACTCCACATAGGCATACCACTTCTCATCGGCAGGATCCGTGGTTGCTACCTGGGAGCCGACATAAGAGATCATCACATAGGCGGGCACATCCTTGCCCTCCTGCTGCAACTTGTCCATGGCGTCGAGGGTAGCCAGGGCGCCATCGCGGTCGACGGCCCAGGTGAGGTCTGCCCCACCGCGGCCGCCATTGCCGGCGCCCCAGACTACAGCGTCATAAGCGGCGAAAAGCTCTGCCCACTGATCCACGGATTGTTCAGTAATATCCGCCATAACTGGGGTCGCGCCGAGCTTTTCAATCTCGGCCTTTTGCTCCGGATTGCGGATGAGGGAGTGGACCTCATGACCGGCCTCAACCAGCTTAGGGGCGGTCAGCAGCCCGACCTTGCCGTGTCCACCGATGTACAGAATCTTCTTCTTATCAGTCATACCTCCCCACGGTAACAACGGCGCGGCCAGCGTGCAGACGGCCTCCTTACTCCGGCACACACAAACCACCGCGGCGCGCCCGGCAAGCAGATAGAATTGCACGCATGTATGCCATTATGACCGTCACCGGTGCCGATAGCACCGGCATCATCGCCGCGGTGACCACTACCCTTGCAGAACTCGATATCAACGTCATTGACGTCTCCCAGACGCTCATGGGCGGATACTTCACCATGATCCTGCGCGTCGAATTCGATGCGGACAAGGTCTCCATCCAGACCATCAAGGAGCGCATGCGCCCCGTTGCGGAAGAAAAGCACCAGTCCATCCGCATTCAGTCCGAAGACCTCTTCACCGCCATGAACGAAATTTAATATGAGCACGCGTTTTAATACCACCAATATCTTGGACACCATCGAGATGATTGAGAACTATCGTCTCGATATCCGCACCGTGACCATGGGCATCTCGCTCCTCGGATGCACCCGCTCCACCATGGAGGCCACCTGCCAGGCCATCTATGACCGGGTCACCCAGCAGGCAGGGCGCCTCGTCGAGGTGTGCGAAGGCATCGAGGGCGAGCTCGGTATCCCCATTGTCAATAAGCGCATCTCCGTCACCCCCATCTCGTTGGTGGTGGCCGGCGTAGAGGGAAACCCCGTTGATGCGGCGAAGGCACTGGACAAGGCAGCCAAGGAGGTAGGCGTCAACTTCGTGGGCGGCTATTCCGCCTTGGTAGAAAAGGGCGCTACCACCGCGGAGCAAAAGCTCATCAGCTCCATTCCGGAGGCGCTGGCTACTACGGACGTCGTGTGTTCCTCCGTAAACATCGCCAGCTCCCGCGCGGGCATCAACATGGATGCAGCCAAGAAGATGGGCGAGGTCATCAAGGAAGCGGCCGAGCTGACCAAAGACGATTCCGCCATTGCGTGCGCCAAGCTCGTGGTCTTTGCAAACTCCGTGGGAGATAACCCCTTTATGGCCGGCGCCTTCCACGGCATTGAGGAACCCGATTGCGTGGTCTCCGTGGGCGTTTCCGGCCCGGGTGTGGTCGACCGTGCCTTGGGCTCGCTCGAGGGGGCCAGCTTAGACCAGGTTGCAGAAGAGGTGAAGAAGGCTGCTTTCAAGATCACTCGCGCCGGGCAGCTGGTGGGCAACATGGCCTCGGAGCGCCTGGGAGTGCCTTTCGGCATCATCGACCTTTCGCTTGCCCCCACCGCCGAATTGGGCGATTCGGTTGCGCACATCTTGGAGCACATGGGCCTAGACCAGGTAGGCACCCACGGCACCACTGCGGCCTTGGCTCTGCTTAACGACGCCGTTAAGAAGGGCGGCATGATGGCTTGTTCCCGCGTGGGCGGGTTGTCAGGTTCCTTCATCCCCGTTTCCGAGGACAAAGGCATGATCGACGCGGTCAAGTCCGGCTCCATTTCCATGGACAAGCTGGAGGCCATGACCGCTATTTGCTCGGTTGGTTTCGACATGATTGCCCTGCCGGGCGACACCTCTGCCGCGACGATCTCGGGCATGATCGCTGATGAGGCCGCCATTGGCGTGATGAACCATAAAACCACCGCAGTACGCGTCATTCCGGTACCTGGCGCCCAGGTAGGCGACGAGGTCAGCTTCGGCGGGCTTCTTGGCTACGCCCCTGTCATCCCGGTCAATCAGGTGGGCAATACGCAGTTCATAAACCGCGGCGGCTTCATCCCCGCCCCGGTGCATGGATTCCGCAACTAGCGCCAGCGACAACCGCGCCGCGGTCTAA
Source organism: Corynebacterium tuberculostearicum (assembly GCF_022347235.1). Lineage (GTDB taxonomy): Bacteria > Actinomycetota > Actinomycetes > Mycobacteriales > Mycobacteriaceae > Corynebacterium > Corynebacterium tuberculostearicum_F. The sequence continues at coordinate 18,438 of NZ_JAKRDX010000005.1, forward strand.
TCCGCGGCGTGCTCCTCGCCTGGCTTATCGGATTCCGCCCACGCAGCTAGGTTGGCCTGGAAGTGCTGGTAGGAGGCCTCCAACTGTTTCAGCTCCACCTCGCCGCCTACCTGGCGGCGGGCATCGGAGTAGATGGCCCGGGCGGTGTCGTCAAGCACGCGCCGGCGTTCCGCTGTGCGAAGGAGGGCAACCACCTTAGCGAGGTTATCCAGCATGCTGAGGTAGATCTCCGCATTATCGGCCGCATCGCGCCGAATCTGTGTAAACATCGCCTCGACGATCTCGTCATAGCTAAAGGTCTGATAATCCAGCCGAAATTCGCCGTCCACATGCACAATGCCCTGCGGAAGCCGCTTATCCCCAATCACGGTGAGAATCTGGGTAAAGCGGTCAATGATGTCAATTACCGTAAATGGGTCATTAACGCCGGTGCTCAAAGCGCGGGCAGCAATTTCTGCAAGGTGCCGAGCGGTAAACCGAGGATCGTGGGCAGAGGCGTTTTCGCGGTGTTGCGTGAGCACGATATGACGCTCAATATCTTCCGGCAAACGTGGCACGCCGTGGGCAATGACCTCGCCTTCCAATACGAGGTCTCCCGGTGCCACGCCGAGGTGCACCGCGCAATCCTCTTGCGCTGCAGCCTGCGCGATGGCGTCATAGTCCACGAATTTGAGATAGCCAGTCTCACTACTGCGGCGCTTTTGCGCGTTCGTGTAGAACTCTGGCCCCGGCGCTTTTACTTTCTCCTCCTCCTCACCGCGGCGGATGAGCCGGCGCATGTGGCTTTCTACGTCTTGGGCAACCACGTGCACCACGTGGGACATGCTGATGGATTGCGCAATGTGCACGATGAAGTAGATGAGGAAGACAACGCAGGCGATGGCCAGCAGAACCGTGACGGCTACATTGAGGGAAGGAACGTATTCTTCTACCCCACCGCCGCCGGTACGAACCGCGCGCAGGGATAGGAGCGCAAAAATAAAGGTTGCCAGGTAGATCGCCAACGTGGATTGAATGGAGCGATCCTTTAAAAACTCGTGCAGGAGGCGCGGGCCCATCACCGTGACGACACCGGATAGCGCGGTCAGCGTGATGAAAAAGACGGTGCCGGCCAAGGAGAGTGACGAGGTTGCTACCGCGCTTAAAATCCCTTGCGCGCTATCGGCGCTGCCGTCATAAAAGGGCGTGTCCGACACGTCAAAATTGCTACCAACCGCAATGAGCAATTCCGCGCCGATCGCGGCGATGGCCACCGCCACGGCGGGGATGAGCCAAAACTTCTCCCGCCAAGCGGGCATCCTCTCCAGCAGTGTCTTCATAAATCCCTAAGCTAGCTCCACGATCTCCATATAGTCATCGGACCACAGGTCCTCATCACCATCGGGCATGATGATCACGCGTTCCGGATCCAGTGCCTTAACCGCACCCGGATCGTGCGTCACCAGCACCACAGCGCCCGTATACGTTTTCAGTGCATCAAGCACCTGCTCGCGCGAAATCGGATCCAGGTTATTGGTCGGCTCGTCTAGCAACAGGACGTTCGCGCGGCTGGAGACCAAGGCGGCTAGCGCAAGGCGCGTCTTCTCACCGCCGGAGAGGGTACCCGCAGGCTGCTCCAGCTTCTCACCGGAGAACATGAAGGCGCCAAGCAGGCTGCGCAACTCCTGCTGATCCGCGTCTGGGCAGGCATCGATAGTGTTTTGCCACACGGACTTATCCGGGTCGATGGTGTCATGCTCCTGCGCGAAGTAGCCGATGCGCAGGCCGTGGCCGCTGACGATGCCACCTTCACCATCGGTGCGTTCCACGCCGGCAAGCAATTTCAACAGGGTGGTCTTACCTGCACCGTTGTAGCCGAGAACAACCACCCTAGAGCCTTTGTCGATAGCGAGGTCTACGCCCACGAAAACCTCCAGCGAGCCGTACATCTTGGTCAGACCCTTGGCATTCATGGGCGTCTTGCCGCACGGCGTCGGCTCGGGGAACTTAATATTGGCCACCTTATCGGCCACGCGGACCTCGTCGAGCTCGCTCATCATGCGTTCAGCACGGTGGAGCATCTGCTTTGCCGCGGCGGCCTTGGTTGCCTTGGCACCGAGCTTGGCAGCCTGCTTTTGCAGTGCAGACGCCTTCTTTTCCGCATTGGCACGCTCTCGGCGACGCCGCGCTTCATCGGTAGCACGGGCATCGAGGTACTTCTTATAACCCATGTTGTAGACGTCGGCCTCGCCGCGGACCGCGTCAAGGAACCACACCTTGTTGCACACGGCCTCCAGCAGTTCGACGTCGTGGGAAATCATAATGAGCCCGCCCTCATGCTTGGACAGGAATTGGCGCAGCCACGTAATAGAGTCGGCATCCAAGTGGTTAGTCGGCTCATCCAAGAGCAGCGTGGTCTGGGATTTGCCGGAGCCTTCAGTAGCTGCAAAGAGGATCTGTGCCAGCTCCACGCGGCGACGCTGGCCGCCTGAGAGGGTCTTGAGCTTCTGGTCTAGGACACGCTGTGGCAGGCCCAAATTATCGCAAATCTGCGCACACTCGGAATCGGCTTCATAGCCGCCGAGCGACTCGAACTGCTCCTCCAAGCGGGAATACTTACGGATAGCCTTATCCCGGAACTTATCGTCCGTGGCCGATTCCATGAGCTCTTGTTGCTTCGCCATGCGGCGCTTAAGATCATCCAGGCCGCGTGCGGAGAGAACGCGCTCGCGCGCCGTTTGCTCGATATTTCCCTCGCGGGAATCCTGGGGCAGATAACCAATGGGGCCCGAGCGAGTCACAGAACCACCATAAGGCTCCGTCTCCCCTGCCAAAATGCGCATGGTCGTCGTCTTGCCCGCGCCGTTGCGGCCGATGAGGCCAATGCGGTCGCCGGGCTGCACGCGGAGGTGCTGCCCGGGGGCGTCGAGAAGCGTGCGCGCTCCTACCCTGACTTCGAAATCATTGGTTACAATCACGAAGAAATAGTCTAGCAATTGACGCGGCCAACGCTAAGACGCACTAACGCCCCCAACAGCCACTTCCCGAATCCGAGAAATGCGCTGCTGGGGGCGTGTGATTAATACGCGATTTTAAACCGCGAAACCGAGGGCCTGAAGCTGCTCGCGGCCCTCCTCAGTAATCATTTGCGGTCCCCATGGCGGCATCCATACCCAGTTGATGCGGACGGCATCGGCCAGCTTATTGGCCTTGACGATGTCTTCGACCTGCTCCGCAATGACATCGGTCAGCGGGCAGGCCGGCGAGGTCAGCGTCATATTGATCATGACGATTTCCTTGCCATTGTCCTCTTCAAACCAGAGGTCATAGACCAGGCCCAGGTCGACGACGTTAATGCCGAGCTCGGGGTCGATGACATCGCGCATGAATTCGGTGCCGTCAAAGGCCTTAGAGATCTGCTCTTCGGTCTGCTCCGGGCGCTCGCCGCTGCCGGAGAATGAAGAGTTCTCGTTCTGATAAGGATCTACGGGTTCGGTCATCTAGTTCTCCACTTCAGTTAGTGCATCGGCGGAAGCAGCCTGGAAGGCCTTCCATCCGAGGAGCGCACACTTGACGCGCGCTGGGTACTGGGACACGCCGGCGAAGGCAACGCCGTCACCGATGAGGTCTTCATCGCCCTCTTCTTGGCCGCGAGAGGTAATCATCTTTTCAAACTCGGCCAGCTTCTCATTGGCTTCCGCGAGCGGCAGCCCCACGATCTCTTCAGCCATAACCGAGGTAGAAGCCTGCGAAATGGAGCAACCTTCCGCGTCATAGGAGACGTCCTCGACGGTCTTGCCGTCATCGGAAAGGCGCACGCGCAGGGTCAGCTCATCGCCGCAGGACGGGTTCACGTGGTGAACCTCTGCCTGATACGGCTCCCTCAGGCCGGCGTGTTGGGGGTTCTTATAGTGATCCAGGATGACGTCCTGGTACATGGAATCTAGGTTCATGAGGCAACTCCAAAGAATTCGCGGGCAGCCTTGATTGCGTCCACCAGCTTATCTACTTCTTCCTCGGTGTTATAAAGGTAGAAGCTAGCGCGGGCGGTGGACTGTGCGCCGCAGGCACGGTGCAGTGGCCACGCACAGTGGTGGCCAACGCGAATGGACACACCGTGGTCATCGAGGACCTGGCCCAAGTCGTGCGGGTGAACGCCTTCCACAGTGAAGGAAATGGCGCCACCGCGATTTTCGGTAGTGTCTGGACCGATGATGCGCAGACCAGGGATTTCCTTGAGCTGGCGCAATGCGCGCTCGGTGAGCTTCTTTTCGTGCGCGTGGATATTGTCCATGCCCACTTCTTCCAAGAACTTCACCGCGGCTCCAAGGCCAACCACCTGGCTGGTCATCTGCGTGCCCGCCTCAAAGCGCGTCGGCGGCTCGGCAAAGGTGGTCTCTTCCATCTTGACGATCTCAATCATGGAGCCACCGGTCAGGAAAGGTGGCAGCTTCTTGAGCAGCTCATCCTTGCCGTACAGCACACCAACGCCGCTGGGGCCACACATCTTGTGGCCGGAAAAGGCCGCGAAATCCACGTCCAAAGCATGGAAATCAACCGCCATGTGTGGCACCGACTGGCAGGCGTCGAGGACGACCATGGCGTCCACCGCGCGGGCGCGGCGCACCAGCTCATCCACATCCGCCACGGCACCCGTGACATTGGATTGGTGAGTAAACGCAACTACCTTGACGGAATCATCGAGCTCGAGCGAATCAAGATCGATGCGTCCGTCTTCGGTCATGGAATACCACTTCAACGTAGCGCCGGTGCGAGCACACAGCTCCTGCCACGGCACCAAGTTGGCGTGGTGCTCCAATTCGGTGATGACAACGGTATCGCCCTCGCCCACGTAGAGGTCCCCCGCGCGCTCGTCGCCAAGCACATAGGCAACTTCGTTCAGGGCCTCAGTGGCGTTTTTGGTAAAGGCGATTTCGTCGCGGTCCGCGCCCACAAATGCGGCGATAGCTTGGCGCGCGGACTCGTAGGCATCATCGGCCTCTTCTGCCAATTGATAGGAACCGCGGTGAACAGGGGCGTTCGTGTGCAGCACAAACTCCTCTTCCGCCTTCCATACCGGCAGCGGGCGCTGGGAGGTAGCACCCGAATCCAGATACACCAGTGGCTTATCGCCACGCACCGTGCGCTGGAGAATCGGGAACTGTTCCCTAATTGCGTTTACATCAAATCCAGACATGAATCTTCTTTGGATAGTCGCGGTTGACCGGCCGAGGGTCGGTCCTTACTTGAGGAACTGGTCGTAGCCGTCAGACTCGAGCTGGTCCGCCAATTCAGCGCCACCGGTCTTGATGACGTGGCCATCAGCGAAGACGTGGACGAAGTCCGGCTTCACATAGTTCAGGATGCGCTTGTAGTGGGTAATCATCAAGATGCCACCATTGGTTTCCTTCTGGTAGCTATTGATGCCCTCAGACACGATGCGCAGAGCGTCAACGTCCAGGCCGGAGTCGGTCTCGTCCATGACTGCGAACTTCGGCTTCAGGATATCCAGCTGCATAACCTCGTGGCGCTTCTTCTCACCGCCGGAGAAGCCTTCGTTTACGGAGCGGGAGATGAAGGACTTATCAATCTTCAGGTTCTCGCGGGCCTGAGTAAGCTCCTTGTTCCATTCGCGCAGCTTCGGTGCCTCGCCGCGAATGGAGGTGACTGCGGAGCGCATGAACTGGGAGACCTTTACGCCCGGTACCTCAGTTGGGTACTGCATCGCCAGGAAGAGGCCGGCGCGAGCGCGCTCATCGACGGGCATCTCCAGCAGATTTTCGCCGTCGAGAAGCACCTCGCCCTCGGTGACCTCATACTTTGGGTGGCCGGCGATGGTGTAGGACAAGGTGGACTTGCCGGAACCGTTCGGGCCCATGATGGCGTGGATCTCGCCGGAGTTGATGGTCAGGTTAACGCCCTTGAGGATTTCCTTCGGCTCGCCGCCTTCTTCCGTCGGCAGCACCTGGGCGTGGAGGTTCTTAATTTCCAGAGTAGACATAATGTGTGTGGGTTTCCTTCTATGAAAGAGTTAGGCGGAGATCTTTTCCAGTTCTTCGGAAATGCGGTTTTCCAATTCCTCGGACAGGGACTGCACCGGAATACGGTGGATGACCTCATTGAAGAAGCCACGGATGATGAGGCGGCGTGCTTCAGCCTCTGGAATGCCGCGAGACATCAGGTAGAACAACTCGATGTCATCGAAGCGACCAACGGTGGCCGCGTGGCCTGCACCGGTAATTTCACCGGTCTCAATCTCCAGGTTAGGGATTGCGTCCGCGCGAGCGCCCTCAGTCAGGATCAGGTTGTTGTTGGTCTCGTAGGTATCGGTGCCCTGTGCATTGGAGCGGATAAGGACATCGCCTACCCAGCAGGTGCGGGCCTCATTGTCCTTGGTGCCCTGCAGTGCGCCCTTATAAAGGACGTGGGAGCGGCAATTAGGGACGGAGTGATCCACCAACATGCGGTTTTCAAAGTACTGGCCTTCATCAGCGAAGTAGACGCCCAGCAGCTCTGCGTCGCCGCCTTGCTCGGTGAAGTTCACGCGAGGCACGATGCGTACCACCTCGCCGCCAAAGATGGCGGAGTTGTGGCGCAGCACAGAATCGCGGCCGAGCTGTGCCACGTGGTTAGACAGGTGTACGGCATCGTCTTCCCAATCAACGTCAACGACGACGGTCAGGTGAGCGCCATCGCCCACGATGAACTCGACGTTATCTGCGTGGGTGCCAGAGCCGACGTACTTCAGGATGACGGTGGCTTCCGCGTGGTGGCCTACCTCGATGGAGGTAGCGCCAAAGGAAGTTACGCCCTCGCCCTTGCCGGTGTAGGTAATGACCACGGGCTCTTCCACCTGAGCCTCAGCGTCAATGGTGACAACCTGGCCCTCAGGCATAGAAGTCCACGCCTGTGCCGCGACGCGGTCAGACGGGGTACCAACGCGGCCCAAGCGCTCGTCATCGCGAGCGACGGTCTCGGAGCTTACCCCTGGATGTTCGCTCACGGTGACGTCCTGTGCCACTGCCTCAGCGAACTCGCCATTGTGGAGTCCACGGAGCTTGCGCAGGGAGACAAAGCGCCACACCTCATCGCGGCCGTGCGGCACCGGGAAGTCCTCCACGTTGGTGGAGGTAAAGACGTCACCCTTGGTGATCTTATCCGGATTGAATTCGTTCGAAGCGACCATTTTCTTTAGCCGACCGATCCTTCCATTTGCAGTTCGATGAGGCGGTTGAGCTCGAGGGCGTACTCCATCGGCAGCTCCTTAGCAATCGGCTCAACGAAGCCACGCACGATCATCGCCATTGCTTCTTCTTCCGCAATACCGCGGGACATCAGGTAGAACAGCTGCTCCTCAGAAACCTGGGAAACGGTTGCCTCATGGCCCAGCGTGACGTGGTCATTGCGGATGTCGTTATACGGGTATGTGTCCGAACGCGAGATATTGTCCACCAGCAACGCATCGCACTCGACGTTAGAAGTGGAATGGTGCGCGTTCTGATTAACCTGCACCAAGCCGCGGTACGCGGCGCGGCCGCCGGCACGGGCAACCGACTTAGACACGATATTGGAAGAGGTGTGCGGAGCCATGTGAGTCATCTTGGCGCCCGTATCCTGGAACTGGTTCTCACCAGCAAAGGCAACGGAGAGAACCTCACCCTTGGCGTAAGGACCGGTCATCCATACGGCCGGGTACTTCATGGTCACCTTGGAGCCAATGTTGCCGTCGACCCATTCCATGGTGCCGCCTTCTTCTACCTTGGTGCGCTTGGTCACCAAGTTGTAGACGTTGCTGGACCAGTTCTGAATGGTGGTGTAGCGGCAGCGGCCGCCCTTCTTCACGATGATCTCCACTACTGCGGAGTGCAGGGAATCAGATTTGTAGATAGGAGCGGTACAGCCCTCGACGTAGTGCACATAAGCGTCCTCGTCGACGATGATGAGGGTGCGCTCGAACTGGCCCATATTTTCCGTGTTGATGCGGAAGTAAGCCTGCAGTGGAATATCTACGTGCACGCCCTTGGGCACGTAGATAAAGGAGCCACCGGACCACACAGCAGAGTTCAGCGCGGAGAACTTGTTGTCACCGGCCGGGATAACGGTGCCGAAGTACTCCTTGAAGAGCTCAGGGTAGTCACGCAGTGCGGTATCAGTATCCACGAAGATGACGCCCTGGCTTTCCAGATCCTCACGGATCTGGTGGTAGACAACCTCAGACTCGTACTGGGCTGCCACGCCGGCAACGAGGCGCTGCTTCTCGGCCTCTGGAATGCCCAACTTATCGTAAGTGGCCTTGATGTCGTCCGGGAGGTCTTCCCAGGTCTGGGCCTGCTCCTCAGTGGACTTGACATAGTACTTAATCTGGTCGAAGTCGATGCCAGACAGATCCGCACCCCAGGTGGGAACGGGCTTCTTATCAAAGATGTTGAGTGCCTTCAGGCGCTGGTTAAGCATCCATTCCGGCTCGCCCTTCTTGGCGGAAATATCGCGTACTACATCTTCATTCAAGCCGCGGCGAGCAGAAGCACCAGCCGCGTCCGAGTCGTGCCAGCCGTACTCATATGCACCAATGGAATCAATGATTTCATCATCGGTCATCTTGTTCTCGGGTGCCGATTGTGCCTGGGTCATGACTCGCTCCTTTCAGTATTTGTATTAACGGGTGTCAAGGGGATGTTCGTGGTACAGATCCCGTGACCGCCAGCAATGGAGGCCAAAGGCTGCACGTGTTTGCCTAATAGAGCAGAAAAGACTTCTTGTTCCGCCTCACACAGCTCCGGATGCTCGGCCGCCACATGGGAGACCGGGCAATGATGCTGACAGATTTGCACTCCCTGACCAGCGCGGTCCACCGTGGCGGCATACCCGTGCTCGTCCAAGACCTCAGCCAGCTTACGGGCCACATCCTCTACAGATTCACCCTCTTCTATCAAGGGACGCACATCTGCAACGAGTCGCTCGAAGCGGACCTTGGCAAAGCGCTTAACAGCCTCAGACCCGCCGACGTCGCGAAGCGCCGTCAAAGCATCAGAGGCCAAATCATCGTAGGCGTGGCCGAATTGCGCCCGGCCACGATCAGTGAGGCGGAAGTGTTTGGCTGGTCGGCCGCGACCAGACCCGTTGCCCGTTGAGCCGCGGGTCACTGGGTGGCGGCGCACGACCTCCGTCAGTTCCTCTTCCACCAAATTGTCTAAGTGCCGGCGGATTCCAGCAGCAGAAAGGCCAAGGCGTTCACCCAAGTGGGAAGCGGTAACGGGCCCGTCCTTCAGCAGCAACAGCATCACTTGCCGGCGGGTATCGCCATCCGTAGTGCGGGATTCCTTAGCCGCCTTATGCGTAGTTTCTACGCGCTGAGGTGTGCTCATGCCGGGACCTCCCTTCGTGCTTCGCTCACTTACAGCCGCCCTGCAGCCGGCTCCCGTAATTCCGAGAGTCGCGCCGCAGTCCAACTGCGCCTCCTTTATTAGACAACACTAGTGTTCCTTAATTCATTCCGGAATGCCACCATTGGCCATTCTTCGGCGTGGCACGGGGGTGGCTAACTCCCCTCATCGCCACAACTGGCGGCGCTGCGCGCGCTAAAAGGGCGGGCCCGCTGGGGTTGGGGCGGAGGATTCGCGTAAGGTCTTAACCCATGACAGGCAAATTCCGCGGCTTTCTTTCCGGCGTCAAGGCCGAGCTGCCGCAGCTGGGCACCGCTGGTTCTCGGTCTGCGCGGCTACACGCCGAGGACACCGGAGCCGCGGAGCCTGATTCTCGTTTTGATTTTGTCCCCGCCAAAGAAGATGGCCTAAAGCGCACCACCACCGCACAGTGGCGGACATTTTTTATCCTGCGCTGGGTGGGCACAGTGGGGTCTCTGCTTATCGCCTTCGGCGCGTTAGGAGCCGGCGCCCTCCCGGTAGTGGGAAACCCTTATGACAACGTGCCTTTTGGCTCCCTCATGTCCCGCATGCTGCAGACCTCTTCTGCCATAGTCATGGTGGGAGTAGGCCTGTTGGTGGCCGCCTGGGTTTTCCTGGCCCCTTTTGTAGGCACTCCGCTGCGCCAACCCCAGGAAGGTTCGCTCACCCCAACGCGCGCCCGCCGGCTCGTGACCACCCACCAACTGTGGCGCACGTGGGCCGGCTGGGTCATCCCGCTGATTTTTACCGCCCCGCTCTTTACCCAGGACATCTACTCCTACTTGGCCAACGGTTCCATCGTGATGCAAGGCATGGATCCCTATTCTGCAGGACCGGTGCAATTGCTTGGCGCGGGTGATGAGCTCGCCCGATCCGTACCGTTTATCTGGGCCAACTCCCCCTCCCCTTATGGCCCCGTAGCACTCGGGCTCGCTGGAGTGGTGAGCGCAGTTACCTCTAATTCCATCCTCTTGGGAGTAATCGCCCACCGGCTCTTATCCATCGCCGGCATCATGGTTGCTGGGTGGGCAATCAGCTGTCTCGCGCGGCGCTGCCGGGTATCTCCAGAATCTGCCCTGTGGCTCGGCATTCTCAACCCACTGACCATCTTGCACCTGGTGGGCGGAATCCATAATGAGTCCATCATGTTGGGCCTGCTCTTGGTGGGTATGGAGCTGGGCCTGCGGGGCGTCGGCAAGCTAGAAAAGTCCACACGCAGTGCCTACCTAGCGCTCATTGCTTCCGGCTTTTGTCTGTCCTGCGCCGGAATGGTCAAGGTTACCGGCTTTATCGGTCTGGGCTTTGTGGGAATGGCGTACGCCCGCCACCTGATAGACAAAGACGGTGCATCTCGCTGGAAGGCCTTGGCCTACGCCATTGCTCTGCAGCTAGTCATTTTAATTGCAACCATCGCCCTTATTAGCGCCCTGACCGGCATTGGCCTGGGGTGGATCACAGGACAAGGCGGGGCGGCCTCCATCCGCTCGTGGCTTTCTACCTCCACCGCCGTAGGCGTGGGTACCGGCTTTATCGGAATGCTACTGGGCCTAGGTGACCACACCGAAGCTATTCTCACCGTAACCCGTACCTTTGGCGTGCTGGTGGCAGTAGCTTTCATGGCCCGCATGCTCTTTGCAACGTTGCGCGGCCGCATCCACCCTGTGGGAGGACTCGGCACCGCCTCCTTAGTGCTGGTTATCTTCTTTCCTGTCGTCCATCCGTGGTACATCTTGTGGGCGGTACTGCCTTTGGCCGCATGGGCCAACCGGCTGATCTTCCGTTTCTGCGTCGTGGCTTATTCGGCAGCTATGAGCTTCTTTGTGCTGCCACGCGGCCTCGGGTTGCCGCCCAGCACCATCATCGTCATCTACGTGTCGGCCGCCTGCACTTTCGCAGTCATCGCCACCCTGTGGTGGGTTGCAGTACGGCGCAGCGGAATCCGTGTCCTAAACTAATCCCACGTGAATTCCATTTCAGCCGATCGCCCAGCCCTCACCGTGGACAACGTGGTGAAAAAATATGGTTCCACCACCGCCGTTAATGGTCTAAGCCTTAGCGTTGCCGCAGGTGAGATCTTTTGCCTCCTTGGTCCCAATGGCGCTGGAAAGTCCACGACGATCGAAATGTCGGAGGGTTTTATCCACCCCACCAGCGGCACAATCGACGTCCTCGGGCTAGACCCGAGTTCCGCACCGGACAAGGTGCGAGAAAAGGTCGGAATCATGTTGCAGGGTGGTGGTTCCTATTCCGGCATCCGTGTTCTGGAAATGCTAGAACTTTCCGCTAGCTACAGCGCCCATCCCCTCTCCCCACACTGGCTACTGGAAATGCTCGGGCTGGAAGGAGTAGCCCGCACCCCCTATCGCAGACTCTCCGGCGGGCAGCAGCAACGGCTTTCCCTCGCCCTAGCAATCATCGGTCGGCCCGAACTAGTTTTTCTCGATGAGCCCACCGCTGGCATGGATGCACAATCCCGTTTGGCGGTCTGGGACCTTGTTCGAGCCCTGCGGCACGATGGCGTCACGATTGTTCTTACCACCCACCTCATGGATGAAGCGGAGTCACTGGCGGACCGAGTGGCAATCATGGATCATGGCCAGCTCGTAGCCCACGGCACCCCCGCGGAACTTACCGCGCAGTCAGACTCGTCAGGCCTTAGCTTCAGCACCGATATCGACGTTGATGTGGAGGCTTTAGCCAAGGCTGGCATTCAAGCAACCAAATCCCGTCCGCTGCATTACCGCTTGACCCAGGCCGGCACGCCCGAGACGATTGCCGCGCTGAGCGCCGAACTTGCCCGCCAAGGAGTCCTGCTGCGGCGCTTAGACGCAGCCCACCGCAACTTGGAGGAGGTCTTCCTTGACCTCACCGGGCGACATTTGCGCAGCTAGCTGCGCCCTCCGCCAAGATCGAATTCAATCAACTGCGTTGCGGAAAGAAGCCACCACATGAGCACTACCTTTAAAACTGGAACCTTTACCCCGGCCCCTAAACGGGCCAGCGCCGGCGCCATGTTGCTTGCGCAAGGAAAGATGGAAGCAAAACTCATGCTGCGCCACGGCGAACAGCAATTGCTGAGCGTCATCATTCCGCTGGCCCTGCTCATAGGCGCGGCCCACTTAGAGTCCCTTACCGGACATGGCCTGCACGAGGTATTTCCCATGGTGCTTGCAGTAGCGGCCACCTCCGCAGGCTTTACCGGTCAGGCCATTTCACTTGCCTTTGACCGCCGCTACGGAGCCCTTAAACGCACCGGCGCGTCCGGTGTGCCGGCTTGGGCCATCATTGGCGGCAAGATCCTCGGCGTACTCACCATGGTGGTATTCCAAATCCTCGTCCTGGGTATAGCGGCCTATATTCTGGGCCTCCGCATCAGCCTGGGCGGGGTGCTGCTCATGATTCTTTCGCTATTTTTTGGCGTTGCGGCTTTTACCGCCATGGGGCTGTTGCTCGGCGGCACCCTCAGTTCTGAGGTAGTGCTCGCGCTGGCCAACCTCATCTGGTTTCTGCTCCTCGGCGTAGTCGGCTGGACCCTCTACTCCCAGGGCCTTGGCGATAATGGCATCCTCAACGCGGTGCCGACCGTCGCCCTAGCAGGCGCGCTTACCGACGCCTCTAATTCCACCTTTCCCGGCCTCGAGCTCCTATCCTTGTTGGCGTGGCTAGCGGTGGCGTCGTTCGCTGCGGTCCGTTGGTTCCGCTTCGATGGCTAAATGTGACTTTTGTCCGGTTCCTTTCGAAACCAGAGGAATTTTTATGCCCAAAATCTCCCGACTAGTAGGATGCAATGCGTGAATTACTGGACGAAGATCAAGCGCTTCTTTAAGGAAGCCGCCCCTACACTGCAACAGCAGCGCCTCATCGCGCTCATCCTCCTCTTGTGCCAGGGTGGCATCACCGTGTCTGGTTCCATTGTCCGCGTGACCGGCTCGGGATTGGGCTGTCCCACCTGGCCGGAATGCCAACCGGGCTCCCTTGTCCCTATGGAAGGCGCTGCGCCTGCTCTTCACCAGGCCATCGAGTTTGGTAACCGCCTGCTTACTTTCGTCGTATCCGCAGCGGCAGTCGCCGCTGTCATTGCTATGCGTATGGCGCATCGCCGCGCAGAGCTCAAGGTGTACGCATGGCTCAACGTCGCCGGCATCGTCCTGCAGGCGGTCATTGGCGGCATTTCTGTCCACCTGGACCTTCGCTGGTGGTCCGTGGCACTGCACTTCCTGCCTTCCATGCTCTTGGTATGGCTGGCGGCAATGCTTTATTCCCGCATTCTGGAACCCGATGACGGAACGCCGCGCGCTCGCTTCCCTCAGGCGATCCGCCTCCTTGCAGCGGTCGCTACCGTTGCCCTGAGCATTGTGCTCATCACCGGCACGATGGTTACCGGTTCGGGCGTTCACTCTGGCGATTCCGGGGTGGGAATGGAAGGCCGCCTGCAGGTAGATACCGAAGCCATGGCCGTCACCCACGCCATGTGCATGTACGTCTACCTGACGCTAACGGTTGTTACCGTCTTCCTGCTTTATAAGAACCGGGCTCCACAAGATGCCAAGAAGGCTGGCTGGGTCCTCGTTGTATGCATCCTCATTCAGTGGGCAGTAGGCGTTTACCAGTTCTACATGAGCATTCCGCGCTGGACTGTCCCTTTCCACATTGCGCTCTCCTCCTTCGTCACCGCGTATACCGCCCTGCTGTGGGCGCACGGTGTACGCCGCACCAACGGCACCGCAGATCTCATCACCGGCTCTCCCAGCGGCGATGAAAAGTACGCCGCGCGCCAAGCCTCTCTCGAACGGGAGCGCGCGACTGCTTAACGCATAACGCCCACGGCCGGCCGAAGTACTGCACTCGGCCGGCTTTTTGCGCTAGCCTGGCTATATGCACGCAATTCAGGTCACAGAAACCGGCGGACCAGAAGTACTTCGCTATACCGAAGTACCCGCCCCCACCCCTAATGACGATGAGGTATTGGTGGACGTCATCATGGCTGGCGTCAACTACATCGATACTTATTATCGTGAGGGTATCTATAACGCGGCCGCCCCGTTCATTCCCGGTTTCGAAGGCACCGGGCGCGTAGTCCACGACCCCAAGGGGAAAGTTGCCGAGGGCACGATGGTGGCCTGGAACCAGGCTTTCGGCTCCTACGCCGAGCAGGTCTGCGTCCCACGCGAGGGACTAGTAGCAGTCCCGGATGATTTCCAGCCAGAAGTCGCTGCTTCCATGTTGCTGCAAGGCATTACTGCACACTATTTGGCGCATGGCGTCTATCAACTAGGTGAAGGCGCTTCCTGCCTGATCACCGCCGGCGCCGGCGGTGTAGGCCAGATCCTCACCCAAATGGCATCGTCGCTCGGCGCTACCGTCTATACGGTGGTCTCCACGGACGAAAAGGAAGAACTCTCCTACGCGGCCGGTGCGGATAAGGTATTTCGCTATGGCGACGGACTCGCCGAGCAGGTTCGTCGCTACAACGGTGATAGGGGTGTTGACGTGGTTTACGACGGCGTCGGCAAGGCGACCTTCCACGAGTCACTCGAAGCAGTACGCCCCCGTGGCACCGTCGCGCTCTTCGGCGCCGCCTCTGGCCCAGTTGAGCCTATCGACCCGCAGCTACTGAACAAGCATGGGTCTATCTTCCTCACCCGGCCTTCCATCGGCGCATGGACAGCCCAGGAAGGCGAATTCCAAATGCGTGCCCAGGCGGTCGTCCAAGCTGTTATCGACGGCGATCTGAGCTTCAACGTCACGGCGTCTTATCCACTGGAAGATGCCGCTGCAGCCCACCGCGATCTCCAAGAGCGCAAGACTACCGGTTCCATCGTGCTGCGCGTCCAAGCTGGCGATAAAGCCTAAACCCACCCACGAACACCAAAAGCGCGGGAAAGCATTTGCCTTGCCTTCCCGCGCTTTCTGGTTCCTATCCTAGGTATTTGGGCACAGTTAAAATAACGTGGCCGACCAGCCGAGCATCCGGCCTAGTGGCTCCCAGCCCAATACTGCGTCGATGGACAACCCGATAAAGAGCACCGACAGATAGTTATTGGAGTAAATGAACAGGCGCATCGGCTTAACCTTGGCACCGTTCTTCACTCCCTTGTGCAGGCGTATAGCCATCCACAGGAATACCGCGCCGGAGGCAAGAGCTGCGACCAAGTAAATCCACGATGCAGCGGGGACGATAAGTAGGGTCACGATAACCGTGCCCACGGTATACCACACGATCTGTCGAGTGACTTCCTTCTCATCAGCCACTACGGGCAGCATCGGCACGCCGGCCTTGCGGTAGTCTTCCTTGTACTTCATGGCCAGCGCCCACGTGTGTGGCGGAGTCCAGAAGAAGATGATGAGGAAGAGCACGATTGCCTGCCACCAGCGGTCAGGCTCTGCAGCAGGAGCGTTATCCCGGATAACCGCCCAGCCGACCATCGCCGGCATGCAGCCGGCCAAGCCGCCCCAGACGATATTTTGAGCGTTGCGCATCTTCAAAAACTTGGTGTAGACGAAGACATAGAAAAAGTTCGTCAAAATCACGAAGAAGGCCGCCAGCCAGGAATGAGCTAGGACGCCCAACCACAGCACGGAAAGGATGAGCATTACCCAGGCGAAAATTGCTGCGTTTCGCTTAGAAATCTTGGCTCTTACCAGTGGTCGGGCCCTGGTGCGCTGCATTTTTTGATCCAGCTCGTAGTCCACGACGTTATTAAACGTGTGGGCGGCAGCAGCGCCCATCCAACCGCCGAAAATGGTCGACACGATAAGCCAGATATTGTCTGAAACGGCCTCCACGCCGCGTTGCGCTTGGAGCATCGCCGGGATTGCGGCCACGAGGAGGAGCTCAATGATCCTCGGTTTCGTTAGCGCAAAATAGGCCTTGATGGTCTCCAAGGGATTCCTCCACTATCTGAACGTTGGTGAACTGTGCCCCGCGCACTTACTGCGCGCGGTCACCCCTAGCGGTCGCACATGCCCGTGAAAAAGTTCCAGTTCTCTCACTCACAGTTTTCGGCGCAGGGGTGAAAGACAACAGGCCTATGGCCGCTAGATTCAGTGCGCGCTCTAGCGCCCGCGCGCACTCCACTTAGCCATGCCAGCATACCTTTTATGCCTAGCTTTCTATAATTGCGCACCGCCGGTTTAAAAATTACTAGACTGAATAAAGTTAAGTACTTTTTGCCTAGACGTAAGCGAGGCTTTCCAGTGTCGAAAGATAAGTTGTCCCCAGAACTCCAAACTATGGTCGAGCGCCGTTATCCGGAGGATTGGTCGGAGTTTGACACCCGCGCCGTCGACACCGTGCGAGTTCTAGCCGCAGATGCTGTACAAAAGTGCGGTTCCGGCCACCCCGGTACGGCAATGTCCCTCGCTCCCCTCGCCTACACCTTGTATCAGCGCGTCATTAACCATGATCCCGCCGATGTGCACTGGGCCGGCCGCGACCGCTTTGTTCTTTCGGTTGGTCACTCCTCCCTCACCCAGTACATCCAGCTCTACCTGGGCGGCTTTGGTTTGGAGATGGACGATCTCAAGCAGCTGCGCACATGGGGATCGCGCACGCCCGGCCACCCTGAGGTGCACCACACCGATGGCGTGGAAATCACCACCGGACCCCTTGGCCAAGGCCTTGCTTCCTCCGTGGGCATGGCCATGGCGGCACGGAAGGAGCGCGGCCTTTTCGATCCTAAGGCACCGGCCGGCGAGTCTCCTTTCGACCACTACGTCTACACCATCGCTTCCGATGGTGACCTGCAGGAGGGCGTTACCGCTGAGGCTTCTTCCCTGGCGGGTACGCAAAAGCTCGGCAACTTGATTGTCTTCTGGGACGATAACCGCATCTCTATTGAGGACGATACGAATATTGCTTTCAACGAAAACGTGGTCGCCCGCTACGAGGCCTACGGCTGGCACGTCCAAACGGTCGAATCCGGCGAAGACGTCGTAGCCATTGAGGAGGCGGTCAAGGCCGCACAGGCAGAGACCGAGCGCCCGTCCTTCATCCGCGTGAAGACCGTCATCGGCTACCCGGCCCCGAATAAGATGAATACCGGCGGCGTTCATGGCGCTGCACTGGGCGATGACGAAGTTGCTGCCACCAAGGAGGTCTTGGGCTTCGATCCGGAGCGCAGCTTCCACATCGACGACGAGGTCATCGCACACACCCGCAAGCTGCGCGAGCGCGGCGCCGAGAAGCACGCCGCGTGGCAGAAGAAGTTCGACGAATGGGCTGCAGCTAATCCGGAGAACAAGGCACTCTTTGACCGCATGCAGGCGCGCGAATTGCCGCAAGATTTCGACGCTGAATTGCCGGTGTGGGAACCGGGTGAGTCCTTGGCCACCCGCAAGGCTTCTGAGGCCACCATCCAAGCCTTGGCCGCTTCCCTTCCTGAGATGTGGGGTGGCTCTGCTGACCTTGCCGGTTCCAATAACACCGTGATTAAGGGCGCGGACTCCTTCGGCCCTGCAGCCATTACCACCGACATGTGGTCGGCTCAGCCGTATGGCCGCAACCTGCACTTCGGCATTCGCGAGCACGCGATGTCTGCGATCATGAACGGTATTGCTCTGCACGGCAATACCCGCGTTTATGGCGGCACCTTCCTTATTTTCTCCGAGTACCAGTACCCCGCTGTCCGCTTGGGCTCGTTGATGTCTACCGATACCTACTATGTCTGGACCCACGACTCCATCGGCTTGGGCGAGGATGGCCCAACCCACCAGCCGGTAGAGACCCTTTCTGCCCTGCGCGCTATCCCGAACCTGTCCGTTATTCGCCCGGCCGATGCCAACGAGACCGCTCAGGCTTGGGCCGCAGCTCTCGAGTACAAGGCCGCACCAAAGGGCCTGGCACTGAGCCGCCAGGGACTGCCGGTACTGGAAGGTACCAAGGAAAAGGCACATGATGGCGTGCGCCGCGGCGCTTATGTTCTGGTGGAAGAGTCCAAGGAAACGCCAGACGTAATCCTCCTCGCTACCGGCTCTGAGGTACAGCTTGCCGTCGCCGCCGCTAAGGAACTGGAGGCCGCCGGAACTGCCACCCGCGTTGTCTCCGCACCGTGCCTTGAGTGGTTTGATGAGCAAGATGACGCATACCGCGAGTCCGTGCTGCCTAGCGAAGTACAGGCCCGCGTCTCCATCGAAGCCGGCATCGCGATGCCGTGGCACAAGTACACCGGTTCTTTCGGCCGCACCATTTCCATCGAGCACTACGGCGCCTCTGCTCCTGCGGGCGAGCTCTTTGAGAAATTTGGCTTCACCCCTGCAGCGATTGTTGAAGCGGCGCAGGAATCGCTCGCCGCCGCGAAGAAGTAAACCTCCAGGACTGGATAAGGAGTAATCATGAACCACATTTCCGAACTTGCCCAGCTGGGAACCTCAACCTGGCTCGATGACCTTTCTCGCGAGCGCCTAGTATCGGGCAATCTCGAGGAGATAATTTCCACTAAGTCCATCGTGGGAGTTACCACCAACCCGGCGATCTTCGCCGCGGCGATGACCAACGGCACCGCCTACGACGCCGAGCTTTCCACGTTGAAGGAGACCAAGGCCACCGCCGATGAAGCGGTGTACGCATTGGCTATCGAGGACGTAAAGAATGCCTGCGACCTCTTTGCGGATATCTACTCCTCTACTAACGGCGCAGATGGCCGCGTGTCCATCGAGGTCGACCCACGCATTTCTGATGACGCGACAGCCACCCTTGAGCAGGCACGTGAGCTCTGGTCCAAGGTTGATCGTCCCAACGTCATGATCAAGATTCCGGCCACGACCGGCTCCCTCCCGGCCATCGAAGATGCCCTGGCAGAGGGAATCAGTGTCAACGTCACTCTTATTTTCTCCGTGGATCGCTACCGCGATGTCATTGAGGCTTTCCGTACCGGCCTCAAGCGTGCCGCCGAGGCAGGCAAGGACGTCTCCGCCATTCATTCCGTGGCATCCTTCTTTGTTTCCCGTTTGGATACCGAAGTGGATAAGCGCTTGGAAGCTATTGGCAGCGAGATTGCTCTGGCACTGCGGGGCAAGGCGGGCGTCGCCAATGCCCAGCGCGCCTACGCTCTCTTCCAGGACGCCTTGCTTAACGACGCCGACTTGCCCGAGGGCGCCCACCTCCAGCGTCCACTGTGGGCATCTACCGGCGTGAAGAATCCGGAGTACCCAGCCACTTTGTACGTATCGGAGCTGGCTGGCCCGCATACGGTCAACACCATGCCGGAAAAGACCATCGATGCGGTTCTCTCTGAGGGCAACCTCCACGGCGATGCCCTGTCTGATAGCCGCGAGGCCGCAGAAGGCGTCTTTGCCCAGCTAGAAGAGGTCGGCATTGATTTCGATGATGTCTTTGCAGTGCTGGAGCGCGAGGGCGTAGATAAGTTTGTCGCCGCGTGGGAGGAACTGCTTGCTTCCCTTGAGGAGCGACTCGCGTAAACTACGCCGTGTGACTTGTGCCCCGCCGAGAATTCGGCGGGGCATTCTGCCGCTAGAATATTAGCGAGCTTAAAGCCCATAAACTCAGGAAGGATTCTTCGTGACCGACTCAGCCGCTTGGGTTAACCCCTTGCGCAATGCCAGCGACAAGCGATTGCCGCGAATCGCAGGACCCGCGGGCATGGTCATCTTCGGCGTTACCGGTGACCTAGCATATAAAAAGCTACTGCCCGCAATCTACGACCTAGCAAGCCGTGGACTCCTACCCGCTGGCTTTACCCTTGTGGGTTATGGTCGCCGCGACTGGGACAAAGTCGCATTCTGCGACTACGTTCGCTCAGCCGTCATCGCTGGCTCACGTACCGAGTTCAATGAAGATGTCTGGCAGCATTTATCCCAGGGAATCGAATTTGTCCAAGGCTCTTTCGACGATGCTGGATTCGATCGCCTCTCGGCGCGTTTGGGCGAGCTAGATCGCGAGCGCGGCACCGGCAGCAACTGGGCATACTACCTTTCGGTTCCACCGGAGTTTTTCTCCAATATTTGCCACCAGCTGGAGCGGGTGGGCATGGCCAACTCCGTCGAGGACTCGTGGCGCCGAGTAATCATTGAAAAGCCTTTCGGCCACGATCAAGAGTCTGCCCGCAAGCTCAATGAGATTGTCAACGCCGTCTTCCCTGAGTCCGCGGTGTTCCGCATTGACCATTATCTGGGCAAGGAGACGGTGCAAAACATCATGGCTTTGCGCTTTGCCAATCAAATTTTTGAGCCCATGTGGAACGCTCACTACATCGATCACGTCCAAATCACCATGGCCGAAGATATTGGCCTAGGCGGCCGCGCTGGCTATTATGACGGCATCGGTGCGGCTCGCGACGTCATCCAGAACCACCTGCTGCAGCTTTTGGCTCTGGTTGCGATGGAAGAACCGTCCTCCTTCGAGCCTGAGGCCCTGCAGGCAGAAAAGGTCAAGGTGCTGCGCGCTACCCACGCCGTGCACCCACTCAATAAGACTACAGCTCGCGGCCAGTACTCCGCCGGCTGGCAAGGCTCCGAGTTTGTCAAGGGCTTGCGCGAAGAAGAAGGCTTCGATCCGGAGTCCACGACGGAGACCTATGCAGCCTGCACCTTGGAAGTAAACTCTCGCCGCTGGGGAGGAGTACCCTTCTACCTGCGCACGGGCAAGCGCTTGGGCCGGCGCGTGACCGAAATTGCGCTGGTATTCAAGGCAGCGCCAAATCAACCATTCGTTGACGGCCAGACCGATGCGCTGGGGCGAAACGCCGTAGTCATCCGCGTACAGCCGGATGAGGGCGTCACCATGCGCTTTGGTTCCAAGGTGCCCGGCTCCACCATGGAGGTCCGCGACGTCAATATGGACTTTGCTTATGCTGAGGCCTTTACCGAGGAATCTCCGGAAGCATACGAGCGATTGATTTTGGATGCCCTCCTCGATGAGTCCTCGCTCTTCCCCACCAACGAAGAGGTAGAGCTTTCCTGGTCGATTTTGGATCCCATCATCGATTACTGGGCCGAAGCAGGCCAGCCGGAGGAATACCGCGCTGGCACGTGGGGCCCGGAATCCGCCGATAGAATGTTGCGCCGCCGGGGCCACTCCTGGCGCCGCCCATAGGAGGGACGCAGACAATGATTATTCCATTGCCCAACACCACTACGCGTGAAATCTCCAAGAAGCTCGTAGAGGCCCAGGAGCATTACACCCTTACTACCGGCCGAGTACTCACCCTGATCGTGGCTGCCCGCGAGGACGATGATCTGGAAAACATCCTGTCCTCCGTGCGCGATGCCTCCCACGAGCACCCGTCGCGCGTTCTGGTCGTCGTGACGGGCGACCCGCAGGCAGATACCCACCTAGACGCGCAGCTGCGCGTGGGTGGTGAGGCAGGTGCCTCTGAGATGGTCATCATGAAGCTGCACGGCGCTTTGGCGAACCAGGACGAGGCAGTCGTTACTCCACTGCTGCTTCCCGATACCCCCTTGGTCGCCTGGTGGCCTACCTTGTGCCCGCCCGACCCAGCTTCCAGCTCGGTAGGCAAGCTGGCTCAACGCCGCATTACCAACGTTGCCCATGACGGACGCGTCACTGGCGAAGATCTGCGCACATTATCCGCCGGCTACACGCCGGGCGATTCCGATATGTCCTGGGCCGCCATCACATTGTGGCGCGGCGTCGTGGCCTCCGCCTTGGACCGCCATCCTCACGAGCCTGTGCAGTCCGTCGAGGTAGCGGGCCCTGCGGGCCACCCAGCTCCAGACTTCGCGGCCGGATGGCTCCTCGATCGTTTGGCAGTCCCCGTCCACCGCACTGTGACCGACTCTCAGGAGCCGCACTTCCCGGTGACCCACTTGCGGTTTAATCGGGAAACGAGCCACGTCGACGTTGATGTCATCGACGAGCGCACGGTGCGTGTGTGCGTTCCAGGTTCCCCGGATTCCCTGGTGAGCCTTAGCAAGCGCTCCCAAGCTGAGGTTCTCTCTGAAGAATTGCGCCATCTAGATGCCGATAAGACTTATGCGCAAGCACTCCGTGCGCTCGCGCAAGTAGACTACAGTAAGCAGTAAAACGGCTTAACTCTGATTCTTTGCAAAGGATAGCGATACCTCATGGTAACTCTTCACCGCGTAAGCGATGTGGATGACCTTATCTCCCAGGCCGCGCTGAAATTCGTGGATACCGTAGCGCGTATCCAGGCCGCCGGTGGCGGGCTCCACCACGATGGGGTCGCGCGAGTTGTCCTAACCGGCGGTGGCGCTGGAATTGGCGTTCTTCACGAGCTAGCTCGTTTGGATTTCGCGGCACAGCAGCAAGGCGAGAATTTTCCAGCCCATCGCATCGATTGGTCGCGCGTTCACGTCTTTTTCGGGGACGAGCGTAATGTGCCCGTCTCTGACGCAGATTCTAATGAAGGTCAAGCACGCAGTGCCCTGCTCAATCACGTAGATATTCCGGATCAGAATATTCACGGTTTTGATCTGGGCGCGGTGTCCATGGAAGCCGCAGCGAGTGCGTATGAGCCAGAGCTAAAGGAATTCGCCCCGAACGGATTCGACCTGCATCTGCTGGGCATGGGCGAAGAGGGCCATATCAATTCCTTGTTCCCCCATTCTGAGGCGGTTCGGGAACAAGAAGAGCTAGCTGTTCCCGTCCATGACTCTCCCAAGCCGCCGAGCGAGCGCATTACCCTTACTCTTCCCGCGGTAAACAAGTCTGCTCGTATTTGGCTTCTTGTTGCAGGCGAGGCCAAGGCAGAAGCAGCCAAGCATGTCGTTGAAGGCGCTGAAGCCGAAGAATGGCCGGCTGCAGGCGTGCACGGTAAGGAGGAGACCATCCTCTTCCTTGCCGATGACGCTGCCTCCGAGCTCTAGGCACGGCTGCCTAACGCGCAGCCGAGCTGAACTTGTGGCTCGGCGCCACACAAAAAGCGCCGGTACCGCTTCCCCACCTCCAGTTCCCACAGGGAACCAAGAGGTTGGAAGCCGATACCGGCGCTTTCGCTATTCCTGCTGGTGGCTTAAGCGAATGCCTGGATGAGGTTGAGGCCTACGATGCACGCAAGCCAGATAATTACCATGATCACGGTGTAACGGTCCAGGTTCTTTTCCACGACGGTCGAGCCGGAAAGGTTCGACTGCACGCCGCCGCCGAAGAGGCTGGACAGGCCGCCACCTTTGCCCTTGTGCAGCAGCACGAAGATGGACATCAAAATAGCTGCGATGACCAAGATGATTTCCAGTGCCAAGACCATGAGGATATTCCTTATTTCTAACGTGCGCCCTGTGGGTAACTCTCGCCACCCGCTAGCGCGGAATCGTACTTTTAGACTTCGCGTACAGCAAAGCAATCACATCGGCCCACTCTACACGATGGCGCGGGCTGGAACCATTCCAACCCGCACCTTAGCGCGAACCTGTGACAGGTGATAACTCCTGTTAGCTCAGGGCATTAGCTGCGTTGGCAGCCAACTTGGCAAACTCCTCGCCAACCAAGGAGGCGCCACCGATGAGGCCGCCGTCGACGTCAGGCTTGCTGACGATCTCTGCAACGGAATCAACCTTGACGGAACCACCGTAGAGAATGCGGATACCTGCAGCAACCTCCTCACCTGCGAGCTCCTTTACGAGCTCACGGATGGCGGCGCAGACTTCCTGGGCATCGTCTGCGGAGGCAACCTTGCCGGTGCCAATAGCCCACACTGGCTCGTAGGCGATAACAGTCTTGGCAAGCTGGTCTGCGCTCAGGCCAGCCAAAGAATTGCGGGTCTGGTTAACCACGTAGTCCACGTGGGTACCGGCCTCGCGTACAGCCAACGGCTCGCCTACACACACGATGGGGCTGATGCCATTGTCCAATGCTGCGGCTGCCTTCTCTGCAACGAGCTTATCGGTCTCGCCGTGGTACTGACGGCGCTCCGAGTGTCCCACGACCACCCAGCTGCAGCCGAGCTTGCTCAGCATCTTGCCAGACACTTCACCAGTGAATGCGCCGGACTCGTGCTTAGAGATGTCCTGCGCACCGTAGGTGACCTGCAGCTTGTCGCCCTCTACCAACGTTTGGATCGTGCGAATATCAGTAAACGGGACCATGTAGGCCACATCGACCTTCTCGTAGTAGTCCTTTGGCAGGGAGAAGGCGAACTTTTGAACGGAGCCGATGGCCTCGACGTGGTCGAGGTTCATCTTCCAGTTACCTGCGATAAGTGGGGTGCGTGCCATGAATTTTTCCTCTCTTTCTGGCAAGTTGATCAGGCAGTTTTAGGCTTCCAGGACAGATACGCCCGGAAGCTCCTTGCCCTCAAGGTACTCGAGGGAGGCGCCGCCACCGGTGGAGATGTGGCTGAAGCCGTCCTCGTCTAGCCCAAGCATGCGCACGGAGGCAGCAGAGTCGCCGCCGCCGACGACGGAGAAGGAACCGTTCTTTGCGGTGGCGTCGATAATAGCCTGCGCTACACCAGCGGTGCCCTTGGAGAAGGCCTCCATTTCGAATACGCCCATCGGGCCATTCCAGAAGACGGTCTTGGAGGATGCAAGAACCTCTGCGAACTCTTCGACGGACTTTGGTCCAATATCCAGGGACATCCAGCCCTCAGGGATACTATCGAGCTCGACCACCTGGGTCTCTGCATCCGCCGCGAACTTGCTTGCAGCAATCAGATCAACCGGAAGCACCAGCTTGTCACCAAAGCGCTCGAGCAGATCCTTGCAGTTTTCGATCTGATCTTCCTGCAGCAGGGACTCTTGCACGTTGTAGCCCTTGGCAGCCAGCAGGGTGTAGCACATGCCGCCACCAATGATGACCTTGTCTGCCTTGCCGGCCAGTGCTTCAATCACGCCGAGCTTATCCGAAACCTTAGCGCCGCCGAGCACAACCACGTACGGGTGCTCCGGCTCCTTAGCTACGGTGGACAGAACCGACAGTTCTTTCTCTACCAGCTTGCCTGCGTACGCTGGCAGGCGCTTAGCGACGTCGTACACAGATGCCTGCGCACGGTGGACAACGCCAAAGCCATCGGAGACGAAAGCGCCATTATCGGCCGCCAAGGCAACGAGCTCGTCTGCGAACTGGCCGCGCTCAGCCTCGTCCTTCGAGGTCTCACGGGGGTCGAAGCGGACGTTTTCTACCAACATCACGTCGCCATCGTTGAGACCATTTGCGCGTTCATGCGCGTCTTCTCCGGTGACGTCGCCGGCTAGGGCAACGTACTGGTCAAGCGCCTCAGACAGCGCTTCAGCTACTGGAGCCAAAGAGAACTTAGGGTTTACCTCACCCTTTGGACGACCCAGGTGTGCGGAAAGGATAACCTTTGCGCCGCCCTCAACCAGTGCCTTGATGGTCGGAAGAGAAGCGTTGATACGTCCGGGATCGGTAATGTTTCCCTCTTCATCGAGTGGAACATTGAAGTCAGAGCGGACGAGAACGTGGCGGGATTCGACGCCCTCCTTGAGAAGATCGTCAAGTGTCTGGAAAGCCATTATTTACTCCTTAATTAATTCGGACGGGTTAAAAGGCTATAGACATAAGAATACCGGCCGCGACGCAGCGCCGTTAAGGCTTGCATCGGGCCGGTTCCTCATTGCTAGAGCTCTAGTTTAGAGCTTGTCTGCCACCAGGTTGGTCAGGCGAACGAGCTGGGAGGTGTAGCCCCACTCGTTGTCGTACCAGCCCAGAACCTTGACCAGGTTGCCGTTGGAAACCTTGGTCATGCCGGAGTCGAAGATGCAGCCGTGCGGGGAGGTAACAATGTCGGTGGAAACCAGCGGATCCTCGGTGTATGCGAGGGTGTCCTTGAGCTCGCCCTCAGCAGCTTCCTTCAGGGCGGCGTTGATTTCCTCGGCGGTGACGTCGCGGGAAGCGGTGAAGGTCAGGTCGGTAGCGGAGCCGGTGATAACCGGGACGCGCATTGCGTAACCATCCAGCTTGCCGTCCAGCTCAGGCAGAACCAGGGATACGGCCTTAGCAGCGCCAGTGGAGGTAGGCACCATGTTTACTGCAGCGGCACGGGCGCGGCGCGGATCCTTGTGCGGAGCGTCCTGGATGCGCTGGTCGCCGGTGTAAGCGTGAACGGTGGTCATCAGGCCCTTTTCGATGCCGAACTCGTCATTGAGAACCTTTGCCATCGGTGCCAAGCAGTTGGTGGTGCAGGATGCCGCGGAGATAACGTTGTGGTTTGCCGGATCGTAGGTGTCAGAGTTGACGCCGTAGACGAAGGTTGCGTCTACTTCCTTACCCGGAGCGGAGATAATGACCTTCTTGGCGCCAGCTTCGAGGTGAGCCTTGGCGTCGTTGCCGTTGGTGAAGCGGCCGGTGGACTCGATGACGAGGTCTACGTTGTACTCGCCCCACTTGAGCTGCTTCGGGTCCTTTTCTGCGGTTACTACGATGCGGTGGCCGTTAACGGTAATGGACTCATCGTCGTGAGTAATTTCGCCATCGAAGCGGCCCAGTACGGAGTCGTACTTCAGCAGGTTAGCCAGCGTGCCGTTGTCGGTCAGGTCGTTTACTGCAACAACTTCGAGGTCGTTGTCACCCTGAGCGACTGCACGGAAAAAGTTACGGCCGATGCGGCCAAAGCCATTGATACCTACGCGGATAGTCACTGTATTTCTCCTCAAAGAGTCGAGTAAATGTGTGTACGGGTATGTGCGCGGGTCCTTCAATGAAGTCAGTGTTTGAGAAGCGCCCGAGCGTTTTCCCTTACAGTGCCGATACTACCGAGCGTTTTTTGTCAGCGCAGGCTCCCAGCAGCCTTAAGAACTAGTAGATGACAGACTTTCCAAAAGCGCGTACACTCTTTCCGATCCTTTTTATTTCCCACATATAAACCCGCTGGATAGGCCCGAACCCGTGGGTTTGTGTTGTGTTTACCCCGTAAACGTGAGATATATCACTGCTACACTTCAGGAGTTGCGCCCGCCTCTGCCCGATCGGACATTGAGAAATGCTGCCGCTAACACCTACCAAGACGACCGTATTGTTTCCGTGACACCCACCGCACGATATGCTTTCCTTACTCACTGGCTCACAAAGCGTTTAAGGCAACCCTGCCTGCTCTAGCGCCACCGTTGGTCACCGTGAGAATGCTTCATGTGCCCGTAATCTCCTACAGGCAAGACCACCGTAGAAATCAAGGACTTCTCTTGTTCGAAATAAATACCTCTGCTGTGGGTGACAGCCTCGGGCTTACCGCCCTGGTGGCGATTCTCCCGCTCATTGCATTCTTTATCATGCTGCTAGGCGTAAAGGCACGCGCGCATACTTCTGGCGCCGTTGCCCTGGCAGTATCCCTCATTATTGCCATCGCCGGCTTCTCCATGCCGGTAGATATGGCTTTGTCCTCCGCCGTACGCGGCGGGCTTTTCGGGCTCCTGCCCATTGTCTGGGTCATCATTACCGCAATCTGGTTCTATGAAATCACCGTAGCTTCCGGGCGCTTCGAGGATTTGCGCAAGACCTTCGACCTTTTGGGTGATGGCGATATTCGCATCCAGGCTATCCTCATCGCCTTCTGTTTTGGCGGTTTGTTGGAGGCCCTCGCTGGCTTCGGCGCCCCCGTGGCCATTACCGCGACCATGATCATGGCCCTTGGTGTGAAGCCACTGCGCGCGGCAACAGTAGTTCTGATTGCTAATACCGCTCCGGTTGCTTTTGGCGCGGTTGGCATCCCGGTAACCACTGCGGGCGAGGTTGCCGGTCGCAGCGCCGAGCAGACCCAGGACATTGCAGCACTTATCTCCTTGCAGGTGCTGCTCATCGCCGCTATCGTGCCATTCCTCATCGCCTTTATCTTGGACGGCATCCGCGGTGTCAAGGAAACTGCCCCGGCCGCTGCCGTGATTGGCGTTTCCTTCGCGTTGGCTCAGTGGCTGTCCGCGACCTTCTTTGCGTACCAGCTCACCAACGTCATCGCCTGCATCGTCTCCTTGGGCTGTGCTTTCGCCTTCCTCCGGGTATGGAAGCCGAAGGGCGTCAAGGAGCTGCGCGAGCGCCTCGAGCTGCCTGCCGCCGAGTCCACTACCGACCTCAACGGACGCCGCATCTGGATGGCGCTGCTTCCCTACGCCGTAGTGACCGTTGTCTTTGCCGTGGCAACCGCAGCCCCAGCCATCTTCGGATTCCTCAAGCTCCACTTTGCCTGGCCTTTGCTTGATGACGCGATTGTCGACGCCGACGGCAACCTCATGGATACCAGCTTCAGCTTCAATGTCTTTGGCAACCCGGGTACGCTCCTGTTGCTCTCGGGCATTATCGTTGCGGTTGTCTACCACTTCTTCAACGAAAATGGCCGCTACAGCCTAAGCTTTGGACAGCCGGTAAGCGCCTTTGGGGACGTCGTCAGCCGCATGAAGTTCTCGGCTCTTACCATCATCCTGGTGCTGGCCTTGGCCTATACGATGAACTACTCCGGCCAGACCATTGCTATTGGTGAGTTCGTCTCTTCTGCCGGCAGCATCTTCGCGCTCTTCGCCCCAGTCCTAGGCTGGATTGGTACCGCGGTTACTGGCTCCGATACGTCTGCTAATGCCCTCTTTGCCAACCTGCAGGTAGCAGCGGCAGAGCGAATCAGCGTAAACCCTGACCTCATGCTCGCGGCCAATACCGCAGGCGGCGTTGTGGGCAAGATGATCTCCCCGCAGTCCCTTGCAATTGCGGCTACCGCCGTCAATATGGAGGGCAAGGAATCAGTCATCCTGAAGAACGTAGTGGGCTACTCCGTGGCCTTCCTTGCGTTTGTCTGCGTCATCGTATTCCTGATGACCAACGTCCTAGGATTCCTCGTGCCCTAGTTCTTTAACGCTTCTGGCTAGCCGGTTGCGCACCTGCTAGCCGGGAAGGCACTAAAAATCTCCCCGCAGCTGCGCCTACCGCTTTGGTATCCGCACTGCGGGGAGTTCTTTTAATGTAGGTGATTCCGAGGGTCAGGATTCGTTGAAAAGGTCATCTGTAATCGCTTGATTGGTATCGGGGATATCAAGCTCCTCGGCTCGTTTATCGGCCATCGACAGCAAGCGGCGAATACGCCCAGCTACTGCGTCCTTAGTCATAGGAGGCTCGGCCAACCGGCCCAGCTCTTCGAGCGAAGCCTCGCGGTGCTGAACTCGCAAGCGGCCCGCGTCTGCCAAGTGCTCAGGAACATCGTCACCCAAAATCTCCATGGCGCGGTCAACGCGCGCTGCCGCGGTAACCGCAGCGCGAGCAGAGCGCCGAAGGTTGGCGTCATCAAAATTGTCCAAGCGCCGAGACGTATCGTGTGCCTCCCGCTTGACGCGCTTCTTTTCCCAGCTCAGGCGAGTCTCCTGAGCGCCCATCCGGGTAAGAAGTGCCCCGATAGCATCTCCATCGCGTACAACGACGCGATCTTCGCCGCGAGTCTCCTTGGTCTTCGCAGAGATACCAAGGCGGCGGGCGCAGCCCACCAGTGCCAACGCAGCCTCTTGGCACGGGCAGGTAACTTCCAGCGCGGAAGAGCGGCCTGGCTCCGTGAGGCTGCCATGGGCAAGGAAGGCTCCGCGCCATGCTGCTTCGCTATCTGCCACGGTGCCGGAGATGACCTGCGGCGGCAGCCCCACTACTGCATGACCGGAGCGGGTGATAAGGCCCAGCCGACGGGTCAGCTCTTTCGCGCCGGTGGAGATACGAACCGTTACGCGAGTCTTCTTGGTGGTTCCTGCCGGGCCAGCGACATGGCTATCGGCAGTGATCCCATAGAGGTCATCAAGAGCGTTCATGAAGCGCCGTGCAATGGCGTGGCTTTCTAGCTCTAACTCATAGGACATGCTGTCGCCGGAAATATCTAGCTCGCCGGCGAATCGCAACATCGCCGCCAGTTCGGCAGCGCGAGCGGACTGGCGTGGCACAACGACAGCCGTCAATTCTTCTTTGACCTGGTCGGTCAATGGTGTGGTCACCTAGTTCGCCCCATTTCTTTTCTCACAGTCACAAAGTTCGCATACCGGCCAGAGCCATCGCTCCCAGCCCAGTGCGGTGAAAGGATTTCTGACATCATACCGCGCGCGCCCAGTCGACGTGCAGTCGGTCAAGCGCGATCGGCCGCACGCTAGCCGGAAGAGTAGGCGCCAGTTCTAATCGCGAGCGCTGCGGTAGTCCGAATATAGGTCCAGAAGTGCTGTAGACAGCTTTTCAGGGTCATGCTTATTGATGCTGCGACCATTGGCATCAACTTGGCTCACATCCGCGAAGGTAGCGCGAGCGCCTAGGGACTGCGCGGCGCGCTGAATATAGACGCGCTCACTATCGGTGGGTAAAGCCGCCTCGTCCACCAAAATGCGGTCAATCCGCAGATCGGGGGCGTGTTGAGCGAGCACATGCAAGTGGCGCTCCGCGGAGAAACCATTAGTCTCACCGGGCTCGGCCGAAAGGTTCAAAACAACAACGCGCAGCGCATCGGAAGCAGAAATCGCATCCACTACCTCCGGCACGAGAGTATGTGGCAATACCGAACTAAACCACGAGCCTGGACCGATGGTGATGAGATCCGCGCGCTGGATGGCATCGAGCGCATCCGGATTCGCGCTGGGCTGTTCGGGCACGATGCGCACGCGCCGCACCTGGCCCGGCGTGGAAGCGACGGCAACCTGGCCGCGAACTTGGCGCTTGACACGGGGGTCGTCGTCAAGCCCGGCTACGTCCGCTTCAATCTCTAGGGCCTGGTTGACTACTGGGAATACCCGCCCCTGGGAATTGGTAAGTTCTGCGATGGTATCCAGGGCAGCTTGATAATCGCCGAGCACATCCGTCAATCCCGCAATCATCAGATTGCCCACCGCATGTCCTGCCATCGCGCCATTGCCACCGAAACGGTGTTGCAAAGTTCGCGCCCACAAGTCCCCCACTGGGTCACTATTAGCCAAGGCAGCCAGCGCCATGCGCAGGTCACCCGGTGGGATGATTTCCAGCTCGCGGCGCAAACGGCCAGAGGAGCCGCCATCATCCGCGACCGTAACAATGGCAGAAATATCGGCCGCCTCGCTAAAGCGTGCGGACAGAAGGGTTTGATAAAGTCCATGGCCGCCGCCAAGGCAGACCATGTGTGAAGGATTGGTCATAAAAGCGTTAAAACTCCTGTGCTCTAACCTCGAGCGATATCCCTATGTAAGGTGCTGACGTCTAAGGTGTCATTGTCCCGCAGGCGCGCCGCAATAGCCTCTGCGACGGCAACGGACCGGTGGTGACCGCCCGTGCAACCGACGCCAAGCGTGATGAAGTTCTTACCCTCATGGCGGTAGCCATCCAGCATGGTGGAAAACATCTGCAAGAAATTGTCTACGAATTCCTGCGCCGCTGGCTGCGAGAGCACATAGTGGGCAACTGGTTCATCCGTACCGCGGTATCCGCGCAGTTCTGGAACCCAATAGGGGTTGGGCAGGAACCGCACGTCTACTACTAAGTCAGCATCGCGGGGCGAGCCATTCTTAAATCCAAAGGATTCCACGGTGACATGCTGCTTTGCATTTTGCATCTCACCAAAGGCGGCCTCAATGGCACGGCGGAGATCATGAATGGATAGGTTGGTCGTATCGATAATGATATCCGCATGGGAACGCACTTCTGCCACTGCCTGGCGCTCGCGTTGGATTCCTACTTTGAGCGTGTCCCCCTCCTGCAAGGGGTGGGTGCGCCGCACCGAATCGAACCGGCGGATGAGTACATCATCGCGAGCATCCAAAAAGAGCACGGTGGGCTTCATATTAAGTTCCGTAAGCTCATCCATAATCTCCAACAGAGACCCTGGGAACATGCGCGAGCGCACATCCGTGACGGCTGCTACCTTGCCCACCGGAGTTTCTTCTTGGTTGCACAGCTTGAGAAGGTCAACAATGGCGCGAGGCGGAATATTGTGGGCCACGTAGTAGCCCTTGTCCTCAAACACTTTGGCAGCGGAACTCAACCCGCCGCCGGACATGCCGGTTATCAAAATGGGTGGAGTTTCGAAATGCGTCATGCTCTTCAGTCTAGCGCTTCAAGATTCGCTGCCTCTAGGAGAATGCCACTTAACTGCCCGCAGAATCATGCAAACTCTCGTACACGGTCTGGGCCAGTTTTGGACCAAAACCGTTGACCTCACAGATCTCATCCACAGTGGCGGCCTTGAGCTTTTTCACCGAACCGAAATGCTTGACCAGATCGGTGCGCCGTTGCGGTCCCAATCCCGGCACGGAATCGAGTACCGAGGAACGCATCCGCTTTGAGCGCTGCTGCCGATGGTAAGTAATAGCGAAGCGGTGGGCTTCATCACGAATTTGCTGCAGGAGGAAGAGCGCTTGCGAGTTACGCGGCAAAATCACCGGCTCATCATCGCCTGGAACCCAAATTTCCTCGAGGCGCTTGGCCAGGCCCACCAGGGTCACATCCACGATGCCCAACTCATCAAATACCTCTTGAGCCGCGGCCACCTGGGGCGCGCCGCCATCCACGATGAAAAGCTGCGGCGGGTACGCAAAGCGACGACCCGCTTCGGCAGATTCTTCCGCCACCTTCTCCTCTGCAAAGGAAGACTCTTCTACTTCCTCATCGGGATGGGCGAGCTTATCTTGCTTATGGCGCTTAAACCGACGGCGCGTGATCTCTGCGATAGAACCGACGTCATCCGACCGGCCATCGCCAGCCGCCTCCTTAATGCGGTAGCGCCTATAGTCCGACTTCTTGGGCAAACCATCTTCAAAGACCACTAGAGAAGCAACCACATCTGTGCCTTGAATGTGCGAAATATCGGTACATTCGATGCGCAATGGGGCTTGCTCCATGCCCAGGGCTTCTTGAATATCCTGCAAAGCCGCAGAGCGTGCGGTGAGGTCTCCTACCCGCTTGAGCTTATGTTGGCGCAATTGCTCCTTGGCGTTTTTCTCCACCGTGGCCATAAGCTGTTTTTTATCGCCGCGCTGAGGAACGCGCAGGTCTATTTGGGCGCCGCGCAGCTCCTCCAACAATGCGACGACCTGCTCGGGTTCATCCGGCAGGGCCTGAACCAATATCTGGCGGGGAATAACCTGCACGCGGCGGGATTTCATGTGCGATTCTTGGTCCACGCCGCGCCGCTTCACATCCGCGGCGAGCGCAGCGTCTTCGCGCGCCTCTTGCTTTTCACGCTCGACCGCATCGGAATAGAACTGGATAAGGAAGTTCTGCACTAACGCGGGCAGCGCGGGATCAGGTTGTCCTTCTTCCAAGGGCTCTGAACTCGCCTGATCGCCGGCGCGTTCGACTACCCAACCGCGTTGCCCGCGAATGCGCCCATCGCGAACGTGGAAAATCTGTACCGCTGCCTCAAGCTCATCGGAGTTAAAAGCAATGAGATCAGCATCCGTGCCGTCTGTGAAGACCACGGCCTGCTGTTCCATGATCTTGTCAATCGCGCCCAAGTCATCGCGCAGGCGCGCAGCGCGTTCGAACTCTAGGTTCTCGGCGGCCTGCTCCATGTCCTGGGTGAGTTTGCGGCGCACTGAACCGGTGTTGCCATTCATGAAGGACACGAGATCGTTGACCGTCTCGCGGTGGTCTTCTTTGCTTACTCTGCCAATGCAGGGTGCATCGCATTTGCCGATGTATCCCAAAAGGCACGGACGTCCGAGCCGCTCATGCCGGTTATACACGCCCTTCGAGCAGGTACGCATGGGAAAGACGCGGGTAAGCAAGTCCAAGCTTTCGCGCACGGCCCAGGCATGGGAATAGGGTCCGAAATAGCGCACTCCTTTACGCCGCGGGCCACGGTAGAAAAAGGCGCGAGGGACCGTCTCCCCGACCGAAACCGCGAGCATTGGATAGGTTTTATCGTCGCGGTACATGACGTTGAAGTGCGGATCAAAGCGCTTGATCCACGTGTACTCCAACTGCAGGGCTTCCACCTCGCTGGCAACTACCGTCCACTCCACCGAGTTGGCGGTGAGCACCATTTGGCGAGTACGCGGGTGCAGTTGCGTGATGTCCTGAAAATAGTTGGACAGCCGAGCGCGCAGGTTCTTGGCTTTACCCACGTAGATAACGCGGCGGTTTTCATCGCGGAACTTATAGACGCCCGGGTCGGTGGGAATGGTTCCAGGAGCCGGGCGGTAGGTAGTGGGGTCAGCCAATGGTTAATCCTGAGGCATGTACTTGGCTTCCACGTCGCGGAAGCGGCGGACGTTGTCGATGACGGTGTCCTTATCGCCAGATTGCAACGCCCAGACGGGGACGAATTCGAATTCGGGCAGCTCAAGGCGTGCCATACGCTGGCCTACCGGGAAGGAAAGTCCGTAGACCACCTGCCACGGATAAAAGCGCGTGCCCACGATATTGCGGACCTCTACCCCATCCTCATTGGCGCGCAAGCGTGGACGGTTAAGAGCGATCCAGGACAGAACGGAAATCAGAACACCAACGCCAGGGAAGGCGAATTTGTCGATGGTAGTCACGTGCGCACCGGTAAAGGACACATCCAAGGTGATTCCCATGAAGATATGGATGGCCATAACGAGGATCACCCAGGCGATAGCCACCTTGCGGAGGAAAGGCGAGGTTGCCGTAAACTCCCATGGCTTAGACGTGGTCTGGGCGAAGGGATCGGCACTGGTATAGGCCAATACTTCGGCGTCGCTAAGCTGGCGGCTGTGCTGCGGATTCTTTGGGGCCTGCGCCTCGTTCATGTGCATACTCCTTTGGGGCGCGCCCCGCCGGCCACCTTAGTGGTCAAGCATCGGGCGCTGACGCATTGCTAGCGGTTACTTCTGTGCTGCGTTTAGTGTACGCAACTGCAGCGCGGTATCTAAAGCTGCAATCATAGCTTCGGCGCCCTTGTTTTCTACCGAATCTGCAAAACCGGCACGGTCGATGGCTTGCTGCTGGTCGTTGACTGTCAGCACACCGTTAGCAACCGGGGTGGATTCATCGAGCGAGATGCGAGTCAGCGCCTGGGTGACAGAGTCGCATACGTAATCAAAGTGCGGGGTGCCGCCACGGATAACGCAGCCTAGCGCCACCACGGCATCGTAGGCACGGGCTGCTGCTTGGACCACAACGCCAAGTTCCAAGGCACCTACCACTCGGTATTCGTCGACCTCGGCACCATTATCGGTGGCGGTCTGCACCGCCTGGGCATGGAGCTGATCGCAGATTTCTGCGTTCCATGTAGCGGTAACCACAGCAACGCGCAGTCCACTGCCATCTACCTGGGCAATATCAGGCAGGCCTTCTTTACTCATCGCTATCCTTTCAATCGCACGTCAAAGATTTATTTATGTTCGGCGTCCCACTGGGCAACCTGCGGAAGGTCGTGTCCCATGCGGTCGCGCTTAGTACGCAAGTATTCAATATTATCCGCGTGTGCTGGGGTGGCCAGCGGCGTGTGGTGGCTTGCATCTACGCCGAAGCCGCTTAGGCCTTCGCCCTTATGGGGGTTATTGGTCAAAAGGTTTGCGGATTCGATGCCGAGATCGCGAAGGATCTGCCCGGCCACGGAATACTCGCGGGCGTCCTCGGGCAGGCCCTGCTCCAAGTTGGCATCGACGGTATCCATGCCCGAATCCTGCAGGCGGTAGGCCTCCAACTTATGCAAAAGCCCGATGCCGCGTCCTTCCTGACCACGCAGGTAGATGACCACGCCGCGGCCTTCCTGGCTGATAAGGCGCATGGACTCATGCAGTTGGGGCCCGCAATCGCAGCGTCGTGAGCCAAAGGCATCACCGGTTAGGCATTCGGAATGGACGCGCACCATGACGTCGCGCGCGCCGCGCAGGTGGGCGGGATCCCCTGCGACCAACGCAACGTGCTCCTGCCCGTCTACCTCGTGGCGGTAACCAATGGCGGTGAAGTGACCGTATTCGGTAGGCAGCTCAGTGGTTACCTGGCGGGTGACTTGGGTTTCATTATGGCGGCGCCACTCGATGAGCTGCGCGATAGAGATCATGGAGAGCCCATGTGTATCGGCAAAGCGGCGCAACTCTGGCGAGCGTGCCATATCCGTGGGGTCATCCTCGGAGACGATCTCGCACAGCACACCGGCCGGGCGCAGGCCCGCCAATCGGGCGAGATCAATGGATGCCTCCGTATGACCGTCCCGCTCCAAAACGCCGCCCGGCCGAGCACACAGCGGCACCACGTGGCCTGGACGGGTGAACTCTCCTGGAGTGGTGCTGGGGTCTGCCAGGCGGCGGATGGTTTCTGCGCGCGAGGTGGCAGAAATACCGGTGCTGCCCGTTGCTGCATCCACGGTCACCGTGTAGGCGGTGCCGCGTACATCTTGGTTGACCGCCAGCATCGGTGGTAGGTTCAACCGGTTGCAATCGTCTGGCAATAAGGGTGCGCAGATATATCCAGAGGAATAGCGCACCATGAAGGCTACGAGTTCCGGGGTGGCTAGCTCCGCGGCGAAAATCAGATCGCCTTCATTTTCGCGATCCTCATCATCGATGACAACAACCGGCTTACCAGCGGCGATATCCGCGATGGCCTGGTCGATGGAATCTAGACGGATGGAATTATCACTCGCGCTCATAAGGTAGCAGTCTAGTCCTTAGCCTCAGGGGGTTAAGCTTCGGGGTGAAGCATCTTTTCTACATACTTGGCCAGCACATCCACCTCGAGGTTTACCTCTCCTCCCACCGGCAAGGCGCCGTGGATGGTATCGCGCAGTGTGGTGGGGATAAGGGATACCTCGAACCAGTCTGGGCCCACGGCGCTCACGGTCAGCGAGGTGCCGCTCACGGCAATGGACCCCTTTTCCACGACGTACCGGGCAAGCTCGGACGGCAAGCTAAACCGCAGCACATCCCAGTTCTCGGAGCTAGTTCGGCTCTGCAGCGTAGCGGTGCCGTCCACGTGGCCTTGCATGATGTGCCCACCCAGCCGGGTGGTGGGAAGCAGCGCCGGCTCTACATTGACCGGATCGCCCTCGGCAAGGCGCCCCAGGGCGGTGCGGTCAAGGGACTCCTGCATCACATCCGCACAAAAAGTATCGGCCGACAGATCCGCCACGGTAAGGCATACGCCGTTAATGGCAATGGAATCACCCAGTGCGGCCTCCGCAACGGTACGCGGGGCACGAATGCTCAAACGCAGCGCGTCTGCATGCGGTTCCATTGCCTCCACGGTGCCCAACTCTTGTACTAGCCCAGTAAACACGTCCAACCTTTCTCGCTCACTGCTTTGTCCAGCGCCTAGCGCACGTATTCAATAAGAACGTCATCACCCAGCGCCTTCATTCCCACCCGGCGGAAACGGGTGGCTTCTGCCAGCGTCTGGGTCACGGGGTGCGCGAGCACGCCGCGGCCCTCGCCCAGCAAAAGTGGCGCGATATAGGCAGAGATGGCATCCACCAAATCGGCCTTCAGGAAGCTACTGGCTAGGCCTGCTCCTCCTTCCACGAGGACGTCGCGGGCACCGGTGGCGTAGAGCTCGTAGAGAGCTTCTTCGATGCTGTCGTACTGCTCGTACCCTAGCTCGCGCAGGTGGCTTGCTGCATCGCCCGCCGATTCCAAATCACGCTTGCCAATGACCACCCGGCGTGGTTGGTGCGCGCGCAAGCTGCCGTCGCTAAAGCGCGCGGTGAGCGAGGGATTATCAGCCAGCGCCGTGCCGGTGCCTACCACGATGGCATCGCGGTGCGCCCTATCGGCATGCACCCAGTCGCGCGCCTCCTCGCCCGTAATCCATTGGCTGGTTCCATCGGCCGCGGCCGTAAAACCGTCCAGCGTTTGTGCGAACTTCAAGGTGACGTGGGGTCGTTGGGTGCGCACGGCAAATAACCATGGTACCAAGGCATCCTCGGCGTGCGGGGGCTTTTCTAGCTTGGCGACGTCCACTTCAGCCCCCGCCAGTACTTCTGCTCCACCCGCAGCCTGCGGGGTGGGATCGGCGTGGAGGTAGTACACGCGAGCCACGCCGGCATCGATAAGCGCCTGCACGCAGGGACCCGTGCGACCGGTGTGCGCGCAGGGTTCCAAGGTGACCACGGCCGTGGCCCCGCGCGCCTTATCTCCGGCCTCACGCAACGCCATGACCTCGGCATGCGCACCTCCTACGGGCTGGGTGGCGCCGACGCCCACAATTTCCCCGGCTGGGGACACGATGACCGCGCCTACCGGTGGATTAGGGCTCGTGGTTCCGCGGACCTCAGCACCCGCGGCCATTGCGCGCAATAGCGCTGCGGAGATGTTGCTGTCTTGTAGCCCCGCGCCCATTAGGCACCAGCCGCCAGATCACGCAGCTGCTTCACGACGCCGGCGGGATCGTCCGACTTGAATACGGCTGAGCCTGCCACGAAAGCGTCGCAGCCCGCCTCGGCGGCTGCCCCGATGGTCTCGGGTGAAATACCGCCATCGATCTCGATGACGGTATCAAGGCCCTGATCATCAATGCTGCGGCGCAACTTACGGACCTTCTCCAGCATCTCCGGCATGAACTTTTGCCCACCGAAGCCAGGCTCCACAGACATCACGAGCACCTCATCGAAATGGTGCAGCTTATCTAACCACGGTTCGATGGCGGTGCCTGGCTTGATGGAAAAGGCCGCACGCACGCCCAAATCGCGGATGCGCTGGGCCAAGTCCACTGCCGCCTGGTCATCGGCGACGGCCTCCACGTGGAAGATAATCGTATGTGCGCCCGCCTTGGCATAGGTCTCCACCCACTTTTCGGGTTCCTCGATCATGAGGTGGACATCTAGTGGCTTATCGGTGCTGCGATGGACCGTGGCCGTGATATCTGGGCCGAAGGACAGGTTGGGCACAAAGTGCCCATCCATAATGTCCACATGGACCCAGTCTGCGGTATCAATCGCCGCTAGTTCCTCGCCCAAGCGAGAAAAATCGGCAGCCAGGATGGAAGGGGAAATGATCGGTGCGGACATGCCCACCAGTCTATCGCGATTAGTCGGCTGCGCGGCGAAGCGCCGCAAAGAACATGGCGTCGGTACCGTGCCGATGCGGCCACATCTGCACGGATTTCTCATGGCCCACATCGCCCATATCAGGAATGAGAGCATGTGCATCGAGTTCTTCGGCGCCGAGTTCGCGCACGGCGCGGTCAACGATGCCCCGGGTTTCGCGCAGATCTGGCGAACACGTGGAGTAGATAACCACACCACCTGGACGCACCAGGTTTAATGCGGAAGACAAGAGCTCGAATTGCAGCTGGTTGAGCTCAGCAATATCGGCCTCCGACTTGCGCCACCGCGCCTCTGGGCGGCGACGGAGCGCGCCAAGGCCGGAACAAGGGGCGTCGACAAGCACGCGGTCAAAGCCCTCTCCCACGCCGGGATTTCGGCCATCTGCCACACGAACGTCTACGGGCAAGTCGCTCACCGTCTTTTCAATCAGCGCCGCTCGGTGCGGAGATACCTCCACTGCATCAACATGCGCGGAGTCGATGCGGGCAAGCGCCCCCATCAAGGCCGCCTTTCCGCCGGGACCGGCGCAGAGATCCAGCCACCGGCCGGTGTCCTCGCCCTCGAGGGGCGCCTCGCATACCGCGCGAGCAATCAGCTGCGAGCCCTCATCCTGCACGGCCGCCAATCCTTGGCGCACGGGTTCCAATTGGCCGGGGTCACCGGATTCCATGTACACCGCATAAGGGGAATAGCGCCCCTCCTCATTACCGGTCATCAGGGCCAATTCCTCGGCCGAGATTTCCCCGGGGCGCGCCACCAGATGCACCGAAGGTCGATCCGAATCCGCCGCCAGGGCAGCCTCCAACTCCCCTAGGCCCAACACGCGGCTAAACGATTCCGCAATCCAGGTGGGGTGGGCATGCTTAAAGGCGATGCCGGCGATCTCCCCCTGTGGAGCGAGCTTGTCCAGCCAGGTCTTAGCCGGCGTGCGCGTAATGGTGCGCATGATGCCATTGGCAAAGCCCTTGGCCTTGACTTCCCCGGCGGCTTCTACCAAACGAACGGTGGTATCAACCGCCGCGTGTGGCTCCACGCGGGTATAGAGAACTTGATAGGTGCCCAGGCGCAAGGCATCAACCACGGCGGGGGAAATGTCCTCGAGGCCGCGCGAAGAGCACTCTGCGATGACGGCATCAACTACGCCAAGGGTGCGCAGCGTGCCATAGGTGATTTCGGTGGCAAAGGCGGCGTCGCGCCCCTTGAGCTTTTGCTTGCGCAGTGCCTTGGGCAAAATGAGGTTAGCGAAGGCATCATCATCGCTTACCCTGCGCACCACGTCGAAGGCGACCGCGCGCGGCGCATCCACGCCCGCGGCCAGCGCGGCCTGAATCAGTCCGCCTTCCTGGCGCTTGCCGGGACGCTGGCCCTTAGCAGCCTGCTGGCCCCTGTGCTGCCCACCGCGGCCACCACGCTGCTGCCGTTGCGGGCGGCCACCGCGGCCCTTCGTACCAGTGGATTTGTGGGAGTCCTGCGGCTTACCCGCCGGGGACTTATCCCCGGACTTGCTGCGGGAACGGAAACCTCCACTCATTGAAACTTCACCTCGGCATCCTTGCCTAGTCCACGGGCCCAATCGGCCGCATTCATCATCTTCTTACCCGGAGGCTGGATTTTACCCAGCTGGACTGGCTGCGTACCGGTACCGATGAATACGGCGTTCTTGGCAATGTGCAGCTGCCCTGGTGCTAGTTCCTGTGGAACCGCCGCCTCTTCTATGAGGCTGACCGGTCCAATCTTCACGCGGGCCTCGTCCCACATGGTCCATGCACCCGGCCCAGGCGTGTGCGCGCGAATGTGCCGATCGATAGCGAAGGCAGGCTGTGACCACTCCACGCGGGCCTGCGCGGTAGAGATTTTCGGCGCATAGGTAGCCTCGCCCTGCTGCGGCTGTGCCTCCAGCTGTCCCGCCGCTAGGCCATCCATGGTGGCCACGAGCAGATCGCCGCCGGAATAGGCAAGGCGCGTCAACAGGTCATCGGCAGTATCGGTGCCCTTAATCTCCTCCGTCACGGTGCCGAGCACCGGGCCCGTATCCAGGCCCTCTTCGATGCGGAAGGTTGATGCGCCGGTCACGTCATCGCCTGCAGCAATGGCAGCCTGCACTGGGGCCGCGCCGCGCCATGCCGGAAGCAAGGAAAAGTGCAGGTTTACCCAGCCATGCTGCGGCAGATCCAGCAGGTCCTTGGTCACCAGATTGCCGTAGGCCACCACCGGAATCGCCTCTGGTTGCAATTCCTTTAAGCGGGAGCGCAGCGCCTGACCGTCCTCCGAGTCAGGGCGCAGGGTGGTTGGGGTCAATACTTCAATGCCATGTTCTTGGGCGAGCGCCTTCACTGGGCTCGGGTGAAGAGTGCGGCCGCGGCCCTTCTTTGCGTCTGGGCGAGTAATTACGGCCAGCACCTCGTGCGACGAGGCAAGCAGCTTTTCCAAGGCCACAACGGCTGGCTCAGGGGTACCGGCAAAAATGATCCGCATGCGGGGAAACTCTCCTCTTAATATCGTTCAAAATACTAGGCTACAACGCCGCAACGCTGCCGCCACAGCGAGTGGGCTACGAGGCGTTAAACCACTCGGATTCACGGATGGCGCGCATGGCCTCCTTGCGCACTGGCGCCTCTAGGCGTTGTAGGAAGAGCACCCCATCGAGGTGGTCAGTCTCATGCTGGATGCACCGAGCCATCAGGCCTGAGGCCACCATGGACACAGGGCGCCCCTCAATATCCTGGCCGGACACAAAGACCTGGTTGAATCTCGTGGTTTCCGCACTAATTCCCGGAATAGATAGGCATCCTTCCGGGCCTGTTTGCTGCTGCTCTCCCACCGGAGTCCAGACCGGGTTAACAATCGCCCCACGCAGCCCAGATTGGGTATGCGAGCAGTCATAGACAAAGATGCGCTTCAAAATCCCCACCTGATTAGCCGCGAGGCCTACTCCCCCGGCGTTATCCATGGTCTCGAGCATATCGCTCGCCAGAGCGCGCAGACCTGCATCAAATT
The DNA here is from genome assembly GCF_022347235.1 of Corynebacterium tuberculostearicum. Lineage (GTDB taxonomy): Bacteria > Actinomycetota > Actinomycetes > Mycobacteriales > Mycobacteriaceae > Corynebacterium > Corynebacterium tuberculostearicum_F. Next base: position 60,631 of record NZ_JAKRDX010000005.1, read on the forward strand.
TACTAATTTCCTCCGCGCGGCTGCCCAAGACTGGGTCGCCGTAGATACGCAGCTCTCGAAGGGACATGGCAATCACACCTTTCTCCTGGCACCGTGACCAAGCCGGCCGGCGGTGGCGGCTTCCTCCGTCGAGATTAGCGCATGAGCGCCTATGGCCCCGATATGGCTAACCCACGTGGATGGGGTCAACCACGATGCGCAAAGGCAGGTCATCCTTGCGGGCGCTGCGCGCGGCGTTGGCGCTGCGCAATGCCCGCCCCAATTGGGAACGCGGCCCCAGCGGGGTGCGCACGACCAACCGCTGCGGTGGGCCAAAGCGCTGGCTATCGTAGTCACCAGGCAGGCTCTGCCCCGGGGGAAGGGGAACTGGGCCTAATACCTCCGCGTGGTCTGGAAGATCCACAAGCTCGGCAAAGCCATCTAGGGATGCATCCGCACCGTCGATGGCAGCAAAATGCACCGCGGGTGGGAAGCGCACTTCGCGCCGGGCAGCAAGCTCTGCCGCGGCCGCGCCCACCATATCCCAGCGTAGGAAATGCTGGACTACGGTGAGCGAGTCATCGGCCGCCAGGATTACTCGACCACCCTTGAAATGCGGCTGCACCAAGGTAGCCGCCTGCGCCCACTTCGCTAGGGTGTCCTCCGTGGCGCGCAGGTCTTGCCGGTTGAGCAATGCTCCGGCATCCAAGAGCAACGCCGCGCCATAGGCTCCATCGTTTACTTTCGGTTCAGCGCCAGGGGTGGCAATGACCAGCGCCGGCGCATTGTCCACCGCATCGAGCACCTTGTTTCCGCCCGAGACCACCACCCGCGTATTGGGAAAGGCCCGGCCCATTTCTTCCGCAGTGCGCTCCGAGCCCAACACGATGGCCCGCAGGCGCGGAGACCCGCATTCGGTGCACCGATGCCGTGCCTCGATTCGGCCACACCAGCGGCAGGTAGGCATTCCCGCCTCTTCCGGGCCTGCGCTTGCCGACGCCCCCTTGGGCGGCAGCCCCAACGGCCCATTGCAATGCCGGCAGCGAGCCGGCGCTCGGCACTGGCCACAGGCCAAAATGGGTGCATACCCCTTGCGCGGTACCTGCACCAGCACGGGCTCTCCCCTATCCAGCGCCTGGTGGGCGGCTTGGAAGGCCTGCGCCTGTACTTTGGTGGTGCCGCCCTGCAGGTCGCGGGCGATAGACAGACCGAACGACCCCACCGCCTCGATAGCCGGGCACCGCGCCGTTATGGTTTGCTCTTTGGCCACCACATCGTGCGCCCATCCTGATTCCACGAGGAGCTGTGTCTCCGACGTCCGTGAATGGTTGGCCAAAACCATGCTGCAGCCTTCGAAGGCTGAGCGGGTGGTAAGTACTTCCCTCGCATGGACATAAGGCTTGAGGTTGTCGACCAAATTATCATTGCCATCATCAAGGATCACCGCCAGCTGCAGGTCTTTGACCGGGGCAAAGGCGGCAGACCTGGTGCCAATGACCACGCGCGCTTGGCCCACTAGTGCGGAGAGATAGCGGCGGTAGCGCGCCTGCGGGCCCATGCTATTAGTCAGCACCGTTATCTGCTTTGCCCCAAGTACCCGGCGAAGCGCGGCCTCTACAGCATCGACGCTCTTCTGGTCCGGGGCGACGAGGAGAACCCCTCCTCCGCCAAGCGCCACTTTAGCAGCGAGTGCAGCCAGCGCATGTGCCCAATCATCGCCCGGGGCGATTTGCCAGGCGGCACGGGCGAGCTTGCCGGCCAGAATCGAATCGACGAAAGCCTCGCCATGTTGATAGGCCGACCATCCTGATAGGTCGGGCTCGCTCGTGGTGCCGAGCTCCTCCCACGGGGTCTCTAAATCGGATTCCTCCGCCTTGGCGTGCCGCGGCGGGATAGCAGAGCGGATAATGTCCGAGCGCACGCCGCCGTAGCGGTCTGCCAGGGCGTCGACAAGCCGGGCCAGCTGCGGCGGATAAACCTGGAAGGGTGAGATAATGCGCTCGATAAAGCGCAGGTTGCCGCCAAATTCGGAGTCATGCCGGCGTTCTAAAACAATCGCATCCACCAAGCGCCCATTGAAGCGGATGCGCACCTTAATCCCCGGTTGGACTTCCTCCGAGTCTGCCTCTTCTACGAGGTAATCAAATCCCCGGTCTAGGTGCGCAACCCCTAAAAGAGGCAACACCCGCGCAACCGGCTTCCGGGTGGCGGGTGTTTTCTTAGGCATAGGCCTCGATTCTACAGACCAGCGGCAGCACGCAATGCTTCCACTCGGTTCAACTCCTCCCACGGCAGCTCAACGTCGGTGCGGCCAAAGTGACCGTAGGCCGCAGTTTGCGCATAGATGGGGCGCAATAGGTCGAGCTCGCGAATGATAGCGGCCGGACGCAGGTCAAATACCTGATTCACCGCAGCCTGGATATTCGCATCGCTCAGGCCTTCCTTGGCGGTACCGAAGGTCTCTACGTACAGACCCACCGGCTTGGCGCGGCCGATTGCATAAGCCACCTGGACTTCAGCGCGATCTGCCAAGCCCGCAGCCACGATATTCTTAGCCACCCAGCGCATGGCATAAGCAGCGGAGCGGTCCACCTTGCTCGGGTCCTTACCAGAGAACGCGCCGCCGCCGTGGCGAGCCATGCCGCCGTAGGTATCGACGATGATCTTGCGGCCGGTAAGACCGGCATCTCCCATCGGTCCACCAAGGATGAAGGAACCGGACGGGTTGACCAACAAGGTCGTGTCTTCGGTGTAGTACTTCTCCAAGCCGGCGTCCTTGATAACCCATTCAAGGACCTCACTGCGCAAGGGACCTTCCAACCAAGCGCTATCGACCTCAGCATCGTGCTGCGTGGAAATCACCACGGTATCCAGGTGGGACGGCTCGTTGTCGTCGGTGTAGGCAAAGGTCACCTGGGTCTTGCCATCCGGGCGCAGGTGATCGACGATTCCTTCCTTACGTACCTGCGTCAGGCGGCGGGACAGGCGGTGCGCCAAAGCGATGGGCAGCGGCATGTACTCAGCGGTCTCATTGGAGGCATAGCCGAACATCAGACCCTGGTCGCCTGCGCCAGCGGTATCGTTCTCAGCGTCATAGTCCTCGTCATGGGCGCGGGCTTCAGTAGAGTTGTCCACTCCGGCGCCAATTTCCTGGGACTGCTCGCCGATGGCGATATTCACGCCGCAAGTGTTGCCATCAAAGCCGACTTCGGAAGAAGTAAAGCCGATGGACTTAAGGGTGTCGCGCACCAGCGCCGGGATCTCTACGTATGCCTCGGTGCGAACCTCGCCTACCACGTGAACCTGGCCGGTGGTTACCAACGTCTCAACGGCGACGCGGGATGCTGGATCCTTTTCCAGCAGGGCATCAAGGATGGCGTCAGAAATGGCGTCACAAATCTTATCGGGATGGCCTTCTGTCACGGACTCGCTGGTAAAAAGACGAGTTGCCACTGCAGCGTTATCAGTCACAAAAACTTCCTTCGTTCTCACTGTTGATTCGATGCTGTGGGTTTTCTACGCCCAAGCCTAATACCTCGCAAGCCTAGACCAAGCGGTCTATAAATGCAATTTTAGTTGTCTACACCTGAAACATTTCATTCACGGCCAAAAGAATCTGAGCGGCAACAACCTGCTTCGAGCCATGCTCCACGCGTTGCGGCGCGCAATCCGGACGCAAAATCCATCCCTCATTGGACTTTTGACCAAAGGTCTTTCCACGCCCGACCTCATTGGCCATGAGCACGTCGCAGCCCTTACGCGCAAACTTTTCCTGGGCATAGTCCAAGGCGGACTTCTGGGCATCGCCGGTTTCGGCGGCGAAGCCCACAATTACGCACTCCGCAGGAATTTCCGAGCGCTCGCGCGCAGCGACGAGCCCTTTGAGTACATCGGGGTTTTCCACCAGATGGAGCGTCGAGAGCGCATCGTCTGCCTGCCCCTTCTTCATCTTTGACTCGGCGACCTCCGCCGGACGGAAGTCAGAGACTGCAGCGGCCATGATCACCACGTCCGCGTTGCGGGACTCCTCGCGCATGACATCCTCCAACTCACGGGTGGAGACAATGTGCCGGAGTTTCGCGCCACTTGGTACAGGAAGCTGGGCGGTATTACCCGCCACGAGGGTGACCTTGGCCCCCATCTGGGCGGCCCATTCCGCGAGCGCGAATCCCTGCCTGCCGGAAGAGCGATTGCCTAAGTATCGGACCGGGTCCAGCTCTTCCTGGGTACCGCCGGCTGATATGACGACCTTCTTGCCCTGCCAGGTGTGTTGCACTCGGTAGCCCGCCATTTCAGTACGGACAATCTCCGCAATCTGTTCCGGCTCCGGCAAACGACCCGGGCCAGAATCTTTGCCGGTTAGGCGGCCGTGGGCGGGCTCGATGACGGTGATACCGCGACGTCGCAAAGTAGCCACGTTGTCCTGCGTAGCGGGGTTATGCCACATCTCAGTGTGCATGGCCGGGGCCACAATAACCGGGCACGTCGCGACCAATACGGTGGCCGTGAGCAAATCGTCTGCACGGCCTGCGGCCAAGCGCGCGATAAGGTCTGCGGTGGCAGGCGCAATGACCACTGCATCCGCATGCTGTCCTACGTTGACGTGCTGCACCTCATCCACGGCCTCAAACACGCTCGTGGAGACAGGATGGCCAGATAGAGCCTCAAACGTAGCCGCGCCCACGAAGTTCAGTGCACTTTCCGTCGGGACAACGCGGACATCATCGCCCGCTTCCTTGAGATTGCGCACAAGGTGGCACGCCTTGTAGGCAGCGATGCCGCCAGCGACGCCCAGAACAATATTGCGAGAGGTATCTTTATCAGTCACACCGCACGATGGTACCTGCCGACATAGAGAAAGGCTCCACCCGCCGCGACCAAGAGGTGCACCCCAAACCGGGGATACACGTCTGTGGCGGCACGTGGAGCCTTAAAGCTATTACACGCTTTGTGCTAGCTACTTGCCTTCCTCGTGGTCAAGCAGGCCAGCATCAATCTCGCGCAATGCGATGGACAAAGGCTTTTCGCCTGGCTCTGGGGTAACCAGCGGGCCTACGAACTCGAAGACACCTTCATCCTGCTCTTGGTAGTAGCTATTGATCTGGCGTGCGCGCTTAGCGGCAAAGATGACCAAAGCGTACTTAGAGGAAACCTTGTCCAAAAGCTCATCGATCGGGGGATCAGTAATGCCGATCGGATCATCAAATACTGGTTCCGCCTTTGCGGCTTCAGTGTTAGAAGGGGTGGTCACGTTAGTCACATGCACCTTTACATTGATTGAAGATGGTCAAAAAGGAGGTCTATGCCCGCAGGATATCACTAATGGCAGATACTGCCTCGTCCAGATCCTCGTTCACAACGACGTGATCGAACTCGTCCTGTGCGGCTAGTTCCTCATGCGCAGTTTGCAACCTACGGTCAATGACGTCTTGCGGCTCGGTACCGCGGCCGGTGAGCCGCTCCACAAGTACCTCCCATGACGGGGGTGCCAAAAAGACCAGGTCTGCCTCCGGCAGCGCTTTCTTAACACTCCGAGCACCCGCGAGGTCAACCTCAACAAGTACTGGGCGGCCAGCGGCCAAAGCTTCCTCTACCGGCTGGGCGGGCGTTCCAGAGCGCTGCAATCCGCCGTGGATATCAGCCCATTCGAGCATCTCCCCGGCATCGATTCGCTGCTGGAAGGCTTCTGGGGTGACGAAGAAGTAGTCGACACCGTCCTGCTCCCCGGGGCGGGGCTGGCGCGTGGTCATAGACACGCTGAAGTACAGCCCCTCGACGTCACTGCGCAGACGCGAAACTACGGTGGATTTTCCCACTGCGGAAGGCCCCGCCAATACGACGAGGCGCCCGCGTGCAGTTGCGTCAGCCATGGTTGTGACTATTCGCCGTAGCCGAAACGCTCGAGGAGAGCACGACGCTGACGCTCACCCAGGCCGCGCAGACGGCGGGTCTGAGCAATCTCCAGGTCCTCCATGATTTCCTTAGCCTTGACCTTGCCAACCTTCGGCAGAGCCTCGAGGAGTGCAGAAACCTTGGTCTTGCCGATGATCTCATCGGTCTCAGCCTTTTCGAGCACGTCCTTCAGGTCGGTCTCGCCGCGCTTGAGCGCAGCCTTGAGCTCGGCGCGAGCCTTGCGGGCCTCAGCGGCCTTTGCGAGAGCTTCCTTGCGCTGCTCATCAGTCAACTTTGGAAGGGCCACGGGTTTCCTCCGATTCATTAGATTGATTCTGTTACGTCTAGTACTTGGTACCAGATTACGGCTGCCTAACGCAGTTTATACACCGCGGAAAGTCATCAATAACCTTCGAGCAAACCGACTTCTGGCAATCCTAGCACTGCTCATTGAACGGTGACGATTAACGGGTCCAAAAGCACGCCTATTTTAGCACGTCACCGCACATACCTTAAACAAAGTACCAGGTAAACGGCGCGGCCGTTAATCAGCCACGCCGCCCCTTTTAGTCCCGGAACTCCGCTGCCACCTGAGCAACTGCTTTGCGCAGGTCAGCGACGTCAGGACCTTGCTCCAGCACTGCTCGAGACACATTGGCGAATCCCAGCGATGGACGAGCAGAAACAATGCCGTGCACCTGCTCTGGGCCTGCGCCCTGAGCGCCAACACCGGGCAGAAGAACCGGGCCATTGAGCGCATCGAGGCGCGGCGGGTTGTCCAACGTCGCGCCGACGACTACGCCGACATCGCCAGGCTTGTTAGCCTTCTGCGCCTCGACATTGAACGCGGCGCATTCATCGACGACGCCCTGAGCGATAGTGCTCTCCTCGCCCACCGGGACCGATTGGATGGCACGCGCCTCCGGGTTGGAGGTAGCCGCCAGGACGAATACACCGCGGCCGGTTTCTTCGGCCTTGGTGAATACCGGCCCGAGTGCACCGACACCTAGATAGGGCGACACGGTCACAGAGTCTGCGCGCAGCGGCGAGCTATCGCTAAGCCACGCATCTGCGTAGCCGGCCATGGTGGAGCCAATATCGCCGCGCTTGGCATCGGCAACAGTCAGGCACCCCGCTTCGCGCAGGGCAGCCAGAACGTCTTCGAGGACTGCAAAGCCCTGGGAGCCAAAGCGCTCAAAGAAAGCAACCTGTGGCTTTACCAAGGCGGCGGTATCGCTAAAGGCTTCAACGCAGCGCAGGCTAAAGGTCCGCAGACCGTCAGCGGTAGGCTCCAGCCCCCACTTGTCCAAGAGATATGGGTGAGGGTCGATGCCGACGCACAGGCGTCCCCGCTCCTGACCGGCCTCTTCTAGCCGCTCGCCAAATCCTTTAGTTCTGTGGGCCATGCTCAAGCTCCTGGAGTGCGCGTACCTGGAGGTTGCCAATGCGCATCGCTTCGATGCCCTGGACAGCCGCGGTTACACCCTGCACGGTGGTCACCAGCGGGATTTCCATGTGCACGGCGGCGGCACGGATATCGTAGCCGTCGTGGCGGGCACCGGCGGAGCCGGCCGGGGTATTGAGAATCCAGTCGATCTCGCCGTTGAAAATCTTATCCACGATGGACTCTTCGCCTTCCTTGGCCTCAGAGACCTTGGCGGCAACCTCGCACTCGATACCGTTGCGGCGCAGCATCTGGGCGGTGCCGGCGGTAGCGACGATGTTGTAGCCCATGTTGGCCAGGCGCTGAATCGGGAAGATCAGGGTGCGCTTGTCGCGGTTGGCAACAGAAACGAAGACGGTGCCCTCCGTGGGCGGCACGGCGAAGGCTGCAATTTCGCCCTTGGCATAGGCCGCGCCAAAGTTGGTAGCCAAGCCCATGACCTCACCGGTGGATTTCATCTCTGGCGAGAGCAGAGTATCGAGCAGGCTGCCATCGGGACGGCGGAAGCGATTGAATGGCAAGACTGCTTCCTTGACGGCAATCGGGTGCTCCAGCGGCAAAGAGCCACCGTCGTATTCGGAAGGAATCATGCCTTCGGCGCGCAGGTCGGCGATGCTCGAGCCCATCATGACGCGAGAAGCTGCCTTAGCCAGTGGTACGCCGGTGGCCTTAGAGACAAACGGCACGGTACGGGAAGCACGCGGGTTCGCCTCGATGACGTAGAGGATGTCATCCTTCAAGGCGAACTGGACGTTCATCAAGCCCTTGACGCCAATGCCCTCGGCGAGCAGACGGGTGGACCGGCGGACCTTTTCAATGTCCTCTGGTCCAAGGGTCATCGGAGGCAGCGCACAGGAGGAGTCGCCGGAGTGGATACCGGCCTCCTCGATGTGTTCCATGACGCCGCCCAGGTAGACCTCGTTGCCGTCGCATAGGGCGTCAACGTCAATCTCGATGGCGGAATCCAGGAAGCGGTCCACCAGAACCGGGTGGTCCGGAGACAGCTCGGTGGCACGCTCGATGTAGTCTTCCAGCGCCTTTTCGTCGTAGACGATTTCCATACCGCGGCCGCCCAGCACGTAGGACGGACGAACCAGTACTGGGTAGCCGATGGAGGAAGCAACCTCGCGGGCCTCTGCGAAGGAGGTGGCGGTGCCGTACTCCGGGGCTGCCAGTTCCGCCTCATCGAGAACCTTGCCGAATTCGCCGCGGTCCTCGGCGGAGTCGATAGCTGCAGGGCTGGTGCCCACAACCGGAACGCCTGCCTCCTCCAAGCGAGCGGCAAGGCCCAGCGGCGTCTGGCCACCCAGCTGGACAATCACGCCAGCAACGTCACCGGAAGCGGCCTCCGCGTGGTAGACCTCCATTACGTCCTCAAAGGTCAGCGGCTCGAAGTAGAGGCGGTCTGCGGTGTCATAGTCGGTGGAGACGGTCTCCGGGTTGCAGTTGACCATGACGGTCTCATAGCCCTGCTCCGAAAGCTCAAGGGCCGCGTGAACGCAGGAATAGTCAAACTCGATACCTTGACCAATGCGGTTAGGGCCGGAGCCCAAAATAATGACCTTGCCCTTGGAGCCTTCCGGTGCCGGGCGAACCTCGGTCTCGGCATCCGGATCGAGCTCATAGGAGCTGTAGTGGTACGGGGTTTGTGCCTCAAACTCGCCGGCACAGGTATCTACGGTCTTGTACACGGGACGAATACCCATGCGCCAGCGCAGGCTGCGGACGCCATCCTCGCCGTTGAATTCGGGGCGAAGGGCGGCAATCTGGGCGTCGGAAAGCCCAAAGACCTTGGCCTCGCGCAGCAGCTCCTCGGTGAGCACTGGGGCGTCGATAAGCTCCTGGCGGAAGGCCACCAACGTGGCCAGCTCAGCGATGAACCATGGGTCAACGCCGGAAGCTTCGTGGACCTCGTCCACAGTGGCGCCGAGGCGAAGGGCCAGCTCGATGTCGTACATACGGCCCTCGGTCGGGCGCTCCAGATCCTTGAGCACCGCCTGCAGATCGGTAGCACGCTCGCCGGCGAAGTACTCATCCGGCTTGGTCCAGAAGCCATTGGGCTTGTTTTCCAAAGAACGCATGACCTTGTTCAGGCCCGCGATGTAGTTACGTCCGATGCCCATGGCCTCGCCGACGGACTTCATGGTGGTGGTCAAGGTGTCATCGGCGCCCGGGAACTTCTCAAAAGCAAAGCGCGGGGCCTTGACAATGACGTAGTCCAGGGTCGGCTCGAAGGCCGCCTTGGTCTCGCCGGTGATGTCATTCTGAACCTCGTCCAAGGTGTAGCCAATGGCGAGCTTGGCCGCCAGCTTGGCAATCGGGAAACCGGTGGCCTTGGAGGCCAGCGCGGAGGAACGGGACACGCGCGGGTTCATCTCGATGACGATGATGCGGCCGTCCTCCGGGTTAACCGCGAACTGGATATTACAGCCGCCAGTATCGACGCCGACCTCGCGGATGATGGCAATGCCCAAGTCACGCATCTTCTGGAACTCACGGTCAGTAAGCGTCAGCGCCGGGGCGACGGTGACGGAATCGCCGGTGTGCACGCCTAGGGCGTCGACGTTTTCGATGGAGGCCACAACCACGACGTTGTCATCGCCATCGCGCATGAGCTCGAGCTCGTATTCCTTCCAGCCCAGGATGGATTCCTCAATAAGCACGTTGGCCTCTGGGGACGCGGCCAAGCCGCCGCCGGCGATGCGGTCCAGGTCCTCATTATTGAAGGCCAGACCGGAGCCCAGGCCGCCCATGGTGAAGGAGGGGCGGACTACGACGGGCAGGCCGAGCTTATCGACGGTCTCGTGGACCTCATCCATGTTGTGGCACACAGCGGAGCGGGCGGACTCACCGCCAATGGAGGCCACGATGTCCTTAAACTTCTGGCGGTCCTCACCACGCTCGATGGCGTCAATATCTGCGCCGATGAGCTCTATGCCGTACTTGTCCAGAATTCCTTGGCGGTCAAGCTGAACTGCAGCGTTCAACGCGGTCTGGCCGCCCAGGGTAGCCAGCACGGCGTCGATGGGGTTGCCCTCTTCGCGCTCCTTGACCAGGATCTTTTCGATGTATTCCGGCTCGATGGGCTCCACGTAGGTGTGGTCCGCAAACTCAGGGTCGGTCATGATGGTGGCCGGGTTGGAATTGACCAGCGTTACGCGCAGGCCCTCCTCCTTGAGCACGCGGCAGGCCTGGGTGCCGGAGTAGTCGAACTCGCAAGCCTGGCCAATGACGATCGGGCCGGAGCCGATGACCAGGACGTGGTTGATGTCGTTGCGCTTTGGCATAGTTATTCTTCCTTTTCCTGGTTGTCTACTTATTTGGGGTGTGGTTAGCCATCAGTTCTTCAAACTGATCAAATAGCGGGTTGGCATCGTGCGGGCCCGCAGCGGATTCCGGGTGATACTGCACGGAGTAGGCCATGCCGTTGCGCAATGCCACGCCCTCGACGGTGTCGTCATTCAGGCAAATGTGGGTGACCTGCGCGGGGCCGAAGTCGGTGGCGAACTCGGCGTCATTGCTGTTTAGGTCATAGCCTTCCGGTGCCTTGAGCGCGAAGCCGTGGTTCTGGGAGGTGATATCAATCTTGCCGGTCACGTTATTGCGCACCGGCACGTTGATGCCGCGGTGGCCGAACTTCATCTTGTAGGTGTCCAGTCCCAGCGCGCGGCCCAGGAGCTGGTTGCCAAAGCAGATGCCGAAGAACGGGATCTTGGCTTCGAGCACCTGCTTGATGATGCCCACCATTTCATCGGCGGTAGCCGGGTCGCCCGGGCCGTTGGAGACGAAGACGCCATCCGGGTTATAGGACTTCACCTTGTCAAAGGAGGTATTTGCGGGCACGACGATGGTTTCGATTCCGCGCTGGGAGAAGTGGCGCGGGGTTGCGGTCTTCACACCCATATCGAAGGCAACGACGGTGTACTTCTTCTCCCCTACGGCCTCAACCGTGTAGGGCTCGTCAGTAGATACCTCCGCGGCGAGGTCGGCGCCTTCCATGGAGTCCTGGGACTTAACTTCCTTGAGCAACTCCTCTACCGGGCGCTGTGCAGCTTCGCCGGAGAACAGGCCGGCGGCAATGGAGCCGTAGTTGCGCAGGTGGCGTACCAAGGTGCGGGTATCGATGCCGCGGATGCCGATGACACCCTGCTTTTCCATCTCTTCGCTCAGGCTGCGCTCTGCACGCCAGTTAGATACGCGCTGCGCGAGGTCGCGGATGACGAGGCCCGCAACCCAGATGTGGTTGCCGTGGGACTCATTGTCCTCGTCGTTCCAACCGGTATTGCCAATGTGCGGCGCTGCGGAAACCACAATCTGGCGGTGGTAAGACGGGTCCGTCATGGTCTCCTGGTAGCCGGTCATCGCCGTGGTGAATACGGCCTCGCCCAAGGTGGTGCCGGTGGCGCCAAAGCCATAACCGCGGAAGGTGCGCCCGTCCGCGAGAACGAGGATTGCTGGGGTTCTATCAGTCACGTCGTGGCCTTTCTCTGCCATATAGGTGGTCTCAGTCTGCAAGGTTAGTCTTCTTCGGAGGCTGCCAAGTCAAAAGTGACGGCACCTCGCAAAATGGTGTGGGTAACGCGGGCGCCAAATTCTTCGCCAGCGTACGGGTTGTTTTCGGACTTGGAGGCCAGCTTGGCGGAATCAGAAACCCAGTGGTGGTTTGGGTCCACAATGGTCAAGTTGGCAGGCTCGCCCTCTGCAATGGGGCGGCCATGGCCTGGCAGGCGGGTGATTTCTGCGGGGCGCTCGGACATCACGCGGGCAACAAAGCGCCAATCAGCCAAGCCGGTCTCGACAAAGATCTTGGCGATGACGGCCAAGGAAGATTCCAGTCCCAACATGCCAGGGCGGGCATTTTCAAACTCCACGCACTTGTCTTCGGAGCCGTGCGGGGCGTGGTCGGTGGCAACACAGTCGATGGTGCCATTGAGCAGCGCCTCGCGCAGGGCCGCGGTATCGCGCTGTTCGCGCAGCGGCGGGTTGACGCGGAAGAGGCCATCGTAGGTGCGCAGCTTGTCATCGGTCATCAATAGGTGGTGCGGGGTTACCTCGGCGGTGAGAGGAATATCCTGCTCCTTGGCCCACTTCAGCAGCTCCACAGTGCCCTGGGTCGAAGCGTGGCAGATGTGCACGCGGTTGCCGTAGTCGCGCGCCAATAGGGCGTCGCGAGCCACGATGGATTCCTCCGCCACGCGCGGCCACCCGCGCAGGCCGAGCTTGGCCGCGGTCTCGCCTTCATGGGCGGAAGCACCGCCGGTCATGCGGTCGTCCTCGGCGTGCTGTGCCAGCAGCACGTCCATGCCCTTGGCGTATTCCAAGGCGCGACGCATGAGCTGCGGATCCTGGACGCACTTGCCGTCATCGGAGAACATGCGGACCTTGGCGTCCGAGCGGGCCATCATGCCGAACTCAGTGAGGGTCTTGCCTTCCAGGCCCTTGGTAATGGAGCCCACCGGGTGGACGTCGCACAGCGCCAGTGCTTGGGACTTGGCCCATACGGACTCAGCGATGATCGGCTGGTCGGTCACCGGGTTGGTATTAGCCATGGTGAACACGGCGGTGAAACCGCCCTTGGCGGCAGCCTTGGAGCCGGTCTCGATGGTCTCGGTGTCCTCGCGGCCGGGCTCACGCAGGTGGACGTGCATATCCACCAGGCCCGGCAAGAGCACGTTGCCCTGGCCGTCGATAACCTGTGCATCCTCGGCTTCTGCCGTGTTGCCGATGGCAGCGATGATGCCGTCCTTGACCACGACATCGGTGGGCTCGCCTTCGCCGTACAGGCGCACATTCTTAATTACCAGTGGGGTTTCCGCCGGCGCGGAAAGGCGACCGGTTTCCGGGTAAGTAGTCATTGTCTCTCCCTAAAGTTGAGTGTGGGTCGCGGTTTTAAATGCCGGCGTTTTCGCCATTGGTCAGCAGGGTAAACAGCACCGCCATGCGGGCGTGTACACCGTTGTGCACCTGCTGCAGGACCGCAGTTTTGTCCAAATCTGCGACGCCGTAGTTAATCTCCATGCCGCGCAGCATGGGGCCTGGGTGCATGACGATGGCGTCCTTGTGCATGGCCGCCGCGCGATCCTTGGACAGGCCAAAGAGGTTGGCGTATTCGCGGTGGGAGGGGAAGAAGCCGCCATTCATGCGTTCTTGCTGTACGCGCAGCATCATGATGACGTCGGCGTCTGCGATTTCCGCATCAAAGTCATAGGACACGCGCACCGGCCAGTTCTCTACCCCAAAGGGCATGAGGGTGGCTGGGCCTACGAGGGTGACCTCAGCACCGAGAGTGGTAAGCAGATCTACGTTGGAGCGCACGACGCGCGAGTGCAGGCAATCGCCGACAATCTTTACCTTCAGGCCGGCAAAGCCTTCGTCGCTGTGCAGGCCTAAGCGCTGGCGCATCGTGACGGCGTCGAGAAGCGCCTGCGTTGGGTGCTGGTGCGCGCCGTCGCCCGCGTTGATCACTGAAGGTCCCTTGCCGTTAGGGGCTACCCACTGGGCCAGCTGCTGGGGCGCACCAGAGGAAGGGTGGCGCATGATGATCGCATCGGCGCCGATGGCGGCCAAGGTCAGGCCCGTATCCTTCAGGGACTCGCCCTTCTTTACCGAGGAGGTGGAGGCGGACAGGTTGATGACGTCCGCGGACATCCACTTGCCGGCCGTTTCAAAGGAAGAGCGGGTGCGGGTGGAGTTTTCATAAAAGAGGGTATAGATGGTCCGGCCCCGCAGGGTCGGTAGCTTCTTTACCTCGCGGCCTTCGAGGGCCTCGCGGAAGCGATCCGCTTCATCCATTAGACCGATAATTTCGCTTCGGTCCAGCTCTGCCATATCGATGAGGTGCTTCATGGTTATGCCTCCCCCGTTTCGGAGCCGGTTCCGTTAGTAGTTGCGGCGGCTCGGGTCAATACGACCGCATCCCGGCCGTCAATCTCGCTGTTGTATACGCTGACGTCTTCTTCTCGCGCGGTGGGCAGATTCTTTCCCACATAATCGGCGCGGATAGGAACCTCGCGGTGGCCGCGATCTACCAAGACGGCCAGCTGAATAATGTCCGGACGGCCCACGTCACTCAACGCGTCCAAGGCGGCGCGGATAGTGCGGCCGGAATACAGCACATCGTCGACCAAAATGACGGTGGAGTTATCGATGCCACCGGTGGGAATGGTCGTAGGTTGGAGCGCGCGATGCGGCTTACCAAGCAGGTCATCGCGGTAGAGAGTGATATCGAGGGAGCCCCACGGGACTGCAACCCCAGAAAATTCTTCAATCTTGTGCGCTAGGCGCTGTGCAAGCGGCACGCCACCAGAGGGAATGCCAAGCAGAATGACCCGCGGTGCGTCCGCGGAATCGAGCGCCGTTTTTTCAATGATCTGGTGCGCGATGCGTGCAACGGTACGCGAAACGTCATCAGAGCTCAAAAGCTCTAGCTTGTTCGCGGTAGCGTCAGTTCCACTCATCGTGACCTCCTTCCCCGCCTCACGGTGCGGTCTTTAAAGGATGCCGGTTGATGGTCTCAAAAATGTCTATGCTCTTAGACACAAAATACTCTAGCACCTTCCCCACCATTTGGGTGAGGGCGAAAAGAAGGAGGCGCATCAAGAAGTGAGTTTTTCCGCCGAACACATAGTCCCCGCCCCTCGCGAGCAGGTCTGGCAATGGCATACCCGCCAAGGCGCTTTAACCCGTCTGAACGCGCCCTTTGCCTTCATGAAACCCATCCAGCAGGCCCAGAGCCTGGGCGATGGCACCTCCATCCTGGGCCTTCCGGGCGGCCTGCGCTGGACCGCTCAGCATAAGCTTTCCCAGTACCGCGAGGGCTATGAGTTCACCGATGTGTGCGTAAACTCGCCCATTCGCAAATTTGCCACATGGCAACACCATCACACCTTTGCGGATCACCCGGACGGCACGCTCGTTCGCGATGAAGTTACTACCCGCATCCCTTCGGCGGCGCTGAAATCGGTCTTTGCTTATCGGCAGAACCAACTCATTGAGGATTTTTCCTTTCTCCAGCGGCTTGCCGACGCCTCCTTGAACACCCAACCACTAACCATCGCCATGACCGGCTCCCGCGGCAGCGTGGGTGCAGCGCTTACCGCACAACTGCGCACCGCCGGACACACGGTGATCCAGCTCGTGCGCGGCACGGCTTCCACGGGCCAGCGCACCTGGCGGCCAGAGGATCCCGATCCCGACCTCCTGCGCGGGGTCGACGTCCTCGTCCACCTGGCAGGCGAGCCCATCTTCGGCCGCTTTAATGACGAGCACAAGGCCGCCATCCGCGACTCCCGCGTTGGCCCCACCGAGCGCCTAGCCCGTCTTGCGGGCACCACGGATTCCGTCCACACCATGGTTTGCGCCTCTGCCGTGGGCTACTACGGATCCGACCGCGGCGATGAGGTCCTCACCGAGGACTCCGCACCTGGCGAGGGCTTCTTGGCAGACGTGGTAGTCGACTGGGAGCGCGCCTGCGAGCCCGCCCGCGCCGCGGGCACCCGCGTGGTCAATATCCGTACCGGCATCGCCATGTCAAGCGGTTCCGGCCTCCTGCCACTGCTGCGCGCCCTCTTCTCCACCGGCCTAGGCGGCCCCTTCGGCGACGGTGAGTTCTGGTTCAGCTGGGTTGCCCTCGATGACCTGACGGATGCCTACTTCCGCGCCATCGTGGACGATTCGCTGGAACGCCCGGTCAATGCGGCCTCGCCTAACCCGGTGCTCAACAAGGACTTCGTCAAAGCCCTTGGCTCTGAGCTACACCGTCCGGCATTGCTTCCCGTTCCACCCTTCGGTCCCGCAATCTTGCTGGGCAAGGAAGGCGCCCAAGAGTTGGCCTTGGCGCAACAACGCGTAAGCCCTACGGTTCTACACAACATCGGGCATACTTTCCGCTACCCCACGATCGATACTGCTCTCGCGCACGAACTTGGCGGCGAGCGTCTATGGCAGTCCCACTAACTGGATGGGAACTTAGGTAAACTGGCAAAGGTTGACCTTTATCCCCGATTAGTACATGGATTGAGACTACTTAAGTGTCTGAAGAACCAACCCTGTATCCCGATACGCCGGTAGAGCCCGTAACTCTCGAGCGCATCGGCGAGATCTTTGCATCTGAGAACCTGGAATACCGCCTCGAAGAGCAGCCAGTGAGCGAGGAAGAAACCGTGCAGATCCTGCGCACGGGTTTCTCCAACGTCGCCATCGCCATGCAGGTGCGAGATGATGTGCTCGTGGCGGATTCCGTCTGGCGCGGCAACGTGCCTTCTTCTGAGGGCCCAACCCTGTTGACGGTGCTCAACCAGTGGAACCAGCAGCACTTCGCGCCGACCCTGCGTTTCTTTGAGTCTGCCGAGAATAACCTCGCCGTCTCCGGCGTGCGCGAGATCAACATTGCCCACGGTTTGTCCCGCAATCAGATCGGCGCCTTCGTGATGTCCACGCTGGATTCTATGCTGCAGTCCTTCGCCTTCGTGGAAGAACACTACCCACAGCTCGTGACTTGGGAGGAGCACAACCATGACTAATGCCTCTACCGAAAACAATCTGCCGGAGATCACCCTAGACCGCGTTGTCGAGGCCATGCGTACCTTCGACATCGAATTGACCAAGATGGACAGCGATATTGAGGCAGCTACCGCCAACCTCAACGGCCTGCCCACCATGTTCGCGGTTCTCGATTCCGTGGTTATTGTCCGCTGCGATGTGCCTACCGACGCCGCCTACTCCAAGGCCGATGCCGGCCTCTTCCTCGCGGCTAACCAGATCAACTCCGTAGCCTTCGGCGCCCGCGCAGTTATCTCGGAGCACGATGACATGCTCGTGGTGCGCACCGAACGCGATATCCCTGCCGCCGCCGGCATGACCGATGAGCAGCTGCAGGCTGCCCTGAAGTCCGCCGTGGATGGCGTCATCCGCGGCCAGGATGCCATGGTTTCTGCCGCCGAAGAGATGGCCAAGCTTGGCTCCGAGACCGCAGCCAACGCCGGATCTGGCGACGCCGCCGCAAGCGACGCCCCGCAGAGCTAAGCCGCCCTAGAATTCACTGCTCTCCCCTCTCCTTCTGCCTTAACAATGGCGCAAGGGTGACGGGGAGAGTTCTTTTTGCTCTTGGCCATACTGGGCACACGGAGACGCGAGGATGAGCGTCGATTGGCACGGTCTTGGGCATGAAAATACCGCCCGCCACAGCTCTTCACCATCGAGCTGGGCGGGCGGTTTAAGTATGCGGGCCAGTCTAAACCTGACTATTCCGCAGTGGGGTCCTGCTGCGCAGAACGGTCTGCTACAGCCGAGTCATCGGCCGCGGCAGCGAAGTCCGAAGCGGTGGATGCGGAAGTATCCTCGGCCGCATCATCCGCGTTCTCGGAGTCTAGCGGCTCCTCGTCGGTCGAATCTTCGCCGTCCGTATCCGCATCGCTACCCTGGTGTTCTGCGGACATCGGGTTTTCCGCAGAACGGGATTGTGCAACGTCATCCAACACAGCGTGAATGTATGGCGCCGCTTGATCGTTGGAATACTGGGAGGCAATCTCCACGCCTTCCACGACCGCAGTAGCGGTGGGAATATCCGGGTTGAACAGCAGCTCCCATACCGACAGGCGCAGGATCGCACGGTCAACGGCCGGAATGCGGTGCAGTTCCCAGTCCTCGGCAAGGAAGCGAGAGATGGTGTCATCGATGGCATCCAGCTCTTCGGCTACGCCCTTGACAATCACCTGCGTGTATTCGGCGACAGGTGCTACCGCGTTGCGATCCTCACGTGCCAGGGCGATACGATCCTCCACGATGGCTACGGGGTCAACGTCCCTGTTTTCTGCTTCGTAGAGAATATCGGCGGCACGACGACGTGCGCGGTACCGCGCGGTGTGCCGCTTGTAGTTGATATCGCGCTTAGGGGTGTTATCAGACACAGTCAGATGCCCTAGTTGTTAACGCGGGAGAGGTACTCGCCGGTACGGGTATCAATCTTGAGAACGTTGCCGATCTCGATGAACAGCGGAACCTGGATCTCAGCGCCAGTTTCCAGGGTGGCGGGCTTGGTACCGCCGGAAGAACGGTCACCCTGCAGGCCAGGCTCGGTGTGCTCGACCTTAAGGTCTACGGAAATAGGCAGTTCTGCAAAGAGTGCCTCATCCTCATAGAAGGAAACCTGAACGCGCATGTTTTCCAGCAGGAAGCGAGCGGCATCGCCGAACTTCTCCGGCGGGAGCTCGTACTGCTCGAAGGTCTTTTCATCCATAACAACGTAGCTGGTGCCATCGTTGTACAGGTAGGTCATATCGCGGCGGTCCACGGTAGCGGTCTCTACCTTAACGCCAGCATTCCAGGTCTTGTCCACGGTCTTACCGGAGACAACATCCTTGAGCTTGGTACGCACGAAGGCTGGGCCCTTGCCCGGCTTCACGTGCTGGAACTCAACGATCTGCATCAGTTTGTTGTCGATCTTCAGAACGAGGCCGTTCTTGAAATCAGTAGTATCAGCCATTGCGGTTAAACTCCCGAAAATTGTGGACTAAAGGTTGAAAACAATGTTTAAGCCTACCGGACAACTGCCCCTTGGGGTATTACCGGTCCCCCATTTCTTCCCCACAGTTGATAGCGGAGTGACTTTTGGGGCCCGTCGCCTGCCCTAAACCATCAGACACGCGAGCAATCAAAGGTTTTTATCCAGCAATAACTCGCTGTACCATAAGGCTTTGCTTAATTGATTTTTCACATGTCTACCAAGGATTTTTGCGATGCCTCTCAAGAAGTTTTACGCCGCGGCCACCGCTACTGGCGCAGCCGTAGCAGCACTCTCCGCTCCGCAGGCCATGGCAGCAGACGCCCAGACCGTGATGTTCGGCGATTCTGTCTTTGCCAACCCAACCTATGGCCAAGTTGGCACGACCTCGAGCCTGTCTCCTTCGGCAGGCACTACGCTCTCTTCTGCCACCCACGGCATCGAAGACGCTCCCGGCGCACCATCCCCGCAGGGCTGCCCGCAGGGGCAGAGTAATGTTGGCCGCGAACTGGGCCGTGTTTCTGGTCAGCACGTAGCCAACTACGCATGCTCTGCGGCGAAGGCCGCTGGCCACTCGCACCGCAAGGACTTCACTGAGCAGATCAACGGAGCCATTGCTAATAATGATCTCAATGGCGAAACGAAGAACGTTTTGATTCAGTTCGGTGCCAATGATTTCCAGGAAATCGTGCGCCCATCGCTTTCTTCTTCTAACCCTTACTACGACGGCATGAAGAATTCGATCCAGCGGGTCCGCCACGCTGCCCCGAATGCCCGCATCACCGTTGTAGGCTATCCCGCCATTTCCGCCCGCAATGGCGCGGTATGCCCGCTGCGCACCTCCGCACCGGGATCCTCTGAAGCCGGTTTCAACATGGACTACGCGGGCTTGGTTCGCACCGGCGAGGACCAGGTTAATAGCGCCATGTACAAGGCAGCCCGCGCAAACGGCGTGCAGTACTACGACCTACGCGCCGATTCCATTGATCACGGCATGTGCGCGCCGGACAGCACCCGCTGGGTTTCCGGCAAGTGGGAGTACTCCGTACCGCACAACCTCTTCAATCACCTCACGCACCTGGGCAACCGCAACGTCGCCCAACTGCTTAACTCCAAGGTGCTGGCTCACTAGGCGGGCAGTTCAGTAAATTCCTTCGTCGCGGCGGTAATGATCTTCGGTGCGCCATCGGTGATGATGAGGGTATCTTCGATGCGCACGCCGCCCTTGCCAGGCACATAGATGCCCGGCTCGATGGTCAGGGTCATACCGGCGGCGAGCTCGCCCTTACCGGTCTGTGCCGCGGACGGGGCCTCGTGGACGTCTAGGCCCACGCCGTGGCCCGTCGAGTGCACAAAGTAGTCGCCATAGCCGGCGGCGGAGATGACATCGCGGCAGGCGGCGTCGACGTCGGCAAGCTTAGCGCCCGGCACCGACGCTGCCACGCCTGCCTTTTGGGCGCGGAGCACCACATCATAGATTTCCTTGGCAAAGTCATTCGCCGTGCCCACGACGTAGGTTCGGGTGCAATCGGAGTTGAATCCACGCAGGTGAGCACCAAAATCGATGGTCACTAGGTCACCGTCCTCGATGACCCGGTCATCAGCGCCATGGTGCGGCATCGCCGAGTTCGGACCAGAAGCCACGATGGTATCGAAGCTCACTCGCTCCGAGCCAAGCATGCGCATCCGATATTCCAAATCGGCAGCCACCTGGCGCTCGGTGCGGCCGGCACGCAACTCACCGGCAGCGAGCAGATCCTCCAGCGCCTGATTAGCCAGCGCAGCAATCTCTTCCAGCTTCTCTAGCTCGAGCGAATCCTTGACCAAGCGAATCTTTTCAATGACCCCGGCAATGGGAACCAAGGTAACCGACTCCGGGGCAGAGTCTTCCAGTTCCTTCAACTCAGAGACCGAGAGGTAGTCGGCTTCAAAACCGACTCGAACCGGCCCCTCGACATCGGCAAATTGCTGCAGCAGCACCTTTCCTACCGCGCGGCCCTGGATAGCCCCCAGATCGGGAACCTCGCGGGCGATCTGCGTGGTGTACCGGCCGTCGGTAGCAACCTGCGCGGTAAGGTCCTTACGCAGCAATAGCCCGCCATTCGAGCCGGAGAACCCCGAAAGGTAACGCACGTGCGTGAGGTGGGTGACCAGAACGGCATCGCTGCGCTGGCCGGCTAGTTCCGCGGCAAGCTTGCGGCGCCGGTCACTAAAACGGGTATCTGCCAAAGCCATGATTTCATCCTTTTAGGGTCGACTGCGGTGTAGAAAGTATCCACCCAGTATATCGGCCCCGCCACCGCAGTTGGGCGGATTTCTTTCTAGCCGGCTGCCGCCCAGCCCGTTCGTGGGGTGCCTATTGGCAAAGGTAATCCACTGCCGCCACGTAGCCAAAGATACCCAACCCGGCGATAACGCCGCGGGCGATAGGGCTGAGATAGGAGTGATGTCGGAAGGGCTCGCGCGCATGCACATTAGAAATATGCACCTCTACG
This sequence comes from Corynebacterium tuberculostearicum, assembly GCF_022347235.1. GTDB lineage: Bacteria > Actinomycetota > Actinomycetes > Mycobacteriales > Mycobacteriaceae > Corynebacterium > Corynebacterium tuberculostearicum_F. Next base: position 81,941 of record NZ_JAKRDX010000005.1, read on the forward strand.
AATCCGGTGCCATCGGCTACCTCTGCCAGGGCATCCCGCAGGGCCACTGAGGTATGGGTAAATCCGCCGGGGTTGATGATTACCGGATGGCCCGCATCCGCGGCGGCATGCACCTTCTCAATGAGCTCGCCCTCATAGTTGGACTGGAAGCACTCTACTTCTGCACCGTGCGCGGCGGCGCGGGAGGAGATCATCTCTTCTACATCAGCCAAGGTGGTCGAGCCGTAGACGTCCGGCTGGCGTTTTCCCAAGCGGTTCAAGTTCGGGCCGTTGAGGACAATAATCTTCATTTCTACTCCGAAATCGCGGCGTAGGCCGCCTCTAGCTCTTCCGTGCTGGGCCCCTCGAGACGGGTGGTCTCGCCCACCCCGGTCAAGGCTACAAACCGGATCTTTCCGTCGCGGTTCTTCTTATCGTGGGTCATTGCCTCATGCAGGTCCGCGAACTGACCTGGCCTATAAGTGGTCGGCAGCCCAATGCTGTGCAGGATTCGGCGGTGCTTTTCCACCAGTTCCGCGTCAATGAGGCCGCGCGCATGCGCCAGGTAGGCGATGAACATCATGCCCACGGCCACCGCGTTGCCATGGCGCCACTGATACTGTTCATGGCGCTCCACCGCATGGCCAAAGGTATGACCGTAATTGAGCGTTTCGCGCAGGCCCGATTCTTTAAGATCCTCGCCCACCACCGCGGCCTTTACCGCGATGGAGCGCTCAATCAATTCTGGAAGATAGCCCTGCGGGTCCACGCATGCGCCGGGGTCACTGTCATAGCGTTCAAGGATCACCGGGTCATGGATGAATCCGGTTTTGATGATTTCTGCCGAGCCAGCAATGATCTCCGCTGCGGGCAGGGTATCGAGGCGCTCGAGGTCCACAAACACAGAATCCGGCTCATGAAAGGCGCCAACGAGGTTCTTGCCGGCGGGGGTATTGATACCGGTTTTGCCGCCGACGGCCGCGTCAACCATGGCCAATAGCGTGGTGGGCACCTGAATGACCTTGATACCGCGCATCCACCCAGCCGCCGCGAACCCAGCCAAATCGGTGGTGGCGCCGCCGCCGAGGCCGATGATGGCGTCACGGCGGTTAAAGCCCTTCTCCCCCAGCTGATCCCACACGCCGCCGATAACGCTGAGCTGTTTGGCGGCCTCGGCATCGGGGACGTCGATAAGCGTAGGCTCCACCCCCTCAGCGGCGACGAGTTCCGCTAAGCGCTCGGCCGCGGCGCGCAGCGGCGGCTGGCAGATAATGCCCGCCTGGCCTGCACCAATCTGCGCACAGCGCTGCGCGATGTCCCGGTTGAGATCGGTGCCAATGCGAACTTCATAGGGCTGTGGTCCATTAACGGCAATGCTGGGCATGGTGGTCCTTTCCGTTCGCCGCCAAGCCGGCATGACGAGGAGTTAGTGGTAGCGCTGCGGGAGTCTACAGGGTATCGAGGAAGCCGAGGATATCGCCCACTACCTGCTGTGGGGTCCGGGCATCGGTGCGTACCCGGTAATCGGCCACCTCTTGGTAATAGGGGCGGCGCGCCTCCACGAGGTTGCGGTAGTGCTCAAGGGGATCTGCGGCTGCGAGAACCGGCCGATTGCTATCCCCGGACGTCCGCCGTGCGCCTTCTTCGGGCGAGATATCCAAAAAGATGACGGTATGGCGCTCCAACAGCTCACGGGTGGCGTCCGTCAGCACTGCCCCGCCGCCGAGGCTGACTACTCCACCGGTGCGCAGTGCCGCAGCAACGTGCTCGGCTTCGAGCGCGCGAAAGTCTGGTTCACCAAGCTCGCTAAAGACTTCTCCGCACGGCTTATCCTTAGCCTGTTCGATAAGGTGGTCCGAATCCACCAGTTCGCAGCTCAAGGCGTGGGAAAGGCGGCGGCCGATGGTGGATTTACCCGCACCTGGCGGGCCAACCAAAACAACGCGTGGACGGGGCAGGCCCGTAACGGCGGTTGGGGTGGTCATAACTTACTCCTGGTCAAAAGCAAGGCGGTCCGAAACGTACTTATCATACGCGGCAATGGCCGCGGAGGTTTCTTCGAGGCTATCGCCACCGAATTTTTCTAGCACGGCGCGCGCAAGGACGAGGGCAACCATTGCTTCTGCTACCACGCCCGCAGCCGGAACCGCGCACACATCGGAGCGCTGGTGGATGGCAGTAGCTTCAGCACCGGACTCCATATCAATGGTGCGCAAGGCACGCGGAACGGTAGAAATCGGCTTCATTGCCGCCCGCACGCGCAGCTGCTGCCCGTTGGTCATGCCGCCTTCGAGTCCGCCTGCGCGGTTGCTAAGGCGGGATACGCCGTCTTCGGTTCGCACCATCTCATCGTGGGCAACAGAACCGCGACGGCGGGCCTCGGCAAAACCATCGCCAATTTCCACACCCTTGATAGCCTGAATGCCCATCAACGCGCTCGCCAATTGGGCGTCCAAGCGGTCATCGCCGGAAATATGCGAGCCCAGCCCAATGGGCAGGCCATCGACCACAACCTCAACGATGCCGCCCAAGGTATCGCCCTGCTTCTTTGCGGCCTCAATTTCCACAATCATGGAGGCTTCAGCCGCCTTATCGCAGGCGCGGACCGGCGAGGCATCGATCGCCTCGATGTCCGCGAACGCTGGCGCAGGCCCCTCATAAGGCTCGGAAGCGCCAATGGAAATCACGTGGGAAAGAACCTCGACGCCCAAGGTCTCGCGCAGGAAATTGCGCGCAACGGTAGCTGCGGCCACTCGCGCCGCCGTCTCACGCGCAGAGGATCGCTCGAGGATGGGGCGCGCTTCACTGTGGCGGTACTTCACCATGCCGGCAAAATCCGCGTGCCCTGGGCGCGGCCTAGTCAAGGCGGCACCGCGGCCGGAGTTCATCGCTTTAATAGTGTCTTCATCGTCCATATCCAGCGGATCGGCCGACATGATGGTGGTCCACTTGGGCCACTCCGTATTGCCAATCATGATGGCGATGGGACTACCCAAGGTAAGCCCATGGCGGACTCCACCCAGCACGGTCACCTCATCGGCCTCAAACTTCATACGGGCACCGCGGCCATAGCCTAGGCGGCGCCGGGAAAGCTGATGGGAAATATCGGCGCGGGTAATGGGGACCCCAGCGGGCATGTGCTCCAGCATCGAAATAAGAGCCTGGCCGTGGGATTCGCCTGCAGTAGTCCAACGAAGCATGCGGGTATTATCGCACGGCCTGGCCAATCCAGTACCAACTTGGCCCCGCAATATATTCTTCCACCCCCTCAAAGAGGGTGCGCACATGCGATAACGACCGTTGCCGCTAGCAACATTGCAGGACCGTGCGGGCTCTCCTTCTGCCCGCTACACGCAGACCAGACCAAAGTCAGAAGGGACGCGCAGCCGCTTGCCGCTACCACGCCCATAAACCCGGCCACATGCCCCACCAGCATTCCCAGGGGCCAGGCGAGTTTAATGTCGCCTCCACCGACTCCTGCACGAGCTAGCCCTAGCACCAGGTACAGCCCCGGCCACCACAGCCCACTCCAATTGGCAACGGCGAGCGAGAGCACCGCAGATGGAAGGGTTAACCAGTCTGGCAATCGGCGCTGCCGAATATCCCACCAAGACAAGGTTGCTGCCCACAAACCATAAATAATTCCCCCGACTATTAGCACGGGGATCACTCTAAGGCACGCTGTGAGGAAGCGCTGGGCGTCAATGTCTACATGGCGAAGTCTGCAGTTCCTGCTACACGGGGATTCCAGCCCGCGCTTGCCGACGCCCCCTTTTTTACTTAGTCGTCTGCGACCGCTTCTGCAGCTCCTCGTGCAATGCCTTCAGCATGTCTTCCCGCGGGGCGGCCACCCCGGTAAATTGCTCGAACTGGCTAAATGCTTGGTGCGCGAGCATGACATGCCCGCCCACGGTCTTGTACCCATTGGCCGCCGCGCACGTGGTCAGCGGTGTAGGCCAGGGATCATAGATGACGTCCAGCACCGGTGCGTGGGCGAGGTCAAAGACATAATCTTTCACCGCCGCGGCTGGAACGGTGGACACAATGACATCGACGCTGCGAGCCAGCGCGGATAAGTCCCCGTCGAAGCTAACAAAGGAAAGTTCCAGCCCTAGGTTCTGCGCGAGCGGCAAAAGTTCGGTGCTGCGGTCGGAACGGTTGAGGACCGTAACCTTTTTCACCCCGCGCTCGGAAAGCGCCCACAACGCGGGACGAGCGGTGCCCCCAGCACCAATGAGCAGCGCATGAGCTGCTGGATCATCCCCCAGAAGTTCGGCGAGCGCACCGCGTACGCCCTCGGTATCGGTATTGTCCGCATACCAACCATCAGCCCTGCGCACCAAGGTATTTGCTGAGCCAATCAGTTGGGCCCGGTCACTTACGGTGTCCGCAAAGCGGAGGGCGGCAAACTTGCCGGGCATGGTCACGGAGAAACCAACAAACTCTGAGTCGCTTGCCGCCACCAATTCCGGCAAGCCTTCCGCCGATGTTTCAAAGCGGGTGTAGTCCCAACCGGCCAGCCCGGCGGCCTCGTAGCCAGCATTGTGGAGCACCGGAGACAAGGAGTGCTTGATGGGGCTACCAAGGACCGCCGCACGTGGCATGGTGTTCTACCTCTTTGTGGTTGTCGCGACTCTACTGGGCGGGCTGCTCGGCAGCGGCGTCGCCGTTGCCGGAACCAGCGCCCTCACCTTCGCGCTTGGAGTCAAGCACGCCGGAGCGGATGGCGTCATCGACGCGGCCCAAGTGCTCATCGTAGGAATCGGAGAAGACGGTGGTGCCCTCCTTGTCCACGGTGACGAAGAACTTCCAGTTGCCTTCAGCCGGCTCTTCCATGGCCTTGATTGCATCGTCCGAAGGAGAAGCAATCGGGGTATCCGGTAGGCCTTCCTTCGCGTAGGTATTCCACGGGGTCTTCTCCCCACGGGCCTCATCGGTGGTGGCCAGCTCAACGTCTTCCAAGCCGTAGTTCACGGTGGAGTCAAACTCCAGGCGCATTGGCTCGTCCAAGCGGTTGAGGATAACGCGGGCAACCTTATCGAACTCGCCCGCCGGAGCCTCGCGCTCCACCAAGGAAGCGGAGGTGAGCAGTTCATAAGGGCTCAAGCCGATAGCCTGGGCGCGTTCCTCGATATTGGTCTCGTTGTAGCGCTTGGTGGAGCGGGTGATGAGGTCCTTGAGGATATCCTTGGCCTCCATGTTGGGGTCGAGGACATACTGGCCTGGGGCAATAAGGCCCTCAATGCGCTTGGGATCATTGCCGCGCTTATTGATGGCGTCCAAGGCCCACTCCGGTGCGCCCAGCTCGGCTGGGTCGGTTTCCGCCGCAACCTTTTCCAAGTCCTCCTTCTTCAGGCAGTTGCCATCGTTGCAGCTGACCTCAGAAATCAGGGAGTAAATGCCGTAGCGGACGTCTCCGCCCACAACCTTGACGTCCTCCAAGGTGGCGCCACCTTGGACCTCGAGCATGTCCACGCGGTTATTCTCATCCAGCAGTGCCTCGACTGCCGCGTCCGCGCTCATTTCTTCCTGCAGACGATAGAAGCCCGGCTGGATTTGGCTCGCGCCGTGGTTCATCGACGCAGCAGAATCGAAAGCGTCCTGCGTCTTCACCACATTCTTTTCTACCAATGCAGGTCCGAGCTCGGACATGGACGAGCCTTCCGGCACCTCCACCAGCTGGGTGGTACCGTTGCCGGTTCCTTCATAATCGGCGGAGGTATTGCCGAGTCGGAATCCGATGTAGATAAGGGCGCCAAGGATGACGATGATCGACGCAATAACAACGGCAATGCCGCGCTGGCGGCGCTTGACGTATTTCGGCTCCATCGATCGGCCGAGGCGTTCTTGATTACGGCTCACGTGTTTTAGTCTCCTGAGTCTGAAGGCTGGTCTATTGCATCATGGGATCGTAGCGCGCTCGCGCGCCCATCCAACCAAGTCTGCAATATCTCCACCGCTGCTGCTTGGTCGATGACTTTACGGCCCTTCTTCTCGGACACGCCGGACGCGCGCAGCGCGGTGGTCGCTGCCACGGTAGTCAGACGCTCATCAGCCAAACGTACTGGTGGTGGAACTTTATCTATATTTGCATCTCGATTCAACCGACGGCGGATCCGAAACGCAATTTCTTTAGCGTGTTTTACGCTTTTGGAGCCATTTCCCTGCAAGTCCCGTGGCAGGCCAACGACAACTTCAACTGCATCATAGGAATCAATGAGCTCCAGGATGCGGTCAATATCGCCCTTATCGCGGTCTTTGAACCCGGTTTCTCGGCGCACGGTCTCCACTGGGGTGGCAAGCGTGGCTTCCCTATTGGACACTGCCACACCAATGCGCACCGTGCCGACATCGAGCGCGAGCCGGCGGCCCTGCCCCGGGTCATCAACTCCGGGGCTATCTGGTTCCACTTTTGCCACGGTCGAACTCCTACAGGGACTCGAGCATGTCCTTGACAGCTTCAAAGCCGCGCTCAGCGCCGGCCGCAGTAGAGCCAGAGCCCTGGGCCATATCCGGCTTTCCGCCACCGCGGCCGTCGACGTACTGTCCAAACTCCTTGACGATGTCGCCGGACTTTACGCCGCGGCCAACAGCCTTGTCCGTGGCTGCCGCGATGAATGGGAACTTGCCCTTGTCTTCGGCGCCCAGGACGATGACGGCTTCTTCTTCGCGCAGGCGGTTGCGCAGGTCCGTTGCAACGGTGCGCAGGTCGCCACCGGTGGTGCCTTCTGGCAAGGTCAGCGCAATGACCTTGAAACCATTGACGTCCTTAGCTGCGCTGACGAACTCGGAAGCACGCGCAGCCAGCTGCTGCTTGCGCAGGGTTTCAATTTCCTTCTCCGCTGCCTTGAGTTTTTCAGACAGCTGCGCGATGCGCTCTGGCAGATCCTCGGTCTGCACCTTCAGCTCGCGGGAAACGCCCTCTACCAAGGCGGTTTCCTTGGAGTAATAACGGAAGGCATCCAAACCGGAGTAGGCCTCGATACGGCGAGCACCAGAGCCAACGGAGGACTCACCCAGCACGGACACCGGTCCGATTTCAGCGGAGGAACCAACGTGGGTACCACCGCACAGCTCGATGGAGAACGGTCCGCCGATTTCTACTACGCGGACCTCCTTGCCGTAGTTCTCACCGAATAGTGCCATAGCGCCCATGGCCTTGGCCTCCTCCAGGGAGGTCTCAATGGTGTTCACGGCAAAGTTGGAGTCGATTGCCTGGTTGGTAATCAAAGCAATCTCTTCCAACTGTGCCTGGCTGAGCTGCTCGGTGTAGTTGAAGTCAAAGCGCAGGTAGCCCGGACGGTTCATGGAGCCGGCCTGGACGGCGGTGGGGCCAAGCACCTGGCGCAGTGCGGCGTGAATGAGGTGCGTAGCAGAGTGTGCCTGGGTAGCACCGTGGCGCCACTGCTCGTCGACGGCCGCCTCAACGGACATGCCCAAGTCAAGGCCGCCGGCAGTAACCGTCGCCTTGTGTACCCACAGCTTCTTACCGATCTTTTGAACGTCGTTGACCTCAAGGAGGGATTCGCCGGCCATGATGCGGCCGCGGTCTGCCATCTGGCCGCCAGCTTCGGCGTATAGCGGGGTGTGGTCCAAGATGACCTCAACCTGCTCGCCCTCGCGTACCTGGTCGACCTTCTCGCCGCCGCGGACGAGGCCGATCACGCGGGCGTCGGAAGTAAGCTCCTCAAAGCCAGTGAAGACGGTGGGGTTATTGTCCACCCAATCGCGGTAGAGGGAAAGGTCAGTGTGGCCGTGCTTCTTGGCCTGATTATCGGCCTTGGCGCGGCGGCGCTGCTCGCCCATGGCATCGTTAAAGCCATCCATGTCGACCTCAAGGCCGGCCTCCTGGGCCATTTCCAAGGTCAAATCGATGGGGAAACCGTAGGTATCGTGCAGCTCAAAGGCCTTCTCGCCCGGCAGGACCTTTGCGGTTTTCGCGCGGGAAGTGGACTTGAGCTCCTGTACGGCATCATCGAAGAGGCGGGTGCCGGACTCGAGGGTCTTCAGGAAGGCCTTTTCCTCATTCACGGCAACGCGCAGGATGCGCTCGCGGTTGTCCGCAATCTCCGGGTAGGACGGGGTCATGGTATCCATGACCGTATTCATGAAGCGCTCCATGGTGGCGCCCTTAGCACCCAGCAGCTTGGCGGAACGGATAATGCGACGAAGCAGGCGGCGCAGGATGTACCCGCGGCCCTCGTTGCCCGGGGTCACGCCATCCAGGATGAGCATCATGCCGGTACGGGAGTGGTCAGCAACCACGCGGAAGCGGATATTGTCCTCGTGGGAGGCCTTGTCACCATAGGTGGCGCCGGTAAGCTCCTCGGCTACGTCAATGACTGGGCGCAGCAGGTCCGTTTCGTAGACGTTGTCTACGTCCTGCAAAATGCAGGCCACGCGCTCGATGCCCAGGCCGGTATCGATATTCTTCTTGGGCAGCTCGCCGACAATCTCAAAGTTGCCCTTGCCAATGCCCTCGCCGCGCTCATTTTGCATGAAGACCAGGTTCCAGATCTCCATGTAGCGGTTGTCATCGGCAATCGGGCCGCCGTCCTTGCCGTACTCAGGACCACGATCATAATAAATCTCAGAGCACGGGCCACAGGGTCCGGGGATACCCATGGACCAGTAGTTGTCCTCCATGCCGAGGCGCTGAATGCGCTCTTCAGGCACGCCGATCTTGTCGCGCCAAATTTCGGCGGCCTCATCATCATCCAGGTAAACCGTAACCCACAGGCGCTCTGGGTCTAGGCCAAAGCCGCCCTCATCAACGGAGCCGGTAAGCAAGGTCCACGCATTGGTGATGGCGCCTTCCTTAAAGTACTGGCCAAAGGAGAAGTTGCCGGCCATCTGGAAGAAGGTGTTGTGGCGGGTGGTAATGCCCACCTCATCAATGTCCAAGGTGCGCACGCACTTTTGGATGGAAGTGGCAAGGCCCTTGGCAAAGGGCGGGTTCTGCTGGCCCAAGAAGTAGGGCTTAAACGGAACCATGCCGGCATTAACGAACAGCAGGTTAGGGTCATCCAGGATCAGCGAGGCGCTTGGTACTGCCTCGTGACCAGAATTGACGAAGTGCTGGGTAAACCGTTCCCGGATCTCATGAGTCTTCACGAGCAACAATCCTAACTGTCTGAGCTTTCATCTTCTATCAAGAAGTTTCTAACCCGCCCAACTCTACCCTTCGCTGCACAGCGATTTCCCATCGGTGGGGATCAGCGCGGCCGGCGAGCGTTTTTGCCTGGGCCACGCTTGCCTCGAATAATGCTGCGCAAGCGGCCTATATAGTCATAAACACGCTTCTCAGCCCCGTGATCGGTGGGTTCATAGTAAACCGAACCCTCCAGCTCATCGGGTAGGTACTGCTGCTCTACAACGCCGCGGGGATCATCGTGGGGGTAGACATAGCCCACGGCATTTCCCATCCGCTTGGCGCCCTCATAGTGCCCATCGCGCAGGTGCGGTGGCACGTGGCCCACCTTGCCGGCGGCTACATCGGCTTGGGCCTGCGTGATGGCAGAGATGACCGAGGGCGATTTTGGCGCGGTGGCCAGGTGAATGGTGGCCTGCGCCAGCGGAATTCGGGCTTCTGGCATGCCAATGAGCTGAGCGGCCTCGGCCGCCGCCACGGCCACCTGGAGCGCGGTGGGATCGGCCATGCCGATGTCCTCGGAGGCGTGCACGATGAGCCGCCGGGCGATAAAGCGCGGGTCCTCCCCGGCTTCTACCATGCGGGCGAGATAATGCAGCGCAGCGTCGACATCGGAGCCGCGAATGGACTTAATGAACGCGGAAACCACGTCATAGTGTTGGTCGCCGTCGCGGTCGTAGCGCACCACCGCCTTATTGACGTTGTCCGTGACCGTTTGTGGGGTAATCTCCCCGCCATCGTCAACCGCCTCGGCCGCGGCCTCGAGATAGGTCAGCGTGCGCCGCGCATCGCCGCCGGCGAGGAGTACCAACTGGTCCAAGGCTTCATCGGTAATCCGAATCTTGCGCTCGCCTAGGCCACGGTCGCTTTCTAGCGCGCGCTTGGCGACGCCCCTCAAGTCATCGTCGCTGAGCGAATGCAGCTGCAACAGCAGCGAACGAGACAAAAGCGGCGCGACGACGGAGAAGGAAGGGTTTTCCGTCGTCGCCGCGACGAGCAATACCGTACGATTTTCCACGGCTGCGAGGAGTGCGTCCTGCTGGGTTTTGGAAAATCGGTGTACCTCATCAATGAACAGCACCGTGCGCCGGCCATGAATGAGCTCTTGCCGGGCGTGGGTGATGACCTCGCGGACCTGCTTGACGCCCGAATCAAGCGCGGAAAGGCCCACGAAGTTCTGCCCCATTTGGCTGGCGATGAGCGAGGCAATGGTGGTCTTGCCGGTGCCCGGCGGCCCGTACAAGATGACGGAGGCCTCTCCTGATCCTTCCACGAGGCGGCGCAATGGCTTGCCGGGCGCCAGAAGATGGTCTTGTCCGACCACTTCATCGAGGTTTTGGGGACGCATGCGCGCCGCCAGTGGGGACCCAGCGTGGGTGGCAAAAAGGTTCTTCCCCGGCAGCGGCGACGCGCTGCGGTCCGGAGTGGGCCCGCCAAATAATGAGTCTTGAGACACTGGAAAGCTACCTCCTAAAAGCGTGCGGGCACATCGTGATTGTCTATTCGTCATCCAAGCGGCGCGCAATGGCGCTGCCAAATTCCGCGATGGGCGCGCAGGCGGGGCCATCGCAGCGCGCGGCATACCGGGATAGCGCCTCAAAGGTTTCATAGAGGTCGCGGCGCACGAGCAATTCATCTTCCGTGAACGGACCATGGTCAGCAGGGCGCAAGATGGAGCGCTGCGGATCGTGGACCACTTCGGCTTCACCCCTGGCTAGGGCAACCAGCCCTTCGATGCCGCCGGCGTGCATCGTGGTCACGCTCGATAGCGCCCAGCCGATGAGCGAGGCCACAATGAGACCATGGGTTTCTTCCGCATTGGAAAATAGCGGCCACACCTCAGATACGGCACGGGACCAAGCAGAGATGAAGATATCTGCCTCTTCGTCCGTAATCGGCTTGGAGAAGAGGAACTGTGGGAATCCGGCGATAACGCAGGCTACGTCGAAGCCAACATTGCGGAATCCTGCCCATTCATAGTCCAAGAAGTGCAGGCGCTGGGACACAATGATGTTATCCGGTGAAAGGTCGAAGGGAGTAAAGGCCCGGTCCTTGCCGGATGCCAGGGAGCGTGCGGCTTGACCCGCAAGATCCCGGAAGCTGGCCGGTGCCTCGAGCCCGGCTTTATCCAGCAAGTCGAGGCCGATGCCAATGGAGCGCTCCAGCGCCTCATCGCGCACGGACTGGTGCGGGGCCAAGTCCGGATTCTTGCGCAGCATCCTATTGAGCAGGGTTTCATAATCTTGCTCGTGGCCCGCGGTTCCAGCGTGCATGTGCCCCAACGCACTGCCCAGCGAGCGCAGCACCCGCACGCGGTCATCATCGGTGGACTGTACAAGGACGTCGGCAAGCGTTTCGCCCTCACCCAAGTCCGTCAACACGATAATGCGCTGCTCCAGATCGTGGGCCAGAAGTACGGGTCCCGGGCGCACGTCCTCAGATAACGCAGTGGTGAATTGATAAGCCACCACCTCGCGCAGCATCGCGGCATCGTCGACGCCATAGCCGGTGACCGGGTTGTACTTAACGACTACCGAGCGGTGCGGCAGGAAGGCTCCGGGGGCAATCCTGGCGCGCAGGACCATTGCATTGCCGGAACCGTCCAAGCGCTCCACACCCGACATCTCCGGGGTACCACCAAAACGGCGCGACAACATCTCCGAGGCGGCCTTGATGACATCCTCGGGTGATAGCACAGCTTCGTTATCAACCATAGTTCTATCCAGTATGCCCCCTCACACCAAAGCGGGGTCACAAGTTCGCCCGCAGCGAAATTGCCGCGGACTACGATGTGCCCCGCACGGTGCGCCTGAAAGGCCGAGGTTTAAGTTCCCGGCTTACTTCTCCTCAGCAGTCTCGGCCGCAGTGGAACCAGACTTTTCCTGTTCCTTCTTCTTTTCCGGCTTGTAGTCTACGCCGGTCTCCTTACGCTGTGCGGCAGGGATTGCCGCAGGGGCGTCGGTAAGCGGATCCACGCCGCCGCCGGACTTCGGGAACGCAATGACGTCGCGGATGGAGTCGAAGCCGCCCAACAGGGAGACGATGCGGTCCCAGCCGAAGGCGATGCCGCCGTGTGGTGGGGCGCCGTACTGGAAAGCATCGAGCAGGAAGCCGAACTTCTCCTGAGCCTCCTCGTCACCGATTCCCATAACGTCGAAGACGCGCTTCTGCACGTCCTGCTGGTGGATACGGATGGAGCCGCCGCCGATCTCATTGCCGTTGCAGACAATGTCATAGGCGTATGCCAGCGCCTCGCCCGGGTTCTGGTCAAAGTTGTCCAGGTACTCCGGCTTAGGAGAGGTAAAGGCGTGGTGAACCGCGGTCCACTTGGAGTGCCCCAGTGCGACGTCGCCAGAAGCGGTCGCATCAGCGGAAGGCTCAAAGAGCGGAGCATCTACAACCCAGGTAAAGGCCCAGTCGCCTTCCTTGATAAGGTCCAGCTTCTTTGCAATCTCGCCACGTGCAGCGCCCAGGAGGGCACGGGAAGACTTGGTGTCACCAGCGGCAAAGAAGATGGCGTCGCCCGGCTTGGCGCCGACGTGCTCTGCAATGCCCTCGCGCTCGGCGTCGGTAATGTTCTTAGCCACCGGACCGCCCAAGGTGCCGTCCTCGCCCACGGTGATGTAGGCCAGACCCTTGGCGCCACGCTGCTTTGCCCAATCCTGCCAAGCATCGAACTGACGGCGCGGCTGGGAGGCGCCGCCTTCCATAACCACGGCGCCGACGTATTCGTTCTGGAAGACGCGGAAGGTGGTGTCCTTGAAGAACTCGGTGCACTCCACAATCTTGATGTCAAAGCGCAGGTCCGGTTTATCGGAACCGTAGTACTTCATCGCATCGGCGTAGGTCATGCGCGGGATCGGGGTCTTGATCTCGTAGCCGATGAGCTTCCACAGCTCGGTGACGATCTCTTCCGCCAAGGCGATGACATCGTCCTGGTCTACAAAGGACATCTCCACGTCCAGCTGGGTAAACTCCGGCTGGCGGTCAGCGCGGAAGTCTTCATCGCGGTAGCAACGCGCGATCTGGTAGTAGCGCTCCATGCCGGAGACCATGAGCAGCTGCTTGAAAAGCTGCGGGGACTGCGGCAGTGCATACCAGGTGCCTGGTTTCAAGCGTGCTGGAACCAGGAAGTCGCGCGCACCCTCCGGGGTGGACCGGGTCAGGGTTGGAGTCTCGATCTCAGCAAAGTCATGCGAATCCAGCACCTTGCGGGCCGCGCGGTTGGCTGCAGAACGCAGGCGCAGTGCCTGTGCCTGGCGCTCGCGGCGCAGGTCCAGGTAGCGGTATTTCAGGCGAGTCTCCTCGCCTACCTCACCCGAGGTGGAAGGATCATCAATTTGGAACGGCAGCGCTGCGGACTTATTCAAAACCTCAAGATCCGCGACATTGACCTCAATTTCACCGGACGGCAGGTTGGGGTTTTCTGAGCCTTCTGGGCGAGGCTCCACGGTACCGGTGACCTTAACGCAGTATTCGGAACGCAGGTCGTGGGCGCGCTCCGCCACGTCAGATTCACGGAAGACAACCTGGGCGATGCCGGAGCGATCGCGCAGGTCAATGAAGATCACACCACCGTGATCGCGGCGGCGGGAAACCCAACCGGTTAGGGTGACGGTCTCTCCTGCGAGTTCTTTGCGGAGCTCACCTGCTAAGTGGGTACGCAGCACTGTTGTTCAATCCCTTCTGAAAATTGTGTCACTTGCGGGTCCCGCCACGCGTAAACAGCGCGCGCCAAACCAAGCACAAGACTAGGAACGCGCACAATTCTACATCCCTACCGGTACGCGGAGCGCAGTTAGGTGGACGCAAGCTAACCCTGAAGGCCGCAGAAGAACCCCCGTTTCCCTCCTTCGGCTTCTTTGCAACAATCTCCATCCAGTGTATGAGGGGACCATGTGGCACTATTTAGGCATGACTTTTAGATCAGGTGCCGATTTCGGCGGCAAAGAAGCGCGTTCGGGTGGTGGTGGCGGTGGTATCGCCATTGGCGGTGGCGTCGGCTCGATTGTTCTAGTAGGCCTTTTCCTCCTCTTGGGCGGCAATCCCTCAGACTTGGGCTCAATTCTGGGCAGCGAGCAGACCCAATCCGACGGCGCTGCACAAGGCGAAAGCCCCGAATGCGAAACTGCAGAAGATGGCAACACCAAGGATGAATGCCTCGTTGAGTTCACCGGTCGCAGCGTAGACAACGTCTGGTCCAAGGTCTTGCCGGAACAGGCCGATATCCAATACACCGAGCCGGAGCGCGTGGTCTTCCACGGCGGCGTTAATACCGGTTGCGGCGCGGCCTCTTCTTCTACCGGCCCCTTCTACTGCCCGCGCGATGAGTCCGCCTATTTCGACACCGCGTTCTTTGATTCCCTGCGCAACTTCGGCGCGGAAAATGCCCCCTTGGCCCGCATGTACATCGTGGCGCACGAGTTCGGCCACCACATTCAAAACCTTGAGGGCACCCTCGGCCTGTCGGACTATGACGACCCAGGCGCCGATTCCAACGCGGTGAAGATCGAGCTCCAGGCTGACTGCTACGCAGGCCTGTGGGCTTCCTACGCCGACAAGGGCGATAACCCCTTGCTCGAGCCGATTACTAGGGAACAGGTCTCAGACGCTGTCGCGGCTGCCCAGGCGGTGGGCGATGACAATATCCAGCGCCGCTCCGGCGGCCAGGTCCAGCCTGATTCCTGGACGCACGGTTCCTCCGAACAGCGTGAGAAGGCATTCCTCGCCGGATATAACTCTGGCAAGATGTCCCAGTGCGACACCCTGGAGCGCGGCGCCTACCGCGGCTAAAACTCTCAACGTGGCCGTCGCCGAGAGCGGCGGCCATTATGTTCACAAATAGCCACATTGCTTTCACGAACTCCACATCTTGAGTTCACTTTCCTGACACCTAGGGCCTTTAGTCTGAGTGTGCATTCTCTACATAAGAATTTCCTTTGAGAATCCTCTTAACCACGCTGAGAAGCGCGGTCATCCCTCTCGTGCACGCTTTTCCTGAAAGGTTCTTCCTGTGTCTACCCCTACCACCCACATGACGGACATTGAGGCCGTCAATGGCAAGGGCAACGACTGGATTTGGCACGCCATCTTTGGCGGCCTCACAGCCGTTACCCTCATCGGTTTTATGATCTGGGGCCACGACTACGTCGATGGCTCTAAACCTATTCTGCTTGGCACTGCCATTCTCTTCGCTCTCTTCATGGCCTTCAATATTGGCGGCAATGACGTTGCCAACTCCTTCGGTACCTCCGTAGGTGCCGGTACGCTGTCCATGAAGCAGGCCCTCGTTGTCGCCGCCATCTTCGAAGTCTCTGGCGCCATCCTCGCCGGCGGCGAGGTCACCGATACCGTGCGTTCTGGCATCGTCGACCTTGACGCCATCGATGGGCTCGACCCCATGGAGTTCGTCTACATCATGATGTCGTCCCTTTTGGGTGCGGCCATCTGGCTCCTCGTTGCCACCCGTATGGGTTGGCCAGTGTCTACCACCCACTCCATCGTCGGCGGCATCGTCGGCGCCGCGCTCACCGTTGGCTTCATCACCGGCAAGGGTGGCTTGGACATGGTGCAGTGGGGCGGGATTGGCACTATTGCCATCTCGTGGGTGCTCTCCCCTGTTCTCGGCGGTCTCGCTGCGTTCATCCTGTTCAAGTGGATTAAGACCTCCATCTTGGTCTACAACGAGGAAGCAGACCAGAAGCTGCGTGAAATCAAGACCCGTCGTGCGGAGCTGCGCCAAGAGCACAAGTCTCGCTTTTCGCGCCTCAATGAAATCCAGCAGATCAGCTACACCAACGCCATGGCCCGGGACGCCGCCTTGGTGGCAGAAGAAGACTTTGATCCGGATCAGCTGGAATCCGAGTATTACCGCGATCTGTATAACCTCAACAAGGACATGGATAATGTCAAGGCTCACCGCGCCCTGGAGAGCTGGGTACCGGTACTAGCCGCCATCGGTGCCATCATCATTTCCGCCATGGTGATGTTCAAGGGCCTCAAGCACACCGGACTCGATTTCAGCGTCCTTCAGAACCTGTTGGTCATGGGCATGGTCGGCGCAGTAGTGTGGATGGCCGTCTTCATTTTCGCCCGCTCCCTGAAAAAGAAGTCGCTGGCTAAGTCCACCTTCCTTCTCTTTTCTTGGATGCAGGTATTTACCGCTTCCGCCTTCGCCTTCTCCCACGGTTCCAACGACATCGCCAATGCCATTGGCCCCTTCGCTGCGGTTATTGACGTCCTCAAGACCGACCAAGTCAGCGATGAGGCTGCCGTGCCGGTTGCCGTCATGATTGCCATGGGCGTTGCCCTGATTTCTGGCTTGTGGTTCATCGGCCGCTTCGTGATTCAGACTGTGGGCTCGGGCCTAACCCAAATGCACCCCTCCTCCGGCTTCGCTGCTGAGCTTGCCGCCGCCGCTGTGGTGATGGGTTCATCGATCTTGGGCCTTCCGGTTTCTTCCACCCACATCCTCATCGGCGCCGTGCTGGGCGTGGGCATTGTCAACAAGGCAGCTAATTGGAACCTGATGAAGCCTATCGCTTTGGCGTGGGTCATCACCCTGCCCGCCGCGGCAGTCATCGCTGCCATCACCGTATCTGTGCTGCGCGTAGTCTTCTAGGGATAGCTCAGCGCCGCATATCCTCGACACTCCCCATTTCATCCGCTAGCCGCACCGGCCATCGAGCCGGGGCTAGCGGATTTTCCATTGGGTAGCTTGGACAAACGCCCTGCTTGGCGACGCCCCCTTCTCTACACTGGCCCATATGACCGCGCACCGAGCAACTGCATTCCTGGCCGCATTCAACGACATAGAGCAACACTTGCGCTCGGCTCTCAACGCTGAGAACTCAGATTCCTTTTGGTGGATAGTAGACAAGGCACGAGACAAACACATGCTTTCTGGCAAGCAAGCCGAGGCACTCAAAGATTTTTCCAACCTACGCAATGCCATTGCCCACGGGCGTTACTACAAATCAGAGCCCATCGCTGAACCGCACGAAGCAGTGGTTAAGCAGATTTCGGCTCTCCGAGACATAGTGGTGTCCCCGCCCGACACGCTTCAGGTTTTGCAGCCACAAAAGGTATTCACCTTGACGTCTGCCACATCCATCATGGAGGCATTTAGCGTCATAAAGGATAAGGACTTCTCCCAAATCCCCATCTACGATGAGGGCCGCTTCACCGCTTTGCTAACCACCAACACCATTGCGCGATGGGTAGCCGGGGACCTCAGCGATAATCACGTGCTCGATGCGGCGGACATCGCGGACATCGCGGACATCGTGGAATATCAAGAACCCAGTGATCGCGCTATCTTTCTTGCCCGCACAGTCAGCGTGCAGGAAACGGTGGACGCCCTTTCAGAAACCGACAACCAAGGACATCGCCCATGCGCAGCGGTCATCACGGAACACGGCAAGGTCACTGAGAGGCCCCTGCGCCTCGTTGCACCGGCCGATCTACCGGCACTTTTTGATGCCCTAGAATGGGAATAATTCTCCCGCAGTCGGCTTTTCCGCAGTCGGCACGGCGTCTATCTTTACTCCTGTGCACCGCATAGAAAGGCAACCATGCAATTCGGCATCTTCACTATCGGGGATTTAACTACTGACCCCATCTCAGGAAAGACACCCAATGAGGCTGAGCGCATCCGCAACCTAACGGAAATTGCGCTTAAAGCCGAAGAGGTCGGCCTTGATGTCTTTGCTACCGGCGAGCACCACAACCCACCTTTCGTGCCGTCCTCTCCTACAACGCACTTGGCCTATATCGCCGCGCAGACGGAGCGCTTGCAGCTATCTACTGCGACCACGCTCATTACCACCAATGACCCGGTGAAGATCGCAGAGGACTATGCCTTTCTGCAGCACCTTGCTGAAGGCCGCGTAGACCTCATGCTCGGCCGCGGAAATACCGGCCCGGTCTATCCCTGGTTCGGCAAAGACATCCAGCAGGGTATTCCTTTGGCTATTGAGAACTATCACCTGCTGCGCAGGCTCTGGCGTGAGCCGGTTGTTAACTGGCAAGGAAAGTTCCGCGCGGGACTAGAAGGGTTTACCGCTACTCCGGCACCGCTGGATGGAATTCCGCCCTTTGTCTGGCACGGCTCCATTCGTTCGCCGCAAATCGCTGAACAAGCCGCGTACTACGGCGATGGCTTCTTCCACAACAATATCTTCTGGAATAAGGAGCACACCGCTCAGTTGGTGGACCTCTACCGCCGTCGCTTTGCAAGCTATGGCCATGGTCAAGCGGACCAAGCAATCGTAGGACTTGGCGGCCAAGTCTTCATTGGCGAAACCGAACAAGAAGCTAAAGACTTCTTCCGCCCCTACTTCGACAACGCCCCGGTCTACGGGCACGGACCGAGCCTCGAGGACTTCACGGCGCAGACTCCACTGACCGTTGGCACCGTGGAACAGGTAATTGAAAAGACCCTCAGCTTTGCGGACTGGGCCGGTGACTACCAGCGCCAGCTATTCCTCATCGATCACGCGGGACTTCCACAAGAAGTAGTTCTCCAGCAGATAGAAATCCTCGGCACGCAGGTTGTCCCCGAGCTGCGACGCCGCTTTGAGCAACGCCGTCCGAGCCACGTACCTTCTGACCCGCCGACGCACGCAAGCTTGCTCTCTGCGCCTAATCCTTCGCACCTTCAGGTCAGCCCGGGAAAGGAGAACTAGTTATGCGCTCCCTCCTCGTTATCTCAGCTGGCCTTTCGCACCCGTCTTCTTCTCGCAGGTTGGCAGACATGCTCGCAGAAGCCACGCGCGCCAAAATCTCCGCGCGCGGTGAAGGATCCCAAATCGACGTCATTGAGGTCCGCGATCTTGCTTTCGAACTAGCTACCGCCATGACCGATCAGACTGCGCAAACGCCCCTTTTGTCTCGAGCCAAGCAGCAAGTTGCCGATGCCGATGGCCTGATCGCCGTCACCCCTGTATTCCAAGGCAGCTATTCGGGCCTTTTCAAGATGTTCTTTGACACCTTGGAGCCCCATGCCCTCGACAACTTACCCACAATCATCGCAGCTACGGCTGGTTCTTCGCGCCATGCCCTCATTTTGGACTACGCGCTCCGCCCGCTATTTAACCAGCTCCACGCCAACATCGTGCCGACGGGCGTATTCCAGGCCGCAGAAGATCTAGGCACTCCGGAAGGAGAGCGCATTGCCGCCCGCATTGAGCGCTCTGCCATCCAGCTGGCTGACCAGATAGTTGCCCCACAGGACAGGGTGCTCGGAATTGCCGGCGATCTCACCGGGCTGGGAGGCCGCTCCACCGTCCGACTAGCAAAGGAGAACTTCATCCCCCTTGACAAGCTCCTGAATGGGTACGGCAAATAAGCCACAACGCTAGCAGTGCTACGTATAGACGGCGATTGATAGAAAGTGTGACTTTCGCTACTCTGGTCACATAAAATCTGCCTCTACCCTTTGGGTCCACCTTTGACCGCAATAGCGGCACAGCAAAGCACCCGATAGCAATCCCTTCAGAAAGGTTCGGCACAGCTTAACTATGACAATTAGCGTCACGGACATCTTCTCCATCGGCATTGGCCCTTCCTCTTCGCACACCGTCGGACCCATGCGCGCGGCTAGGCAATTCCTCGATTCCTTAGAGAAGCACCCAGCTAAGGTCTATACGGAGTTGCGCGGTTCGCTTTCCGCAACGGGCCGTGGCCACGCTTCCGATCGCGCCGTCATTCTTGGGCTCGCCGGCTGGGATCCGCTGAGCGTGCCTATCGACGCCGAACCTCACGCGGGCGGCTTTATCCCTAGCGAGGGAACCATTTCTGGTCCCCGGGGCACGGTGGACTATGAAATCGTCTTTGATAACGAACCACTGCCCCAGCACCCGAATGGCATGATTTTTAGCGCCTGGGATGACAGCGGCAACCTCCTCGCAGAGAAGGAAGAGTACTTCTCTGTCGGCGGCGGCTTTATTCTCTCCCGCGCCGAGCTCGATGCGGAAGTCGCCGAAAGCAATGAGGTTCCTGCCGGCGTAGCCGCCGCCCATGTAGATGACTCCGTTCCCTATAAGTTCACCACGGGCGAAGAATTGCTCAACCTCTGCGAGGCTCATGACAAAGCAATTTGGGAGCTCATCCTTGCCAACGAGGAGGCCTTGCACCGCGATGAAGGCGGAGCGGAATACGTTCTGCGCCACCTTGATTTGGTCTGGGACATCATGCGTGAATGTGTGACTGAGGGTATTTCCACCAAGGGACTTCTTCCAGGTGGCCTGCGTGTGGCACGCCGTGCCCCGAAGATGTATGCCCAGTTGCTAGAAAACCAAGACGATACCAGCTGCGGTTTCTCCGCCATGGAGTGGGTTAACCTGTACGCCCTGGCGGTTAATGAGCAAAACGCTGCCGGTGGCCGCGTCATTACTGCACCTACCAACGGCGCGTGCGGCATCATTCCAGCGGTACTGCATTATGCGCGTGATTTCCGCGCAGACTTCACCCGTTCCACTGCCCGTCGGTACCTATTGACCGCCGGTGCCATTGGCATGATTATCAAGGAAAACGCGTCCATCTCCGGAGCCGAGGTTGGCTGCCAAGGCGAGGTGGGTTCCGCCTCCGCTATGGCCGCCGCAGGCATGGCGGAACTGCTGGGTGCAGCCCCGGCACAGGTGGAAAACGCCGCGGAGATTGCTTTGGAGCATAATCTGGGCCTTACCTGCGACCCAGTGGGCGGATTGGTGCAGATTCCGTGCATCGAGCGCAATGCCATCGGCGCGGTAAAGTCCATCAACGCCGCGCGCATGGCCAAAATGGGAGAAGGCACTCACCACGTGACCTTGGATAATGCGGTACAAACCATGGCTGAAACCGGCCGCGATATGCTCTCCAAGTACAAGGAGACCTCCCTGGGCGGATTGGCCAAGACCATGGGCTTTAGCGTTTCGCAGGTGGAGTGTTAAAAAGGACTGCATGCGCGCAGATGCTCTTCACCGCCGCACCGCCATTATCGCTGCGGCATGCCAGCTCTTTCGTACCCACGGCGATGATGTCGCTTTGGAAAAGGTGGCTACGCAGGCTGGCGTAAGTGTGGCTACGGTCTATCGCAATTTCCCCAACCGTGCGAGCCTCATCCGCGCATGCGCGGAATATATGGGTGATGCCTTTGCCGAGTTTCAACAGCGCCTCATCACGGACTTCGAGAACTCTACACATTCTGGGGAAGACTACGTCCGGACCTACGCCACCCATATCCTGACAATGGGACTAAACACGCTCATTCCTGCGTTCGTCCCGCAGGATTTGGATTCCCTTAGCCCTGAGTTAACCGCCCAGCGCGACATTCTGGAGCGCAACGGCCGACGGTTTATTGAGCTGGGCCAAGAGCAAGGCGAGATTGGCCCCGGCGTCACCCACCTCGAATTCATTGTGGGACTGTTGAGCCTGGCACGACCCCGCGAGGTTGATATCGATGCCTACCAGCCGGATATTCAAGAAAAGATCATTGACCTCTTTCTGGCGGGCATAAAAAGTGGGCACCGCGCCTAAGCGCAATGCCCACCGGCTAAAGGAAATTTAGGCCTCGCCGTTCATTTCCCGAGCAAGTACGGACACTAGGTCAGAAACCTTTACGTCGTGCTGCTCATGGGCGGCAAGGTCCTTGAGCGCAACCGTACCATTTTCTAGCTCCTGCTCGCCCAAGACCAGCGCGAAGCGTGCACCGGCGCGGTCGGCACCCTTCATCGCGCCCTTCAGGCCGCGGTCTCCAAAGGACATATCCGCAGAGATTCCAGCCTTGCGGAGGTCATTGATCAGGGTGGTCATGGTGCGCTTGGCGGCAGCACCCAGTGCAACGCCAAAGACATCCACGCGCGACTCAACGCCGTCGAGGGTGATGCCCTCAGCCTCTAGCGCTAGCAGGGCGCGGTCGACGCCCAGACCGTAGCCGATACCAGATAGGTCTTGACCGCCCAGCTGGGCCATCAGCCCGTCGTAGCGGCCACCGCCACCAATGCCGGACTGCGCACCAAGTCCGTCATGGACAAACTCGAAGCAGGTCTTGGTGTAGTAGTCCAAGCCGCGGACCATACGGGGATTAATCTCGTAGGCTACGCCCATATCATCCAGCATGCCGGTGACCGTTTCGAAGTGATCGCGGCATTCGTCATTGAGGTGGTCGAGCATCAAGGGGGCGTCGGCAAGCTGCTCTTGGACCTCTGGGCGCTTGTCATCCAGCACGCGCAAAGGGTTGATCTCTGCACGGTGCCGGGTCTCTTCATCCAAGTCGAGCTTAAAGAGGAATTCCTGCAGCTTCTCGCGGTAAGCCGGGCGGCAGTTGCGATCGCCCAGGCTGGTGAGCTCGAGGCGGAAGCCGCTTAGCCCCAGCGCGCGGAAGGAACGATCCGCCAAAGCGATGACCTCGGCGTCTAGCGCAGGGTCGTCCACGCCAATAGCTTCTACACCGACCTGCTGTAGCTGGCGGTAGCGGCCAGCCTGGGGGCGCTCATAGCGGAAGAAGGGGCCAAAATAGTTGAGCTTCACGGGCAGCTGACCGCGGTCTAGGTTGTGCTCGATGACCGAGCGCATTACGCCGGCGGTACCCTCCGGGCGCAAAGTAACGGAGCGGTCGCCGCGATCGGCAAAGGTGTACATCTCCTTAGACACCACGTCGGTGGACTCGCCCACGCCACGGGCGAAAAGCGCGGTGTCTTCGAAAATGGGCAGCTCAATGTGCTGGAAGCCGGACAGATGTGCCTGCTCCACCATGGTCTGGCGCACCTTATAGAATGCGGCCGACTGTGGCGGGAAATAGTCTGGGACACCTTTGGGGGCGGACAGGGCTTGGAACTGCTTCTTTTTACTCACGGGTATTACAGTACCTCCCTCAATGTTGCGAAGAAGGGATTGGTCGCCCTCTCCTTGCGCATCGTGGTGGTGGGACCGTGACCGGGCAGAATGTCAAGGTTATCGGGCAGACTCCACACTGGGCCGGCAAGAGATTTTTGCATGGCATTGGGGTCCGAGTGAGGTAAGTCGGTGCGCCCAATGGCCCCGGCGAAGAGCACGTCCCCTGTTAAAGCAAATTCCTCGGAGACAATCATCACGCATCCCGGCGAATGCCCGGGCGCGTGTTTGAGGGCAAAGGTATGACCGATAAGCTCCAGGGTTTCGCCATCGCGTAGCTCGCGGAGGTCGGAGATGGGGGTCATATGGGCGGCGTCGAAAAGCTCTTGCGCCTGGGGCGAAACACCTTCACCGCTGTCAAGCATGAACTTGTCAGCCGGGTGGATATAAACAGGGATGTCGAGCTCTTCTGCCAAAGATCCGGCATCCCGAGTGTGGTCAATATGGCCGTGGGTGAGCACGATAGCCTCATAGTCCAAGTCATGCTCGAGGACTTTTTCCACCGCATCCATGCCCGGGTCCACTATGAAGGCGCGGCGGCCTTCCGCAATCACATAGGTATTGGTCTGAAACGGACCGGCAGTAAAACCGTAGATTTCCATACCCACTACCCTAGCTGCCTGAAACAAAAAAGAGCCGGCCTCCCCCATTTTCATGATGAGTAGAGGCCGACAGCGCCGAACGGCTTAACGCAAAATATCCCAGACCTCGTCATAATCAAGCTCGGTAACCACACCTGGAACCATTTGAGTGTGGATGACCTTGTGGTTTTCATCAGCCACCACCACGGAGCGGGCAAGCAAGCCTTCCAAGACGGAATCGCGCACAGTCACGCCGAACTTCTCACCAAAGTCAGAGCGAAATGCGGAGGCAGCGATGACATCATCAATGCCGTCAGCCGCGCAAAAGCGCTTGAGGGTAAAGGGCAAATCGAGAGAAACGGAGAGAAGCTTAGTGTTATCTAGCTGCGAAACCTGCTCATGAAAACGGCGCAGCTGCTCCTGACAGGCAGGGGTTTCAATAGAGGGCAAGATGGAAATAATAAGGCGCGTGCCCGCAAAGGTCTCATTAGTAATCTGACGCAGGTCGGTACCGATGAGTTCAAATTCGGGCAGCGGGTCTCCCACTGCGGGAAGTTCACCAACGGTGGGCGTTGGCGGATCGGTAAAATCTGGTTCAACCATAGAAACCAGCGTACTTATGATTGGGCTTAAAAGCTATTAACTTGACCTATTTTCATGCCAACGCTCTCGCGAGAGTATGGAACCGCTAGACTCGGTCAGGTTGAATCATGCCACCGATAATCGCTAGAAAGGTTGACTCCCGGTGCCAAATAATCAAAAGCGCGGCGAAGAGGCGCTGAGCAAGCTCGAGCGCGAGCTGAAATCCCGTGAACGCAAACAAAAGGCACGCCCCCTAGGCGTTGTTGCCGCCTCCCTCGTAGTAATTCTCGCCCTCGTCGGCGGCATCTACTTCTTGTCCACCCGCGAAGGCGACGATGAAAACGTACAGGCTGAAGAGTCTTCCACAGCTGAGACCTCGCAGGAAACCCCACAGGCGCAGCCCATCGCTGACAAGCGCGCCAAGGCCCTGCCGGATACCGTGACCTGTAAGTACGAAGACAACGGTCAAGAGTCCAACGGCGCGAAGAAGCCAAAGGGCAAGGATATTTCCACCAAGGGCACCGTCACCGTTTCCTTTGAAACCAACCAGGGCACCATTGAGATGGAAATGGACCGCGCCAAGGCGCCGTGTACCACCAACGCTATTTCTGAGCTAGCCAAGTCGGGCTACTACGACGACACCGTCTGCCACCGTATGACCTCAGGCGGGCTCAACGTGCTGCAGTGCGGCGACCCCACCGGTTCCGGTTCCGGCGGACCCGGCTTCAGCTTTGGTGATGAGTACCCCACCGACGAGGTGGATGAGAAGGACGCACAGAACCCCGTTGTCTACCCGCGCGGCTCCGTCGCCATGGCCAACAGCGGCCCGGACACCAATGGTTCCCAGTTCTTCCTCAACTACGACGATTCTGAGCTGGCCCCGAACTACACCTACTTCGCCACCATCACCGACAAGGGCATGAAGACGATGGATAAGATTGCCAAGAACGGCGTCGAAGGCGGGCAGCCAGACGGCAAGCCGGCAAAGGAAGTCAAGATTAAGAAGGCAACCGTCAAGGCTTAGGCGGCAGAAAAGCCCTGCTTGGCGACGGCTCCCTGTAACCCACCGCACCACACCCCCTAACGGGGGCGGGCGCAAAGCCCCGGCCATTCACCACACATTCCGTGGACGAATGCGCCGGGGCTTATCCATTCCTTAAATTATACTGAGCTCGATTATGAGGTTTAAGCTGCAGAAACACGAGAACACCGAAATTCCCCCAGATCACAAGAACCACAGTAGTAAACACGCAGCACACAGCGGACTTTCAGCTAGTTCATCCGATGAACAAAAACCTGCCAATACTGTTGCGGAAGGCTGTCAGCCTGTCTAGTATTTGAATCGTCTTTGAACATCCCAAGCTTGTTAGGAATCAAAAAATGAAGCTTTTCTCCCGCAAGGCACTCGTTGCTGGCGCAACCGCTCTGTCCATGACCTTCGCTGGCACCACCGTTGCTACCGCTGCAGAGCCGACCACCCAGTCCACCCCTGCTAAGCCGACCACCACCAAGGCTTCTGAGCCGGCCGAGGAGGGTTCCTCCCTCAAGGACGCTGATCCTAAGGAGATCAAGGCTTGGATCGGCGTTGTCACCGCTGTTATCGGCGCTCTGGGCACCCTGTTCGCATTCGCAAACAAGTACCTCGACCTGCCTTTCGGCAACAAGTAAGGTCACCGCTTCATAGCGATTCTTAAGCCGCTGCTTCCCTTAGTGGAAAGCAGCGGCTTTTTCGCGTGCTCTTGGGCTAAGGGAGCCTACAGATGGTCTTTGCGCTCCTGGCCAAGCTGTGAGTGCGCCCTAAGAGTCTTTAGCGTCTTCGATGTATTCGGACCCCACGAGGTCTTTGAAAAGCTCCGGGTCGATGGCTTGACCGACCTTAATGACGGAGATATGGCCCGTAGGCTCAAGGATCATTATCTGTACGTCTTCCATGCGGCTAATACCGGCCCTACGCGCCGCCGAGTAGATATCTGACTCCGTAATGTGTGCCAGGGTCAGGTTTTCTTCAACCATCTCCCCGCTAAAGACTAAAAGGATGGGACGACGGTCCAGAAAGCGCGTCCACTTCACTACCTTGCGAATGGTACCGAAGGCAGCTTCAAGCGCCATCAGCGTAGTCAGGCCAATGACGCCGGCGGCTAGGGTCGGTGGATTGCCCACGATGACACGGCCCGCGACCGCGCCAAACATAATAATGATGATGGCATCTGAGGCCGTCATGGACGTAAGCACGCGAGAGCCAAATACCTTCACCAAAACCATGAAGGATAGGTAGATACCCAAAGTCGCCAGCACGACAACGGGAATACGGTGCCATTCAATACCCAGCTGATAAGTAATTTCGCGCAGGAAGAGTTCTAGAGTATCCACGACTGCTTAGGTTACCCGGCAGCCGCGAGACATACAGAAAAGGCGGAGCGTCACTCCCCCGTTCAGGAAGAGCCGCTCCGCCTAGTGCTGTGCTGTCCTAGATGTGGAACTGCTTGCGCAGGTCCTCAATCATCTTGCGAGCTGGGGCAGGAAGAATCTGCGGGTTCATGCCCACAACCGCAACGCCAGCTACCAGCGCTGCAACGATGGCGAATACTGCGCCACCCACGGAAGAGCCGTTGGAGGACAAGGAAGAGCCCTTTGGCGCAGGCTTAGCTCCCGGCTCTTCGGAGCCGTCGCCGCTTACCTCGAGTGGCAAAGTTGCCTTAGTTCCTGCGTCGGTGGTGATTTCTAGGTTCTGGGTACCGCTCAGGTTCTCTGGAACGGTGAGCTTTACCGTTGCGCGACCGCGCTCACCAAATTGCGCATCGCCTTCTTGCGCAGCGTTGTCGATGTCGACGGTCTGCTCAGCGTCGCCCAACTTCACGGTTGCCTTCTTGGCCATCGGTTCGCCCTCGGTGGAGTAATTAAGGCTAGATAGATTGACGGTGATTTCTTCACCCGGCTTCACGTCACCCTCAACGTGGGCGCCGATTTGACCCTGGCCGGTGCGAACCTCAGACTCACCCGACTTGATGTAATCAATCATGGCCTGAGTGTCCATGTAGCCCACATCGTTTTTGTCCTTGATGGAACCAGCATTGAAATAACCATCGCCGCCGGCTTCTTCGTCACTGGAAGCAAGGAACGAAGACAGCGCAATGGAGTAATCCTTCTTCGGATCAATTGGCTCGCCATTGATAGTCACGGACTTTACGCGCTCGCCCTTGCCGGCCTTCTGGTCGTAGACCACCTGCACGTTATTGGAAAGCCCCATGGCCAGGCGTGGACGGCTTCCCTCCTGCCACTGGTTTTCCAAGGCATTAATGAACTCCTCGCCGGAAATCTTGGCGGTAATTACAGAGTTGCCAAACGGCTGTACCTCAAAAATATCCTTGTAGGTAACGTCGCCGCCCTTCAAGTCAGCACGAACACCGCCAGCGTTCATCACACCGATCTCGATGTCCTCGCCTACCTGCTTGCTCATGGCGTAACGCTGGCCGTCAGCAATGAAGTTATTGAGGGTAGATTCGACACCACGGTTAGAACCCGAATCAGCATTCTCATCAGATCCGCGGAACAGGGCCCGTTCCACAGTACCGGCGGTCTTGGCACCCTCGATTCCAGCCTCTTGCTGGGCCTTTTTTACAATAGCTGCGATTTCAGCATCTGGTTCAACCTTTGCTGCAGCGGTCGCGTCGTACTGCTTCAAGCTGATGTCGGTAATCTTTTTAGCAGTCTTATCAAAGGTAATATCAACGTCGTTGAGCAGTTTGCCGTACTCGTGTCCCTGTGCCCACTGCAGTGGCAAGGCGCCCTCGCGCTCAATTTCGCCCTTAGTGGCAACGTGGGTGTCGCCGCCAAAAGCTACGTCGACGTCTTTGTTAAAGTCCTCTGCAAAGCCTTGGGCATCTTCGTGCATGAGCGCAACAACAACATCGGCCTCACCAGATTCTTTCAAACGAGTAGCTTCCTTATTGGTAGCCTCGGCTGGATTAGTAAAAGTGATCCCTGGGATCTTGGCAGCAGACACCTTATACTTGGTATTTTCCGTTACCGTGCCAACATAGCCGACTTTTACGCCATCAATTTCTTCGACGTGGGAAGCCTCCAGAAGAGGCTTCCCATCCTTGAACACGTTGGCACCCAAGATTGGGTAATCAGAGCTATCAGCGATACGCCCTGTAAGGTCTTCGGTACCCTTATCAAACTCATGGTTACCTACAGCAGTCACCTTCATACCCATCTCGTTGAGGGCTTCAAGGGTGTACTTGTCATCAGAAATTGCAGAGACAAAGGCAGAGCCGCCCACGTTATCGCCCGAGGAGGTCAGGTTGAATTCCTGTCCTTCATTTACCTGCTTGATAAGGGACTGCAAGCGAGCCACGCCGATTTCATCGCCGGCCTTGGCTGGGTCACCAATCTTGTCTTCCAAGTGACCGTGAATATCGGTGATATTGGTGACGGAGATGGTGGTCTTGTTTTCCTGTGCCACCGCCTGCGCGCCGGAGAGAGCAACAGCGGAAACGGTAGTGGCGGCCACAAGCTGGCCGATGCGACGGAACTGCATTGAAGTACTCCTAGATAGTAGAAAGCGACAGGATAATTTATATCGCTTCGCTAACTACTTGGCAGGAGAAATTAAGCTTGCTTGCTGGAGTTTTACCTTGCAGCAGTCAAGAATTCACATACAGGTAACCTCCCCGATGCCTTTGCGTTGCTTGCCCCGCCCCTCCTTGAGGGTGGGGCACAGCGCCTTAGGCGGTTACGCGGTAAACGTCAAAGACGCCTTCGGTATTGCGCAGTGTGGTCATCAAGGTTCCCAATTGCTTGGTATCCGAAACGGAGAATGTGAACCTTACCGTCGCAATATGGTCATCGCCACGATTAGAGTTCATCGTCAAAACGTTGATGTTCTCATCGCTCATTACCCGAGTGAGCTCTGAAAGGAGGCCCTGACGGTCGAGGGCTTCCAATTGCAGCGTCGCCGAGAAAGCGCCCGTTGCGGAGGTACCAGAAGACCAGGCCACCTCCAACATGCGCTCTGGTTCTGCCTTGAGCTTTTCCGCGTTTGTGCAATCGGCTCGGTGCACGGAGACTCCCCCGCCGCGGGTAACGAAACCGAAAATGGCATCGCCCGGCACGGGCTGGCAGCATTTGGCGAGCTTTGCCATCACATCGGGGCTGCCTTCCACCAAGATGCCGGTGCCCGATGCCGAATCTTCGGTGTGCTGGGCACGGGAGTGCTCAATCTCAGAAAGCGGCGTGCGCGAGGCCAGGGTGTCGATGGCATCATCTTGGTCGCCAAACATGGCAACCAATTGGTTGGCAACGTGTTGAGCAGATACGTGGCCGGCCCCGATGGCGGTATACAGCGAATCGACGTCGGTGTAGTGCAGCTGTTCCGCTACCTGCTTCATGGAGCTGGCAGTAAACAGGCGGTGCATAGGCAGGCCGCCGCGCTGGACTTCGGTCGCTAGGGCATCGCGACCGGCTTCCAAGTGTTCTTCGCGGCGTTCCTTGGCAAACCACTGCCGCACCTTGGTCTTGGCTCGAGCAGACACGAGGAAGTCTTGCCAATCGCGGGACGGACCAGCATTGGGATCCTTGGAGGTAAAGATCTCCACCTTGTCGCCGGACTTAAGCTTCGATTCGAGCGCGACGAGCTTGCCATTGACCTTGGCACCAATACACCTATGCCCCACCTCAGTATGTACTGCGTAGGCAAAATCCACTGGTGTAGAACCGGCAGGCAGGTTAACCACATCGCCCTTCGGGGTAAAGGCGAAGATCTGCTTGGCGGTCAGGTCGTAGCGCAGGGAGTCGAGGAACTCGTTGGGATCGGCGGCCTCCTTCTGCCAGTCCAGAAGTTGGCGCATCCACGCCATCTGGTCCACTTCTTCCTGGTGGCCCGAGTTCTTGCCCTTGGTTTCTTTGTAGCGCCAGTGAGCAGCCACGCCGAACTCGGCGTTGTAGTGCATCTCGTGGGTACGTACCTGGACCTCCAAGGTAGCGCCGCCATCTGCCAGCACCGTGGTGTGCAGGGACTGATACACGCCGAATCGTGGGGAGGAAATATAGTCCTTGAAGCGTCCGGGCAATGCCTGGTAGATCGAGTGGACCACGCCGATCGCGGCATAACAGCTATTGACGTCCTCGACCAAGATGCGGATTCCTACGAGGTCAAAGATCTCCGCGAAGTCACGGCCACGTACGATCATCTTTTGATAGATGGACCAGTAGTGCTTTGGACGGCCCATGACCTCGGCTTCAATGCCGTTTTCCTTCAGCGCCCCACTGACCTGGCTAATGATCTCCTTCAGCGCGCGGTCGCGGGAGGGGGCACGATCTGCCACCATGCGCACGATCTCGTCGTACTTCTTCGGATACAAGATGGCAAAGGACAGGTCTTCCAGCTCCCACTTCACACTGGCCATGCCGAGGCGGTGAGCTAGCGGAGCAATCACCTCGAGGGTCTGCCGCGCCTTTTTAGCCTGCTTTTCGGGCGGGAGGAACCGCATCGTACGCATATTGTGCAGGCGGTCGCTGACCTTAATGACCAAGACTCGGGGGTCGGTGGCCATGGCGACAATCATCTTACGAATGGTCTCCGCCTCTGCGGCCGAGCCCAGTGCCACCTTGTCCAGCTTGGTCACGCCATCGACCAAGCGAGCTACCTCAGGACCGAAATCCCGAGTGAGGTCCTCTAGCGAGTAGTCCGTATCCTCCACGGTATCGTGCAGCAGCGCTGCCACGATGGTGGTGGTGTCCATACCGATCTCTGCCGCGATCGTCGCCACGGCGAGCGGGTGGGTGATATACGGTTCACCGGATTTGCGAAAGACACCCTCATGGAGCCGCTCCGCGGTGTCATAGGCGCGATTGAGCAGATCAGCATCGGCCTTGGGGTGAAACTTGCGGTGGATGGACATCAACGGGTCCAGCACCGGATTTACCTTCACTCGGCCGCCGGTAAGCGAACGAGCTAGGCGAGCCGACATGCTGCGCATTCCGCCGCCGGACTGGCGCTTTACGGGTTTGTCCATGGCCAAATCTACCGCCCTTCACAGTGCCACGGGCCTTGTGGCCTCATGTCCAACTAAATCGTGCGATCTAGCTTAGGCATCCCATCTTAGTCTGTGGCATTCAACACAATGAGCGGTGGGCCGGATAAACGCTCACGCCCGTTGAGACCCTTGACTTCCAGCACCACCACATTGCCAGCGACTTCGGCACCTGCGGACTCAAGCAAAAGCTTGGCACCGTGGAGGGTGCCACCGGTGGCTAAGACGTCGTCGACAAGCACCACGCGCTTGCCCTTGATGTCAACGCCGCTGGCTGGAATCTCCAGCGCCGCGGAGCCATACTCCAGCTCATATTCTTCGGTATATACCGGTGGGGGAAGCTTGCCCTTCTTGCGGATGGCCAAGATGCCTAGGCCCATCTTGTAGGCGACGGCCGAGCCGAGGAGGAATCCACGGGCGTCGAGGCCGCCAATCATATCTGCGCCCAATTCCTCGCAGGCGGCCGCCAAGCCGTCCACTACGGTGCGAAATGCCTCTGGGTCCGCCAAGACTGGGGTGAGGTCCTCGAAGAGGATGCCCTCCTCCGGGAAGTCTTGAACGAGGCGAACCTTATCCTTGAGTGCCTGTGCTGCTGATTCGTAGTGCGAACTCATAATCTTCCTTGAGAAATAATTGCGAGAGGTTTTGAACGCCCGATATTCGGGGCCTATTCCTTGTCCGTTGGGGCGGTGCTGTGCCAGCGATCCATATTCCAACCGATGCCCGAGACGCCAGTGTACGGCAGGACGCCTTCCACGTCGCGGCGGACGAGGAAGACGCGCGGCTGCGCGGAGAGAGGAATGGATGGTACATCCTTCCACAGAGCCTCTTCTGTCTTCTTCAGCTCCGCAGAGTTCTTCATGCTCGACTCCACAGTGGAATACTCCGTCTGGGGATCGACTGGGCCGAGGAAGGCATCGACGGTAGGCGCCCAGGTTTCCGGCTCCATTTCCAAGTAGTGCGGGGACATGAACTCCGCAGACGCGTCCTCGATGGTGATACCAGCCGGCTCACAGGATGCACGAAGTTGTTCCACCATGGCGGCATAACGTTTATCCGGTCCCAAGTAGCCCACCTTGATAGTGGTCCCGTTGAGATCGCCGGCCTTGGCTAAATCGGTGCCCTGGTGATCCTTCCCCACCTTGTCTAGACCGCCGGCGACCGGGTTGGTCACGGAAACGGTACGCAGGTAGGCCGGTGGCACTTCCACACCAGAGGCTGCCGAGCTTGCCTGAGCAACCGCCTGCTGATCGACGCAGGCCGCAAAGCTCTCGCGCGCCCACGGCTCCGCGAATACTCCAGCTTCAGATAGCGTGAGCGTATCCGTTAGCTCGCCGACCATTGGAGTGACCTCGTAGGGGGACTCCCCTGCCTCATCCTTCGTGCTGTCCAGCCAGTCAGGATTTTCGCTTGCGGCATCGACTACGCGCAACGCGCCTTTATCTGCGAGCTTCTGTGCATCAGCCTCCGAAGGCCAGACCACAACATGATCTTCCGCTGGGGCGTCTCCGAAGTACTTTTCGTTTGCTTTGAGAATTATCTCCCCTTCGTCGCCTACCTTGTCAATGACATAGGGTCCAAAGGAGACCTGCAGCTCGGGATCTAGTTGATCCTCGGCCACGGAAAAGCCATAGCGCCATTCCTTAGCAACCGGCGCAAGCGCCTGCATGTCTTCTACTGTCAGGGCGGCGTTGAGTTCCTCAATGCTCAACTCGGACTTCTTGGCCAGCGCATGGGCCGGCATGACCGTGCCGGCGCCAAACATGTGGCGCCAGCGCTGCCCCTGATCCTTGTTAAAGGTCAGGGTGAAGGTTTTGCTTTGGGGCTCACAGCTAAATTCCGAGATGTCATTCATCAACGGCATATGTGAGGCAAATTCAGCCGGATGAGTACCAGCCACATACGTCAACAAGTAATCATCGCAGGTAACAGGAGTGCCATCGGAGAATACGGCGTCCTCCTCCAAAGTGAGCTGAACGCTGCGCTGGTCGCTGCCGGCAACGGGCGGAAGCTCTTCAGTTTCAACCAGATCCGCATTGGGAATTAATTCGCCAGAGGGACCGGGCACAAAAAGCCCCGGATAAAGCCGCGTAGACAGCAGTCCGGCGGAGGTAGCATCACCAAAAGACGTGCCAGCATTAGTGGTGGCCAAGCGGGAATTTACCTGGTAGCCAAAGTATCCATAGGATTCTGGCTCCTGGGGAGCACTAGAGGTGTCCTCCTCGCCGCCCTGCCCGCTACAGGCAGAAGCAGCTAGAGCTAGAGCTGAAACGCACGAGGCAATGGCCTTCCTTCCCCAGTGACGATTTCTAGAACTGCTCTTTGATTTAAGCACCGTAATTTGCCCTCACTTCAGCTACCGCTTCGCCAAAATTTTACTACCGCAAGCTACCGGCCCGGGCGCCAGGTTGCGCCAGGGTGCCCAGTGGACTCGGACGGATCGTCTTCGATCTCAGCCGGGGTGGACTTTGCGCTCACTGGTGAGACCACGGTGCGACCGGAGGATGCTGCGCCGGATTCTACCGCTGCATCCTGGTCCTTGCCGGCACGGTAGTCCGCGACCCGCTTGTTGTGGCGCTTGATCTTCTTGGACATGTTGGCGAAGGTCACGACCAGCGGCGTAGCAAAGAAGATGGAGGAGAAAATGCCCTCGACCACGCCGATGAGCTGGATGAGTGCCAGATCGCGGAGGGTACCGATACCCATGAGCCACACGGCGACCACGAAGAGCGCGATGATAGGCAGCGCGGAGATTACCGAGGTAGAAATCGAGCGCATGACGGTCTGATTAATAGCCAAGTTTGTCAGCTCAGCAAAGGTCTTCTTGCGCTGGCCTTCGAGGCCTTCCGTGTTCTCGTTGATCTTGTCAAAGACAATGACCGAGTCATACATGGAGAAGGTCAGGACGGTAAGCAGACCAATAATGACGGCCGGGGAAACTTCGAAGCCAAAGAGGGCGTAAATACCGGCGATAATCACGCCGTCTGCAATCAGCGCGATGATGGCGGCAAAAGCCATGTTCTTCTGCAAGCGAATGGCCACGTAGACGGTCGCGGCTACTAGGAAGACCAGCATGGCAATGAGCATGCGCTGGGTAATAGAAGAACCCCAGGATTCGGATACCGTGGACGAGCCAATGGCATCCGGAGTGGCCTTGCCGTTTTCATCCTTCGGCTGGAACTTGTCATAGATAGCCGCGCGGGCCGCATTCACGTCCTCTTGGCTCAGGCGCTCAGAAACGATTTCCAAGGTCTCAGAATCGCCAGCGCCCACGATGTGAACCTGCTCGGGTTCTACACCGGTGGAGTCTTCGAAGACCTGGCTTACCTCGTCTTCCTTGAGGTCGCCTGCCGGCATCGACAACGTGGTGCCGCCTTCGAAGTCAATCGAGAGCGAGAATCCACGAATGAGGATCGCGGCCACTGCGGCCACGATTAGTGCTGCAGTGATGCCGTACCACAGCTTGGTGCGACCGATGAAGTCATAACCGCGCTCGTCCTCATAGAGGCGGTCCATCCGGGAAATTTTGTGCTTAGTCGAAACAGCCATGCTTATTTCTCCTCATCTTCCGCAGCATCTACGGGACGTGCGGTTCCTGCGGCAGAATCTCCTGCCGTTTCCTTGGTGGCTGGCTCCTTTGCACTCGCGGATTCAGCAGCGTTCGCTTGACGACGTCCCGATCCGAAGTAGCCGCGCTCACGGCGCTCTTCCACCAGTGCGTAGATACCGCCGAGGCCATTCATCGAAGGTTTAGCGGCAGCCGGACGGCGGCCGACCATCTGCATCAGTGGTGCCATGACCAGGAAGGATACGACCAGGTCGAAGACCGTGGTCAGGCCCATGGTAAAGGCGAAGCCCTTCACCTCACCGATGGCGAGGAAGTAGACCACAACAGAGCCAATCAGGGTCACCGCGTTACCGGTCACAATGGTGGCACGAGCGCGCTCCCACGCCTTTTGCGTAGCGGAGCGGAAGGTGCGTCCCTCGAGGAGCTCGTCCTTGATGCGCTCGTAGTAGACCACGAAGGAGTCAGCGGTTGCGCCCACACCGATGACCAGACCGGCGATGCCGGAAAGGTCCAGCGAGTAACCGATCCAGCGGCCCAGCAGAACCAGGGAGCCATAGGTCAGTACGCCAGAGGCAATGAGGAAGATGAGGGATACGCCGGCCAGCGCGCGGAAGTAGTACAGCGAGTAGGCCATCACGAGTACCAGGCCAACAAGGCCTGCAATGAGGCCGGCCTGCAGAGCGGCCTTACCCAGTGTTGGCGGGATGGACTCTACGGTGCCACCCGGCTCGCCATTTTCACCTGCGAAGGACAACGGCAGTGCGCCGTACTTCAGGTTATTAGCCAGGTTTTGTGCCTCTTCCTGGCTAAAGTCACCAGTAATGGAGGTAGCAGAACCGACTGGGGTTGCTCCCTGAATGACCGGTGCGGAAATAACCCCAGAGTCAAGGGTGATGGCTACCTGGTCCTTCAAGTGTTCCTGCGTCAGGTCTGCCCAGGTCTGAGAACCGTTCGGGCCATCACCGGTCTTGAAGGAGAAGTTGATCTCCATCTGGCCGGACTGACCGTTCAGGCCGCCTTCGATCGGAGAATTGGTATCGATCTCGTTACCGGTGAGGCGGGTGCCGTTTTCGTCCTTGATGCCATTGAGAAGCGGTGCTGGCTCCAGAACGTACGGGTTGCCCTTGGAGTAGTCACAAGTAACAAATGGCTTGGCAGGATCATCGGCGCCGGCCAGTGGATCGGTGCTGCCCTGGCAAGTCATCAGCGCGGAGGCTGCAGCCTGGGTGGTCGGGTCCTCGGACTGACGATCCTTCAGCAGCATCTCCGTGACTTCATCACGGCGCTTAGTCTGCTCGATGGAGTTGCTTGGCTCCTCAAGCGGCTTGGCGCTGACCTTAGGAGCCTTCTGTTTCTTTGGCTCCTTGCCAGTCATCTGGGCTTCTTGCTGAGCGATGGCCTTGGTCATCTGCTCCATCTGCTTATTGGCCTCCTCTGCGCTCAGTACGTCGTACTTCACCCAGCGATTGGCCATATCTTCCAGCTCCTTATTGAGCTTTTCCATGTCCGGCATCGAGGGCTTTGCCACCGGACGGAAGAACAGCTGCGAGGTCTGGCCCACGGCCTGTGCCTGGGAGGCGTCCTCACCTGGCACGGTAATGACCAGAGTATTGCCGTTGATGACAACCTCAGAACCAGAAACACCCATGCCGTTGACACGCTGTTCCAAAATGTTGCGTGCTTGCTTGAGTTGGTCTTGGGTGGGTTCCTCGCCTTGCGGCGCCAGCGTTACGCGGGTACCGCCCTGCAAGTCGATGCCAAGCTTTGGGGTGCTTTGACGGCTACCAGTTAAAAAGATAAGCGCATAGATAACAACCACAATGAGAACGAAGAGCGCGATCGCGCGCTTCGGCCATTGGCGTTTGCTATTTTTCATAGCGCCACGGGATTTTGCGGACAACGATAATCTCCTGTGCTGCTTATAACAGGGTGTTTAAACATTAAATACGGCCCCGCCATACGGCGCAGGCACGTCAACAACGCACAATCGTACGTCATCAGGCTGAGTTTTCCTTAACGAGGGCCAGATAAGGCCCAAAGTGTGACGGGGTCTACGCTCCGCGAAGGTCCCACCTACCTAGCAAACGTTAAGGAAACTCTTGGGAAATGGCGGGCTATTTCTTCTCCTGGCCGTCAAACGGAGGATATTTCTCATCTGGCAGGTCATCTGCCGCATCATTCTTCTCTTCCCCAGCAGCGGGACGAGACAGGTTATTGGCCTCTTGTTCGGTGCGAATCACGGCCATCTTGTCAAAAGTAACCACCACGCCAGGCGCGATTTCTAGATCCACATCCTTGTCGCTGGTGCTGCGCACCACGCCGTGCACGCCGCCCGCCGTAACGATGGCGTCGCCCGGCTGCAGGGAATTCTGGAGGGCCTGCATCTCATTTTGGCGCTGGCGCTGCTTTCGCATGGCCATAAACGAGGGAACGACGAAGAGGATGCCAATAATGATGAGAATGATGATTTCCATAGCACCCTAGTGTGCCAGACGGCGGTGCACACAGGAACCCCAGGGTGCGTCGCCAAGCAGGCTAGCCCTTGAATTAAAACAGCCCGGCCGCGCCCTCCGGCGGGGTAAGCCCCAAGTGCCGCCATGCAGCAGCGGTGGCTACGCGGCCGCGTCCAGTGCGCGCAACCATCCCGGCACGCACCAGGTAAGGCTCACACACCTCCTCGACCGTCGAGGGCTCCTCGCCCACTGCGATGGCCAGCGTGCTCACGCCAACCGGTCCGCCGCCGTGTCCCTTAATCAAGGCATTGAGCACCGCGCGGTCGAGGCGGTCAAGTCCCATGTCATCTACGTCAAAGACTTCGAGCGCTCCCTGGGCCGCGCTGAGATCAATCAGGCCGGTGCCATTGACCTCGGCATAGTCTCGGACGCGGCGCAGCAAACGGTTAGCAATACGCGGGGTTCCGCGCGACCGAGAGCCAATTTCTACCGCCGCATCGTGGTCAATGTCCACGTCCAGGATGTGGGCGGCGCGCTTGATCACCTGGGTGAGATCAGCCGTGTCGTAGTACTCCATCTGCGCGGTGAAACCGAAGCGGTCGCGCAATGGGCCCGTGAGCATGCCGGCACGCGTGGTCGCGCCAACCAAGGTAAAAGGCGGAATCTCTAGCGGAATAGAAGTAGCACCAGGCCCCTTGCCCACGATGACGTCAATGCGGAAGTCCTCCATTGCCATGTACAGCATTTCTTCTGCTGGCCGGGCAATGCGGTGGATCTCATCGATGAACAGGACATCGCCTTCCATCAGGTTGGAAAGCATTGCGGCCAAATCACCGGCGCGCTCCAAAGCCGGCCCGGAAGTCATACGCAGCGAGGTGCCCAGCTCCTGGGAAATAATCATCGCCATAGTGGTCTTGCCCAAGCCCGGCGGCCCTGAAAGCAAAACGTGGTCGGGCGTCACCCCACGGTTCTTTGCCCCCTTAAGCACCAGGGAGAGCTGCTCGCGCACCTTCGGCTGGCCGATAAACTCCTCGAGCGACTTGGGACGCAAGGAGCGTTCAATATCATGCTCCTCGGAGTGTGCGGTCGCATCCACATCGCTATTGCGCTGGGAGGCGTGCGCCGCGTCGACGCCCTCAGGGAGATTGAACTCGGTGCGCTCAATATCGGACATGATTCTTCAGCCTTCCTGCCGGTTATTTCTTCTTGCCCAGCTGTGCCAGCGCCGAACGCAAGAGAGAGGACGTATCGGCATCGGGGTTTTCCGCGTATGCGGATTCCACTACGGGACGCGCTCCCTTATCGGTAAACCCAAGGCCAATGAGCGCCTCAGTCACGCTTTCTACCACGGCACCACCGGCCGGCGCGACGGCAGTATCAACGGAACCTGCGGCGGCGGCCTCGCTGGGCGCAAAGGCCGCTACCTTATCTTTCAGCTCCAGCGCCAAGCGTTGGGCCATACGCTTGCCGACGCCCGGGATAGACTGCAGCGCCTTCACATCTTCCCCGCCAATTGCCGCCGCGAGCTCCCCTGCACCCATAACCGACAGCGCCGCCAAGGCAAGTTTAGGCCCTAGGCCGGACACGGATTGCAGCACGTGGAACATCTCGCGGTCTTCATCAGCGCTAAAGCCATAGAGAGTCAGAGAATCTTCTTTGACCACCAAGTTAGTCAGAACCGTAGCCTGTTCCCCGCGACGCAAGGTGCCCAGAGTTTTTGGGGTAGCTAAAAATTTGTACCCCACACCTGCACAGTCGATAACCCCATGGTCGAGTCCAATATGGATTACCTCTCCACGCAGTGCAGCAATCATTGGCTTCCTATCCTTCCACTCTCAGTAAAATTCCCTAGCGCTTCTTGCCCTGGCCGCGCACGCCGCTGGTCTTAGCTCCAAGCCCGAGGCCGGTATGGTCCATCCGCACAATGGCCGGGGCACGCCAGCAGTGGCAGACTGCCAACGCAAGAGCGTCGGCGGCGTCGGCAGGCTTGGGCGGTTCAGTCAACCCCAGAATACGGGTAATCATGGTGGTCATCTGCTTCTTATCCGCGCGCCCGTTTCCAGAGATGGCCTTTTTCACCTCGGACGGGGTGTACATGTAGACCGGAATATCGCGTTCGGCGGCAGCTAGCACCAGCACACCAACTACATGGGCCGTTTGCATGACTGTGGACACCTGGCCGCGTTCGAAGACGCGCTCGATCGCAACCACATCTGGCGAATAGTCATCCATCCACTCTTTCGCCGCCACCGAAAGGCGCAGGAGGCGCTCCGTCAAGTCCTTGTCGCTAGGGGTGCGCACCACGCCGACAGAAACGGGAAGGATTGCTCGGCCACGACCAGCCTGAACCACGGAAAGCCCGCAGCGCGTCAAGCCTGGGTCAATCCCCATCACGCGCATTCCTTCTAGGTTCATCTCTCCCCCATTGTCATGTCGGCATCACTGTGCACCGCCTACTGCCCCATTATGGACTACACACAGGTGTTCTACAAGCGTAGCATCCAGCCAGCACATGGAAAAGCGCCGGCAACGCTTCCTACAGGCAGTACCCGTGGAACGCTACCGGCGCTAAGAGCCGTCCTTGCGGCGAGGTGGTTAATCCTCGTTCAGCTCGGCTAGAACCTCATCGGAGAGATCCATATTGGTGTAGACGTTTTGCACATCGTCGGAGTCTTCCAAGGCGTCGATGAGGCGGAAAATCTTCTTGGCGTCATTGGCCTCCAGCGGCACCTCGACAGACGCACGGAAGTCATTGTCGGAGTCATCGACCTGAATGTCGGCGTCCTTGAGCGCGTCCTTCACGGCCTGCACGTCCGTCGGCGCGCAAACAATCTCAAACTTCTCGCCCTGGTCCTTGACCTCTTCCGCGCCTGCTTCCAGCACGGCCATCAAGACGTCATCCTCCGTCAGCTCGCCCTTTTCTACCAAGACGTAGCCGGTACGGGTGAACATGTAGGCCACAGAGCCGGACTCACCCAGGTTGCCGCCGTTCTTGGACATCGCAGTGCGCACGTCGGTTGCTGCACGGTTGCGGTTGTCCGTAAGGCACTCAATGAGCATGGCTACACCGTTCGGGCCGTAGCCTTCGTACATGATGGTTTCCCAATCGGCGCCACCGGCCTCTTCACCGGAACCGCGCTTGCGAGCACGCTCAATGTTGTCATTGGGGACGGAGGCCTTCTTGGCCTTCTTGATCATGTCATCAAGTGTTGGGTTAGCCGCTGGGTCACCACCGCCGGTACGAGCCGCCACTTCGATGTTCTTGATCAGCTTGGCAAATTCCTTGCCACGCTTGGCATCGTTGGCAGCCTTCTTATGCTTGGTAGTTGCCCATTTCGAGTGGCCTGACATGTAGTCCCTTTCTAATCGGGTGCTGAAACTGGTGGCAATTATACGTGTGCTGCACGAATGCGTGAAAGCGACCCCCTTATAAGCGGGACACTCTTATACGTTGTGCCAATTGCCATGGGCAGAGCCGCTGCCCAATTTTTCATCTAAGTAACGCGTAAGCCCCTCTTGGTTCACCAACGCCACCAATTCACCCTGCTCGGTAAAAATCTTGCCACACGCAACCGCCGTTGCATTCGACGCCGAGGGTGATACCTGCTCATACAGCAACCACTCATCCACGCGGAAGGGGCGCAGGAACCATATCGCATGGTCAAGGCTGGCCAATTGCACCTTTTCTCCCTGATGCTGAATAAGCGCGGAGCGAATCAGCGTCATATCAGACATATAGGTCAGCGTAGCGCGGTGAAAGGCAGAATCCGCTGGGAGATGGCCTGTGTTGCGAAACCAGATATGCCGATAGCCTGCACCGGTGCGCTCTGCAGCCACCGGATCGCGGCCCTCTTCCGGCACGAGGCGAATATCCCACTCCTCCCACTCTTTGAGGATGATCCTGGTGGAGTACGGGGCCCCACCGCCCATCCGAGCTACCTCATCGGGCCCTGGCACCTTCGGCGCGGCGTCCTGATGCTGCGGGCCATAGTCGCCGTCGCGGTGAAAACTAGCCATGAGAGTAAAAAGGAGCACGTCACCCTGGTAGACACGCACCTGCCGGTTGGCGAATGATTTCCCCTCCCGAATGCGTTCGACCCGGATCTCAATTGGTTGGCTCGCATCGCCAGGGCCTACAAAGTAGCCATGCAGGGAGTGGATGTCTTTGCCGGACACAGTGCACTGGGCTGCGGCCACTGCTTGAGCAGCAATCTGTCCGCCGAAGGTACGCTCAATCCGCGACTCCACAGCAGGGCCTCTAAACACATCGGCCAAATTCGTTTCCTCGACGGCCAGAATCTCGCGAATGGATGCCATCTGCACACTCCCTATGTCCTACGTCACGTCTCCCAGCGTTTGCCGTCCACACTACTCACTAAACGAGCCGTCAGTTTCCTTTTCAAATCCGTCCCCCACTTCTGGGCGCAAAAGTGGAGGAATTTTCTAGAAGAAACTATGTCCGCTACCGAAGCTGGCGCGCATTGAATAAAGTCTTTCTAGTGAAACGCATCGCTTCTGTTCCAGCAGTATGGATTGGGTGGGTCATCGCCCGCCTGGTCCTTATTTACCTACTCAAGATTGACCACAATCCCAGGGGCGATGTCGCATACTATTTTGCCGGACTCTTTGGCGACGACCCGACGATGATGACCGAATACCCTCACTCGGGCACCTGGCCCACGGTGGTCTTGGGCTGGCTGACCGGTGAGAATATCACCGCATTCTATATCGGCTTCACCATCATGACCCTGCTAGTGGACGCCGCCTTTTTAGCCCTCCTTCTGCGTCACCACGCGACTCAACCGCGCAGTTTCCAGGCCGCCTGGTTCTGGGTCCTCTTTGGCACCGCAGCTGGCCACACCTTTGTGTGGCGTCTCGATATATTCCCCGCCCTAGCCGTGGCCGGGGCAGCTGCCCTTCTAGCTACCCGCCCGCTCATCGCCTCGGCGGTACTGGGTTTTGCCACCACGATGAAGCTATGGCCAGGAGTCCTCGCTGCCGGCTTAGTGGGCCGCTTCAACAGATCCGCAACCTGGCAACGCCTACTCGCGTTTTTCTGCACCATCGTCGCAGTCTGCACCGTCACGATTGCTGCCTCTGGTACCGAGCGCCTGCTTTCACCGCTGAACTATCAGGGCGTGCGCGGTCTCCAGTTGGAGTCCATCCCGGCGACGTTCCTGTTGCTGCAGGCACATCGCACTCCAGGGCGCTGGCACCTGGGCTACG
Source organism: Corynebacterium tuberculostearicum (assembly GCF_022347235.1). Lineage (GTDB taxonomy): Bacteria > Actinomycetota > Actinomycetes > Mycobacteriales > Mycobacteriaceae > Corynebacterium > Corynebacterium tuberculostearicum_F. The sequence goes on from NZ_JAKRDX010000005.1 coordinate 124,387, forward strand.
CCCCGTCCAAGAGCTTTGAGATTTCCGGGCCTGGCGTAGATACCGCAATGACCTGGAGCACTATTGCCACCATTGTCATGCTCGTCTTCGCAGTGGGCTGGGCGCTGTACCGGCTGTGTGCCGGCGGATGGACCACCCGGACGACCATGGCGTTTTTTACCGTTATGGTGCTGCTTCTCATCGCGACGAATAAGGTTTTCTCCCCGCAATACATCGTCTGGCTGGGCCCCTTGCTTGCCGTGGTGATCCGCCAGCGCCTTCCGCAAGAATTCGCCCCCTTGCGGATATTCCAAGCCTTGTTAGCGTCCTGCACCATTATCGCCGCCGTGCTGGGCACCTTGGTCTACCCATTCAACTATGACTACATCTGGAACCACGTGGGCGAGAACATGTTCGCCGTCTACCTATTGGTAGCCCGCAATATCCTTATCGTCGTCATGGCCATCATCGGACTTGTCTGGTTTGCAGTCGAGGTGGCTCTGGCTTCGAAGATCGAGCAGGCGCAGATGCAGCAGCAAGCGCCTAACGCCCCGGAGGAAGACCCGGCCGCCAGCACCGAGGCGAAGCCGGTATTCCGCCGCCGACGCGGCCGGCACGCACTTGCGTCCTGAAATTGAGGTAGAACTGCTGGCTACTCGGCCAACATATAGTCAAAATATTCCGGCAGCTTCGCGGTGCCACCCAGATGAAAGAGGCGTACCGCAGGGCGCAAACGCAGCGCGCGAGTGTCGCTGACCGCCTCGTTATAGAAGCGGTGGGCAAGTTGGATGCGGCCCTCGGCGTCGGCAAGCGCGGCCGGGCGACGGTCCGCGGGAAACTCCCTCACAATGGCGGCAGATAGTTCCCGCTCGGCCATCGTGCGCGGTTCGAAGTGTCCTTGATAGAGCTCGGTAGATTCCGCTCGCTGGGCTAGCGCCGCAAGCTCTGGGGCTACCGCCGCTGTCACCGCTGCTCTGCGGTCTAGTGCCGCCTGTAGCTGGGCCAGCGAGGCATCAGTGCGGATGTGCAGCGAGTTGAGCCGCTGGGCGGTAAAAAGTGCCCACAAACCTACGATGATAAGTAGGAAGAGGACTAGGGCGATTTCGATGGTCATCAACGCTTTACCCTCACCTTGGTGCCGTCTTGGACAGTCTCGTAGACCTGCATCACGGCCGCCGCTACATGGTCCCAGTCATAGGTGCTGGCGCGTTGGACGCCATTGCGCACCAACTGGGCCCGATACTCGGCATCATCGAGCACCTCGTTGAGGACGCGTGCCAGATCCTCGCTGTCTTTATTGCGAAAGAGTGCGCCGGCAACCTCGTCGGAATCGGCATTGCACACCGCACGGAAGGCTTCCAGATCGGAAGCAACGACAGCTGCGCCGGCCGCCATGGCCTCTACCAGCACGATGCCGAAGCTTTCGCCACCGGTATTTGGGGCCACGTAGACATCGGCACGGCCCAGGATTTCTGCCTTTTCGGCGTCACTGACCCGGCCGACAAAATCCACACCCTCGACCTCGCGGGCGCGACCGCCGCCCATGATGGTCACGCGGATATCGTGGTGTACTTGGCGCAGCGCGCTCAGCAGGATATCGAGGCCCTTGCGCGGTTCATCCAACCGTCCCAAGAAGACAACTTCCAAGGGATCGCCGGGGGCTTTGGCCGGGCTGCGGCGCCGAGCCTGCGCGTAGACCGATGTATCCACGCCGTTGGGAATGAGCACCGGGTCGCCGCCCAATTGCTCCACCTGCCACCGCCGCGCCATATCGGATACCGCGATGCCGCCGCGGATCTTTTCCAAGAAGGGAACGAGGAATGGTTTGGCCAGAGTCAGCACCAGGGAGCTCGATGCAGAGGCGTGATAGGTCGCCACCAGTGGGCCTTGGGCCACGGCCAGCGCGGTCATGGAAAAGCTCGGGGAGTTAGGCTCATGGATGTGCAAGACATCGAAGTCGCCCTCCTTGATGAATTGCTTTACCTTGCGTGTTACGTGGGGTCCCACGGACAGGCGCGCCACCGAACCGTTATACGCGATGGGGAAAGCCGGCCCTCCCTTGACTACGAAATCTGGCAGCTGGGTGGATTCCGCAGCGGGGCCAATGACCTGAACGTGGTGCCCTTGCTCAATGAAAACTGTGGCTAGATCAAGGATATGGGCTTGAACTCCACCTGGTTCATCGAAGGAATAGGGGCACACGATTCCTATGCGCACTAGCTCTCCCCTTCCTGCGATGGCCCGGTGTGGCGGGCATTGCGGGCTTCTTTGCCCGCCCGCGCTTGCCGACGCCTCTCTATGTCCACATTCCACTGCGGCTGCAGCATATGCCAATCCTCCGGGTGGCGGCGGATATTGGCGGCGAAGCCATCGGCCATGCGCTGAGTTGTCTCCTGCAGGTCCGTTACCTCGAGCTCAGGAGACACAGAGAGCCCCCAGCCCTCGCCTGCAAACCACGAATGCACCACGTGCAGGGCGGCGCCGGTTTCTATAGCAAGCTGCGCGGGACCGGCAGCCATATTGGCCTTTTCCCCCATGAAATCCACGGTAACGCCGCTTCGGGTCAGGTCGCGCTCAGCCAGCAGGCAGACCACGCCACCGGCTTCCAGCACCTCTTTGAGGCGGGCAAAAGGCGAGGATTCGCCGCCGGTGAGGGGAAGAACCTCAAAGCCAAGGGTTTCGCGGTAGTCCACAAAGGCGTCGAAAAGCACTGCGGGCTTAAGGCGCTCCGCAACGGTGGTGAACTGCCCATAATGGCCAACGAGGAAGACGCCCGCCATATCCCAATTCCCGGAATGCGGCAACGCCAAAATGGTGCCGCGCCCGGATTGAGCCGAAGCATCAAAATGCTCGAGGCCTTCCAAGCCACTGAGCAAGCGCTCATGCAGCCCGGCATCACCGTGGATGGCTGGCAGGCGGAAGGCCTCCATCCAATAGCGCATATAGGAGCGCACGGAATCGCGCACCAACGCGCGGGTAACGTTTTCTGGGCCTACCACGCGCGCCAGGTTGCGGCGCAAGCCCTCCATTCCGCGACCGTTGCCGCTTGCGTAGTCCGCACCCCAGCGAAAAAGCGTGCGCGCGATGGGCTCGGGCAGACGGCGCACCACCTTCCACCCCGCGAGGTAACCCGCCGCGGAGAGGTCTTCTTTGTCCCACATGGTGTTACAACCTCCTGGTTTAAGGTGGTGCAGTATGAGCTACTGCTGCTCCTGGCGGGCGGCGATAACCATACGTTGGCACACGGTAAAGACGGAGCCCACGGCCAAGATCCACAGCGCAACCTCAATGGCATGCGGTACTCCTAGGCCTTCGAGGCCGATGCCGCCCAGGGCCAAAATAAGCCGCTCGGGACGCTCGATAAGGCCGCCGACCATCTTGAATCCGGACGCTTCTCCCCTAGCCTTGATATAGGAAATGACCTGGGAACATACCAAGGTGACAAAGCAGGCAATGACCGTGATGCGGGAAGAATCCGCAGAATAAATCAGCCACCATGCAATAGCACTGAACAATGCGCCATCGGTGATGCGATCACAGGACGCATCCAAGGTCGCACCAAAGGCAGTAGCCTTGCCGCTCAGGCGCGCCATGGTGCCGTCGAGCATGTCGAAAGCGGCGAAGAGACCGGACAGGACCGCAGCGAAAAAGAGGTGGCCGGTAGGAATAAGGATCACCGAAATCGCAATGGTGACGATGGTACCCACAACCGTGACCACATTCGGGGTCAGGCCCAGCTTTAAAAAGGCCTTGGCTATAGGTTCCACCACCACGGCGGCGGGCTTTCGCCCATGCACGCTAAGCACGCGAATCCTCCTCTTCCATCTCGCGCCATCCTTCTGCCAGCACGCGGCGCGTATCCTGCAGAAGCTGCGGTAATACCTTAGTCCCATCGAGGACAGTCATAAAGTTACTATCCCCGGGCCACCTTGGCACCACATGCAGGTGCAGGTGGTCTCCTACCGAGCCGCCCGAAGCACGACCCAGGTTGAGTCCTACGTTGATGGCTTCTGGGTGTGAGACTCGTTTGAGCACTCGAACCGCCTTTTGCGCGAAGGCCATCAACTCCTGAGATTCCTCTTGCGTAAGGTTCTCCAGCTGCGATTCCTTGCGATACGGCACCACCATGAGGTGCCCGGCGTTGTACGGAAACAGGTTCAACAATGCATAGACGGTCTTGCCGCGAGCAATAATGAGCCCGTCCTCATCGCTGCCCTTCGGGGCTTCCACGAAGGGGTCTTTAGAGCGCTTGGCAATATAGGCCATGCGATAAGGCGCCCATAACCGCTCAAGACGGTCCGGCTCGCCAGCACCTGAGTCAACGAAGGTCTCCACCGCAGCTTGGCTTTCAGCGACGGCGGAGCTGTCGGTTTCGTTTGTCTCTTTAGCGTCGGGCACTGATGAGCTCTTCGGTCGGCTGCTCGTTGTTACGCTCTGCTACCCATGCGGCAATGAGCTCCACGGCTTCCTTTACCGGCACACCATTGACCTGGGTGCCATCGAGAAAGCGGAAGGATACGGCATCAGCTTCTACGTCGCGCGCGCCAGCCACCAGCATGAACGGAACCTTACCGGTGGTGTGGTTGCGAATCTTCTTCTGCATGCGGTCATCAGAGGTATCCACATCGGCGCGGATACCCTTCTGACGCAGCTGGGTGGCAACCTCTTCGAGGTGCGGGGAGAATTCGTCAGCCACCGGAATGCCCACCACTTGGTGCGGTGCTAGCCATGCTGGGAAGGCGCCGGCGTAGTGCTCCAGCAGGACGCCAAAGAATCGCTCGATGGAGCCGAAGAGCGCACGGTGAATCATGATTGGGCGCTTCTTAGTGCCGTCCGACGCGGTGTATTCCAGCTCGAAGCGCTCCGGCAGGTTGAAGTCCAACTGCACGGTAGACATCTGCCAGGTACGGCCGATGGCGTCGCGCGCCTGCACAGAAATCTTCGGGCCGTAGAAGGCTGCACCTGCGGGATCCGGAACCAGCTCCAAGCCGGACTTTTCTGCGACCGACTGCAGGATAGACGTAGAGCGCTCCCAGATCTCATCGGAACCGACGAACTTATTCGGGTCCTTGGTAGAAAGCTCCAGGTAGAAGTCAGACAGGCCGTAGTCCTTCAGCAAGGAAATGATGAAGTCGAGGACCTTGGTTAGCTCTTCTTCCAGCTGCTCTTCGGTGCAGTAGATGTGGGCATCGTCCTGGGTAAAGCCGCGGGCACGGGTCAGGCCGTGGACCACGCCAGACTTTTCGTAGCGGTAGACGGTACCGAACTCAAATAGACGAAGCGGGAGCTCGCGGTAGGAACGGCCACGGGATGCAAAAATCAGGTTGTGCATCGGGCAGTTCATGGGCTTGGCGTAGTAGTCCTGCGGCTCCTTGACGGTATTGCCCTCTTCGTCATACTCGCCATCGAGCTGCATCGGTGGGAACATACCGTCGGCGTAGAAGTCCAGGTGGCCAGACTTCTTGAATAGGTCACCCTTGGTGATATGCGGGGTATTAACAAAGGAGTACCCAGCCTGGACGTGGCGGTTGCGAGAGTGGTTTTCCATCTCCATGCGCACGGTCGCGCCATTCGGGTGGAATACCGGGAAGCCGGAGCCAATCTCATCCGGGAAGGAGAAGAGATCTAGTTCCTGACCCAGGCGGCGGTGGTCGCGCTTTTCAGCCTCTTCCACCATGGTCTGGTAGGCCTCCAGCGCCTCCTTGGACTCAAAAGCGGTGCCGTAAATGCGCTGCAGGCCAGCCTTGGACTGGTCGCCGCGCCAGTAGGCAGCAGAAGAACGGGTCAGGGTGAAAGCCGGGATGTACTTGGTGGTCGGCACGTGCGGTCCGCGGCAGAGATCGAACCACTCTACGTCCCCGGTGCGCGGGTTGATGTTGTCATAATGGGTGAGATCGCCGGAACCGACTTCTGCGGCCTCGTCGGAGTCAGGGTCAACGTTGCCCTTGTCTTGGACCAGCTCGAGCTTGAAAGGCTCCTCGGCGAGGGCCTTTTCCGCTTCCTCCGCGGATTCATAGACGTGGCGCTCGAAGCGCTGGCCTCCCTTGATGATCTTCTTCATGCGCTTTTCAATCGCCTTGAGATCTTCCGGTGTGAAAGGCTCGGCGGTCTGGAAATCGAAGTAGAAGCCATTCTCAATGGCCGGGCCGATGCCCAGCTTGGTGCCGGGGAATTCGGCCTGCACGGCCTGGGCCATAACGTGACCGCAGGAGTGGCGGATGACGGCGCGGCCGTCTTCCTCGCTGGCGGCAACCGGGGTAAAGGTGGACTCCGTGTCTGGGGTGTGCGACAAATCAAAAAGAGTGCCGTCCTCACCGCGAACGACTACGACAGCCTCAGGGCCCTTATTGGGAAGGTTGAGCTCTCGCATTGCTGCGCCCACGGCCTGGCCGGCGGGCACGGTGAAGGAATCGTAATTGACCGGTACTGCGGGGATGAGTTCCGCCATAATCGCGCTCCTTTATGCGCTCGTGCGTCGGCGGCATACCTGGCCGCGTCCGCTATTTAGATTTACGGATAGCCATTCTACAACCCCGCATGCTCGCAGAGCGATTTTGCCCACCATGATTCACGCCCATCGGCATCGAGGGTGCCCGGCGGGCAGAAATACATAGCGGAGCCGATATGAGTCAGCCACTCATTCATCAGGTCAGATTTATCCAAACGGGCCTGGATAGGCTCGAATTGCTTGGTGGGATCCTGCTGGTAGCAGATGAAAACCTGGCCGATATTGGAAAGCTGCCCATCCTTGCCATCGGGGGCCAGCTCATAGTTATACGGCCGGCGCAGGATGCGTTGCTCCGGATGATCAGCAGGTGGCGCGGCCACGGCCATGTGCGAGTTTTTATCAATTACCGGCAAGCCGTAGTCATCTACCGTATCGAAATCTGCAGCATCAAATTCTTCTTCACCGGTAAGCGGGGCGCCGGTGTCAAGCTTGCGGCCCACCGCATTTTCGCGGGAGGAGCGATCCAGCTTCTCCCACGTATCCACGTTCATCCGGATGCGACGCACTACCATCGCCGTTCCCCCTTGCGCCCACTTCGGCCCTTCATCGATCCACACTTGGGCTGCAAAATCTTCCTCGCTGCGCGGATTAACGGTTCCGTCCTTTTGCCCGAACATATTGCGCGCGGTAGCGCCCTTTTCGTGGCTGCCAAAGGCATTAATAAATCCTTGCTGAAGCCACTTCACGCTGGCATAGTGTTCGCCGGCTCGCACCATGTGGCGCAGCGCATAAGTGTTCATCAGCGGATCATCGCAGCAAATCTGGAGGACTATATCGCTTTGTCCCCATTGTCGTTGCAGCTCATCACGCTTAAAGGAACGCACATCTCCCAGCCAGTGTGGTTTCTCCACGCCGAGCAGGGAGAAAACCTTCTGGCCTAGACCACAGGTGATGGTCAAGTTGGCGGGCTGTTCAACCATTTCCGGCTCCAGGGTGCCTAGCGGCGCCTCCCCCGTACACAGTGCCCGGGCGTCCTCGGTCCACAATTTCATCAGGCTGGCAAACCCCCGCTTGTCGACGCCCCTTTTAAGGTCAAACCCCACCAGGTTCAGGTGCGCCTGCTCCGCGGTTGCGATGCCTGCTTGATGTTCACCGTCAAAAGCCACGAGGGCGTCGGCAAGCGCAGGCTGTTCCTGTGCCCCAGCAGCCGGGGAAGTGCCCTGGTTATTACAGCCTGCCAACGCGAAGGCGCTGGTCGATACCGCAGCGCCAGTGAGAAATCCCCTTCTACTGAACCCAGACATATTTAGTGGTCGTGGCCTTCCTTATTGTGGGACATATCTCCGTGCTCCATATGGGACATATCGTGGCCCTTCATATCGCCGTAGTCCTCATCCCCGGCAGGCATGCTACGCGTTTGGATCTCGCCCAGATCGAGCTCTTCGCCGCCTTCTAGCTTCACCTTAAGGTCAAGGGATTCGCCGGGAGCGATGTGGTTTCCCATTTCCATGAGCATGAAGTGGTCACCGCCTGGTGCCAGTTCATGGGACTCGCCGGCCTTGACCACCAACGGGCTCGACATTTCCTGCATCTTGCCATCGACGGTCTCATGGATCTGGTTCACTTTGGCATTAAGACTGGTGGAAAAACCGGTGATAGCGATGTCCTTATCGGTGTGGTTCACCAAGGTGCCAAAAATAGCAGTCATGTCTTTATCTTCGTTGGCACGCACGACGGCGTCTTCGAAGGTCAGGTCCTCGGCCGCGGCGGAGGGGGACTTCTCCGCAGCGCTGGAGGTGGCATCAGCCTTCGACTCAGTGGAGTCATTTTGGTTCTGCGGGGAGCAACCCGCCAGGGCGAGGCCGGCCACAGTCAGGCCCACAAGGGCAATGCTAGAAATCTTGGACATTATTTTTCACCTTCCGAATCAATGCGACGAGACTTGGCAATAAAAAGGGCAACTACTGCGGCAATTGCCAAAACGCCGCCCACCCCCAGAATGATTTTCAGTGACATCGGCAGCCCCTCGGTTGTTTCTTGGTCTGTCGCGTCAGACTCGCCAGCCTCGGGGTTTTCGGCTCCGTCACCTTTAACGGAAAATTCCACACCGCCGCGAGTAGCGTGTCCATCCGAAGACGTGATCTGGAAACCCACCTGGTAGTTGCCCGGCCCAGGGTTAACCCCCTCAGGAGTTTCAATTGTGAGGTCTCGTTCATGGAGCTGCGGTTCCTGGCTAAAGAGCTTCTCACCGGTATCAGCGTTGGTTACGGCAAAGGTGTTGAAGTCCTCTTTGGGGATGCCAGAAAACTCAAGGGTGATTTCCTTAGGGAACTCATCGAGTTGATCGCCGTCTTTGACCGAACCGCCAATAACGGAGTCGTGCGCGAATGCGGCAGGCATCGACCCGCCCAAAACCAGTGCGGCTGTGCCCACTGCTGCAGCTGTGCGGCGCAGCCAAGGTACGCGGTAGCCCATAGATAGCTCCTTTGTGATGTTGGAAAAGCACAAGTTGAATTGTCAGACATACTAGCCCCGCGACTTGCCAGAGCGGCAATCACTAAAAGCAGCGCGTCGAGTCATATGTCGGCTTGAACTGGGATCGAGTTCCGCTTCCTTAATAAAAAGAGGTTTTTATCACTATTTAAGCCAAGTTGATTCAATTCCAGCGGACCTAGCCTTAGGACCTCTCCTCCTGCCGGGCATTAAAAAACGGGCCAGAAACCATCAGCGCAAGAATAGCCAAGGCGACGCCTACACCGATGAGTGCCAAAGGCCACGCCCCGCTGCCGCTGCCTCCAGCCGCATCTGCCGCAGTAAGGCCCATAAAGAAAAGCACAGTCCCCGAAACAAAAGACGCGAAGCCGCAGGCTCCAACCAATAGCGGTACCACTAGTGCGCGTGACATCTTTCCCTCCTCCGCTTTGGGTTATGACTCTTCAAAGGCAAGCGTATCGCACAGCACAGGCGGATTCTAGGGGTCGTTGCAACGATGATGGTTAGTTTGGTTTGATGCTACCGGTTTGTGTGAGGGCGTTGGTCATGACTTCGGCTGGGGTGCGCCAGTTGAGTGCTTTGCGTGGTTTGTGGTTGTGAATGTTGGCGATCATTTCTAGGTCCTCGGCGCTGTAGATGGACAGGTCGCTGTTTTTGGGAAGGTTTCTTCTGAGCCTGCCGTTGGTGTTTTCGTTGCTGCCGCGTTCCCATGGTGATCCTGGATGGCAGAAGTAGATGGGAATGTCAGTGGCCATGGTAAAAGCTTTATGACCAGCCATTTCGCTTCCTTGGTCCCAGGTAATTGATGACCAGATAGCTTTATCGATTCCTGTAACTGCCTTGTGCAGGGCTGTGAATACTTCTTTGCTGGTATGCCTTCCTGGTAGGTGGCCAAGGACAACAAATCGGCTAACGCGTTCTACTAGCGTGATTACCGCTGATTGGTTGTTTTTACCGAGGATGAGGTCGCCTTCCCAGTGGCCTGGCAAAATACGTTCACTTACCTCATCTGGCCGGTCGTCTATGAGGATCATGTCGTCGACGAAGCGTTGCTGGGCAGGTGTGCTGGAGCGGGTTTGGCGTTTCTTGCGTTTCTTTCTACCGGTCGGCAAGTCCAGGCCAAGGTCTTTGAGTCTTCCTTTGGCCTGCAGGTAAAAGGCGTCATAAATCGTTTCGTGACTAATGCGCATGTCCTTA
>NZ_JAKRDX010000060.1:0-501 GCF_022347235.1 Corynebacterium tuberculostearicum
TGAACGCTTCCACTACACCCTTAAACTAGCCCTAGCAAGCAAAATACCAGCTCAAAGTCTCGATGAACTCAACTCTCAGCTAAAAGAAATCATCGAATACTACAACCACAAACGCCCCCATAGAGCCCTAAACAGAACCACCCCCGCAGAAGCCTACACAGCACTGCCCAAAGCTCTCCCAGCAGACATCAAACCAGACCACGACTACCGCCTACGCACTGACAAAGTAGGCACCAACGGCAAGACAACCCTGCGATGGGGTGGCAAACTACGCCGCCTCTACATCGGGCGCCGATGGGGCGGCGAACCAATCACCATGGTCTGCATCGACAACCGCGTAAGCATCAAAATAACCACCACTGGGGCACAAATCGCCGCCTACACACTCACCGAAGAAAAAATCTATTACAACAAGAAAGACAACGAACTTGACCCCCAACAGGGCAACTGAAAACGAAAAATCTCGAGGCATCGACCGGAACGATGTCTCGAGACTTCACA
>NZ_JAKRDX010000006.1:0-133126 GCF_022347235.1 Corynebacterium tuberculostearicum
AACCGGCACACACCAACCAACAAACCACTAAGCCTGCTGGCAGACAAACCAATCAACACACAACCATGCACACAAAAAATAAAAAGTACATTGGCACACTATTGAGTTCTCAAACATCATCACCACACAACAACCACACACTTTTGCATGTAGCTCGTTGTGAGCAAAAAGAATTTTGTTTTGTCAGGGCCTGTTTTCCTATCGCCGCTTCAGCCAGGAACTTTAGTGTTCCTGTGGGGCGCTGTCGGTCGCGCTGACCCGTATTAAGTTACACAGCGACCTAAACAAACACAAATCCCCAGGTAAATGGTCCTTTTGGGTGGCTTAAGATATGCCCATCCAAGCACTCATTCCGCCACGGTGTGCATTTGCTCGGCGAATGTAGGCGGGGAACGTCAATGCCCAGGCCGCATAGAAGGCCACCGCCAAGAAAAGCTGGACAACCGCGGGAACCGCCACCTGAGTGCACAGAAGGGCCGTCCCGGCGATGAGGACCGCATAGAAGGCGAATAGGTACCAATTCTTCTTTCCCAGAAATTCCAGACTGGCCACTACTGGGGCACAGGTGGCGCTAGGCAGCGCGACGGCCGCAACGAGTCCACCGTCTTTCCCTAGTACTGCGCTGAAGGTTAAGGCGACGACGACAGGGATCAGTCCGAGCACTGCAGTGTGGCGGGCCCAGACGGTACGGCTACCACCAAGCACCGTGTATCCACGAAGGGATACCCGCAAGCTGTGCAAAGCCGCAGCGAGCGCTACCGCTGTCAGTGCCCAGCATAAACTTCCTAGGAAGCCTAGGACTGGGATTTGATCCTCATACCTGTAGAGAGCAAGACCGATCGCAGGAGCCAAACACGCTGCGCCCCACGCCTTGACCTGGGGGCGATAGATTGCTTGCCCGGCCAAGGTACGAGGGAACCATCCAAATCCGTTTGAGGGTTGGGAACCGGTCGTGGTGTACCCGACCCGTTTAGGAGTAGCCCTGCGGTACATGGCCCACGCCGCTGCGACGGCATAAATGGGCAATGCCCACCACAACTGCACGGTGAGGGCACCGATAGCTGACGCTAATGTACACAGGACAACGAGAATGCGGCGATGCTCATTCCAGAATTTCGAGCCTAGGCCCACCAACTGATACTTCTTAAAGTCTGGTGTCAGGGAAAGTATTAGTGACAAGGAAAAGATCACCGGGAGCACGTTCCACGTTCCCTGCGCCATGACGGGCATGAGGAGCAAAGCGAAAAGGAAAAAGGTCCAGCTCCACCAATCGCCTAGGTACCACAGGAGTTTCATGCTTTCTCCTCCAATGCCATAACCGCACGTTCCAAGGAAACTTCATTGATCCGCAGGCCATGGGCCTGGGCCGTGCGGAAGATAGGCTCGGTGGCGGCAGAGCGGGCGTCGGCAAGCAGGCGATCTCCTACAAGCGTGGTTTCTCTACTCAGCACTGGGAGATCGAGCTCTTCGACCGCTGCGTTGAGAGCCTCCGATGGGCCCGTGAGCTCAAGAATTCCCTCGATGAAGTCATCAATGGGGCCTGAAATTGGGCTGTCCCCCATCAAAGCGACGGTATCGAGAAGACCCGCTACCTCATTGAGGTGATGGGTGGAGATGACGATGGTACGGCCGTGTTCCTCACGAAGGACCTGATAGAAAAGCTCGCGGCGCTGTGTGTCGAGGCCGAGATAGGGCTCATCAAGAAGCATGACTTCACAGCCAGAAGCAACGGCGAAGATGAAGCCCACCGCAGACTTTTGCCCGCGGGAAAGGGCAGAGTAGGCCTTGGCCGGCACGTCAAAGCGAACCAGCAGCTCATTGAACCGCTCCTCATCCCAATGCGGCCAGCGCGCCTTACCAATAACGCCCAGCTTTCCGATGCCCCAGGAATCCGGCAGTGGGTTATCAATACCCATCAATATGACTCGGTTGAGAACCGACTGCTTGTCAAAGGGTTCCTCACCGAAGACGGTGATACCGCCAGATTGGATTTGTCCGGCAATTTTGCGCAGGAGCGTGGTTTTGCCAATGCCATTGGGGCCAACTAAGCCGTGTGTGAGGCCATCGGCAAAGGTGAAATCTCGTGTTGTAATCATGAGTACATTCCTCGGCTTTCTGCAACGCGATCAAATAGGTCGTGGAGTTGGGCGCGGTTGTAGCCCAGGCGAACGGCTTCGTCGACAAGCGGTGCCATGTATTCCGCCGCGAAGTCGGCGCGGCGGCGCTCGCGGATCGTTTTCAGGGCCCCTTCTGCCACAAACATGCCGATACCGCGGCGCTTATCCAGCACCCCGATATCCACTAGGAGGCTGATGCCCTTGCGGGCAGTGGCCGGGTTGATGTTGTGGAAATCAGCAAGCTCGTTAGTAGATGGGGCCCTATCCCCCTCACCCAAGGTTCCGTCCACGATGGCGTCCTCCACCAAGGAAGCAATCTGGCGGAAGAGTGGTTGCGTGGAATTATCCATTGACCCTCGGTTCGTTGGTTAGTTACTTGTGTAACTAACCATATCGGCAACACCCCATCCCTGCAATACTTCCAGAGAGAAAACTTTTTTGCGGCCACTGCGCTGGGATTTTGCCCAAGCTTATCGACGTTTTGTGACTAATGGGGCACACTGGAAACCACAAAGAATTTTATTTAGAACAATTAGAACGGAACTTAGGAGCCATGCTTGAACGCACACTCGTCTTTGTCGATACCTCATACTTGCTCGCAAGCTTTTATAACTCGTGGGAAACGGGTGCCCGCGCACAGCTAGAAATCGATCTGCCCGAGGTGGTCAGCACCATGGGCGGGATGATCGAGAACCAACTGGGAACCCCAATCCAGCGCCAATACTGGTATGACGGCATTCCCGATACCGGCCCACACCGCTACCAGCGCGCCCTGCGCACCTGCGAAGGGGTCCAGCTGCGCACCGGTCAGCTCATCGAATGGGGTGAGCGCCGCACCCAAAAGGCCGTAGATACCCGTCTCGTAGCGGACATGGTCATCGCCGCCATGAAGGGACAATTCACCGACTTTGTCCTCGTCAGCGGCGATGCGGACATGATTCCCGGCGCTCAAGCCGCCGTGGATAACGGCATCCGCGTACATCTTTATGGGTTTGGCTGGGACTCCATGTCCTCCGCACTGCGCCATGCCTGCGATTCCACCACCATCTTGGACCCTCGCGAGGACTTCGCAGACGCTATGGAATTGCAGGTCCTAGAAGGCCCGCTTCCTCCAGTGGTGCGCGAAAATGGGCATAAAGAGGGCGAGGAAATGCCCGAACCGGATGAATGCGGCGAGCCTTCAGAGGTGGAGGCAGCCTTCGGCGCCACAGAAAAGCCCACCCCGGCCCCAACGCCCAAGCCGGCTCCTCCCAAGGCGGATGCCGCAGAGGATTCCGCCGCCGAGGAGGACTCCCCCGCGGAGAAGCCGGCGCCCAAGCCATCCATGATGGCACCGCGCCGCAAGCTGCGCTCTAAGTATGTGCCGCTGCCGGAAGAAGTATGGAGCTCGGCCGGCTTCCAATCCCCATTCGACGTGGGCCAGCAATACGCCTCGTGGTGGTTCGATAACGCTGCTAGCACCGAGCAGCGAGATCAGGCACATCTACTTTCCGGCGGCGGGCTTCCCCCGGAGATCGACCGCCCGCTGTTGCAGTTTGCCTGCGAAACCCTGCACGAATACACCCTGACCGAAACCCAGCGCGTGAACCTGCGCGATGGATTCCACTCAGGGATTCGTGGGGTTCTCATTAACGTTCGCCGGCAGAATTAATCGCCGGACTCGAGCTCTTTCTTCTTTTTAAGATCCGCCCGGATGGCATCAAGGCGCGCAGTCGCCTTCATGTCATTGCCGGCGGCTTGGATCTCATTAATGCGATCGCCGCCGGTGGCGTGCTGCAATTCTTGCGCGCCAAGGGCATCGGCGTAGCGCTTTTCAATCTTGGCACGCACAGAATCAAGAGTAGGTACGGAATCGTCCGGGTTGAGCTGATTCATGGAATCAATAGCCTGGGCGTTCTTTTCTTGCATAGCCGCCTGGTCCGCCTGAGCCTCCAGCTGGCTAACTTGCGCTAGTTGTTCCTTCAAGCGCGCCTCAGACTGCTGCTGCTGGCTCTTGGCCTGCGCGGCAGCCTGCTCTGCGGCGGCGTACTGCTGCTTAACGTCTTCCAGCTCCTGCTCCACCGCTACCAGCTGGGAGGCAACCACTTCCGCAGCCTGGTTATACTCGGAGGCCTTTTGCGGGTCCTCCGCAGAATCCGCCAGCTCCAATGCACGCTGGGTTTGAGACTGGTAGTCCTGCTGGGACTTAACCAGCCGATTCATCTGCATCTCCAGCTGGGACTTATGGCCGATGATTTCTGCAGCGTGATCAGAAATCTGCTGGTGCTGCTCCTTGGCGGCCTGGACGGCCTGCTGGATCTGCACCTTCGGATCAGCGTTCTCATCAATCTTCTGATCGAAGGAACTCATCATGTACTTCCAGCCCTTGCTGAAGGGGTTAGCCATTATCTTCTCCTTTGGACATAAAAAGACGCTTTCTAGCGAGTTTAGCGATACTCACCAGAAAGCGCCCAGGAAGCTAGCGGGGATTAACCCTGCGCGTTCTGCTCTTCTACCTGGCGGCGAACCTCCGCCATATCGAGTTCCTTGACCTGCTTCAGCAGGTCTTCCAATGCTGCAGGTGGCAGCGCGCCAGCCTCGCGGAAGACCAGGATGCCATCGCGGAAGATCATCAGCGTAGGAATGGACTGAATCTCCAGCGCGGATGCGAGGCCCTGGTTAGCCTCGGTATCGAGCTTGGCAAAGGTAGCATCCGTGTGCTCTTCGGAGGCCTTTTCAAAAACCGGCGCAAAGCGCTTGCAGGGGCCGCACCAATCGGCCCAGGCGTCTACGAGCGTAATGCCCTCGCCGGTAACGGTTTCTTCAAAGTTTTCTTCGGTGACGTCGATAGTAGCCATGGTTGTTCTAACTCCTTTGCGGATTGCTTTATTCCCCAACGTACATGAAAAATCCTTGTCATATACCCCTAGGGGGTATAGAATGGGCCCAGAAACCAACTCTAAGAAAGGATCATCATGAGCACCAAGAACTACACCGTAGAGGGCATGACCTGCGGACATTGCGAAATGTCGGTGAAGGAAGAGGTCGGCGAAATTTCTGGCGTTAGCGAGGTCACTGCGGACCATACCACCGGCGCCGTCACGGTTACTGGCACCGATTTCACCGATGAACAGGTAGCGGCCGCCGTGGCTGAGGCCGGCTACACGCTGAAGTAGGAACCACCATGTCCCACTTGGACCTTGGCGTAACAGGAATGACGTGCACCTCCTGCTCCTCCCGCGTCGAGCGCAAGCTCAACAAGCTCGAGGGAGTAAGCGCCAGCGTCAATTTCGCTACCGAGGCGGCGGCCATCGAGTATGACTCCCAGTCGGTAAGTCCACAGGAGCTCATTTCGGTGGTAGAGAGCGCAGGATACGGCGCCTTCGATATGGCGGGGGCGAAGGCGGAGGAGCCCCAAGCCGAGAAGAGCAGTGACGGAGGGCTACTGCGCCGCACCATCATCTCTGGTGCCCTATCGCTACCGCTCATGGTGGTATCGATGTGGCCGGCACTGCAATTTCCCAATTGGCAGTGGGCCTGCGCCATCGTGGCCACCATCGTCTATATCTTTGGTGGCGCGCCTTTCCACACCGCTACGTGGACGAACCTCAAGCACGGTTCTTTTACCATGGACACGCTTATCACCATGGGAACCTCCGCGGCCTATTTTTGGTCGCTGTGGGCGCTGTTTTTCGGCAATGCAGGCGAACCGGGCATGAAAATGCACATGACGCTGGACGCGAACGCGGCGCAGATGGACCACATCTATTTCGAGTCCGTGGGCATGGTCATTACCTTCCTCCTACTCGGCCGGTGGTTCGAGGCACGGGCCAAAGGCCAGTCCTCTGAGGCTCTGCGGGAGCTACTCTCCCTAGGAGCTAAAGAAGCCTCGGTGCTGCGCGAGGGAGGCGAGCAGCGCATTCCAATTGCCCAGTTGCAAGTAGGCGATGTCTTCGTAGTACGCCCGGGCGAGAAGATCGCCACCGATGGCATTGTCGTTGCCGGTAACTCGGCGGTCGACGCCTCCATGATCACCGGCGAGCCCGTGCCCGTCGAGGTCGGGTCCGGCGATGCGGTGACCGGCGCAACCATTAATGCCTCTGGCAAGCTTGAGGTTCGAGCGACCAAGGTGGGCGAGGATACGGTACTGGCCCAAATGGCCCAGCTGGTCACGGATGCACAAACGTCCAAGGCACCAGTACAGCGCCTCGTGGACCGCATTGCGCAAGTCTTCGTCCCCGCGGTCATCGCCGTAGCAGTGCTGACGCTCCTTGCGCATCTCTTCTTCGGCGGGGTGGCCCCAGCGTTTATTGCCGCGGTCTCCGTCCTCATTGTGGCCTGCCCTTGCGCTATGGGCTTGGCGACGCCCACCGCGATCCTCGTCGGCACCGGCCGCGGGGCGCAGCTGGGGCTTGTCATTAAAGGCCCGGAGATCCTGGAATCTACGCGGCAAATCGATACCATCGTCATGGATAAGACCGGAACGGTCACCGCCGGAGAGATGTCCGTTACCGCCGTACACGGCGACGTCCTCGACTTGGCCGCGGCCGTGGAACACAATTCCGAGCACCCCATCGCTCGCGCTATCGCTAGCGAGCGCAGTGTAAAGCCGGCTACCGACTTCGCAGTGGTTCCGGGTGGCGTGGAAGGAACTGTGGAGGGGGTCCGGGTAGGCGTCGGCAAGCGCCAAGGCCCGTTGGGCGACCTGGAAGGGCCGTTCCGCGCCGCACAGGATGCTGGTGCCACGCCGGTGGTCGTCACCGTCAACGGACAGCCCGCAGGCGTCATTGAGGTGCGCGATACCATCAAGCCCAGCTCGGCCGCCGCCGTGGCGCAGATGAAGGAACTGGGGCTAACCCCTTACCTGCTGACCGGTGATAATGCCGGGGCCGCCCGCGCAGTGGCTGCCGAGGTGGGAATCGATCACGTCAGCGCTGAGGTCCTGCCAGAGGACAAGGTGAACCACATCAAGGAGCTGCAGGCCGCGGGGCACACCGTGGCGATGGTGGGCGATGGCATTAACGACGCCGCCGCGCTGGCCCAAGCCGACCTCGGCCTCGCCATGGGCGCGGGTACCGATGTTGCCATTGAAGCCTCCGATATCACCCTGATGAACGGCGATCTACGCTGTGCCGCTGATGCCATTCGGCTCTCGCGCCGCACACTAGCAATTATTAAGGGCAACCTTTTCTGGGCCTTTGCCTATAACGTCATACTCATTCCTGTTGCCGCGCTCGGCTGGCTCAATCCCCTACTGGCGGGCCTGGCCATGGCGCTGAGCTCGGTTTTCGTGGTTACTAACTCGCTACGGCTGCGCGGCTTTTCCGTCCGGCGCTAAATAAGGCCGCCGAGCACCCCTGAGCAGGCTAGCATTGGCGGGGCGTACACTCCCCCGCCACGAAAGAAAGGACTAGCGCGTGCTCAGCAGGGTATCCCTCGCCGCGTGGACCGCGGTTATGGTCGCGTTAACCACGCTCAAGCCCTTCTACCAGATTGGCTATTTGTGGAAACCGGAAAATCAGCGCGCCCGGGATTTGCGCTGGGTTCCTTTCGATGAATTTTCCGGCGGCAGCTGGTTTGGCCCGCTATTTGAGTACGCGGGCAATACCGCATTCTTCATCCCCTTCGGCATGCTGGTCTTTAGCCTCTGCCGCTCCGTTAAGAAGACAGCTGCGTGGGGATTTGGCCTCAGCCTCGTACTAGAAGTGTGCCAATATGCTTTCGCCCTGGGGCGCACGGATATCGATGATCTTCTCTTCAATACCCTGGGCGCTCTGATTGGCGCGACGTTCGCCCGCCTGTGCGGCGAACGCCTTTTCCCCGTATGGCGGTGGCTGGCGCTCGCCGCAGCTGCGGTTTTCTTGGTATTGGTCATCCTTGGCCCACGATTGGGAGACCCCAACGCGGTGGTAGACCTGTAATTTAACCGTGCGCCATATTGACAAACTTGGAGTAGTGCAGCTGGTGCGCCACCTGCACGGTATCGATCGGGCCGCCACGGTGCTTGGCTAGGATAATATCCGCCTCTCCGGCGCGCTCATTATCGCGGTCCTGGGAATCGGGGCGGTAGAGCAGCATGACCATATCGGCGTCCTGCTCCAGCGAGCCAGACTCACGGAGATCCGCAAGCTGCGGCTTTTTATCCGTACGCGCCTCAGGTCCACGGTTCAGCTGCGAGATCGCGATGAGGGGAACCTCCAGCTCCTTGGCCAAGAGCTTCAGCTGGCGGGAGAACTCAGAGACCTCTTGCTGGCGAGACTCGACCTTTTTACCCGAAGACATCAGCTGCAGGTAGTCCAAGACGATGAGGTCCAAGCCGTGCTGCTGCTTGAGGCGGCGGGCCTTGGACCGAATTTCCATCATCGTGAGATTCGGTGAGTCATCAATGAAGAGTGGGGCGTCTTGTACTCGGTTAAGGGTCTCATCGATCTTTGCCCAGTCCTCGGTGGAAACCCGGCCACCGCGCATATCGGCCAGCTTCACCTCTGACTCCGCTGAAAGCAGGCGCATGACAATCTCAGAAGCCGACATCTCGAGAGAGAAAATCACCGAGGACTTGCCGTGCTGCAAGGAGCAGGACCGCATAAAGTCCATGGCCAGGGTCGATTTACCCACACCAGGGCGAGCAGCAACGATGACCATCTGGCCCGCGTGAAGGCCGTTAGTTAACTTGTCGAGGTCGATGAAGCCAGTCGGCACGCCTAGCTCCACACCGCCGGCTTGCTGCAGGGCGGCGAGCTCATCAATGGTGGGGTCAATGAGATCCCCCAGGACTCGGTAATCTTCTGCCGTCTTGCGCTGGGCGACGGCGAAAACTTCCTGCTGCGCACGGTCCAGCACGGACTCGATTTCTGCATCTTCGGTGCCGGAAAATCCGAGCTGTACTACGCGCGTACCGGCATCAACAAGCTTGCGCAGCACTGCCTTTTCCGCGACGATTTCGGCGTAGTAGCGTGCGTTGGCCGCCGTTGGCACCGTGGCTAGCAGAGTGTGGAGATAAGGAGCACCGCCGACGCGCTCGAGGTTATTAAAGCGGTCGAGCTGGGAGGCCAAAATGACGGCGTCGACGTCCTTGCCCTCTGAATAGAGGTCCAGCATGGCACGGTAAATCAACGTGTGTGCCGGATAGTAGAAATCCTCCGGCTCCAGCTCCTCGATGACTTCCATCACCGTATGGGGGCTCAGCAGCATGGCACCCAGAACACCCTGCTCCGCTTCGCGGTCCGCGGGGGGTTGGCGGAATTCGCCATAGCGCTTTGGCTCTTCCTGCTGATAGCGACGGCGCGGAGCCGGTTCCTCCTCTGGCGGCGGCTCCGGTGGCAGGTGTTCATCATCAAAACTGGCGTTGGTCATGTCTTCCCCCTTGTAGCTATTCGAGCGTCCGAGCGTATCGGAATCTCAGTGTAGTCTAGTGCCCGGACACCACCCCCTGGGCATAACTTCCACAGTTATCCACAGGGTGCTGTGAAAATTGCAGGTCGCGAGAGCCTTTGCCCATATTTGCCCTGCATAGGCCTGTGGATAACTCCAAAAGCCCATGACCTGCGCAAATCAAAATCCCAGCTCAGGGTATGTTTTTCCCGGTGTGAAAATAGGCACATCATCCGTGGATAAGGGGCCTGACCTGCGGGTTAATAAAGCAGCCTCCACGTAAACAGAAAGTTAAACGGCCAAAGAGTTATCCACAGAATTCCACAGTTATCCACAGGCCGGTGAAAACGCGCTAAAGGCCCCAAGTACCTGCCACCTCACATAGCAGGAACTTGAGGCCTAAAGCGTTGCTGTTGTCTTTGGGTCTTATTTGGACCGTCGTGCGCCTAGTTAGGCAGCAACGACCGAGAAGTTCACCTTGCCGATAACATCAGCGTGCAGCTTCAGCTCGACCTGGTAGTTGCCGGTCTTCTTGACCAGGCCCTTAGGAAGCACAACGATGCGCTTATCCAGCTTAGGGCCACCAGCCTTGGAGACGGCGTTGACAATGTCTTCTGCTTGAACGGAACCGAAGAGCTTACCGGATTCGGAGGTCTTAACCTCTACCTTGACATCCGTCAGCTGCTCGAGCTGGTTGCGGACCTCACGTGCGTGATCCAGGTCGCGAATCTCGCGAGCTTCCTGGGCGCGCTTGATGCCCTCAATCTGCTTCTCTGCGCCGCGGGTAGCCACGATGGCCAGGCCGCGAGGAAGCAGGTAGTTACGTCCGTAGCCGTCCTTAACCTCAACAATTTCGCCAGCGGCGCCGAGGTTCTCAACGGCAGCGGTGAGGATCAGCTTCATGATCCCTGCCTTTCAATTGAGTTAGTTGAATAGTTGCGGGTGACAGACTTAGAACGGAGGTTCAGAATCAGCGCCTCCGAAACCACCTGCAGGTGGTGCGGAGTTCCACGGATCCTCAGAAGGAGCCTGGTTCTGCTGCGGCTGCTGTTGCTGGCCGCCTCCAAAACCGCCCTGATTATTGTTATTCGAGCGCTGTTGGCCGCCGCCGCCAAAGTTATTGCCGCCCTCACGCGGATTGCGGTTTACCTGAGCGGTGGCGTAGCGCAGAGACGGACCGACTTCGTCGACGTCAATCTCGAATACGGTGCGGTTATCGCCCTCACGGGTCTGGAAGGAACGCTGCTTCAAGCGGCCGGTAACGATGACGCGCATGCCCTTAGACATGGTCTCGGCAACGTTTTCCGCTGCCTGACGCCATACGTTGCAGGTCAGGAACATAGCTTCGCCGTCTTCCCACTGATTCGTCTGCGAGTTATAGCGACGAGGGGTGGAGGCGACGCGGAAGTTAGCTACTGCCGCACCCGCCGGGGTGAAGCGCAGCTCGGGGTCAGCAACGATGTTGCCTACCACCGTGATATTGGTATCTCCCTGTGCCATGTCTTTACTCCTTATCGGTTACGTGGATTGTGCTTGATCCCAGTATCCGCTACTTGCTGTCGGTGCGCAGAACCTTGGTACGCAGGATGGTGTCGTTCAGGTTCAGACGGCGGTCGAGCTCGGCAACCGAAGTGTGCTCGCACTCCAGGTTGACGACGGCATAAATGCCCTCTTCCTTCTTGTTGATGGGGTATGCAAGACGACGCTTGCCCCATACATCAAGGTTCTCAACCTTGCCGCCTTCCTGGCGGACGATTTCGAGGAACTTATCCAGGGACGGGGTTACGGTGCGCTCATCCTGATTAGGATCCAGAATGATCATGACTTCGTAGTGACGCACGGACCTCATCACCTCCTATGGTCTAGTAGTTTTCGGCTGCATCACCTTTGCGGATGCAGCAGGAGGGTACGTTGCGTCAAGCAACCCCACTACAGTACCGCAAATGACCGGCGAAAAGAAATCTAACCAGTGGTCGTTGCGGCGAAAAACACAGCAGCAGTCGCCGGAATGATGGTGAGGAAAAGAATGGCCAAAAGCCCCAGCACGATGGGCCCGCGGCGATCTTCACGATTGTGGAAGAGCCAGAAGGCCCCCATCACGCAGAGGAATCCCAAGATGATGGATGCCATTCCGATATAGGTAATGATCATGCGAATGCTCCTGCCAAGGGGTCGCGGCCGGCGTGCGCATCGCGCACCTTATCCGGGGTCTTTCCGCACATCTGGCGAATGACGAGGACAGCCATGGCGATAATGAGGGCGTCGCGGGAGATAATCGCAACGTCAAGCAGCTCGTGCGGAATACCCTTATTGTCTGTACCCAGCATGTGCCACATGAGTAGGGGCCACACGAGGGCGTCGACAAGCGCCCAGCTAAAGACCAAGCGCCAGCGTGGCAGGGCTAGGGCCGCGGGCACTACCAGCCACAGAGAATACTGGGGCGACCATACCTTGTTGAATAGTAAGAAGGCTGCCACGATGAGGTAAACCAGCTCGGCCATGCGCGGGGTCCGCGCGCTGCGCAGGCCCAACACCGCAATCGCCGCACAGAGAGCCAAAAACGCCACCAGGCTGAAGGTATTGAGGAACTCAGGGCTAAAGCTAATCCCAGTATTGCGGCTGAGCACCGAGTAGATGGTGGTCCACTCCGCACCGCGCTCTTGGTTGAGGCGGAAAAATTCGCGCCATGCCTCCGGGTACTTCAGTGCCACCGGCGCGTTGACCACAATCCAGGTCACGGCCGCGCCGAGCAAGGCATAGAAAAATTGCGGCAAGCGACGATTGCGCACCGCCAAGACCAGGAACGCCCCCAAGAGAAAGAGCGGCCACAGCTTAAAGGAAGTGCCAAGGCCGATGAGGACACCCGCAACGACAGGGCGCTTGCGCGCGGCGGCCAAGAGCGCACCTACGGCAAAGGCAATGGAGGGGATATCCCAGTTGCTGAAGGCGTGGATGATGACAAGGGGGCTGGCGGCGACGAGGATGGTGTCCCAGGTGCGGTTGCCCACCAGCAGGTAGACCATGTAGAGCACGCCTACCCAGATGCACGCCATGACCAAGGCGGTCAGGCCGAAGTACCATCCGGCCTCCGGGATGCCAACCCACTCAACCAGAGAGTACGTATTGCGGGCAATCCAGCCCATCAACCCCTGGAATAGGCCCGCGAGGACTGGGTACTCCATATAGCGGGTCAGGTCACCCTCTTGCCAAGAATAGGCATAGGGGAAGCCGCCTTCGTCGAGGCCACGGCCACCGTAGAGCGGGATGATGTCGTTATAGCAAAAAGAGGTGTACTGGCGGTTGCCCGCCCAATTTAGGTTAATGACCCCGTCATCACCGCGGGTGCCGCCGGCGCAATTAGCCTTCGAGAGGAATCCGCACGCCAGGAAAACCCAGCCGACGGCGATTATGGCGCGCAGCGGGGTCCACCACTGGGTGCGGCGTACACCGGCAAAACGGCCCCTTGGCCCGCCGAGGAATTCAATTACCCCGCGGGCCAAGGGTTCTGAGGAGGCGGGAATGCGCTGGTGCGGATTCGCTGTCACTGCCGCCTACCCTAGGAGATCTGCCAAGTCGCTATCGGGGCCGATGAGGTCATCCAACGACGGCGCCTCTGGCTGGGCCGGAGCCTGGTTGCTATTACCGCTATTGCCACCATTGCCGCTATTGCCATTACCGCGTTGCGGTTTCGGGGCAGGCTTCGGACTCTCCGGCTTATTCTCCGGCTGAACCGGTTTGGTCTCCTCTTCCGGAGCTGCTTGCTCGGCAGGGGCCTCGTAGTCCTGGGTATCGCCAGCGCCGCTATCCCAGCTCGGGTCATAGGCCGGAGCGGCCGTTCCGGCGCCCATGTTGCCGAATCCCAGCGGATAGGCAGCCGGGAAGTTTTGGAATTCGGAGTTGGCCAGGGAGTTGTCCAGCACGGCCTTCCAAATCTTGGTTGGCGCGCCGGCGCCGTACATGATGCCGCCGTACTGATCGAAGATAGCGGAGGTGTTATCCGCGGTACCTACCCACACGGCGGTAGCCAGCTGCGGGGTAGCACCGACCATCCAGGCATCCTTGTTATTTCCGGTATCGCCCATCTGAGTGGTGCCGGTCTTTGAGGCGGAAACACGGCCACCGGCAAGAGCGCCATTAGACCATGCGGCCACCGGCTCCATGGCTTCGAGGACGTTATTGGCCACGTTGGACGATACGCGGCGCTCGCCGCCGTCTTCGGGGTGCTCGTACAGCACTTCGCCGGCAGCGTTTTCTACGCGCTGCACAAAGTGCGGGTTATGCCACACGCCCTGGTTAGCCAGGGTGGACATTGCGGTGGCCATATCGAGCGGGCGGGACTGATACTGACCCAGAGCGATGCCTTCGAATGGCTGCTTGCCCTTTTCCGTCAGCGTCTTGTCAATGCCCGGCAGGGACTTAGCCACGCCAAGGGCGTGCGCCATATCCGCGGTGTCCTGGGTGCCGTTCTTGAGGTCCGCCTGCAGGCGAAGGAAGGAGGTATTCAGGGATTGCTTAGTAGCCTCGCGCAGGTTGCACACGCCGCAGCCGCCGCCCACGTTGGTGACAACATCCGAACCAGGCAGCTGGTACGGAGCGGACGAGTAATTGGTATCGAGGCTGATGCCCTGCTGCAAGGCGGCCGCAAGGGCCATGATCTTGAAAGTAGAACCGGTCTGCAGCGGGGAGTTGGCATAGTCCCAACCATTGGAATCGTGGCCGCCAAAGTATCCGCGGACCGCACCGGTCTTCGGATCGATGGTCACGGAAGCCGCACGCGCATCCTCTTGCAGCGGAGCCATCTGGTCATCAACTGCCTGAATGGTGTTGTTCTGCACATTCATGTCGATGGTGGTGGTGATGCGCAGGCCGCCGGTGGACACCTCGTTTTCGGTGATGCCTACCTCTTCCAACTCGCGGATGACCTGATCCTTGATGTGGCCATTAGCGCCGGGCGCCTCGGTGTAGGCGGAGTACTCAGCTGGGTCGCGGGTCTCTGGGAAGACCATGCCATCGCGCTGTTCTTGGGTGAGGTCGCCCATTCCCACCAATCCATCAAGGACGTAGTTCCAACGGTCCTCGGAACCCTCCTGGTTCACGCGCGGGTCGAGGCCGGATGGGGACTGAATGAGGCCGGCGAGCATGGCGCCTTCCTCCGGAGTGAGGTCCTTGGCGTCCTTATCAAAGTAAGCGTTGGACGCCGCCTGGATGCCGTAGGCATTGCGGCCGAAATACACGGTGTTGAGGTAGGCGTTGAGAATATCCTTCTTATCCCACTCATTGGTCATCTTCACCGAGTAGATGAGCTCGCGAATCTTGCGCACGTAGGAGTATTCGTTGCCCACCAGCGTATTCTTCACATACTGCTGGGTAATGGTGGAACCGCCACCAGCATCTTCATTACCGGTTACCTTACCCACCACGGCGCGGCCGAGGCCGGTGAAGGAGAAGCCGGAGTTATCCCAGAAGTCACGGTCCTCCGCGGCCAGCACGGAGTCCTGCACGTAATCTGGGATTTCATCCAGCTTCACGTGGGTGCGATTGCCTTCCGGCGGCACCAGGCGGGCGAGCTGGGTCTGATTATCACCCGCGTAGATGGTGGAGACCTGGTTATTGGCCAGGTCCTTGGGCTCCGGAACGGTGTATTGCGAGTATGCGTAGGCAAAAAGTCCTGCGGGCAGTGCTACAAAGACCAGTAGGAACGCCAAAACGACCCACGGCCAGATGCGGCGCTTCTTTGTCGCCTGCTTTTTGCTGGGGCGAGCCACCTTAGTGGACTTGCCGGTAGATTCCTTCTCGGTCACTGATTCGTGTCCTCATTCATCCCTGATCACAAACTAAATAATTGCAGCTTACTGCCTAAGGCGGTGCGCTGGAAACTAACACGCGTTAAATGCAGTAGCAGAACGCAACAAGTGGTTCCACCGGCACTGGCGGCATACCTCCACCTCGTGCACCGTAAACTCCAAGCCCTCGGCCACAAACTCCGCTATTTCTTTCTCACTGCGGGCGCTTCCGGCGCGGCGGCCGAGGTTCTCGCCATAGACCCAGCGCGTGAGCCGCAAAGGCTCGCCGCACACGGGGCATTCCTTATCCATGGTGCGCCCATGGTGCTCAGCTGCGGCGCGCAGCAAAAAATCAGCATCGCACACGTCCTCCCGCGTGAGCTGCCCGGCGCGAAATTCGCGCAGGTGGTGGGCGCGCTCCCACTCATGGGAGAGCACGTGCTTATAGGCAACGGAATTCACCCGGATCATCCTAATTACCTCTTCTTGATCGATCCACATGGCGTTATGCCACCGTAGGGCATAGTTTTCGGCTTACTCTTGCGCAGTCACTGACAGCCACAACTCATGGAGTTAAAGGAGTAGACCGTGTCCGAAAAAGTAAAGGTCGCCATCGTGGGCGTCGGCAACTGCGCCACGTCCCTCATTGAAGGCGTGGAGTTTTATCGCAACGCCGCGGCCGACGCAGATATTCCCGGTTTGATGCACGCCCAATTTGGCCCGTACCACGTAGGCGATGTGGAATTCGTTGCCGCTTTCGACGTGGATGCGGACAAGGTGGGCAAGGATCTGGCGGAGGCTACGCGCAGCTCCCGCAATTGCACCATTTCCATTACCGACGTCCCTGAGCTGGGCGTTACCGTGCAGCGCGGCCCTACCCTGGACGGCCTCGGCCGGTACTACCAAGAATCCATCGCGGAATCGGAAGCCCCGCTTGCCGACGTCCCCGCCATACTCCGCCAGTCCGGCGCCGACGTCGTAGTCTCCTACCTGCCGGTGGGCTCTGAGGAAGCGGATAAGTTCTACGCCCAGGCGGCCATCGATGCAGGCTGCGCCTTTGTCAATGCCTTGCCGGTCTTTATTGCCTCTGATCCGGTATGGGCGAAGAAGTTCGAAGATGCCGGGCTGCCCATCGTGGGCGATGATATTAAGTCCCAGGTGGGCGCCACCATTACTCACCGCGTCATGGCGAAGCTCTTTGAAGACCGCGGCGTGCGCTTGGAGCGCACCATGCAGCTCAATGTGGGCGGCAATATGGATTTCAAGAATATGCTCGAGCGCGAGCGCCTCGAATCCAAAAAGATCTCCAAGACGCAGGCCGTAACCTCTAACCTGCACAACTCGCCCATCGCCGGCAAGCGCGAAGACCGCAACGTCCACATCGGGCCTTCCGATTACGTGGAATGGCTCGATGACCGTAAGTGGGCCTATGTCCGCTTAGAGGGCTCCGCCTTTGGCGAAGTACCGCTGAACTTGGAGTACAAGCTGGAGGTCTGGGACTCGCCTAACTCCGCCGGCATCATCATTGACGCCGTACGCGCCGCCAAGATTGCCCTCGACCGCGGGGTGGCGGGCCCGGTACTGGCTGCCTCGTCCTACCTGATGAAATCCCCGCCGGTACAAAAGGCTGATGACGTGGCGCGCGCCGAGCTAGAAGGCTTTATTGCCGGAAACTAATTTTTTGACTTCCGAACTACCGCGCAGGGAAAACGGGCTATACAATCGTTTTCTATGACGCAGCAACATGAGGAGAAGGGCCCCGCTCAATCCCCGTCTACGTACGAGGATGCCGTCGAGGTCGCGCGTTCCATCCAGCCGTCGCTCAATAAGCTCATTCTTATTTTCCAGCGCACGGCGGAGGGCTCTTCATTGACCACCTCCCAGGTGTCCATCATGAACCAGCTGCGTATGCGCGGACCGTCCCGCGTTTCCACCATCGCGCAGGCAGAGCTTATCCGCATGCCCACCGCCTCCAACGCGCTCTATCAGCTAGAGCGCCGCGGATACGTGGAACGCCACCGCGATGAAGAGGATCGCCGCGGCGTCTTGGTAGCGCTGACGCAACTAGGCGAATCCGAACTAGCCATCGTCTCGCAGCAGCGCGCCTCCGCCCTAGCAGAGATCATGCGGTGGCTCGAGCCGAAGGATTTGGAGACCGCCAACGAAGTAGCCACCGTTATCTCCAAGCTGGCTGATGTCTATCGCCCCACAATGCACGGCGAACAGCGCTAGTTTTGCCCGCGGTGATTTCATTTTTCGTGGGCTTAACGTGATAATTGAGAAAACGAAAACCGTAATCTCTCACTAGTTCACTCCGTATGGCAACTGATTCTTCCGATGGGCATCTGCCGGCCTTGAGCAAGGGCTCGGCCGATAAACCCCTTCGCATTCTTATTTCTTGGAGCCCTTCTTCCTCCGGCACCGAGGCTCTAGATTGTGCCGCGTGGCTTTCCCGTACCGCCGCTACCCAGGTGCGCGTCATCTCGACCGTGTTTCAGCCGTGGACTACTACTTCCCTCACCAAGCTGGGCGGAAAATATAAGAAATGGTTTAAAGCACAAAAGGAGGCCTGCGCGGCCGCGACCCATGCCGCCCTCGATGAAGCCGGCGTACCCCGCAGCTGCTGGGATGACAAGCCTTCCCTCTTGGTCGATGGGCCTTCGCGCCCCCATCTGCTGACGGAGATGGCCAAGAAGTTCGAGGCAGACCTCATCATCTTAGGCCCCAACCAGGCGGCGCCGAAGGGCCGTTTCTTCGCTGGTTCTACGGCCGATACCCTGCTGCATTATTCCCCTCAACCATTGGGCTTGGTGCCCCGCAAGGTGAAGCTGTCCAAACACGGCGTCACCCGCTTCAACTTTGCCATTACCGAACGCAGCCCGCGCGAAGATCATGAGATGCTCGCCGCAGCGGAGCTCGCCAACCGCTGGAACCTGCCGCTGCGCCTGCTTGCCTTCTCGGCAAAGGGACTGCTCAATACGCCGTCCAAGGATAAGCACGATATGGCGCTTAAGCTGACGGCCGAGTGGCTCGAGGATTCCCTCGCCATGCTGGACCGCGCCCGCGATAGCATCCAAGAAAAATTCCCCGATCTGGATGTCACCTCAGAAATCGGTTCCGGTGCAGGCTGGGGCGGGGCGGTGGATTCGCTCAAGTGGAAAAAGGGCGATCTGATGCTCATGGCCTCCACCCCGCAGGGCCCCATCGCCCGCGTGTTCTTGGGATCTACCGCCACGGAGCTGCTGCCGCATATTCGGGTGCCTATCTTGGTCCACCCATCCTGCGGTTAGGATTGGGGCATGAGCCTGCGACCAGAGCATCCCGAAAACGATCTGACTTCCGATGCGGACTATGCCAATCTGCGCCGCCCGGAACCGCGGAGCTTTGATGAGCTGGCCGATGAGCCGGACCCTTTAGAGATTGCCGCTGCTAACCGCCGCTCCACCCGCCAGGCCGTCTGGTACATGATCGGCGTTCTTGTGCTCTCCGCGCTGTATGGTTTCGCGGTCGCACTCTTTACTCGGCTCTCCGGCGGCCCCTTGTGTGAGGATGGCACCACCACGTGGCTCTGCACCGACGGGCAGCGCACCTTCTTTAGCCTGACCACCCCGATCATTCCCTTCTTCGGCATGATCGGCTGCGCCATCATCATGGTGCGCAAGCTGCACCGCTATCTGCGGTGGCGCAGTTGGATGGCCATTTTCTGGGTAATGGCCTGCAATTTCATGCTGTGGACTATCACCGATATCCAGCTGTTCCTCATGGACTCGGCCGCCGCATAGATACTTTCCGCCTCCCTATGATCCTCCTGCTTGATAATTACGATTCTTATACCTTCAACCTTGCCCACCTCATCGCGGAGGTAGCCGGACGCGAACCACTCGTCGTCGCTGCCGGTGAAGCGGACGGACTGGCCGAGCGCGTCCGTGCCGGCGAATTTTCGCATGTGGTGATTTCTCCTGGCCCGGGCACGCCGGAACGCGAGGAGGATTTCGGTGCTGCCCGGGGCATTGTCGCCGCCGCAGCCGCGGCCGAGATTCCGGTACTGGGTGTATGCCTTGGTCACCAGGGGCTAGGTCTGCTGGCCGGTGCCCAGGTGTCGCGCGCGCCGCAGCCGCGCCACGGTTTTGTCTCTACCATCAGTCACTCGGGCGAAGGCATCTTCGCCGGAATCCCGCAAGACTTCGAAGTGGTGCGCTACCACTCCCTGCATATAGAGGAGACCCCCGGCATTACCGTGCATGCCCGCAGCGAGGATGGCGTCATCCAAGCGCTTAAGGTCGACGGCTTGCCGCACTGGGGCGTGCAATTTCACCCGGAGTCGGTGCTTACCCAGTACGGCCGGGAGATTATGCGCAACTTTCTGGGCGGGTTCCACCTGCTCCACCGCGAAGTCCCCGGCGCGGTGGACTGCCCACGGGTCTTTGCCGCCCTGCAGGCCGAGGGCAACAATGCCTTCTTCCTCGACTCCGCGGATCCCCGCGGGCGCTATTCCATCCTCGGCGATACCGCCGGCGCATTGAGTCGCTCTTTCCGCTACCGGCTTGGCGACGCCCCCGATATCCTCACCCTCCTCGACCGCGAGCTCGCCACCCGCATCATCGACGCACCGGAGCTCCCGTTTACCGGCGGGGTCATCGGGTACCTGGGCTATGAATGCGCCCAGCTCACCCTGCCCATTGAGCTACGCCACCGCTCCCCTTACCCAGATGCCTACTTTGTGCGGCCGCAGTCCTTCATCGTCTATGACCATCAGGCAGAAACCGCGCACCTGTGCTGCCTTGCCGGTGACGGCGCCGAGGATCTCCTGGACCGCCTGGAGGCCGCCTTGGCTGCAAAGGAGTCACGGTCTACGGAGGAGGACGGTGGGGCGTCGCTAAGCGCGGGCTCCTGGCGCAGCCCTGGCTACCTGGAGCGGATTAAGCGCGCCCAAGAATTCCTGCACGCCGGCGAGAGTTACGAAGTCTGCCTGACCGATACCTACACGGCCGCGGCCGAAGGCGAGCTCTATCGCCGACTGCGCTCGCACAATCCCGCTCCCTATGCCGCACACCTCGTCTTCGACGGCGTGGAAGTATGCAGCGCCTCGCCCGAACGCTTCCTCACCGTGCGCGGCCGTGGGGTAGAGGCCAAGCCGATTAAGGGCACCATCTCGGCCGACCAGGATCCCGCGCTGCTGACCACGGACCCGAAGACACGGGCCGAAAACCTCATGATCGTCGACCTACTGCGCAATGATCTCTCCCGGGTATGCGAGCCCGGCACCGTGCGCGTGCCGAAGTTAATGCAGGTAGAAAGCTATGCCACCGTGCATCAGTTGGTCTCCACCATTACCGGGCAGCTGCGCGCCAGTGCCACCGCGGTCGATGCCCTCCGCGCCACCTTTCCTCCCGGATCGATGACGGGCGCGCCGAAGCTGCGCACCTGCGAGATCATTGACCAACTCGAAACGGGACCGCGCGGCGTGTACTCCGGCGTGGTGGGCTACCTGGGGTTTGACGGACAATCCGATCTCAGCGTGGTCATCCGCACGGCCGTGCGCGCGGCCGGTGAGGTCACCATCGGCGCCGGCGGGGCCATCGTCCTGGATTCAGATCCGGCCGCCGAGCTGGAGGAGCGCAACCTCAAGGCCCAATCCGTGTTGGGGGCGTGGCAATGAGCACCTACCTCTGGCACGAGGGCAGCTTCATTCCAAGCCAGCCCCACCCCGGCCCCTTTGACGTTGCGGATTCTTGGCGGATGCTTGCCGACGCCCACTCCAACGCCCTCCCCCTGCACCTCCAGCGCTTCGAGTCGGTGGCCGGACCGCTTCCCGCCGGCTTCGTCCCCGCGATGCTGCAGCTTATGGGCCCCGGCGATCTCTTCCCCCGCATCTCGCTAGCCGGCGGACAACTGCGCCTCGATATTCGCCCTGCGCCCCCTGCGCGCCCGGTCACCCGGGTGACCTATGTGCAAGCCCCCGACCCGCGCATGCAGCCTTTAGTCAAGGGCCCCGACTTCCCAGCGCTGGCACGCTACCGTAACAAGCATCAGGCAGACGGCACCGATGACACCGCCATCGTGGATGCCTCCGGTGCCATGGTGGAGACCACCACCGGCGCGCTCGTCGCCTGGGATGGGGAGACGCTCATCCTCCCCACCGGTCAGGCGCTACCCAGCATCACGCTGCGCCAGGTCATCCGGCGCGCCTCGGACCTTGGAATTCACACCGAAACGCGCCCCATCACCCCTGAGCTCGCCGCCGAGTGCCCCCTGTGGTTCCTCAACTCGCTCCACGGCATTAGCCCGGTCAGTAAGCTACACGCCCCCACCGGCACCGGCGCCATCCATCCGCCGGGCAGCCCACATACCACCGCGTGGCAGCACTGGTGGTGGGGCTGCTTCCGCAAGGAACCGGCGCGCGACTAGCTCTCCTGCTTGGCTAGCTGCGCTGCCACTTCGGCGCAATCCGGCCGGCCGCAGTGCTGGGTTTCTACGTGCTGAATGCAGTCATCACAGATGAGTACTTGCTGGCGGCAGGTGTCTTCATTGATGCAATTGTGGAAGGTATTGGTGCCCTTGCCGCAGTGCACGCAGTGGCCCAGCTGGATGAAGCCGGGGTCTTGGAGTCCTTGGCCAAACTCATGGTGCATGCGCTTGTCAAAGACATACATGGAGCCTTCCCACAGGCCATCGTTGCCGTACTTTTCGCCGTAGCGCACGATGCCGCCATCGATCTGGTAGACCTCTTGGAAGCCACGGTTCTTCATCAACGAGGACAGGATTTCGCAGCGAATGCCACCGGTGCAGTAGGACACCACCGGCTTATCCTTCATCCAGTCATACTTGCCGGATTCGATTTCCTCGATGAAGTCATGCGTGGTTTTCACATCGGGCACGACGGCATTTTTGAACTTGCCAATCTCTGCCTCCATGGCGTTGCGGCCGTCAAAGAAGACGACCTCCTCGCCACGTTCTTCTACCAGCTTATTTACCTCTTCGGGCTTGAGGTGCACGCCGCCGCCGACGACGCCGTTTTCATCCACCTTCAGCTCGCCCGGCGCGCCAAAGGCCACGATTTCATCGCGCACCTTGACCGAAAGGCGCGGGAAGTCATCCGCGCCGCCCTCGGACCACTTGAACTGCATGCGCTTAAAGCCGGGGTATTCCTTGGTCTGGCGGACGTAGCGCTTGCAGGCTTCCATATCGCCGCCAACGGTGCCGTTAATGCCGTGCTCGGAAATGAGGATGCGCCCCTTGAGCCCCAGGGACTCGCACAGGGTGCGCTGCCACAGCATGATCGCGGTGGGATCTTCGATGGGGGTAAAGCAGTAATACAGGAGAACTTTGCCAATAGTCACGCCCCAATCTTAGGCCCGCAGCTGCGCAGATCCCCAATCTTGTAGCTCTCCTTTATATGACTGCGGCCCCTCCAGCACAAGCTGAAAGGGCCGAATCTTGAGCATGCGAAAGTTAGCGCTTTTGGTACAGCGCCTTCTTGCGGGCAAAGACTGGGTCAGAGGTCACGAGCACGCCGAGGTTGCGGAAGATTCCCTCATCCACAGAACCCAGGATGGTGGTGGTGTGGACGTCGCAACCAGCAAGCTCCTTGATCTGCTCCAGCGCCTTGCGGGCATTGTCATCCTTCGCCGCAGACACGGACAAGGCGATCAGAACCTCGTCGGTATGCAGGCGTGGATTCTTGGAACCCAAATGCTTGGTCTTGAGCGTTTGAATCGGCTCGATGGACTCGGGCGACAGGAGGTGGATATCGTCATCGATGCCCGCTAGGTGCTTCAGCGCGTTGAGCAGCATCGCCGCCGAGCAGCCCAGCAGGGGCGCGGTGCGGCCGGTGATCATGGTGCCGTCGTGCAGCTGCATAGCGGAGGCGGGCTCGCCGGTTTCTTCCGCGCGCTGGCGAGCAGGTGCCACCACGGGGCGGTCTTCTACCTTGATGCCGGCCTTGGCCATGATGACCGCGGCGCGCTCGGATTGCTCGGTGCCCAAGCCCGCACGAGCCTCTTCCACCTGCGCCTTGAAGTAACGGCGGATGATTTCTTGCTGGGCGGCGGCGCGGCACACGGCGTCGTCAGTAATGCAGAAGCCCGCCATGTTCACGCCCATGTCCGTCGGGGACTGGTACGGGGTGGTGCCGGTGAGCTTTTCCAAAAGCGTGCGCAGCAGCGGGAACGCTTCCACATCGCGGTTGTAGTTCACGGTGGATTCGCCGTGGGCGGACAGGTGGAAGTGGTCAATAATATTGGAATCATTGAGGTCCACCGTGGCTGCCTCATAGGCCAGGTTCACGGGGTGTTCCAGGGGGAGATTCCAGATAGGGAAGGTTTCAAACTTGGCGTAGCCGGCATTTTTGCCGCGCTGGTGTTCGTGGTAGACCTGCGAGAGCGCGGTGGCCAGTTTGCCGGAGCCAGGGCCCGGCGCGGTGACAACGACGAGGTCGCGGGAGGTTTCCGCAAACTCATTGCGCCCAAAGCCCTCTTCGGACACGATGAGGTCCGTATTGGTGGGGTAACCAGGGATAACGCGGTGGCGCGCCACCTTGAGGCCGAGGCGCTCGACCTTTTCGATGAAGGCCTCCGCCTGGGAGTTGCCTTCCTCCAGCTGGGTCATGACGATGTTTTCCACCAAGAATCCGCGGCTGCGGAATACATCCACCAGGCGCAGCAGGTCATCTTCATAAAGAATGCCCAGGTCCGCGCGCACCTTCTGGCGGGAGATATCTTTCGCATTGATGCAGATGAGGATCTCTACGTCTTCTTTGATGCGCTCCAGCATCGCGATTTTATTGTCCGGGGTGAAGCCGGGCAGCACGCGGGAGGCGTGCATATCGTCAAAAAGCTTGCCGCCCATCTCTAGGTAGAGCTTGCCGCCGATTTCCTCGCGGCGGGCGTGGATGTGCTTGGACTGCAGCTCAATGTATTTCTCGCGGTCAAAGCCGATTTTTTGCGTCATGATTTGAAAGCCTTCCCCTGAGTTAAATCATTCCGCATTTCGAGTTTACGCTATTGTCTCCCCGCAAATAAGTGAGCTGGTTAGCGCCCGGTTTTGCCGAAAATTCTTCCCGATTAAACTGGATTTCATGCCTGAAGGTCACGTCATCCACCGCCTAGCTAATAAATTCAACGCCGATTTTCGCGGCATGCCGCTGCGCGTGACCAGTCCGCAGGGTCGCTTCGCGGCGGAGGCGGAGCTTCTCGATGGCGAGCGCATCGAGCTGGCAGAGACCTACGGCAAGCACCTTTTCGTGCACTTTAGCGCCCCGGATCCGCGCCATATCCTCTATATTCACCTAGGCCTGATTGGCAAGCTGCGCTTCGAGCCCCGCGAGGAAGCCGGCGGACAGATCCGGGTGCGCATCGATAATGGCACCGAGGCCGCTAACCTGCGCGGACCGCAGTTTTGCCGCCTGCTCACTGAAGAGGAGTACCGCGCACAGCTAGCCAAGGTGGGCCAAGATCCGCTGCGCGCGGACGCCGACGTGGAGGCGCTCTGGGCCAAAGTGCATAAATCTCGCCGCAGCATCGGCTCACTCATGATGGATCAGCACCTTTATGCCGGCGTGGGCAATATCTACCGGGCGGAGACCCTCTTTCGCCACGGGCTCTCCCCCTTCCTGCCGGGCCGGGACGTTTCCCGTGAAACCTTTGACGCCACGTGGGCGGACTTGGTGGATCTGATGGAGTACGGGGTGGAGCACGGCCGCATCGATACCGTGCGGCCCGAGCACTCCCCCGAGGCCATGGGCCGCGAACCGCGCAAGGACGACCACGGCGGCGAAGTCTACGTCTACCGCCGCGCCGACCTACCTTGCTATATCTGCGGCACCCCGGTGGCAGAAAAGGTCATGGAGGGACGCAACCTATTTTGGTGCCCGACCTGCCAACCGGCTCCTTAAAGGCCTATCCTGGCGGGCATGCGACATGCCTATAGCGTTGCCGCCGTCCGCGCGGCGGAGCATTCCCTTCTCGCCCAGCAGAACTTTGACGATGAGCTCATGCGCCTAGCTGCACGAGGCGTGGCGGCCACAGCCGCGAGCATGCTCGGCTCTTATCGGCGCGTAACTATCCTTGCCGGGCCAGGCGGCAACGGTGGCGATGGCCTCTATGCTGGCGCTTTCCTGGCAGAAGAGGGCTACTCAGTGGAGGCCATCCTCGCGGCGGATAGCGCCCACGAACCCGCGCTAGAGGCATTTACCGCGGCCGGCGGAACCATTGCGCACGACCTAGGAAACGCCGATCTGCTTATCGACGCCGTCGCCGGCCTCGCCTCCACACGCGGCCTTTCCGGTGCCCCGCTGCGCGCCTATACCGAGGCCAAGAAGCGTGGGGTGCCGGTATTAGCGGTGGACATTCCTTCGGGCATTAACGCCGATACCGACGTGGCTGCAGCCGATGCCGTGGAGGCAGACGTGACCATTAGCTTTGGCTGGGCCCGTGCCGGACATATCTTTGCCCCGGAATGCGGTGCGGTGGTGCTCTGCGATCTGCGCCTACCCGGCGCCCCACGCTCCTTTGCAGAAGAGCTTTCCGCTACCGCGGAACCGGTGGGCTATATCGCCAACGAACCCACTATTGCCTTGCCCTACCAGTGGCCGACTGAGCCGGTGCTTTCGGGAGAACAAGGCCTGGTCACCGCCCCAAAGCCGGTGGGCTGCACGGGACCGATTCTGGATCCGACTCCGGGGGCGAAAAGCACCAAGTACACCGGCGGGGTGACCGCGGTCTGTGCTGGCAGCAGCGCTTTTCCCGGCGCGGGCATCCTCGCCGCCACGGGTGCGGTGCGCGCTACGCCGTCCATGGTTCGCGTCGTGGGCAGTGACTCCGTGGTCACGAGCCTGCCGGAGGTAGTGCCCCATGCCAGCGTCCAAGAAAAAGTCCACGCCCAAGCCTGGGTAGTAGGCCCAGGGCGAGGCACCGGACCGGAGGCGGCCGCCGAATTGCGCGCCGTGCTAGAACGCGGGCTGCCCACGATTATCGACGCCGATGCGCTCACCGTGCTCTCGGCCGACGGCGATCTACGCGAACTCGTGCGCGATCATCCCTGCGCCGTCCTGACCCCGCATGCCGGGGAATTTGAGCGGCTCTACGCGGCAACTCTCGGCCGCGAACTTGATCTTTCGAAGGGGCTCGGGGTGCGCCTGCGGGAGCTTTCCGACGCGCTCGACTGCTTCATCCTGCACAAGGGCCGGATCACCACGGTCACGGCCCCAGGCCAGAAAATTTATGGCATGAACGCAGGGCACTCCTACGCGGCCACCGCCGGTTCTGGTGACGTACTCTCTGGCATCCTCGGAGCCACGCTCGCGCAACTGGATGCCGCCGAGGCGGATGCGGAGGCGATAATTATGGAAATCCTGCACGCCGCGGCCATCCACCAACACGCGGCGGCCATTGCCGCCCACACCCCGGACGGCTTTGGCCTTTGCTCCGCCTCTCAGATTGCCGCGGCCGTGCCGCAGGCAATCGCACGACTACTCCTCATGCAGCGCTAGCTGAGGCTAGCTGAGCGCAGAAACCTTCTCCTGCTCGGAGACGTGGCCGTCCTTGACCTCCACGACGCGGTCAGCGAAGTTCAGCAGGGAGCGGTCGTGGGTCACCAGTACGGTTGCGGTGTTCATCTCCTGGGTGACATCGCGCAAGAGGCGGATGATTTCCTGCGAGAGGTGGGAATCAAGCGCAGAGGTAGGCTCATCGGCCAAGAGCAGGTCCGGCTGTTCCATGAGCGCTCGGGCGATATTGACGCGCTGGCGCTGGCCACCGGACAACTGACCCATGCGGCGGTTTCCCATCCCCGCTAGGCCAACAAACTCCAATAGCTCATCGGCGCGCTGTGGGCGCAGCTTGCGGCCAGCGATATGATCCATGATCACCAATTGGTCGCGCACATTGAGCGAAGACAGCAGGTTGGCCTGCTGGAAAATGATGGAGCGGGTACCGTCCACGTGCACGGACCCGGAGTCCGGGGTGATGAGGCCAGCAGCTACGGACAGCAACGTGGACTTGCCGGACCCGGACTCGCCCACGATGGCGGTAAGGGTGTTGGATTCGGCGATGAGGGAGGCGTCGGCAAGCGCGGTGGTCGTGGTCTCGCCGTCCTGGTAGGTCACGGTGGCGTTGCGGATATCAAGAATGGTGAACATGTTAAGCATTTCCTCCAAGGGCATCGAGTGGGTTGGCTTTAGCTACGCGGCGGGTAGCAATAAGGGCGCCGGCCATGCCGAGGGCCCAGATGCCAACCGCGGGAACGGCGATGGTGCGCAGGGAAACATCGAAGGGCACGGTGCCGGAAGCAAGCGTGCCGAGCACCCAACCAACGACAGCACCCGCAATGGTGCCGGCCGCCAAGATGATGGCGGCTTGTGCCAGGGCATCGCGCAAGAGATAGCGCACGGTGGCACCGAGCGCGCGCAGGATGGACAGGTCGCGGGTGCGTTGAATGGTCCATACGGTCAAGAAAGCGACGGTGACCAGCGCGGAGATGCCGTACAAGAAGCCCTGCATGGTAAGCAGCGAGCCGCGCTCAGACTGATAGGCCGCTAGGCCGGAAAAGGACGTGGACACCTTCACGGAGCCTGGAACCTCGTACTTATACAGCGCTGCAGTACCGATAACGCCTTCTGGAGCATGGCTAATCTGCTGCCAGGACTCGGTGGAGGCCCACACCACCTCGGAGTGGGAGTACATGGTCTCCGGAACGGTGCCCTCCACCGAGAAGTCGGCGCCGCCTAGGGTGACGGTACCGGCCGCGTCGATGGACTCTGGCAGGAGCACACCCTGCTCCGGGATGGTCTTATCGGTACCCGGAACCTGAGTTCCGGCCGGCAGGCTGAGGACAGCAACGCCGCCGTGGCCCTCCAGCTTGGTCTGGGCCGCACCGAAGGGAATGCCATCGCTGGCGACATCGCCGGCGTGCATCTCGGATTCGCTAAAGGAAGGGTCCTCGGTGGAAAAGGAAATATATGGGTACTCCTCTTCTAGGGACTCCAACGCGGAAGTATTTTGCTTGGACAGGCCCTCCGTGAGGCCGGAGAGCATCACGAGCAGAAGGGTAATGAGCGCAACCGTGCCGCCGATGAGCGCGAAGCGGCCGCGCGCTGTGGTGATTTCTCTGATTGCTAGGAACATAGTTCTATATTCGCTTTATGCAGGTCAGAAGTAATCGGCCAGCTCGCTGAACCTCGAGTCAACCAAGTGGTTGATTCACGGTCCACCGGTGCGCGGATATCCTGGGTGGTTGTGTTTAAGGGACAAAAATTATGGGTTTATGGCCTCCACGCCATGTTCGCGTTTCTGCTGGTCTTCGGCGTGGCGCGCGCCTATGTGGATGACCGGCTCGACGCCCGGGTAATCGGCTTAGCCATCGCCCTCGCCGTGGTGTATGCCGCACAGCGTTGGCTGCCCACATGGTTATGGCTGGGTGGGCTATGCCTCCTGTGGCTGGGCCTGATGGTGCATGCGCAGGATTTCATGTGGCTGGAATTCCCGCTCATTTTTGTCTTTCTGCGTGCCCTGCCCACCGTGCCTGGGTTGGTCTCCATCGCCATACTGTGGACAGCAGCGGCATTCATTCCCGCCTGGATGCACCCCGCGAGCTGGTCCATCGCTGCGGCCGTGGGACCGCTTATCGGTACCGCCTTTGCAGCCACGGTCTTTTTCATCCAGCGGCGTCTGCAGGCAGAGGCGGCGCACCACAGGGACATAGCCAAGCAGCTGCGCGAAACCCAAGCCGAGCTGGCCGCCAGCGAGCACCAAGCCGGCCGGCTGGAGGAGCGCGAGCGCCTCTCTCGCGAGATCCATGACACCGTCGCGCAAGGCCTCAGCTCTATCTTGCTGCTCTCCCGCGCGGCCCGCGGCACCGATGATCCAGCGACCAAAGAGGAGCAGTTGGCGGTCATTGAGGATGTCGCGAGCGAGAACCTGGCTGAGGCCCGCCGCTTCGTCCGCGAGCTTGCCGGACCCGATGAGCGGCTGGAAACCCAGCTCACTTCCCTACTGTCCCAGATGCGCAGCCGCGTGAAAGCCTTGGGGGAAGAGACCACCTTTGAGCTGGTGGTTTCCGGCAGCGGCAAGGTGCCCGAACGCATCAAAGAGGTCATCGTGCGCGCCGCCCAAGAGGGCCTGAATAACGTCATCAAACACGCCCACGCCTCGCGCGCCGTGGTCACGCTCGGCCTCTTCGAGGATGCGGTGACCTTGGACGTCGTTGATAATGGACGCGGACTATCCGCCTCCCCTGGCCCCGATGGCGGGGATCATGGTTTCGGGCTTACCGGCCTGCGCGGCCGCGTGGAAGCTGTGGGCGGCACCATGAACCTGGAATCCGGCGAAGGCACTGCCCTAGCCGTCCGTATCCCGCTGAAGGAGAAAAGCAATGGTTAATGTCATGCTGATTGATGATCACCCAGTGGTCCGGGCCGGCCTGCGCGCCATCCTCAATACCTTCTCCGATGTCGAGGTAGTCATGGAAGGTTCCACCGGCGCGGATGTAGATAAGCTCTTTACGGACGACGCCCCACAGGTAGACGCCGTGGTCTGCGATATCCAGATGCCCGGCATGGATGGCATCGCGGCCACCAAGCGGGTAGTGGAGGCCGACGGGCCGCCGGTGCTCATCCTGACCACCTATGACACGCAGGCCGATATCCTTGCCGCCGTGGAGGCCGGCGCGATGGGCTATCTGCTTAAAGATTCCCCCGAGCAGGCGCTGCACGAGGCCGTGCTCAATACCGCCGCGCACCGCCGCACCTTGGCACCGGAGGTAGTGGACCTCCTGGCCCAGCGCGTGGGCCGGCCGCAGGAATCGCTATCCACCCGCGAGCTAGAAATCCTCCGGGCGCTGTCCACCGGTTCCTCCAATAAGGAACTAGCCAAGCAGCTCTTCATCTCTGAGGCCACGGTCAAGACCCACCTCATTCACATTTTTCAGAAGCTGGGCGTGGAAACCCGCACCGCCGCGGTGACCGTGGCGCGGGAGAGGAAGCTCATTTAATGCTGGACTGCATAGTCATCGGTGCCGGCCAGGCGGGTCTTGCGGTGGGCTACTACCTGCGCAAGAAGGGGCTGAATTTTGTCATTCTGGACGCCGAATCCGGCCCCGGCGCGGCCTGGCGCCACACCTGGCCTTCGCTGACGCTCTTTAGCAATTCCGCCTCCTCTAACCTGCCGGGATGGCCCATGCCCCACCACGAGGGTTTTCCGCCGGCCAGCCACGTCATCGACTATTTTGCACGTTATGAAAAGCGCTATGAACTGCCCATCCGCCGGCCAGTCAGAGTGGATGAGGTGACCCATGATGGCGCGTGCTTTCACGTCTTTGCCGGTACAGAGCATCTGACCGCGCGCACGGTCGTGGCGGCCACGGGCACGTGGTCCGCGCCCTTTATCCCCTACTACCCCGGCGATTTTGGCGGACAGCAATGGCATTCAGCCTTCTACCCAGGCCCAGAGGACTTTGCCGGGTCCACCGTGGCGGTCGTGGGTGCGGCCAATTCCGGCGCCCAGATCGCGGCTGATCTCCTGCTTTCCGGAGTGGAGACCACCTGGTATACCCGCAACTCCCCGCGGTGGATGCCCGATGATGTTGACGGCCGCGTACTCTTTCAGCGCAATCGCGCCCGCCTCAACTCCAT
Organism: Corynebacterium tuberculostearicum; assembly: GCF_022347235.1. GTDB lineage: Bacteria > Actinomycetota > Actinomycetes > Mycobacteriales > Mycobacteriaceae > Corynebacterium > Corynebacterium tuberculostearicum_F. Next base: position 30,876 of record NZ_JAKRDX010000006.1, read on the forward strand.
GATGCGTGGCGAGCCAGACCCCGGCGCGGATTCCAACCTGGGCGATATTGTGATGGTCCCACCGGTCCTACGCGCGCGGGATTCAGGGCTTTTGCAGGCCACCCCCATGTTTTCTTCGCTTGAAGAAGTCACCGCAGACCACCTCATATGGTGCACCGGTTTCCGGCCTGCCCTCCGGCCCATCCGCGGGCTCCTTGATGGCACCTCCCCCACCGTCGACGGCCTCTTCCTCGTGGGGTACGGCACGTGGACCGGACCCGGTTCCGCAACCATTACCGGGGTAAGCCCCTTTGCCAAGCAGACCGCGCGCGACGTTGCGAATATATGTGACTAAAGCTATAGGTTAGTCTCAGCTAATTCGACTACACTGCCTTCACGCAGAGAGTGCGAAACGATTAGGGAAAGCTGGTTTATACATGTCTGCCTGGGATCTCTACGATGACCTCATCGATGCCATTCCCCGTGACATAATGGTCTCCCGCGCCGCCCAAGGCCCGCGGTGGACCCGGGTATACAACGAAAGCCCTAGCTGCGGCATGGCCATGACCATGTCAGCAACTTCTCGCCCGGCCCAGATGCGCGCCGAGTACTCCGGCGTTCCTTTACGCGCCATCGCCCAGCTGGCCAAGAGCTGGAATTTCTCGGAGGCTTCCTTCGGCATGGCCGCGCTAAATTCCTACTACGCCACACCTTCTGTGGCCGACGAGCATGGCTTTGCGCTTGCCGACGCCCCCTGGCCCCAAATCTTCGATCCCTTCCGCAACGCCGTCGCCGGGAAGAAGGTCGCGGTCATCGGCCACTTCCCTTTTGCGCCCAAGGCACTCAACCAGGCTGCGGATTTTTATATGCTAGAGCGCTCGCTCAATGAGGGCGACTATCCCGATTCCGCCGCCGAATACATCCTGCCCGAGTGCGATTATGTCTTTATTACCGGCTCTGCCTTTGTCAATAAAACCGCGCCCCGCCTGCTCGAGCTCTCCCGCGAGTCCTTCAATGTCGTATTGGGTCCGTCAACTCCCTTAGCCCCGGTACTGGTTGAAGACTACGGCGTATCGCAGGTCACCGGAATGGTCCCAACCTCTCCCCTGGCTATGTTCGAGGGCTTAAGTGGTACCGATGCCGGCACTACCATGTTTGACTGGGGCCACCGAGTGGAATTATCTGCCTAAGGCCGCGCCGCCAAAATCGCCTCGCATGCCGCTGCATAGATTTCTGCGAGCTCATCGATGGTTTTCTCCCGCACATAGGGAACGAGAATCACGTTGCGCGTAGTCGCAACGCCAACCAGCCTAAGGCCCACCGCTCGAGGCCTAGTTTCTAGAGAACTACCCCGGCCATAACGGCAAGCAGTAATGCACCCAAGCTCAATGCCGTAAACCACCCGATGACGCGTACAGTCCGCAGCTGGACCTTCGCGCTACTGCGGCTTACCAAGAACGCGCCCACAGACGCACCGAGGGTGTTGAAAACGAGGTCATCGACGTCGCTAAATCCCAACGAGAATACGTATTGGGTAATTTCGATACCCAGGCTGAGCACCATTGCCAGGAGGATGGTTCCACCGCGGCCAAAGCGAATGCGCCGTGAATTCTGTCCCAGCACCACTAGGCACGCCCCGAGCGGCATAAACAGCGCGATATTGCCAAAGGTATTGGTCCACGGACCCCACCACGGATGAGGGTTATTAAAGCCGTTGAACATCTGCAGATCGAGGCTGCGGCGAGCATGCGCACTGGCATCGATCACGCCGGGGATATCAATAAATGGCTTACCCACCGTAGCTACGGCGATTGCCATCAAAACGACCACACAGGCGACACCTGCATTGCGCCACAGGGTGGGTCGGGCAGGCACGCCCGGCGCCCCAACCTGGCGCGAGATGCGGGTGGATGTCGTAGTCATCGTCATGTTGTTCAAGTTAACAAGCAAGCCTGAAAAATCGCCGTGATATTCGCTGTTAAATCCCTGCATCACATTTAACGTACGATGGTGAGCATGAGCACGCTACTAGTAACTCGCAACGAAGATAAGTCCGTTACGACCTCCTTCGAAGAGGGAGAGTTCCTCGGCGAGGGCGACCTTACCGTTGATGTTTCTTATTCTTCCCTGAACTACAAGGACGCCATGGCTATCGCAGGTGACCGCGGCGTCATGCGCACCAGCCCGCTGGTTCCGGGCATCGACGTGGTCGGCACGGTTTCCGAATCCAGCGTCGAGCGCCTCCCAGTTGGCACCTTGGTAGCTTCCTTCGGCGATGGACTCGGCGAATTCCGCCACGGCGGCTACACCCCGAAGCAGCGCGTCAACTCCCAAGCAACCGTCGCCCTGCCCGCGGACTTCACCGCAGAGCAGGCGGCCGCCGTTGGCACCGCGGGCTACACTGCCGCACTGTGTGTTAATTCTCTGCGCGGGCTGCCCGATGGTCCGGTCCTGGTCACCGGCGCCACCGGTGGCGTGGGCTCCATCGCCGTAAACCTCCTTTCCAATGCCGGCTACGAGGTTCACGCGATGACCGGCCGCCCGGATGACTACTCCCAGTACCTCCACGAGCTTGGCGCCCACACCATTGTGGACCGCGCCGAGTTCGCCGAGGCCGGAAAGCCACTACAAAAGGCTAGCTATGCCGGTGCCGTCGACACCTCCGGCTCCCACGTCCTAGCCAATGTATTGGCCCGCACCGTGTGGGGCGGCACCGTCGCTTCCACCGGTATGGCCGCCGGCCCAGACCTGCCCACCACCGTCTTGCCTTTCATTCTGCGCAACGTACACCTGGCCGGCGTTAACTCTGTCGACGCCCCGCTGCACTACCGCCAGAACGCATGGCAGCTGCTCGCGCGCAAGCTGGACTTGTCCATCCTCAAGTCCCTGACCAATACGATTCCTCTGTCGGACGTTGTCGAGGAATCCAAGTCCCTCCTCGAGGGCACCCACCACGGACGCACCGTCCTCAAGATTTCCTAGGCCACCCCTAGATACTCTTGCACGGCACCCGCCATCTCGGCGGGTGCCTTTTTGTATGCCCAGTTACTGCGCGAAGCTCTAGCTTTCCGACGTCCCCTCTTTAACTACCCCGCGTAGCAACGTGCGGGAAATCCTGCCCAAGGTTTGTAGGTCTTCGTCACTAAGGGTGCCCACCACGATTTCCTCGACTGCGGCGGTATGTCGCGCGATCGCTGCGTTGAAAGCGGTACTTCCCTTTTCCGTCACAGTGACTTCAACCGCGCGGGTTCCCAACTCCGGCGCCTCGCGCCTGGAAACCAATTTTCGGGACTCCATGCGCACTAACTGCCGATGCAGCCGCGATTTCTCCCACCGAAGCTCTGCCGCCAATTCATGCGGGCGTGTAGGAATCTGGCGGCGACGATTCAGTACGGCCAAGACCGCGTAGTCTGCCTCGCTCAAACTAGAGCCACTCTGCAGCTCCCCAGAAAGCCGCGCGTGGAGCGCTTCCTGCATGGCAACAAAGTCACCCCACGCCGCGCTTTGCTCCACACGCATGGCATTCCTCCTTTGGTTTTCCTTCTTTCACCAGTCTATACTGCACAGTTGATCTAGCAACTCATTGGCTAGATGGGAGTTGATACACCAACTCCCACTACTGCACAGAGATGTGGGTCTACGAGAACCACAGTTTCCCAAACCAATGCCTTTGGTCTCGAAAGCACTTATGTTTTGCTTTTGAATACCTATCTGCTGAAACCCACCATTGTTTGAGTAGATATGTTCTTGACCGGAAAATTAAATAGTGAAGCGACTACCCGCGGCAAGAATGCGGCTGCGAACGCAATGACCGCTCCGGCAGAGGAGACCACAGCGTTTAGAATGGCAAGCATGGATAAGCTATTTAGCACGTGCGGTTTCGACTTCGCGGATATGGAAGAACTCATTGCGGAGCTGCCTACCGACCACGACATGTGGGAGGCGCCCGGATTTGATCGAGTGCTATTCCACGCCGACCCGTCCGGCATGGCGGTTACAGCCATGGAGTACGAGGGGGAGTGGGCCGCGGTTCCTTCGTACCGGGGTGGGGAAGAGGCACCGGGGACGATATATCGCGCAACGCCCTATATCGGCATTGTGGAAACGGGGGATTTACGGTTCGCGGCGCTGGCGGATGCGCCCTTTGCCCTGCCGGCGGGCAACCCGGTCGGCGGAGAGAAGCTCCAGGAACAGGTGCGGCCGGCGGTTGTGGCATTGAAATACGAGGTAGGGGAGCCGGAAGAGTTTTCCTTGACTTCGCCCGCTACCGAGCGCTTCTACCGGAACTTCAAGCCCAGCATGCTCAACCCGCAGGTAGAGGTGGCGGGGACTATCGGGGGCGTCGCCAAGCACAGCAATGAGCTGGGCATGGGGGAGTTTTGGGTATGCGACCTCGACGGCCTCCCGCTCATTGTGAACGAGAAGCTTGAGGTCGGCCAGGGGATCCGGACGCACGGCATTGCGCTGTGCGCCACGGAATTTTGGGAAGGGTAACTACTTGACCACGAGGTTGACCATCCGGCCAGGGACGTAGATTTTCTTGACTACGTTCTTAGCGTTGGTCAGCTCGGCAATCTTGGCATCGGCGAGGACAACCTCGAAGACCGCATCCTGGTCAGCATCAGCAGCTACGTTGATGCGGGCCTTTACCTTGCCGTTGATCTGCACCGGCACCTCGATCTCATCGTCTACCAGGTACTTTTCCTCAAAGGTAGGGAAAGGCTGGTAGGTGATGGTCTCGTCATGTCCAAAGCGCTGCCACAGTTCCTCCGCGATATGCGGGGCAATGGGGGAGACCAACTGTGCGATCGGCTCCACGGCGGCGCGTGGGGCCTCGGTGCGGTAGGTCTTGGTCAGGTAATTGACGTACTCGATAAGCTTGGCCACCACGGTATTAAGCCGCAGGTTCTCGTAATCATCGCGCACGCCCGCGATGGTGCGGTGGAGCTGCTTGAGGTCATCCTCGCTCAAGGCGGCGTCGGTAGTCGCCAGCTCGCCGGTGTCCTCGTTGACGGCCAGGCGCCACAGGCGCTGCAGGAAGCGTTGGGAACCTACGACGTCCTTGGTAGCCCACGGGCGGGAGGTATCCAGCGGGCCCATGGACATCTCATAAACGCGCAGGGTATCGGCACCGAAGTCGCGGCAGATATCGTCCGGGGCCACGGCATTCTTGAGCGACTTGCCCATCTTGCCGTACTCCTGCTTGACCTCTTCGCCGTTGTAGTAGAACTTGCCATCTTTTTCTTCTACTTCAGCGGCCGGCACGTACACACCGCGGGAATCCGTGTAGGCATAGGCCTGAATATAACCCTGGTTGTACAGGCGGCGGTAGGGCTCCTGAGAGCTGACAAAGCCCAGGTCAAAGAGCACCTTATGCCAGAAGCGGGAGTAGAGCAGGTGCAGCACCGCGTGCTCGACGCCGCCGACGTAGAGGTCCACGCCGCCCGGATCCTGCGGGCCATGCTGCTCCGGACGCGGGCCGGTCCAGTAGCGCTCGTTCTCGATATCGCAGAATGCCTCATCATTGCGGGGATCGATATAGCGCAGCTGGTACCAAGAAGAACCCGCCCACTGCGGCATAACGTTGGTATCGCGGAAGTAGGTCTGTGGGCCATCGCCCAAATCGAGCTCTACCTCGACCCAATCGCGCACCTTTGCCAGCGGTGGTTGTGGCTCGGAATCCTTGTCCTCGGGATCAAAGGAAACTGGCTTATAGTCTTCTACCTCTGGCAACTCTACCGGGAGCATGGATTCCGGCAGGGCGTGGGCAAAGCCGTCCTTGTCGTAGACGATGGGGAAGGGCTCGCCCCAGTAACGCTGGCGGGCGAAGAGCCAATCGCGCAGTTTGTACTGCACCTTTTCGCGGCCGGAGCCGTCCTTTTCTAGCCATTCGATGGCCGCGGCAATGGCCTCGGCCTTGTTCAGGCCGTTGAGATCTAGGCCCTTGTCATTGGAGGAATTAACCAGCGCGCCGTCCTCGGTCCAGGCTTCTTCCTCCACGTTTCCGCCAGAGACAACCTCCGTAATAGGTAGGCCGAAGGCCTGGGCGAACTCGTAGTCACGGGTGTCGTGCGCCGGAACTGCCATGATGGCACCGGTGCCGTAGCCGGTCAGCACATAGTCCGCGATGAAGATCGGGACCTTCTTGCCAGAGACCGGGTTGGTGGCATAAGTACCCAGGAAGACGCCAGTCTTTTCCTTGTTCTCCTGGCGCTCCAGGTCGGACTTGGCGGCAATATCGGTGCGGTAGGACTCAACGGCCTCCTTCGGATCATCGTGGCCGTAGGTCCAACGCTCATCCACGTCATCGTCATAGGGGATGGGGGAGAGGAGGGCGTCGACAAGCTCATGCTCTGGGGCCAGCACCACGTACTCGGCGCCGAAGAGGGTATCCGGGCGGGTAGTGAAGACCTCAATCTCGTAGCCTTCAGCTGGGAAGGAGACCTCTGCGCCGCGGGAACGCCCAATCCAATTGCGCTGCATGGACTTAACCTTCTCCGGCCAATCCAAAAGCTCCAGATCATCCAGCAAGCGATCGGAGTAGGCGGTAATGCGCATCATCCACTGCGAGAGGTTCTTACGGAAGACCGGGAAATTTCCGCGCTCGGACTTACCCTCAGCGGTGACCTCCTCGTTTGCCAGCACGGTGCCCAAGCCTGGGCACCAATTCACCGTGGAATTAGACAGGTAAACCAAGCGGAATTCATCGATAGCCGCAGCCTTTTCCTCTTCGGTGAGGTCCTCGTAGTAGCGGCCGTCCTTGGTGGTGCGCTTATTGGCCTCTAGTTCCTTGATGAGCTCTGCAATCGGGCGCGCCTTCTGCTGTTCCTCATCAAACCAAGAGTTATAAATCTGCAGGAAGATCCACTGCGTCCACTTGAAGAACTCCGGATCGGTCGATTCCACGGAGCGGCGCGGATCGTGGCCCAGGCCCAACATGCCCAGCTGGCGGCGCATGTTTTCAATATTCGCCTCGGTGGTGGTGCGCGGGTGGGTACCGGTCTGGATGGCGTACTGCTCGGCCGGCAAGCCGAAGGCGTCGTAGCCCAAGGTGTGCAGCACGTTCTTGCCCAGCATGCGGTTATAGCGGGCGTACGTATCGGTGGCGATATATCCCAGTGGGTGTCCCACGTGCAGGCCCGCACCGGAAGGGTAGGGGAACATATCCTGCACATTGAGCTTTTCCTTAGGCAACTCGCCCGCATCGGTGGCGAGCTCGCCGACCGGGTTCGGGGCATTAAAGGTGCCATTGTCTTTCCAGTACTGCTGCCAGGTCTTCTCGATCTGGTTCGCCAGCTCCGGGGTATAGCGGTACGAAGTGGAATCGCTCTGGGTAGTCATAATCACACAGTGTAATAGCCGTATCCCGGCGCGGGGTAGTTCGCTACGCTTTCCGCGTTCCGCAGGGCACGCACATCCAAAATCCCCGCCGTATTCGCCCCCGGTTTTCGCGTCATTTCCGCCGCTCGCAGCCAAAATGCAGATCTGCATGAAAATGATCTAGGCTGGGGTAAATGAGCCAGGAGAAGTTTCGCAGCCAGCTATCATCTTTTGCAGACGCAGCGGTATTCCAGGGGATCCCGCACCTGCGCCTCTCTCCAGCTACCGACACTTTGGAGCTGTTCCTACCGGCCGTAACCGCAGGTTATGAGCCAGAAGATCCACAGTGGACCGTGACCGCACACCTGCTCGATGGCAGCGAGGACACCCGCAAGTTTTACTATGTGGAGGGCGAGGAACCCGGCTTGTGGATCAGCATGCCACGTGCCTTTAGCCACCTCAGCGTCTCCTTTGAGGAGCACACTGTGGAATTCGCCGGCGTGGCCAATGGCGGCCTGCTGTTGGATTCCACCCATCGCCCAATCGATACCACCACCGCGGTGGCCAAGGGCTCTTATACCTTCATCGCCCCTGCTGGCACGGAGCTCGCCAAGGCCAAGGTCGGCGAGGCCCGTCCCCACGGTGCATGGGAGGGCTGGACTATCGCCCCGGTAGAGGTCAGCCAGTCTTTCACCGTGGAGGTCCCGCGCCAGGAATCCGCAACCATCAAGGTCTCCGGCAGCCCTGATTTTGCTTGGGACATGGCTGTAAAGACGCTACCCAATGCCCATGGCCTGGATGGCGAACTGGTCTATACCCAGTCCCCGCGGGTCATCGCCAATACGGATCTCAGCATGGAGCTGACCTATGTCCCCATTGGTGGGGAAGAGGAGGCCGTGCTGGAGGATGAACTACCGGAGGGCATCCACGAGGTGCTCCCCGCGGATGCCTTCGAGGATCCCTGGGTAGGCCGCTACCGCTTCACCCTGTACAAGGACGAGGAACTGGTGGATATCCAGTACCTCAACTTTGCGGAGTCGCTGCACATGCGTGCCAAGAACGAAGGCCCGCGCGGCACCAACTTCCGCTTTATCGACGCCCTGGGCAACCTTTCGCCGTTTAGCTATGCTTTGGCTTCTGCGCCGGGCAAGGCTATCCAGATGGAAAAGGGCCAGCGCGTCTTTGGCGAAGACGAAAGCGTGCGCGAGGAGACCGTCGGCAGTGAAGCCGGCTATGAGCTGACCTTCCAGGTGGAGCCGGCGACGATTCGCACCCGCGTCAAACGTACCGCCGCCGAGCCCGTGGATTACCTGGATAAGCAGGTCATCCTGGCGGACCAGCTCGATGCCGATGCACTTTTTACCATCCACTCACCGGAGCCACTGCCGCTGGCAAAGTTCGTGGTTATTGATAAAAACCAGAAGATTAGGGACCTTGTCACCGCCAATGGCTCTACGGAGGCCGCCACCAGCCTGTCCGTGCCTAACCGCGCGCTGAAGTCGGCGCTGACGAAGAAGACCTCGCTGGAGCTCTACCTCCTGTGGTCCACGTTGTCCTATGAGGAATACCTCGAAGGACTGCCGGAAAAAGAGCGCGCAGCGCACCAAAAGCGCAGCTTTGAGCGTCGCGTCATGGAATATGAGGCCACCGCGGCCAGCGACCTCATTTATGCCGCCATTGCCACCGTGCGCAAGGCACCGTTGGTCGCCCGCGCAACCATTGAGGACGGCATCCTCATCCCTGAGCAGGCGCATGAGGAGGAGGTAGAACTGCTGGCTTGGGCGTGGCCGCTGGGTAATCCTGCGGGCGAGCCGCAACCGCTGGAGCCCACGGAGGAAGGCTTTGAGCTGCCCGAGGAGCTGCTGGACGCCGGCCACCTCATCGTGGACTTCCGCGAGGATGAGCCGGCCAGCGACTTGGCCGCGCCGCAGTACCCGCCGGCTAGCGCCCTCATCATCTTCCAGGACGGCGAAACCGAAAACACCGAGGGTATGTGGCCCACCTACGCGGCTATGCGCCGCCTCGCGCCCAAGGCCAAGGAAACCTTCGAGGGAATCATCAAGGAGATTGAGGCGGATCCGCTCGCCAGCATGGATGCCCTCATGGCGGCAGATTTTGAGCCGGGGCAGCGCATGCGCGCCTTTGTCCGCACCGGCTTGGTCTCCCGCACCTTCCGCCGCGAGGAGCGCGAGGAGTCGGCCGCCGAGCCTTCCTCACTCTTGGCCGCGCTTGCCGACGCCGCCCATGACTACGTCGAAACCCACGGCTCCGCCTCCCTCGCGCGCGTGCCGTCCACCGGCGTCGACGATGTCACCCGCCCCATGCTGCTGATGAGTGCAACGGGCGAGGCACCTACGCCAGCAACGGACGGCGACCAGCTCTGCGATGATGCCCACCGCATCGCCGCACTGCGCGAGTGCTTTGCCAATGACCTTGCGCTCACCCGCCTGGGCACCATTTCTAACCTGCGTAGCACCGCAATGCAGCTGCGGGTGACGCTGCAACAGCTGGGCGTCGATAAGTCCGTCCTGCATACCCTGCTCGCGCTGGACGCCTTTGGCGATGGCAATTCGGAGCTCGGCGATTCCGCCTGGATGCCGTTTATTTCCTATGTCTTTGCCATCACGGCGCGCGGCGTAGCCAATGGCAAGCTGGCGGACCCTGCTTTCGCCGCCACGCTTGACGACGCCCTCCCACAGCTCGCCGAGGCCGTCTCCCTCGCCCCGCAGCTTTTCTACCGCGATATTCTCACCGCGGAGGCGCTCACGCTCAGCTAGGGTGACAGGCATGCAGGTCGTCTCCACCAATGTCGCCGTCCGCCGGCCGGACCCGAGCGGGCGGCATGAGTTCTCGGGCATCGACAAAAAGCCGCAGGATTTCATCGATTTGGCAGCACCCGGACCCCATTATGGCGATGGTTCCGGCGTGCTCGGCGATATAATTGGCGACACCCAACATCACGGCGGCAACGATAAAGCCGTCTATGCCTACTCCCGTGAGGAACTGGATTACTGGCAATCTGAACTTTCCCGCCCGCTGGCCTCCGGCAGCTTTGGCGAAAATCTCACCACGCAGGGCATCGATCTGTCTGCTCTGCTCATCAATCAGCGCGTGCGCATCGGCACCGCCGTGCTTGAGGTATCCGTGCCCCGCCAACCGTGTGCCACCTTCTCCGGCTGGCTAGGGGAGCGCGGCTGGCTCAAGCGCTGGACCGCGCGCGGCGACTGCGGCACCTACCTGCGCATCATTTCCCCCGGCCGCATTCGCCCCGGCGACGCCATTGAGCTGGATACTCCGCCCAGCCACGGCATCACGATGCGCATGGCCTTTGCCGCCAAGATGGGCGACCGCGCCCTTGCCCGGCGCGTTATCGATGCTGGCTGCCTGCCCGCTCACCAACAGAACTCGCTTCGAACCTAGTTACACAAGCACTCATAGTCCGCCATGTCGAGCTCAGCAATGTCCCGTTGTCGCACCCGCAGTCGATGAGCCCAAACATCCAATAGGGGAATGGGACCGTTAATCAGCACATCCATGCGCAGCGGATGTCGACGCATACTCTACTTCCGGAACCGCAGGCTGTGTCAGCGCCTTTAGCTTACCGGCGAGGCCAGCACACTCTTTTTGCCCGTTGTGCGCGCAAAACAAAAGCACGCCAGCGCTAAGCGCTGGCGTGCTTTTCATGCTGAGTGCGAAGGAGGGGAAGTGGCTGTGTTACTTGCCCGCTTCAAAGCTCAGATGGTGCCCCTTCGCCTTAGGGAAGCGGCCGTGCACAAAGAAGTAGTAGATAGCGGCGATGACCACGAGACCCGCGAGAATGAGATACATCGTGTCAAAGCCAGTTGCCGCAACGATGGGGCCCAAGCCAAACGGGGCCAGGCCAATGCCGAGGTCCATGAGCAGGAACATGGTGGAGATACCGGCGCCCAACTGCGCGGCAGACACCGAGCGCACGGAGATGGCTTGGCAGGCGGGGCTGAGGGTGCCGAAACCCAAGCCGGTGCAGGCGCCCGCGACTACCAGCATGACGTCATTGGTGGGGAAGCCCATGATCAGCAGGGCCACGACAAAGGCGGCCAAGCCGAGGTACATTACGGCATTATCACCCTTATGGTCCTGGATACGGCCCAAGAAGAAGCGCATGATGAGCATCGTGACCGCATAGCCGATAAAGAAGAGCCCTGCGCCGGTGGCCAGGTCTTCCTTGCGGGCGTAGGCGTTGAGGTAGGTCACCACGCCGGAGTAGGCGATGCCGACTAGGAGCATGAATAGACCGATAGGAACCACATTGGGATGCACGGCATTGCGCAGACTAAAGGCCGGCTTTTCGGAGGAAACCTCGGCCGGATAGCGCAGCACCAAGGCCAGGATCAGGGAAACAATATTTGCACCAAGGGCGACAGCAAAAAGCGTGGTGTAGCCGATGTTGTTAGCCAATAACAGGCCGATAGCTGGACCAAACGCGGTTGCCAGGGTAGTACCCAGGGCGAAGTATCCGGTGCCTTCCGCACGGCGTTCGTGTGGGATAACGGACTGCGCCACCGCCATAAGTGCGGTGGAGGTCAAGGCATAGGCCGCGCCGTGCACCATTCGCACGATAATCAAGACCGCAACATTATGCGCAAAAAAGTACGCCACAGCTACAAGTGTGACGAAGGCCAGGGAAGCCAAGGCCGCCTTCTTGTGGCCCACGCGGTCCACGATCCAGCCGGAGAACACGCGCATGCACGTCGCGCCCAGAACAAAGGCACTGGAGGCGAAACCGCCCACGGTATCCGATGCCCCGAAACTCTCTACCGCGTAGAGGGCCATGGTGGTTACGAACAGGTAAAAGACCAAGAACTGACAAAAATTAGCCACCCACGCGAGGACAAACGTAGGCGTAATCAGCGGCGGCTTAGCCGCTGCAGATTCTGTAGGCGTCATATACTCACTCCAAATAACAAAAAGAAAATTCCTTCTCCACGCGCTGGCCATAAGGCCGCGCATCGCAGACGAAGGAAATAGAAATTGAATTATACGGAGAGGCACTATACGCCCCGCAGGCTGCAAAGGTTAATTGAAAAGCTTTCCAGACCCTTATCGACGCCGCCCTCGTACAGGTGGCTACCGGCAATCGCCGTAACTTGAGCCGGGTCGCGAAAAGGGGACCCGGCTGGTTCCCCCGCTTTGTTAAGCGCTCTAACCTCTAGGCACCGGCATAAGGATCACGGATACCCAAGTACTGCACCGAGGTATATTCCTCAATACCTTCGGCGCCGCCTTCGCGTCCTAAACCAGAGTGCTTGACTCCACCGAATGGGGCAGCGGCATTGGAGATGACACCGGCATTGAATCCCATCAAGCCAAACTCGAGGCCGTCGGCAACGCGCCAGAGGCGATCGGAATCCTCCGTATATACATAGGAGGCAAGTCCGTACTCCGTATCGTTCGCAATCTCTAGCGCTTCCGATTCATCCTTGAAGGTAAGGATGGGCGCGACCGGTCCAAAAATTTCTTCCTGAGCCACGCGAGTTTCACGTGAAACATTGCTCAGGATAGTGGGCGCATAGAAGTGGCCCGCGCCCTCGCCGCGGGTGCCACCGGTGACAACGGTCGCGCCCTTGTCCACCGCATCCTCAACCAGGGAGGCGACATTGTCGAGCGCCTTAGCCTCAATCAGCGGACCACACGTCACGCCTTCGTCCATGCCATTGCCGACGACGAGCTTCTCAAACTCTGCTGCCAGCTTCTGCGTAAACTCTTCCGCCACGGACTCGTGCACCACGAAGCGGTTGGCCGCGGTGCAAGCCTCGCCAATATTGCGCATCTTCGCGCCCATGGCTCCCGCAACCGCTTGGTCGATATCCGCATCCTCGAAAACAATGAACGGTGCATTACCGCCTAGCTCCATAGAGGTGCGCAAGACATTATCCGCGGCACCCTTGAGAAGGGTTTTGCCCACTGGAGTAGAACCGGTGAAGGAGAGCTTGCGCAAGCGGGCGTCGGCAAGCAAGGGCCCCGAAATAGCCGAGGCGGAGCTACCGGAGACAACATTGAGCACGCCCTGTGGCAGGCCGGCATCGAGCATGGTTTGCGCGAAGTACTGCGCGGTGAGCGGCGTCAGCTTGGCCGGCTTCAGAACCATGGTGCAGCCCGCTGCAACGGCTGGGGCAACCTTTCGGGTGGCCATGGCGAGGGGGAAGTTCCACGGAGTGATCAACAGGCACGGACCCACGGGCTTGCGGCGGGCAACCATGCGCAAGGTGCCTTCCGGGACAGGGGAGTAGCGGCCATAGTCACGCGTGGCTTCCTCACTAAACCACCGCAAATATTCCGCGCCATAGGTGACCTCACCTTGGGACTCAGCAAAAGGCTTTCCCATTTCAAGGGTCATTAGGGTGGCGAATTCATCGGCGCGCTCGTGTAACAACTCAAAGGCGCGGCGGAGAATATCGGCGCGCTCGCGCGGGGTGGTGCGCGCCCACTCATCTTGTACCGCACAGGCAGCATCGAGGGCAGCCACCGCATCATCAGAATTCGCCGACGACAGCGTGGCGATGGTCGCGCCCGTTGCCGGATTTTCTACGTCAAAGGTCTCGCTGGAAGACGCGTCGCGCCACTGTCCGCCAATCAATAGCTGGGTGGGGACGTTCGCTAGTAGTTCCTTCTGATCGATGCTCATATTCATCACCTTTCTCCATTGCGTGAATGCACCCCACAGTACCGCGAATCGATATTCGGTCTTCTTGGTCCTGCGCCAGGCACGGCAACATAGGGGAGTGGGCGAATATTTTTATCAATTACCTTCCAAGCTATAGAAATATAGGTTAGTATGACCGACATGAAGAAGATGACTACTGCTTGGTGGTGGCGCGCGTAACCCGCGGGCCTTATTCCACCTCCCATTTTTAGGCTCGCATTCTGCGGGCCTTTTGGCGTTTTAGTGCCTCTGCTCGCGGAAGCCCATTATCCGTTTCCCCGTTCCCCACACCCACCGAAAGGGCACTGCAATGCCACACACCGCTACTCGCGATATCTCCTACGGCAGCGATGCGGCCGCAATCTTTGACGCCCTCGCACAACCGCACGACTCTCTATTGCTCGAGAGCGCGGACATTGAGACGAAGAAGAATCTCAATTGCCTCGCCGTACTCAAGGCGGCCCTGAAAGTAACGTGCCACGGCCAGAGGGTCGAGGTACGCGCTCTCACGGAAGCGGGGGAGTCGCTCCTTCCTTCCCTGGAGGAGCGGTTCCACCATCGCTTAGTTTCACGTGAAACTACCACCGCGGCTTTCGAGTTCTCGCTGTCCACACACCCCGACGAGCGGGAGCGGCTTCTTGCCGAATCTACCGCTGATATTCTGCGGTTCCTGCAATTAGAAGCCAACTATTCCTCTCCTTTATTGCCGTTCCTTGGGGGCGGATTCGCTTATGACTACCTCGCTACTTTTGAAGAACTGCCCGAGGTTGAGCCCGGGGCCAACACCTACCCGGACTTTGAATTCTTGGTAGCCCAAACGGTCCTCGCAGTGGACCACCTACAAGGAACTGCACACCTAGAAGGCTGGGACATCGACGACAAGCGCCTGCGGGAAGAGTTGGATTCTCTTGCCTTACTGCCGGTGGCTGCTCGTCCCACGGCGCCGCAAAGGGAAAGGATCCGGGCGGTGGCCGATGTGAATGATGCGGGGTTTCGGGCGGACGTCGACAAGCTTAAAGGCAATATTCACGCCGGCGATATCTACCAAGTAGTGCCCGCGCGCGCCTTCACCGTGGAATGCCCCAACGCCCTGGCTGCCTACCGGGCGCTGCGCGAGACTAACCCCTCGCCCTATATGTTCTACGTCCGCGGTGCCGCCTATGAGCTCTTCGGCGCCTCGCCAGAATCAAATCTCAAATTCACGCCAGAAGATAGGCAGATTCAGCTCTATCCCATCGCCGGAACTCGGCCACGCGGGCTCAACCCGGATGGCAGCATCAACCATGAACTAGATATTCGCAACGAGCTAGAAATGCGTACAGACCAGAAAGAGATTGCGGAGCACACAATGCTGGTGGACTTAGCACGCAATGACCTCGCTCGCGTGGCCGTGCCCCGCAGCCGGCAAGTGGCAGAACTCCTGCACGTTGACCGCTACTCACGGGTCATGCACCTAGTCTCCCGCGTCACGGCGACGCTCCACCCGGACTTCGATGCGCTCGATGCCTACCGCGCGTGCATGAACATGGGAACGCTTACGGGAGCGCCCAAACTTCGCGCCACCGAACTGATACGCCGCACGGAAGGAAAGCGCCGCGGCTCCTATGGCAGGGCGGTGGGATACCTGCGCGGCGATGGAGCCATGGATAACTGCATCGTCATCCGCTCGGCCTACGTCCAGGACGGCACCGCAGTGGTGCAGGCCGGCGCCGGCGTGGTCAAGGATTCAGTGCCGCAAGCCGAGGCCGATGAAACGGTGCATAAGGCCTACGCCGTCCTCCATGCCATCGCCATGGCACACGGAGCCGAATTGGAGGTACAGCGATGAGCTCGCCGCATATTGTCCTTCTGGATAACCACGATTCTTTTGTCTACAACCTCGTCGATGCCCTCGCTGGGTTCGATACCACCGTTTTTCGAAATACCGTAGCGGTGCACGACGTGCTGCGCGCGCAGCCCGACATTATTGTGCTTTCCCCGGGCCCCGGCCATCCACGGGACGCCGGCTGCATGATGGAGCTTATCGACGCCACCCTAGGCACCATCCCGATCCTCGGCGTATGCCTCGGCTTCCAAGCGCTACTCGAGCACCACGGCGGCGCGGTCGAACCGTGCGGGCCCGTACATGGGAAATCCGTCCCGATGACTCTTACCGAGGCCGGGGTTAAGCACCCCGTCTTTCAGGGCCTTGCCACTGATACCGAGCCGGACCAACCGGATCACCTTGGTACGCAAGTTCCGGTGGCGCGCTATCACTCGCTTGGATGCGCGGACCTCCCTCAGGGGATGCGTTGTCTCGCGCGTACGTCCACGGACATCGGAGAGGTAGCCATGGCGGCCGAGACGAATGACGGTAGCGCCCTCGGCTTCCAGTTCCACCCCGAGTCCATCCTCACGCCCCGCGGCCCCCTCATGCTTGAGCGTTGCATCAATCAATTATATACGCACACCACTATGGATACGGAGAACTAAAAATGAACCACCATCCCCTGCGTACCTTGCAAGCCTTCCTGAATAACCCTCAGCCCACCATCGAAGAAGCCATGGAGGTATTTACCCCCTTGGCCGTGGGTGACTACGACGATATTCATATCGCGGCGCTGCTTACCCATATCCGCACCCGCGGCGAGACCTTCGCAGACATTGCCGGCGCGGCCAAAGCTTTCTTGAAAGTGGGTTATCCATTCCCCATCACCGGAGAAGAACTCATGGATTCGGCCGGCACTGGTGGCGATGGCGCGAATACCATCAATATCACTACGGGCGCCTCCCTCGTTGCCGCCGCCGGGGGAGTGAAGATGATCAAGCATGGCAACCGCTCGGTCTCTTCCAAGTCCGGATCGGCCGATGTTCTCGAAGCCCTGAATATTCCACTGGACCTAGACGCCGCCCGAGCAGTGCGCCAATTTAAGGCTTCCAACTTCACCTTCCTATTCGCCCCGGCCTACAACCCAGCAGTCGCCCACGTACAACCGGTGCGCAAGGCGCTAGGTATCCCCACCATCTTCAATACGCTAGGGCCGCTCCTGTCCCCAGGACGCCCGTCACTGCAAGTTATGGGCATCGCCAACCCAGCCCAAGGCCAACTCATCGCGGAAGTCTTCCGAGAGCTCGGCCGGGAGCGCGCCTTGGTGATCCACGGTGCTGGCACGGATGAGATCGCTACCCACGGCACGACGCAGGCCTGGGAGCTCAACGACGGCGAGATTGTCACTTATGAGCTCACCCCAGAAGACCTTGGCATCAAGCGCCACGAGCTGACGGACCTGACCGGAGGCGACGGAGCCGCGAATGCCCGAGCCCTTCGTGCGGTCTTTGCCGGGCGCGGCGAGCCCGCCCATTGCGACGCCATCGCCGCCACCGCTGGCGCCATGTTTTACCTCAACGGGACCAAGGAGACTATCGCGGCGGGGGTCACTCACGCAAAGGAGCTGATCGGCAGCGGAACTGTTGAACAGTGGCTCACCCTTCACGAGAACGCCAACTATGCAGTAGGGGAGGAGAGTTAATGTCGGAGAATACTTTGCCTACGGTGCTCGAGGAGATCGTCGCCCAGCGCCGCACTCACCTGCCCGCACTCCGGGAGCGGCTGTCCCACGTGGACTTGGCTCGCGTGCCACGCTCGGAGCGTTCGCTTGCCGACGCCCTCCGTGGCACCAACCGCTTCATCTTAGAGTGCAAGTCTGCCTCGCCGTCCCTTGGCAGAATTCGCGAGGACTATCGCCCGGGCGATATTGGCCGGATCTACTCTCGCTACGCCTCCGCCATCTCGGTCCTGTGCGAGCCCGATCGGTTTGGCGGCGACTATGACCATTTACAGACTGTCGCGCTATCCACCCATGTGCCGGTGCTGTGCAAAGACTTCATTGTCGATCCCCTCCAGGTCTATGCCGCGCGTTATTACGGCGCCGATGCCATCTTGCTCATGATGTCTATCGTCGACGATGACACCTACGGTGAGCTCAAGGCACTGGCGGACGAACTCGGCCTAGACGTCTTGACGGAAGCCATCACCGAGGACGAAGTCGATCGCGCGGTGGATTTTGGCGTCGATATCATCGGCATCAACAACCGCAATCTCCACGATCTCAGCATTGATTTAGGCCGCACCGAACGCCTAGCCCGCCATGTTCCAGACGGAAAGGCGATAGTTTCCGAATCTGGAATCCGAGATAACGCCACCGTCCGCCGGTTAGGAGCCCACGCGCATGCCTTCCTTGTAGGCTCGCAGCTCACCTCCCAGGACGACATCGATCGGGCGGCGCGCGACCTTGTCTTTGGTGTCAATAAAGTATGTGGCCTTACCACCGCCTCCTCCGCACAATCAGCGCGCGCTGCTGGAGCCCGCTATGGAGGCCTCATCTTCGCACCGGATTCGTCCCGCAGTGTTTCACGTGAAACCGCACAAAGCATCATTTCCGCGGAACCAGAGCTGGAGTACGTAGCCGTGACGCGCTCTACGGATGTGGAAACGCTGCGGAGCATAGCCCAGATCCCCGGCCTCAAAGTTCTCCAGCTTCACGCCCCATTCCAAGGGAGTAGGGAAGCAGAGCTGCAATTCCTTCACGATGTTCGGGGCGTCGCTGACGGCCTTAACCTTTGGCGAGCCATCGACATGAATAACTCTGAATTCGCTGCCTTAACGCCGGACCTAGTGCCAGAGGTAGAGGCCCTCGTCCTCGACTCCGACAGCGGCGGGACAGGAACCACTTTTGAATGGCAGACGATTCCCGATGAAGTGAAGCAGAAATCCCTCCTCGCCGGAGGGCTCCGGCTAGACAACCTCGAAGAGGCACTGTCAATCGGCACGCTGGGACTCGACCTCAACTCAGGCTTGGAGTATGCACCCGGCCGCAAGGACGCCTCATTAATCGCCCAAGCCTTTAGCACCATCCGAAACTACACACACCCATAGAAAGAAGAGAACGATGACAGTTTCACGTGAAACGCTCCTTCCGGCATACTTTGGTGAATTCGGCGGACAGTTCGTCCCCGAATCCCTCATCCCGGCGCTCGACCAACTTGAGGAGGCCTTTGTCGACGCACAAAACGACCCCGCATTTCGCAAAGAGCTAAGCACGCTATTGCGTGATTATCTCGGCCGTCCCACACCAATTACAGAGGCGAAGAACCTCGGGGGTAAAGCGCGCATTTTCCTCAAGCGTGAGGACCTCGTACACGGTGGGGCGCACAAGACGAACCAGGTCCTTGGTCAGGCACTGCTAGCAAAGCGGATGGGGAAGACACGCATTATTGCGGAGACCGGAGCTGGCCAGCACGGCACCGCTACTGCACTTGCTTGCGCATTGCTGGATCTCGAGTGTGTGGTCTACATGGGCGCGAAAGATGTGGCTCGACAACAGCCAAACGTATTCCGTATGGAGCTCATGGGCGCGAAGGTCGTCGCCGTCGACACCGGATCCGGAACTCTCAAGGACGCGGTAAATGAAGCCCTTCGTGATTGGACCGCCACCTTCCATGAATCCCACTATCTCCTCGGTACCGCGGCCGGACCCCATCCATTCCCAACCATCGTCCGAGAGTTCCACAAGGTCATCTCTGAAAAGGCTAAGTCCCAGATGCTTGAGCGCACCGGTGGGCTACCGGATGTAGTCGTGGCTTGCGTCGGCGGCGGCTCCAATGCAATCGGCATGTTCGCAGACTTTATTGAGGAAGAGGAAGTGGAACTCGTGGGCGCCGAACCTGGCGGCGAAGGCCTAGACTCCGGCAAGCACGGTGCCACCATCAACAACGGTACGGTCGGCATCCTCCACGGCGCGCGCAGCTACCTCATGCGCAACGCGGACGGCCAAGTGGAAGAATCCTATTCTATTTCCGCCGAACTCGACTACCCAGGTGTAGGACCACAGCACGCGCACTTACACGCCAGTGGCCGCGCGCACTATGTCGGCATTACTGACGCCGAAGCACTCGAAGCATTCCAGCTTCTTTCCTCTAAGGAAGGCATCATTCCAGCCCTCGAGTCCTCTCACGCGTTGGCCTACGCCTTGAAGCGGAAGGATGAGGACATCAACATTTTGGTCTCCCTATCCGGTCGCGGCGATAAGGATATCGACCACGTTCGCCACACCCTTGAGAACCACCCAGAATTTAAGCTCCAGGAGAAGAACTAATGAGCACCCGATACGAAGACCTATTCCGCTCACTACACAACAGGGGAGAGGGCGCCTTCGTCCCCTTCCTTATGTTGGGCGATCCCACGCCGGAACACACGCTGGCCATCGTGCGAACCGTCGTCGCGGCCGGAGCCGATGCATTGGAGCTCGGCGTTCCATTTTCTGACCCAGTGGCCGACGGCCCCACCATTCAGGCCTCCCACCTTCGCGCGCTCGACGGCGGCGCCACCGTAGACTCCGCCTTAGAACAGGTGCGAGCAATCCGCGCGGAATTTCCCGAGCTCCCCATCGGCATGCTCATCTACGGCAATGTGGCTTTCACTCGCGGTTTCGACCGTTTCTACGCCGAGTTTGCGGAAGCGGGTGCGGACAGCATCTTGCTTCCCGACGTCCCCGTGCGCGAAGGTGCTCCCTTCATCGCCGCAGCAGAAAAGGCCGGTATGGATCCAATCTTTATTGCCCCGGCCCGCGCGACCGCGCACACCCTCGAGGGCGTCGCTCAAAGCTCACGCGGCTATATCTACGCAGTATCGAGAGATGGAGTTACCGGTGCCGAAAAGCAATCAGAAACAATTGGCCTCGAAGAAGTCGTCGCTAACATCAAGAAGTTTGACGGACCTCCGGTACTGCTCGGATTCGGCATTTCCGAGCCTGAACACGTGCGCGATGCCGTAGCCGCTGGGGCAGCGGGGGCCATTACAGGATCCGCAATCACCAAGATTATCGATCGCCACGTTTCACGTGAAACAGACGCGGAAGGCAGGCCAGTGGAAGGAACTCCAGGCCGCATTTCCGACGAGAGAGCATTGCATAAGGAACTCGCCGAGTATGTAACTCGCATGAAGGCAGCGACTCAAGAGTAGTCCTGAAGACGCGAAGAACCCTCCTCAGCTCTCGGCAGCTGAGGAGGGTTCCCTATAAAAAGCCTCTACGCGGTTGCTTCTGCAGATTCCTCTTCGGTGTGGTCCTTCTTGGAGCCCGCGAACTTATCCACGATCATCGCGATAGCGCCGTCGCCAGTAACGTTGGCAGCCGTGCCGACCGAGTCAATGGCGATGTAGGCCGCGATCATCAGCGCCACCATGCCATCGTCAAAGCCCATCATATCCGCCAGTAGTCCAGCTGCGACCATAACCGCGCCGCCAGGCACACCTGGTGCCGCAATCATCATGATTCCCAACAGGAAGATGAAACCAAGGCCGGTGCTCGTACTAATATCCAGGTTCGCCATGTACACAATCGCAAAGGCATAGAGCGTCAGCTTAATCATGGAACCAGAGAGGTGAATGGTCGCACACAGTGGGATAACGAAGCTTGCCACCGGCTTCGAAATGCCATTCTTCAAGGTGGACTCCATAGACACCGGGATGGTGGCGGCAGAAGAAGAGGTTCCCAGTGCGGTGAAATATGCCGGCACCATATTGCGCAATGCCTTGAAAGGATTCTTACCGGTGATGGCACCAGCGATGATGTACTGGAGCACCAGGTAAACCAGAGTCATGACAACCGCCAGGATCAGGACCTTCGCGAAGGCCGAGAGTACTGAGCCCAAATTGCCATTCATGCCCAAGCCTAGGAACATGCCAAAGATATAGAAGGGCAGAATTGGCACTACAAAGCCCCAAATAACCTTGACTACTACGCTCTCCAATTCCTTTGTAACCGCATACAAGGTATCGGACTTCACTGTAGTCATCGCTACGCCGATGCAGAATGACAACAAGAGAGCCGTCATAACCTCAAAAGGCGGAGCCATTTCCACCTCGAAGTACGGAGTGAGTACCCCCTCATCAATATCGGAGACATTTGTAATCAGATCCTGACCACTGAGCATGGTGGGGTAGAGCCAGTGCGCAAGTACGTAGGCAAGAAGACCCGCAACAATCGTTGAGCCGTAGGCAATACCTGCAGTAACACCCAGCCATTTTCCGGCCCCTCGTCCCAGACCAGCAATCGACGGGGCGATAAGCGCGAAGATGAGGACCGGAATAAAGAAATTGAGGAAGTTACTAAAGAGTCCATTGAAGGTGGCGAATACGCGGCCAAACCATTCTGGCGCGAATTGGCTCACCACCACGCCAAGGATGATGGCGACGATGATGCGGAACAACAGAGATTCCGAGAGTTTCTTGAAATTCATGTACTTACAATCAAATCGGGTGTTTCGCGCCTTGGTAAAAGTTCCAGAGTGAAACAGCGCGGTACAGAGGCAACGGCCGCTTCAATATCTATCGATCGACCTTAAAGGCATACTACCCGACTGGAGGCATAGTCAAAACACTCACCCCAGCGACGATTTTCATCTTGGCGCTACAAGGTTAAACTAAGTACATGATCGCTGTGGGAATCATCTTTTTAATCCTCGCCGTCTTCCTCATCATCGTGGGAGCCTTGGCCTCAACCAAGCGCCTACCTGGAAATAGCTATATCGGCTTGCGCCTGCAGGAGATTCGCAAATCCCGCGAAGCATGGGACAATGCCCATCGCATTGCCGGGCCATTCTGGATGCTGAGTGGCGTCTGCTTAGTCTTCGGCGGCATCGTCGCGCTCCGCGCTGAGGGCTGGATGTGGCTCATCCCGGTTCTTACTTTTGTGGCCGCTGTACTAGCCCTCTCCATCGGTTCCAACCTCGGCTCACGTGCCGCGTTCCTCTACGAACAAGCACACGCAGACGAGGACGGTTGCGGAGACTCCTGTAATTGTGGTTCCGACGGTTGCGGTGGGGAAGAGGCCGCCGCAGCACCCGCCCCTCAGGTTGATGTCGACGCGCTCCGTCACGCCGCTCGCGAATCCGATAGGTGACCAAGCACTGCTGCGCAATCTTCCCCTTCTGGAAAAGAATCACATTTCATCCAGAAGGGGAATTTTTGTAGCCATCGTATTCGTGCCAAACTATCGCCGAGCACTTTTCAGAAGTCACAGTGACGTTATTAATCCGGATAGTTGCTTACCTATTTTTAGTAACTGTCGATATTTTAATCCGAGTCACTGTCTGGAATTAATCACTTCCTGGAATTAACCTATACTTGACTTACTCTATAGTTGAGTTACTGCACTAGCGCGATTCCTGCGAGAGAGGATAGAGGTTACGTAAAGCTGCCATGGAACCCTGGCAGGCAAGAGCACAACCAACCCCCTAAAGGGCAGAATATAGTCCATGAAGAAAAGTACCGCCATAGCGGCCATCGCCGCTTCAACTTTTGTTATCGGCGCTTACGCTGAGCAAGACCATAAGGTAACGACGTCCGTAGCAGAAGCACACGAACAGCAATCTGCACAGAGCATCGTAGATGATTTAGGCTTCGAGTCTGGCACCTATGAACTTGTCACTACTTCCGAGGGCTCTCCGGAGACTTGGGAAGGACTCCTAGCTAACTAACTACAGTGTTTCACGTGAAACTTTGATTTCAACCGAGCGAACGGGAACGGCACAACACGCAAGACCGACAGGCTAGAGTAGAAGCATGATCAAGTGCTCCCGTCGAATGTTCTTGCTTGGATCCGCCACCACATTTGCAGGCGCCTACGCCGCGGCCTGTGGCTCCTCTCCATCCGCAGAAATTGCGGCTACCGAGATTCCAATTGGCTCCGCGAAGATTGTTGATGGCGTGATCTTCACCCAGCCCAAGGAAGGCGAGTTTAAGGCCTACTCCCAAACCTGTCCCCACCAGCACAATCCAATCACCGAGATCGATGGCATGACGGCCACCTGCACGGCGCACAACACCTCCTACAATCTCAGCGACGGAAGCGTGATATCCGGCCCGGGGCGCGATCCATTGGAAGAATACGAAGTTAAACAAGACGGTTCTAACGTCACCACGGCCTAAAGAGTATTTCCGGTGTAGTTTCACGTGAAACTACACGGGTTGTGTTTCTCGGCCCGAGTATCTGCAGCATGTGAAGACGAATCGGGTTTAAACTCTTAGCATGCTGCAGCGTTTGAAGAAGCCCGACCCGCTAATTGTCCTGATTATCCTGGCGGTCATCATTGCGATAATCGCACCAGCCCGCGGGAACTTTGCCGACATATTCGGCCAATTAACAAACGTGGCCATCGCGCTACTCTTCTTTTTGTATGGCGCGAGGCTTTCCACTCAAGAAGCTCTCAACGGACTAAAACACTGGCGGCTACACCTCACAATTCTCGCTTTCACCTTTGTGGTTTACCCGCTTATAGGCATAGCTCTGCGCCCACTCACCGCTGTCATATCGCACGACATGTACCTGGGCATCTTATTCCTCACGCTGGTTCCATCCACGGTGCAGTCATCGGTTGCCTTCACCTCAATCGCGAAGGGAAACGTGGCGGGCGCAATCGTATCGGCTTCTGCCTCAAACTTAGTGGGAGTGATCATCACTCCATTGCTCGTCATGTTCCTCATGGGAACTGGGGGAGGAGTTCACATCGATACGTCAGTATTCGGCGAAATCGCCCTTCTATTGTTAGCGCCATTTGTTTTAGGTCAGCTTACTCGGCGCTGGGTAGGCAAGGTTGCACAAAGCAAGGCCACTAAAGTCGTGGACCGCGGCTCAATCGCGATGGTGGTGTATTCCGCTTTTTCCAAGGGCGTTGTGGACGGAATTTGGTCCTCTATTTCTCTGTGGGACCTGGCGTTCCTAGTTGTCTTCGCCGCGATCTTCGTCGCCTTCATGCTGTGGCTCACCAGAAAGGCAAGCCAAAAGATGGGATTCAACCGCGCCGATACCATCGCAATCGAGTTCTGCGGATCGAAAAAGTCATTAGCCACGGGGCTACCCATGGCCTCGGTCATCTTTGCTTCTGGCGGCGCATCCCTTGGCCTACTAATCCTCCCGTTGATGATTTACCACCAGGTTCAGCTGATGATGTGCTCATGGCTAGCGGCCCGTTACGCGCAGCACCCCGGCACGTAACTACACTTAAGTGCCATGACGAATTACCTTTACGTACGAACCGAACTGAATGTGCCCGGAGTGGGCTCAGCGATCCACATGGCAGAAATGGAAGAGCGCGACGCGAGCAGCTGCCGCATGGTGCGCATGATTGCACTGGATCCCTCGGATGCCATCGTCGGGGTAGCAACACCGAGTAGTTCCACGGGAAACGTAGATCAGCCGCAAGAGGTTGTCCCTCACCCGGATACCTATGATGATTTTCCGGACATCAGCGCGCAGTACGTGGACCAGTCTCGGTTCGACGCCCTGTGGTCCGAAGCCACCGCCAAGTTCGGCCTATAAGAATCACAAGGGCTACAAGACTACGTTGACGAGGAGCATATAGAAGGCGGTTCCGCCGAAGATGGACAGCGCAGACTCCCGCTTCCACAGATGCAGCAGGAAAGTGACCACCACTCCGAGGAGAGCCGCCCAGATGCCACCGGGGGCGCTGGACTGCCCGTGGACGGTATACACCACCAAGATGGTCATCACTCCGACAGGCATCATCATGCCGAGCAAGGAAAAGAACTGACTATCCTTCATCCATTTCACAAAGGAGAAAGGAAGTTGGCGTAGTACAACGGTAATGAGGCCGACGGGAACTAGGACGGCCGCGATGGAAGCAAGGGTGATTCCAGCGGGCATTAGTACTCCTCACGGAATCTCTTAACGTCGCCTCGTCTACGCAAGGTAAAAGCCGCATCGACGCGTGGGGATAGGTACCGAATAATGAGCAGGATGAAGTAGGCGCTCAGGGCCACCATGAGGAGTTGTCCAGGGGCGAAGGCGGCCGCGAGGATCCCCACCATCGCCGCGCTTAGGGGTAAAGAAAGGTCCTGGTTATTGCGGAAGGAATCCATAGCCAGCACGACGAACAGCGCCACTAGGGCGAATTCCATGCCCTGCACGGTAGAGGGAATGACCTGGCCGGCGAGAGCACCGACAATGCCACCGCCTACCCACAGGGCCTGACAAAAAATTTGGATGGTGAGGATCCGGGCCCCGGTCGGACGGTCATCGGTGGGGAGGGAGGAGACGATGGCATAGGTTTCGTCGGTAAGCGCGTAGGTGGAATAAGCCCTGCCTAGGCGCGAGCGAATGCGGTGGCGGGGAAAGGTGAGGCCATAGAAAATATGGCGGAAGTTCACCATGAAACCGGTGACTAGAGAAGCCACGGCTGTGGCGCCGCCGGTGACCATGGAAATGGCGAGGAACTCCATCGAGCCGGCGTAAATGACGATGGAGAAAATAGGCGTCCACCACCAACTGAAGCCAGATTGGACCATGAGCAGGCCGAAGGCTAGGCCGAGGGGAATAAGGCCGATGGCGGCGGCCCAGGTATCCCGCAAGCCTTGTGCAATATCCTCACGCATGCGGGCTAGTGTAGCCCACTGCCTGCAGCTCGATAGGAATTAATTGTCTTCCACGTTGACAGGATAGGTGGAGTACAACGGCAACGGCATGGGTTGGCGCTTCATAACATCGGACCAGAGGTCGGCCGGGCCCGGCGTAATAACGTCTTGGGCCAGGGCAGGGGAGACGAACCATTCGCCGGCCTCGATTTCCTCCTCCAACTGGCCCGGGCCCCACTCGGCATAGCCGGCAAACATGCGCATGCCTGAGACCAAGGGCTCAATCTCTTCTGGGTCGGCACGTAGATCCACATGCGCGAGGCGCGGGGCGAGGCGGGTGAGTCGGTCGTGCTTGTCCGGATCGACGCCCTGGTTGGTCTGCGCGAGTCCTACGACGGATTGCTGATTGAGCGGGCCGCCGATGTACAGCGCCTGCGGCTTGGCCACAACGGGAAGCCATTCTGGCAGCACATTGAAAATCGCCACCTCGGAGCGCTTGGTCAGATCCACGCCGAAGGTCATCATGTCATTGTGCTCAATGACGAGAATGACGGAACGGGCGAATTCCGGCGAAAGCATGCCCGGAGCGGCGATGAGCAGCTGGCCGGGGGCGGGGTCATTGCGCTCGAGGGCGTTGAATAATCTATCGGCAAACATCACTGTTTAGAATCCCACCACTCGCGCAACTTCGCAATCGCGTCCTCGCGCTCGAGGGGTCCATGCTCGAGGCGCAGCTCCTTGAGATAGGACCACGCCTGGCCCACCTCAGGGCCGGGCTGGAGTCCTAAGATCTCCATGATCTCGTTGCCGTCGAGGTCTGGACGCACGCGCGCCAGGTCCTCCTTGCGGCCGATCTCTTCGATGCGCTCTTCCAGCTGATCGTAGGTGCGCTGGAGGCGGCGGGCCTTCTTGGCATTGCGGGTGGTGCAATCGGCGCGCACCAGCTTGTGCAGGCGGGGGAGAAGATCGCCGGCGTCGGTGACATAGCGGCGCACGGCGGAATCGGTCCATTGATTTTCCCCAAACCCGTGGAAGCGCATATGCAGATAGACCAGCTGACCGATGGACTCCGTGGTGGCCTTCGGGTACTTCAACTTGCGCAGGCGCTTGCGGGCGAGCTTGGCGCCCACCACCTCGTGGTGGTGGAAGGAGACCTTGCCATCGGTGTTATCAAAGGTATCCGGCTTGCCAATATCGTGCAGCAGCGCCGCCCAGCGCAGGACGAGGTCTGGACCATCTTCTTCCTGGTCCATGGCCTGGCTCAGCACCTTGAGCGAGTGGGCATAGACGTCCTTGTGCTGCGCGTGTTCGTCCGCGGTCATGCGTAGCGCGGGGATCTCGGGGAAGATATAGTCCGCGATTCCCGTAGATACCAGTAGATCAATGCCATCCCACGGGGCGGTGCCGCAGATGAGCTTATCCAGCTCCACCTGCACGCGCTCCACGGTAATGCGCTGGATTTCGCCAGCCATATCCCGCATGGCCTCCACAACACGATCGGCCACGCGGAATTCCAGCTGGGAGGCAAAACGAGCCGCACGCAGCATGCGGAGCGGATCATCGTGGAAGGAGATCTCCGGCTTATCCGGGGTATCGAGCACCCGGTCAGCTATGTCTTGGAGGCCGTGGAGGGGATCGTGGAACTTAAAGGAGGCGTCGGCAAGCAGCTCAATTGCCATCGCATTGGCCTTGAAGTCGCGCCGCACTAGGTCGCCTTCCAAGGTGTCACCGTAAACCACCTCAGGATTGCGGGACTGGCCGTCATAAGAATCGGAGCGGAAGGTAGTGATCTCAATCTGCTGGCCCTTGTAGGCCGCGGAGACGGTACCGAAGTCTATGCCGGTATCCCACACGGTTTCGGCCCACTCATCGAGGATCTCCTTGACCACCTCGGGGCGGGCCGGGGTAGTAAAGTCCAGGTCATTTCCCAAGCGGCCCAAAAGCGCATCGCGCACAGAGCCGCCCACGAGGTAGAGCGAGTAGCCGCGCGCGGCAAATTTCTCCACCAGTCCGCCCAGCAGGTTGCTGAGGGAGGAGACGGTGGATTCCGCGCGGGCAAGAACGCCGATTAGCTGAGTGTCCTGAAAATTCACGGGTGAGAGTCTACTACGATTGGCAGGGATGACTAACCAAGAACAGGGCCCCTCCAAGGGAGGCGGCCGCAACCGCAACCGGTCTCGGCGCAGGCGGCGCCGCCGGCCGGATAATCGCGCGCGCCGCACCACCCAGCAGCGCAAGCCCTACCGCGGTGGCAATGGCCAATCCACGGCCATGGAAACCCGCGATGAAACCTCCGCGGGTGGCCTCGTTGTCTCCGGCTTGGCGGAGTGCGTCGATGCCAATGGCAACGTCGACCTTTCCCGGCTCTATGTGGCGCTCATCGGCCGCCTCGACCGCCGCGGGCGCCTGCTGTGGTCCATGCCTAAGGGCCACGTGGAAAATGGCGAGGCCAAGGAGGTCACCGCTGAACGCGAGGTATGGGAAGAAACCGGCATTTCTGGTGAGGTTTTTGCGGACCTCGGCATGATTGATTACTGGTTCGTCTCTGATGGGGTGCGCATCCATAAGACCGTGCACCACCACCTGCTGCGTTTTGTAGACGGCATTATGAACGATGAGGATCCAGAGGTCACTGAGGTCTCGTGGATCCCCGTCTCCGAACTCATCGAGCACTTGGCCTACGCCGATGAGCGCAAGCTGGCGCGCATCGCGCATGATCTCCTTCCCGATCTCGCACGAAAGGAAGCCGCGGCGGGGAAAGTGACGCCACGGTAATGCGCCTACGCCTGAAGTCTTGGGCCGCCGTGGGCGGCTGCATGGCGGTAGCGGGGTGGGGCTTGTGCCTGCCGCTACCAGAAGCCGCCGCGCAGATGGACGCGGCCGCCGAAAAGCAGCAGGATATCCAGGCATGGTTGGGCGCGCGCGGGCCGGAGCGGGCCAACCTTGATCTCCTTGCGGCCGAGCCCTTTACCGTGGGCAAAGACCTCAAACTGACCTTCCGGCTGCACAATCCCACCGATGAAGCCATGGAGGATCTCCAGCTCACGAGCCGCCGCGGCGATGCCGTGGAGGACACCGCGCAGGCCCGCACGCAGCTGGCCACGGGCGAATTCCCGTATTACGGTCCCAGCACTACCACCGCGCCCCTGCAGCCGGGCGAATCCCGGGAGGTCACCTTCCAGGTTCCCACCTCCCTGCACGGCGAGCAGACCCTGGCCATCGAAGAGCCTGGCTCCTATCCGCTGCTGTTTACCCTCACCGGCACCGTAGGCGGCGAGGCGGTCAGCTTTGCGGAGGAACGCCTTGTTGGCCAGATAAAGGGGAAGGAGCAGGCGCTTGGCGATGCCCCCTCGGATCCCACACCCCACGATCTCACCGTGGTCTATCCCATCAGCGCCGATATCGACTCGGTACCAGGCGGCGCTGGGGGAGAGGACCTTATCCTCTCCTCTGATGAGCTGGCCGGTGAGCTGGCGGAGGGTGGCCGGCTCGATCGCTTGGTCAGCACGTATGCCAACCATGATCTGCGCGGGGCAGGCTGCGTAGCCATCGATCCCGCCCTCTTGGATACGGTCAACCGCATGGCGGAGGGCTATAAGGTAGGTTCGGCCCGCCCACCTCAAGCCGAGCGCCCTAAGCGCCTGCGCGATTCGTGGTTCACTAACGAGGACGATGTGCACCTCGAACCCGGCACTGGGAAAGAGGATGCTGCCCGCTGGCTCAAGCGACTGCGCGAGCTCGATTGCTTTATGTCTATGCCGTGGGCGAATGCCAATGCTTCCTCCGTGGCCAAGGCGAATAATCCCTTCCTTACCTACGAGGGACTGCAACGCGGCAATCACACCATCGAGCGAATTCTCGGTGCCAAGCCGGCCACCACCGTGCTCGCGGTCGGCTCCGGCTATGTGGACCAGCAGCTTCCCCTGCCCGCATTGGTGGCGGATAATACTTCGTGGCCTGGCCGCGCCGTGACTTTCGACGCCTCCCTGGGCGCCCTCCTCGCCCAAACCGGTTCCAAACCACAGACGGTGGGCTATTCCAACCCAGAGCTGCGCTACGATTACTCGCTCGATTCCGATCTTTCTCGTGCCATCACCGGCGGCGCCGCACTGAGCTTGGCCGCGAGCGATGACACCGTGGCACGCTTGCCCAATTACTTGGATCCCAGCGCGGCCGAGTACGCACTCGACTCTGCCGAGGCACTCATCGCTTCCGGTAAGTCCCATCCGCGCACCGTCGGCAGCCTGAAGCAGGAGACCGCGGAGCCCGGTTCACTGCCCGGCAGCCCCTTTAGCGATCCCGCCGCCTTTGCCGAATCCGATATCGTCCGCGTGGAGCAGCAGGCCCGCTATACCGATGAGCTGATGAATATCATGGTCGATGATCCAGATATCGCGCTCACTCGCTATGAATTCGTCCTGCCTTTGCGCCGGGATCTGCTCGCCGCCCTCTCGCTGACCAACCGCGATAGCTTGGGAAGCAATGCTGAGGCGCAGCGCCGGTTCACTCATACGATGGATGTGCATTCCGATACGCTGCGGGACCTGCGTTCTTCTGTGGCGCTTATCCCACCGGGCAATGTCTATACCCGCGTATCTGAGTCATCGCCGCTGCTCATCGTGGCAGAAAATGGCCTGCCACTACCGGTGGAGGCCAAGCTGCAATACGATGCCCCCGATGGCGCGCGCCTCAACACACCCAAGAGCGTCCGTATTCCGGCCAAGGGCTCTATTACTGTATCCATGACCGCCGATATGCCTAAGGACGCCGATCGCACGGACATTGGCTTGTGGCTTGCTACCCCGGAAAAGCAAACCATCTCCGAGCCCATCAATATCGCTGTGCAGACGCGTGCCGGTATCGTAAGCGTGTATGGCGTCGGCATAGCCGGCGCCCTTGCGCTGGTCTTAGCCACGCTCTTCCGGCTAGGCCGCCATCGGCGCAAAAAATCACAAAGGCTTAAAAAGTAAGTTGAAGTTGTATCCTCTATGACTGATAAGACTGGCCGCGAGGCCGAACACGTGGAGAAGTCACCTGCGGGTGTAGTTGACCCGAAGGATGCCGCCGCGCCGGCAGAGCACCCCGCCCCGGCGGGTGCCCGCGGCCGCATCGTCCAGGCCTCTCCTCCCGCTCCGGTGCCAGAAAAGCGCCCCACCCCAGCGGTGAAGGACACCACCGTTCCTCCTGAGGAAGATAAGTCCGCGCTCACTGGACGTAACGCGGACAACGAATCATCCAATCAGGATGTCATCCGCGCAACAGGCACGATGGCCATCGCGACGCTGCTATCCCGCATCACTGGTTTCTTGCGCCAGATGCTTATCGGTGCCACGCTCGGCGCCACGGTGGGCACCGCGTTTAGTAGCGCCAACCAGATCCCGAACCTCGTCACCGAGATCGTTTTGGGTGCGGTGCTGACCTCTCTGGTTGTGCCCGTCCTCGTGCGGGCCGAAAAGGAAGACACGGACCGCGGCGAGACCTTTGTCCGGCGGCTATTTACCCTGGCCTTTTCCATCCTGGGCATAGTTACCATCGCCTCAGTGGTGCTCGCACCCTTCTTAACCAGGATGATGCTGCCGGAAGATTCCAAGGCCAATGCCGTACAGGCAACTTCCTTGGCCTTCTTGCTGCTGCCGCAGATTCTTTTCTACGGCCTCTTCGCCCTTTTCCAGGCCGTCCTCAATACCAAGAATATCTTTGGTCCGGGCGCCTGGGCGCCGGTGATCAATAACTTCATCTCCATTGGTGTGCTGCTGGCTTATCGCTTCCTGCCAGGCGAGCTCGACCCGCATGATCCCACGCCAGTAGCCGACCCACACGTCATGCTCTTGGGCTTGGGCACCACCACAGCGGTGATGGTGCAGTGCCTCATCCTATTGCCGTATCTGAAAAAGGCCGGCATTAACCTGCGCCCCAAGTGGGGCCTTGATGCCCGCATCAAGCAATTCGGCGGCATGGCACTGGCCATCATTACCTATGTGGCCATCTCCCAGCTGGGCTACGTGGTCACCTCCCGCGTGGCCGCCTATGCGGATGCCGGCGCACCGCTGGTCTATCAGAATGCCTGGCTCATGCTGCAGGTGCCTTATGGCGTAATCGGCGTAACGCTGCTGACCGCCATCATGCCGCGCCTGTCCCGCAACGCCGCCGACGGCGATGTAGATGCCGTGGTCCGCGATCTCACCCTGGGCTCCAAGCTGACCTTCATCGCGCTTATCCCCATCGTCATCTTCATGAGCGGCTTCGGCGTTCCTATCGCCCGCGCCCTCTTCCAATACGGTGCCTACGGCGCCGAGAGCGCCGAGCAGCTTGGCCTGACCATCAGCTTCTCCGCCTTCACACTCATCCCGTATGCCTTGGTGCTGCTGCACCTGCGCGTGTTCTATGCCCGCGAGGAAGCCTGGACGCCTACCTTCATCATCGCCGGCATCACGCTGACCAAGATCGTCCTCACGCTCTTGGCACCATTGATGACGTCCAACCCGGACCGCGTGGTGATTTTGCTCGGTACGGCCAATGGTTTCGGCTTCGTCTCCGGTGCGGTCATTGGCGGCTTCCTGCTCAAGCGCAAGCTCGGCAGCCTCGGCGGCAAGGCCGTCACGCAGACCGTGCTGTGGGCTTCCGGTGCCGGCCTGGTGGGCTTGGTCGTCTCCTGGGTGCTGTACTGGGGCGTGAATTTCCTCCTCCCGGAGAATCTGCCGTCCATCGTCTCGCTGATCAAGGTCGCGGTGCTCGGCATCATCTTCCTCATCGCCACCGGCTTGGTGCTGTCCAAGTCCTCCTTGCCGGAGGTGCAGAATTTGGCCCGCGCCCTGCAGCGCATCCCGGGCATGTCCCGCTTCATCAAGGTCGATTCCTCCAAGGCCATCGAGCTGGAGGAGCCCGACGTACCGGAAATTCGACCGGTATTCTCCCAGGACGCCTTCAACGCCACCCTGGTGCCGCCGCCGATGTCCGCCGGTATCGTCCGCGGACCACGCCTCGTGCCGGGTGCCCCGGTATCGGATGGTCGCTTCCGCCTGCTCCAAGATCACGGTGCGGTCACTGGTGCACAATTCTGGCAAGCACGCGAGCAGGCCACCGGTCGCCTGGTCGCCTTGACGTTCGTCGATACCAATAGCTTGGCGCCAATTGCGCCGGCAACACCGGGAATCGCGGCGCGCCGCTCCGCGGAGATCTCGCGCAATACCCGCCGCCTTGCCGAGCTGGAGCTCGATACCGTGGCGGATAATATCCAAGTTCTGTCTTATCGCACGGGCTGCCTGGTAGTGGCGGATTGGTTTGAGGGCACCTCCCTTAAGCAGGTGGCTGAGGCCGATAACCTCGATCCCCATTCCGTGGCTCGTGCTACTGCACCGCTTTTTGCTGACGCCGCCGCTGCCCACGATGCCGGCCTCATCCTCGGCGTGGAACACCGCGATCGTTTCCGCGTCTCTACCGACGGTGTGGTCAAGGTTGCCTTCCCCGCCGTGCTGGACGGCACCTCCGCCGCTACCGACCGCGAGGCTCTAAGCTCCGCCCTGGAGCTGCTCGTAGAGTCCACGGAGCCTTCGCCGAAGAAGCTGCGCGATATTTCTGAGGACGCCAACCTTCCCGCGGACGAGGCCGCCCAGCGCGTCGAAGATGCGCACTACGGACTCGATAGTGCTGATGAGGACAGCCGCGAGGAAAAGATGGAGGAGCTGCAAGAGGCACAGGCGCTAACCTTGGCCGGCATCGCCCAGCGCCTGCGCGACTTCGCTCCGGAAGAGCCAGAAGAAGCACCTGAGGCCCTGCCGGTGAAGGCACAGGTAGAACCGGATCAAGAGGATGACCCGGCGCAAGAACCCGGCTTTGGCGGCCGCGGTTATTCCGGTTCCGGCGTCATCGTCATCGGCATCTTCGCCACCATCTTCGTCGTAGCAATGGCCGCGCTCACCACCTGGATCATGTCCTTGCTCAGCAATGTGGAGGCATCCAACCCGGTCAGCGAGACCATCCATGGCAGCACGGGCATTCCGGATACCCCGCCGGTGCGTCTCCAGCCTTCCTCTGCGGTTACCGTCCCTGATAACAAGGACTATGCAGCGCTTATCGACGGCAAAACGGCCACCACCTGGTCCACCGAAGAGGAGGACACCGGCGTCCTCGTCACCTTGGATACGCCAACGCACCTTGCGGTACTGCCGGTGGTGCAGTCCAACTCCACTGGGGCAAAGTACGCCGTCTATGGCGTAAATCAGGACAGCTTCAATCCGGAAAACCCACAAGCTGGCTCCCTGCACCAACTGGCCAGGGGCAAGTTCAAAAACGGCAAGGAAGATATCGAGCTGGAGGAAACCACCGAGCAGTTCGACGGCCTCCTCCTCATGATCACCGAGCTGCCCAAGTCCGATAAGGCAACCATCGCAGACATTGGTCTCGTCGGGCAGCCCTAGGCACAACCCACACGGCCGAATCGAGGACACGACCCTCGATTCGGCCTTCTTTTTTAAGATTTTCCGCATTAACAACTCTTTGACCTGCACGTTCAAAAATTATTTACTTCACGTGTTGACTATTTAGAAGTGGTACTTACACTGTGGGGCGTAACGCACACAACAGCCTTAGGAGTATTCATGGTGCTGTTGCAAAGTTGGGGCAGTAGAAAGACCGGCGTGAAATAATCAGAGCCATGGGCATCTTCTCCGGTCGGCATTTCCCCCGTGACATCATCCTGTGGGCGGTGCGGTGGTACTGCCGCTACGGCGTGAGCTACCGCGACCTCGAAGAAATGATGACCGAGCGGGGTGCGCCAGTCGATCACACCACGATCTACCGCTGGGTGCAGAAATACGCCCCTGAGCTGGATAAGCACACTCGCTGGTACCGGCAGGTACCCGACTGGCAGGCCCGGTCCTGGCGGGTGGATGAGACCTATATCCGGGTCGGCGGCACGTGGTGCTATCTCTACCGGGCTATTACCGCCGGTGGGCAGACCTTAGACTTCTACCTCTCACCAAAACGGAATGTGGCTGCGGCCAAGCGTTTCCTGGCCAAGACGCTGCGATCGAATACGACAGCCGGGTCCCCGCGGGTCATCAACACCGACAAGGCACCAGCTCTGGCCAAGGCAATATCCGAGCTGAAGGCGGAGGGAATCTGCCCTCAGATGGTGGAGCACCGGCAGGTGAAATACCTGAACAACGTTCTCGAGGGAGATCATGGCCGACTTAAAAGAATCCTGGGACCGAAGGGGGCGTTCAAAAACCGAATTTCCGCCTACCGGACGTTGAAAGGGATGGAAGCGATGCATTCATTACGGAAAGGTCAGGGCACGATGTTTGCTTATGGGCACCCCAATCCGGACGCGGTGATCGTCAACCGGGTCTTCGAGACGGCCTGAGAACGCCGGCACGCAGCGGCCATCAGGAAATGAGAAACTGGGTCGTCTCGGCTCTCCGCCCAACTTTGCAACAGCACCCAACGTAACGACCCTTGGACAGACGCCTTCAGGTGAGTGGAGTTTCCAAAGCAATCGTTACACTTGTAATTATGGAGTTTGCCTCTATTAAGGTGTGGTGCGTTGGAAGCTGATGTGTGGGCTCGGGGGTTAACCGAGGCCGAGACGGTCGATGACGTCCGCTTGAATCTTGCGAGAATTGGTGTTTTTTCAAAAACAGAACTCGTCAACATACCATTACTCAGTTTGACTACGCTCACTGAGCGCTATATTTCTGTTTCAGCTAAAGAGCAAGAGCAGACTGATGATATTTATCAGAATTTGCTCGTGAAGCAGACCGACGAGTTTGGCGAAGCGATAAAAAGATTGAGCGCGGATCCTTATTCTTTCGTGTTTTCAGTGCTCAACCAGCCCGACAGAGTTACGGGTGAGTTTGCGGCGGCGCTGCAGTTGAGGTCAACGAAACGTATTGGAAAGATGACTGCGCAGATTTGGGCCGGTATGTTTTGCCAAGCCGGGATAGAACACCTTCTCCATACTGGGGAAAACTGGAAAGCGCATCCTCTCGCCGCAGTCTTTGGGAGTTCCCCTAGGACTACTTACTTGCCTGTCCATAAGCACCGATGACCGTCTGACTGTTCATCAACTACGTAGGTTGATTCTGAAATCTGAAGTGTCCCGGGTTTTGTTCTGTTTGAGTACACCCAAGCGCCACAATCTGCACCGTTCGCCATGGATTGCCCCAGCCTTTTGCTGTAGTTTCTACTGCTTCTACAGAAAGCAAACACGCTTTGAGCTCGTTCGAGTTACTGGAGCTTGAACCCTACGACGTCTACTTCGTCATCGGCAGCTAATCCGGGATAGTGAGTATCTAGCGCTTCCTGAAGCTCGGAAAGAGAGCCAAAACCGTCATTTCTAGCTTGCTTTTCCGACAATTCACTTCGCTGGGTAGAGACAACGGACGTAACCTGTGCCGGAATAGTGACGACCTCTCCGGATTCTTTCTCGAAGACAATTTGGGCACTTCCTTCATGGAAGGGATCATCTACCCGGATGGTTTGTTGCTTTTCTCCGCTACGAATTGATTCCTCGTAGCCTTCCCACATGTAGATGTGCTGCTCTTGTTCCATATTTCGCCAGTTGAATGCGAATGGCAAGAGTTCTTCTACGGTAGGTGCTTCAAGTCCATTGCTTCCGCGCACGATGCACCGGATGGACGGATCAACATCAAAAAGCACCTGGCGGCATTTACCGCAGGGAGGAATAATTTGACCAGTAGGTCCGTATACGGCGGCTACTGCTTGGATTGGGTCCTCTGGATAACTAGCAGCATGGTTGGCTAAAGCCGAGATCTCCCCGCAAGGACCACCGAGGAAATGGTGCGCGTTCAAACCGAGTACGTGTTTTCCTGATTTGGTAAGGAGCGCTGCGGCTACAGTGTGGTCTTCTCCGTCTTGAAAACGCTGTGCATGGGTAGTTGCTTTGGCCAGTAAATTTCGAAGTTCGTTAGTAATCACTCTTTAAGGGTAATAAATGCTAACGCGCTTGATCTATACGAAGACAGAGATCGGAAACACTAGGGTTTTTGAGATGTACCAATCGCTTACAAAGCAAGACAGGACCATACGAGGACGTTGAGTGGATAGAGCGTGCCGCACCCCTATATTTAAGGATGTGGAATCGCCTACCCCTCCGGGTTAGAACCCGCTAGATCCACTTCGCAATCGGGCACAGCGGTTCGGGCCCGTATTTTGCTGCTGGTACACGGGGTCCATTTTATTGGGGGGATCGAATTCATATACTTGTGCGTTGTCGGATAGACACCAAGCAAAATGTAATTCTAAAGTACACTTCTCCGCTATAGTGGAGTTACATTCTCGACCTCCTGCCAACAGCGATGGCGGGAAGATTGGTGGTAGTAAATTGCGCACTTCCATTCTCTCCACTGTGGTGGCAACTCTCCTGACTGTTTGTGCTTCCCCAGCTGCGTTTGCAACTGAATATAGTCCTAAAGCGGAAGAAAATCCTTACTCAATTTTAGAGCTATCCCAAGGAGAATCTGTTTCAGTTCCTCATGGATATGACATCGGTTTTGTAGAAGAAAAGCCATCTTTTGCTCTGATGGCTCGTTCTGCCAATACCGCTCCATCCTGCATCCAGGCGAGGGTGGAAAAACTTGCTGTCCAGGTTTATAACAACTGCGAGTCCGATATGAGAGTCAAAGTTATTATGACCGCTGACACGTCTCCTATTTTGGGGGCTAAAGACAGTGCCTGTAACACGATTGCTCCAGGTACCAGGTCAAATGTTAGATGGATCATCCGCGGAAACGAGAAAATAGATAGGGTAGAACTTTGCTAAGAAATATTTCTAAAACCTCCAGGTGGATTATTTCCATTCCTGTTGCTTTTTCACTACTGTTCGTTAGCCCAGCTCCAGCTTTTTCGGCTGTGCAAAAAAATGATCAGGGCATGATCACCGTGAAGTGCCACGTGGTGAAGCATGAACCGGGAAACCCAGTAGTAGGGTATGTTTACGGCAATCATCCGAAAGATCTTACAAAAGCGGAGAAAAATGCGGATTCGTTCACGAACTTATTCGGAGACAATGTGCATAAAAGACACTGCTACCCTCAGTCTAGGTATACAAATTCTGGAGCTTTCACTGTAGACGGCGATCCGATTTAATATGTCGGGCGAAACTCTTCTTTTTACAACTTACTTCCTCGCTCGAGAGTCTGACCTTGAACAATTCCATAAACAGTATTTAAAAAGAGTGGATAAGGCTCGAGAGATAACACAGATACTCTATGTAACTGACGAAATTACACATGGGGGAGATGAAGTAATTCGCGAAGTCATGATGCAAGATTTCCGTAGGGATATGCGAGACTTTGGAACTTACCCATTTGATGAATCTGAATGGGGTTTGTATAGCCTTTCATGTGTGGCTAAAGACGTTGACGAGCCCGCGATGGAAGGGGCTGGTGTCTCTCGGCTATGGCGTGATTTGGCATTAGGTGAAGAGACAGTACCTAGGGAATTTACCAGTCATGTAAAAGCCGTTAATGTGTCGAGCGATGGCAGAGGGTTCCCTCTGGGATCTATTTGTGCTTGATTGTGATCCGGAAATTCACCGGAATATCCATATGATAAATGCCGTCACCTCTTGATTAAGGCAGAGGGTGTATCAGTGCGGTACACCCATCTGTACGCGCTGACCTGCGGCGTTGTGGGTTGTGCCGAGCGTGCTGCCGGAGTCCCTTTCAGTGTCCCTGGGGTAGGAGCGGCCGCATGAAGGTGCGCTCGTACCGCAGGACGCACTCGGACTCGTCTCGAATCCGGTCAGCGGCGATGAAGTCCGAGTGGGTGCCGAACAAGGTGCGGTACTGCTCGTAGGCAGCCAGGCTGGGGAAGCTGAACAGGGATTCCGCACGGTCACTCACACCTTCCGCGGGTAGGTAGTACCCGTGGTGGGTGCCGCCGTGTTCGTCGACATGCCGCATCCAAGCGCGGGCGAACTGTTCAAAGGCTGCGATCTGGTCGGGGTCGATGGTGTAGTGGACGACACAGGTGATCACATCCACAACGCTAGGCCCACAGGCGCTCATTGGGGAGCCTTTGTCTGTGCGCCTCGTGGTGCAGCACACCAATCTGCCTGGTTTACCTGCGGAAATGCGTCAGTTCGCCAAGTTGGCGCCGAGTTCAACGGTGAGAACTCCGACGGCGATGAAGAGGATGCCGAGGGCCATGGTTCGGGTGAGGGGTTCGTGGAAGATGACCCGGGCGAGGATCGCGGTGAGAGCTACGCCGGATGCTGCCCAGATGCCGTAGGCGACGCCAAGGGCCATGCCGTCGGCCAAGGCGAGACTTAAGGCGACGAACGCCACGAGATACCCCGCGATGACGCCGATGAACCATTTCTTCACCCGGCCACCGTCGGAGGCTCGTAGCGACATGGTCGCGACGACTTCGGACAAGATGGCGCCTGCGAGGAAGATCCATCTCATGAGTTGACTCCTGCTTCCTGGGCTGCGGTTTGCTGAGCTTTCTGGGAGCCGAGTTCGACGGTGAGGACACCGCTGATGATCGCAACCATTCCAAGACCCATCACAGCGGTCAGAGGTTCACCGAAAATCGCGGCGGATAGCACGGCGGCGAGCACGACCCCGCTGGCTCCCCAGATGCCATAGGCGACGCCGATCTGCATTCCTTCGCGCAGGCAGAAGGTGAGGAAGACGAAAGCGCCGATGTATCCGGCAGCAACCACGATGTACCAGGATGGGTGATTGAGCGCCGCCTTGAGAGACAGCGTCGCCGCCACTTCGGTAGTGATGGCACCAGCGAGCAGGAACCACTGCTTCATGGGGTTGTTCCTTCGATCAGGGAGCGAATGCTGGAGACGACGGCTTCGAGATCCGCGCCGTGGAGGGTGGACACACCTGTGGCCTGGGCGCCCCAGAGTCCGTCGGCGGCGAGTCGGGCGGTGGTCAGCCTGGCTCGGGTGGCGGCGTCGAGATCGTCCGGGAGTTCGAGCCAGCGGCCCATCCGCGTAGTCCACGGTTCGGTGAGTTCGGGCCGATACGTCGCTTGGCCCCAGATGATGAACTCGGCGCGCTTGGCGGCCCCGTGGGCGGCGACGTGAACGTAGCTCAGGAGCCGCTCGGTGGCGTTGGCGTTCTCGAGGGGCTTGCCAAGGGTGGCAGTCATGTCGTTCTCGACGTTGGCCGCAGCGTGGTCGACGATCGCGGCGAGCAGTACGTCGCGGTTGCGGAAGTGATATAGCAATCCCGGTTTGGTGAGCCCGGCCTCGTGGGCCACTGCGTCAAGGGTAATGTCGCCACCCTCCGCTGCGTTCATGACGCGGAGGGCAGCTTCCAGGATCTCGGAGCGCTGACTGGTTCGCATATAGCTAACTTTACCATTTGGTAGGTGAAGCCTTCAACTGCGGGCGCTGGTAGGGGCACCTGGGGTACACCCTATTGTTACGCCGCTTTGGAGCAGAATGTTTCCTGTAAATAGGGCCGTTCCTAGCATTGTTTTACACGCGTCTAGTGGGGTCTAGGCCTTATGTTTACAGAAAGTGGTGAGTGTGGTGTTATCGTCTGACGGTTTCCATAGGTTGCATCCCTCAGTGTGGTGTGACGCTTGCTGATGGTCACTGACATCTTGCGCCACTTGAAGAGTGTGAGACGGCAAAAACTAATCCAACTGGTCCACAGCGAGGTCCCAATACCCGCTGGGTAGTTTGCCTCTAAAAGGCAGCGGAGCTTAGGACCCCAACCCCGCACCCTGCGTGACGGCGGTAACTATAGTGCGTAGATATGACCGCACCACAAGACAAGACGCAGCACGAGTTGCTCCAAGAACGCGCAGCGGCGGTGGACCTGCGCGCCTATCACCTCCACCTCGATCTCTCGGAGGTACTCGATAGCCCCACCTACCGCGTGACTACCCGCCTCGAGCTCACCAGCAATGAGCCCGAGCTTTTCCTGGATTACCTAGGCGAATCCGTCGCGGAGGTCAAGGTCAATGGCACCCCGCAGGAAGTGGACTTTGATGGCAGCATCATCCGGCTGCACGGCCTGCCGGTAGGCGAGGAGCTCGCCATCGAAGTCACCGGCCACTCCCGCTATTCGCGCACCGGCCAGGGCCTGCATCGGATGCACGATCAAGCCGATGACGCGACCTACCTGTATTCACACCTCGAGCCTTCCGACGCCCGCCGCATCTTCCCCTGCCTAGAACAGCCGGATCTCAAGGCCGTCTTCCACGTGCGCATGACCGCACCGAAAAAGTGGCAGATCCTTTCCAACCAACCGGAAGTCGAACGCAGCGAGGAAGGCGAGCTCGCGACCGTTACCTTCGCGCCGACCCCGCCGCTGTCGACGTACCTGACTTCTTTTGCGGCAGGCCCTTACCAGTATCAAGAGCGCACGTGGACTGCCCCGGATGGCAGCCACTCGGCACAGTTACGCGCCTTTGCGCGCGCATCCATGTTTGAGCACCTGGACGAGGAAATCCTAGAACTTACCGCCCAAGGCATGGACTTTTTCCACCAGAACTTTGGCTATCCCTATCCGTGGGGCAAGTACGATTCCATCTTTGTACCCGAATACAACCTCGGCGCTATGGAAAATCCCGGCCTGGTGACGTTTACGGAGAACTACATCTTCCGCTCCCGCGCTACCCGCGCGCAGCATGCCGGCCGTGCAAATACCATCCTGCACGAGATGTCCCATATGTGGTTCGGTGATCTGGTCACTCCGCAGTGGTGGGATGATCTATGGCTTAAGGAATCTTTCGCGGAGTTCATGGGCGCGGATTCTTCCGTCCACGGCACCGACTACGCCGAGGCCTGGGCCAATTTTGCCGGCGCCCGTAAGAACTGGGCCTACCTGCAGGATCAGCTGCCCACCACGCACCCCATCAAGGCGGAGATCCCGGACGTGGATGCCGCACGCCAGAACTTCGATGGCATCACCTATGCCAAGGGAGCGGCGGTGCTCAAACAGCTGGTGCACTACGTCGGCCGCGATAATTTCTACGCCGGTGCGCGCGACTACTTCCAGGAGCACGCCTTTGCCGCCGCCACCTTTGATGACCTCCTGCAGGCGCTCAAGAAGCACACGGACCGCGATCTTGATGCCTGGTCGCAGGCCTGGCTGCGCACCTGGGGCCCGGATACCCTCACTCCGGAGTTGCACACCGAAGGCGAGAAGATTGCAGAGCTGGCCATCATTGCAGACGCCGAGGACGTCACCCGACCGCACCGCCTGACCGCTTCGCTCTTTGATGCGTCCCTGCACAAGTATCGCGAGATCGACATCGATCTCCCCACCGGCGATGGCACCACCCGCACCATCATCGATGAAGCGGCCGGCCTTCCGGCCCCGGCATTGCTGCTGCTTAACGACGCCGACCATACCTACGCCAAGATCCGCTTCGACGAGACCTCCCTAGACACAGCGAGTGAGCGCCTGACCGACATCGAGGATGAATTGACCCGCGCGGTAATCTGGACCGCCCTGTGGAACCTCACCCGCGATGGGGAAATGTCGGCGATTGACTATGTGGGGGTCGTCGTCAAGCACGAAGCCTACGAGACCAACACGACGCTGCTGGCTGCTGCCTGCGCCAATGCCAACTTTGCGATTGCCCACTATGTTGCAGACGCCGACCGCGAGCAGGTCCGCACCGACTATGCCGAGGCGATCTGGGGCCACCTGGACGAGGCCGAACCAGCCTCGGACGCCCAGCTTGTGCTCGCTCGCGCCGCCATCCGCGCCCTCGCCGCAACGCCGGAGGAATCAGGTACCGCGCGCCTTAAGGCCCTGCTCTCCGGTGGCATTGCCGGCCTTCGCGTGGACCCCGAAATCCGCTGGTCGATCTTGCGCGCCCTCGCGGCCCGCAATGCCGTAACCCCGGCCGAGCTCGAAGAGGAAAAGCAGCGCGATAATACGCTGACCGGCGCTACCGAATTCCTCGGCGCCAGCCACGCCTTCCCCACGCCGGAGACCAAGCGCTCCGCGTTCGATAAGGCACTTACGCCCGGCGCATATTCCAATGCCGAGGTGGACGCACTGGTCGCCGGTTTCAATGCCCCGCGCTCAGCTAGCCTGCAGGAGGCCTTTGCGGAGGAGTTCTTCTCCCGCGTGGAAGACA
Source organism: Corynebacterium tuberculostearicum (assembly GCF_022347235.1). Lineage (GTDB taxonomy): Bacteria > Actinomycetota > Actinomycetes > Mycobacteriales > Mycobacteriaceae > Corynebacterium > Corynebacterium tuberculostearicum_F. The sequence continues at coordinate 74,351 of NZ_JAKRDX010000006.1, forward strand.
TCTGGGCCGCGCACCCGATTGAGATTGCTAACCGCCTCATCCGCGGCTTCTACCCGGAGTTGCCGATGGCCGATGCCGCCACCACGCGCCTGCTGCACCGAAAGCTGCCAGGAGCGCTGCGCCGTATCCTGCTGGAATGCCGCGATAACCTGCGGCGCACCCTCCGCGTGCGGGCTGGTCAATAAACTGTACAGCCTAGCGCTCGCGCCCTAGTTCCCCTCGGGTCACACTGTGTATAACAGTTGTTGATCCGGGGGGAATCTACATATGACGCTCAGTCATGACCGCAGTGACGAAGAACTAGTTGATGCTTTTATTGAGGGGGACAATAAGGCCTTTTCCGCCATCGTGGAACGCCACCGCACGCGGCTGACCACGGTAGCGCGGCGCTACACCAGAAACGATCACGATGCCCAAGATGTGGTCCAGGAAGCCTTCCTGCGCGCCAGCTGCAACCTGCACTCCTATCGCCGCGAGTCTGCGCTTTCGACCTGGCTGCACCGGCTGGTGAAAAATTCTGGCTATGACTACTTGAACCACCGTTCTAACAGGGAAAATGCTTCATTAGATGCGGAGGACTTCGACGACGATCGCAATCCGCTACTCGCGCATAATCCTTCCGAAAACCTAGCGGAGCAGCTGGCGGTGCGCGAGGCCATGCAGCTGCTGCGCGAGGATCAACGCGAAGCGCTGGTGCTTACCGACGTCGCCGGGTTCCGCGTAGGCGAAGTTGCCACCGCCCAAGGGGTAAAGCCCGGCACCATCAAATCCCGCCGCGCCCGAGCGAGGGAAGTCCTTCGCGCCGCCATGGGGTGAGTTTGCTAATACCGACGTTTGTCAGCGCGGCGGGTAGACTCAGGGCGTTACGCGAAACCACACTCTGATTTAAGGGAGTTAGCAATGACCGTCCACGATGTTGCCATCGTAGGTTCCGGCCCTGCCGGTTACACCGCCGCGCTGTACGCGGCACGCGCCGAGCTCAACCCGATTGTCTTCGAGGGCTTCGAGTACGGCGGCGAGCTTATGAATACCACCGAGGTAGAAAACTACCCCGGCTTCCAAAAGGGCATCATGGGCCCAGAACTCATGGAAGAAATGCGCGCCCAGGCCATCCGCTTCGGTGCGGATCTCCGCATGGAGGTCGTTGACTCCGTAGAGCTAGAAGGCGAAATTAAAAAGCTGCACGTCGGCGACGAGCTCTTTGAGGCCCGCACCGTTATCCTCGCCACCGGTGCCGCCCCGCGCCACCTCGGCGTTCCCGGTGAGGAAGAACTCTCCGGCCGCGGTGTATCCACCTGCGCTACCTGCGATGGCTTCTTCTTCAAGGGCCACAATATTGCCGTTATCGGCGGCGGCGACTCCGCCATGGAGGAGGCTACCTTCCTCACCAAGTTCGCGGACTCTGTCACCATTGTGAACCGCTCCGAGAACTTCCGCGCCTCCAAGATCATGCTGGAGCGCGCCCAGGCCAACGAAAAGATCAAGTGGGAGACCAATAAGGTCGTCGAAGAAGTTATTGAAGCCGATGGCAAGGTCGGCGGACTCAAACTCAAGGACGTCACCAACGGCGAGATTTCCACTTTGGATGTCACTGCCATGTTCGTAGCAATTGGCCATGATCCGCGCTCTTCCTTCCTCAATGATCAGGTCAAGCTCAATGACAACGGCTATGTTGTAGTTGAACAACCCACCACCAAGACCTCCCTGCCAGGCGTTTTCGCCTGCGGTGACTTGGTGGATGACCACTACCAGCAGGCAATTACCGCGGCCGGCTCCGGTTGCCGTGCGGCAATTGATGCGGAACATTTCCTCGCAGAAAACCGTTAATTCAGTATGAGCAACGTCAAGAAAGTAACCACCGATACGTTCCGTAAGGACGTCATCGAGTCCGATAAGCCCGTCATCGTCGACTTCTGGGCCGAGTGGTGTGGCCCGTGCAAGAAGCTTTCCCCCATCCTGGAAGAGGTAGCGGAGGAGTTGGACGGCCAAGTCACCGTCGCCAAGGTTAACGTCGATGAAGAGCGCAACCTAGGCGCCATGTTCCAGATCATGTCCATCCCCAATGTGCTGATTTTCAACCACGGCGAGAAGGTAGACGAATTTGTGGGTCTGCGTTCTAAAGATGACATCGTGGCGCAAGTGAAAAAGCAGCTTTAACTGTTAATCTAATTCCTATTAGATTAAGCGTGTAGAAATTCTGGAATGCGGCCCTAACTAAAGCGGGCTGTGAAAGGGGTATAAGGCGTGAATCGCGTTCTTCGAGTCGGCGATACAAGCGTGCGTGTAGCTGAGGCTCGCGCTACCTTGGCCCGGCTCGGCCTCTTGTCAGATTTCAAGGGGGAACTTTCTGCTTGGAAGAAGCAGAAGTACTCCGAGAGCGACAAGAGCTTTGATGCCAATTTGTCTGAGGTCCTCAAGGCCTTCCAGCAATCCCGCGGTATCGTGCCCACGGGCGAAATCGACGATCTCACCCTGCGCGAACTGCGCCAAGCCTCATACACGCTCGGCAGCCGCGTCCTTAGCTACGAGCCTGCGAATGAGCTGGTGGGTGACGATATCTCGCAGCTCCAGCAACAACTGCAAGAGCTCGGCTTCTACCAGCAGCGGGTAGACGGCCACTTCGGTACTAATACCCACGCGGCACTGAAGGAATATCAGCACAACTGCGGCCTGCAAGAAGATGGTGTGTGCGGCCCCGCCACCATCCGCGCCCTTGGGCTGCTTGGCCGCCGCATCACCGGCGGCTCCGCGCACAATATCCAAGAGCGTGAGCGCGTCCGCAACGCCGGCCCAAAGCTGGCGGGCAAGCGCGTTGTCATCGACCCTGCCCTAAGCGGCGGCGACGCCGGCCAGCTGGTCAAGGGTCGCTTCGGTGATATTTCCGAGCAGGAAATCCTGTGGGACCTCACCCAGCGCATCGAGGGGCGCATGATTGCCGCAGGCATGGAGACCATCATCTCCCGTCCTCGGACCTCCGATGCGGACGTCAAGTCCCGCGCCGAACTGGCTAACGCCTTCGATGCGGACATGGTCATTTCCCTAGCCTGCGATTCCTACCCCAATGAGAAGGCCAATGGTGTTGCCACCTTCTACTTCGGTTCCGAATCCGGCAACTCCTCACTCATTGGTGAGACCCTTTCCGGTTTCATCCAGCGCGAGATTGTCGCGCGCACTGAGCTGCTGGACTGCGGCAACCACGGCCGCACCTGGGACCTGCTGCGCTTGACCCAGATGCCGGTCATCCAGATCGTACTGGGCTACCTGACCAACCCAGAAGACATAAAAATCCTCACCAACCCGTCCCGCCGCGATGACATTGCGGAAGCGATCGTGATTGCCGTAAAGCGCATGTACCTCATGGAGCAGGACACCGCCGTAACCGGCGCCTATAAGTTCTCCGAGCTGCTCCAGGCCGAACAGTCCTAGGCCTCGAATCTAGGCCAAAGCGCGGGCCAGGAGATCTTCGGCGGCTGCCGCACTGAGCATATCGTGCTCGGGCGGCAGCTCGAGCCGCAAGCGGGGGAGTACTGGGTGATCTGCGGCCACCTCAAAGCCGGCGGAGCGCAAAGTCTCATAAGACATCAGCCCGATATAGGCCGGTTTGTGGCCCAAGAAATCCGCTGCTGCCGCAGGATCGCCGTAATAGCCAAAGGCCTCCACGGCGGCGCTGCCGCGGTTAGTGAGGTGCATAATGGCGGCGTCGACAAGCACTGCTTCAATGCCACGCCCCATTAAATGTGCCTTAACGAAGAGCGAGGTAATGATCTCCGCATCGTTTGAAATGGGGGCGGTGGGAAGCTTGGCGGCGCCGGCAGCATCCTCGCGGGAGCAAAAGAGAATGGTGGCGTCCTCGCCCACGGTAAAGCCGCACTGACCAAAGGAGAGCAGGGTAGTAGCCAGCCACACTTCCTTTTCAAAGGCGGGATCGACCACGGAGGCCTCCAGCTCCCAAAAGGTACTGCGCGCGGCCTGGCGGTGAATGCGCGCGCCTTCGCGTACCGGCTCGAGGATCATCGCCTCGGACTACTGCTGACCCTCAATGAGCGCCATGATGCGCTCGAAATCTTCTTGGTCCCCAAATTCCACGACCATCTTGCCCTTGCGCTTGCCCATGGTCACGGTGACCTTGGTATCGAAGCGGTCGGACAGGCGCTCAGCGGAATCGGTAAAGTACTGCGGCTGCGGTGCCGGCTGCTTCTTCTTGGATTCGGCCGGCTTACCATCGCGCTTGTAGAGGGTGACTGCCTCCTCGGTCGCGCGTACGGACAGGCCCTCCGCGATGATGCGGTTGGCAATGTATTCCATGGCCTCGGTGTCATCCAAGGACAATAGGGCACGCGCGTGGCCGGCAGATAAGGTATCAGCAGCTACGCGCTTTTGTACCTCTACCGGCAGCTTGAGCAGGCGCAACATATTGGTCACCTGTGGGCGCGAACGGCCAATGCGGTCCGCCAGCTCGTTCTGGGTAACACCGAATTCTTCCAGCAGCTGCTGGTAGGCGTGCGCCTCTTCCAAGGGGTTGAGCTGTACGCGGTGGATGTTCTCCAGCAGGGCATCGCGCAACAGGTTGTCGTCCTTGGTATCGCGCACGATGGCCGGAATCGTGGCCAGGCCCGCCTTGGAGGAAGCGCGCCAACGACGCTCACCCATGATGAGCTCAAAGCCGCCTTCCTCGGAAGGACGAACGACCACAGGCTGCAACAGGCCAAACTCGCGGATCGAGTGGACGAGCTCGCCGAGTTCATCCTCGTCGAAGACCGTGCGCGGCTGCTTCGGGTTGGGGATGATATCCCCAATGGAAATCTCACGGTAGGTCGCACCGATAGGAGCCGGGGTGGCTTGGCGCTTCTTGGAGGACTTAGAGCCAGAACCCTGCTGAATGGTGGGGGCTCCCTTTACGCGCTTGCCTTCACCACCTTTCCGGCCCGGCTGCGGGGTGGAATTTCCCAAAATAATATCCGCGGCGGAATCGCCCAAGCGCGGCTTGCGGGTAGGAGCATCAGGACCGGACGGGATGAGTGCGGCTAGGCCTTTGCCAAGGCCGCCTTGCTTCTGTTCTGCCATGAGTTCCTATCCTTCCAATTCCGCGTAAATCTCTGGGCTCACGCCAATCGCCCCGGTGGTCGGGTGCGGGCGGTAATCGCCACGCCGGTCAAGCTCGCGCGCGGCCGCAAGGTAGGCGCGGGCACCGGTGGACGAGGGAGCGTAATCAATAACCGTAGTACCGTACCCCGGTGCCTCGGAAACGCGCACGGAGCGCGGGATAACATTGGCCAGCACCACGGCTCCGAACTGTTCGCGGACGTTATCGGCCACGTCCTCGGCCAAGCGCGTGCGGGCGTCATACATGGTCAGCAGCACGGCGGAAATATGCAGATCCTCGTTGAGGTGCTCGCGAATCATGGAGATATTGCCCAGCAGCTGGCCCACGCCCTCCAGGGCGTAATACTCGCATTGAATCGGGATGATGACCTCTTCAGCGCAGGTCATCGCGTTAATGGTGAGCAAACCCAGCGATGGCGGGCAATCAATGAAGACATATTCGAAGCCGTGCTCTTCAAGGAAGCCATTATGTAGGGCGTCGTACAGCCGAAATTCACGGCGTACCAAGGAGACCATTTCAATCTCTGCGCCAGCCAGATCAATGGTGGCGGGGATGCAGAAGAGGTTCTCGTTGTGCGAGGAGGGCTGCATGGCCTTCTCGGCGGTGCAGTCCCCAAGGAGCACCTCATAGCTGGAATCGGTGCCGGAATTATGTTCCGCGCCCATGGCCGTGGAGGCGTTTCCCTGCGGGTCAAGATCGATCACCAGCACTTTTTTGCCCTCTGTGGCTAGCGCTGCGGCCAAGTTGGCGGCGGAGGTGGTTTTGCCTACGCCGCCTTTCTGGTTAGCAATGGTGATAAGGCGCGGATTAGTCATGCCGTCTACTTTAGTTCACGCGCGGGACACGAATGATCGTGGTTCCCTCGATGGTGCTGACCTCGGCCTTTCCACCGCCGGCCTTCTTAATGTCGGCGGCATCGCGTTCCAGTTCCTCGTGTACCGAAGAACCCTTCAGCGCGATCATCTCGCCACCCTTGCGCACGAGCGGCAGCGACCACTTCGCCAGCTTGCCCAGGGGCGCGACGGCGCGGGAGGTGACCACGTCTGCTCCCGCCACGGCCTTTTTAATCGGTCCCTCTTCGGCACGGCCGCGCAGGACCGTCACGTTGTCTAGGCCCAGCTCTTCTACGACTTCGTTGAGGTAGTTATAGCGCTTGAGCAGCGGCTCGATCAGAGTGATCTGCAGGTCCGGGCGCGCAATGGCCAGCGGAATGCCGGGCAGCCCGGCACCCGAGCCGACGTCGATAACCGTGGCACCCTCCGGGATTGCCTGCTTGACGACGGCACAGTTAATAATGTGCCTGTCCCACAAGCGTGGCACCTCGCGGGGGCCTATAAAACCACGAGTGGACCCGTCTGTAGCGAGCGAATCATGGTAAGCCTGCGCGAGGGGCAAGCGGGAGCCGAATACTACTGACGGGTCCATCTCGGACACGATGGGGTTCTCCTCCGTGTTTATTTGTTTTTGCGCTGTTTCTTGGTGCGGTTGTCCTTCTTGCGGGCACCCGGCTTAGGCGCGGAAGTGCGCTTGGCCTCAACCTTAGCGGCTTCCTCTTCTTCTTCCTCGCGGTCCATCTTGGCATAGACGATGCGGGTTTGGAAGAAGGTCCAGACCGTATTGGCCATCATGTAGAACAGCAAGCCAATCGGCCAGATGAAGCCGGAGAAGACCAGCATGGCCGGCATGACCCACAGCATCATCTTGGACATCATGGCCATTTGCTGCTGCATCATTTCCGCGTTCTGGCCCTGCGGTGCTTGGGTCTTGCCAGCAGCACGGCGCTTTTCCTGGCGGTTGAGGCTCATGCGGGCGTTGAAGTGCGTCAGGACCGCAATGATGGCGATCATCGGAACGATGATGACGGCAGCCTGGCTGGTAGTAACACCCTCTACAATCGGCGAGTTCAAGCGCAGGTTGGTCACCAGCGGAACATCAAAGATCTTGGCGTCTAGGAACTGCTGAACCAGGTCCGGCTTAAAGATGTAGTTCGCGGTATTGGCGTTATCCTCAATGGACATTGGGTCACCACTGGGGTGGCCAATACCACCGGCTACCGCAACGGTGCGGTCGAAGGAGCGCAGCACGTGGAACAAACCAACGAACATTGGAATCTGCACGAAGACCGGCAGGCAGCCGGCCATCGGACGAACGCCGGACTCCTTGTAGACCTTCTGCATTTCCTGCGCGGCCTTGGTTTGGTCATTGCCGTACTTCGCGCGGATTTCCTGCACCTTAGGCTGGATTTCCTGCATCTTGCGCGAGGAACGAATCTGGCTAATGGTCGGCTTGACCATGAGTGCCTTAAGCGTCCAGGTCAGCAGCACAATGGCCAGAATCCAGGTAATGCCCCAGGCGGGGTCCATTACGAGGGACAGCAGCCAGTGCCAGAACCACAAAACGGCCGAAATTGGCCAGTAAATGAAATTAAGCACGAGTGTTTAATCCTCAATTGTTGTTGGTACCCGGGACCGGATCGAATCCGCCCGGATGCCAGGGGCCGCATTTGCAGACCCTGGCTATTGCCATCGCCGTACCCTTGATTGCGCCGTGTTGAGAAAGCGCCTCTAGGGCATAAGCACTGCATGTCGGCTCGAACCGACAGGTCGATACCATCTTAAGGCCAGAGACATGTTTTTGGTAGAAACGAACCACTTTGACCATTGGTTTGGCCAATCCTCTGGCTGGGGGAATTTCCTCCCCGCGGGAATTTAGATATCCCATTGCTTGCGCAGTGCTTTGGCAAGATCTTTTTCTAATTGCTCACTGCTAGCAGTGGCGCTGGCGGGCAAGGCACGGATGACTACGTCCACGCTGGCGGGCAGCTTGGGAATGAATGTCATGCACACATGGCGAAGCCGCCGGGAGGTGCGGTGGCGAACCACTGCATTCCCGACGGCTTTAGAAACAATCAGCCCAAATCGCGGCCCAGTGGCGGCGATATCGGCTGCCTTGTCCGTACCTGCGTTGTCGTGCGCATGCACGACGACCGTACGAGTGCCCGCCCGGCGACTACCCTTCATCGTGCGCCGAAATTGCGTCGGCGACGTGAGCTTGTGCTGGGCTGGAAGCATAACTTATGCAGTCAGCTTTGCGCGGCCCTTCTTGCGACGAGCTGCAACAATGGCGCGACCTGCACGGGTGCTCATGCGGGTGCGGAAACCGTGCTTGCGAGCACGACGACGGTTGTTCGGCTGGAACGTGCGCTTACCCTTTGCCACGTTAATTCTCCTTGAAGTTGTGCGTAGGCACACCACCGCGATGCAGCGGCACGCCCACTGATGAATAGATTCCATGAACCTGACGCATCACAGTCTCTCCGGTGCACGGCGAGCCGACGGGCCCAGCCGGTGCGAGGTGACGCAGTCACTTTCACGCGCAACTCTTTGTTGCAATAGACCATGCCAGATTACGTGATTTCTGCCGCTGGGAACAAATCGACACCCGGGTACACCCGAAATTACATAAATGTTTTTTCCTGCAGCTAGAGGGCCAGATTCTGTGCTCTTACTGCACCTAATCCGTCACACAGTAAGACCCACCCCAACCCACACCCGGGTGGTGAATTTTTCTCGCTAGACACACCCGCCGTTTCGGCGGTAGAACAGAAGAATCAAATTCCACAGCCCAACCGGTCATGTGGATAACTCTAAATCAACGCTTGAGACTTGTGCAGTTTCCGCAGCATAGGGCCATAAACTGACCAATGAAGAGTTATCCACAGTCATGAACTAAGCTGTGAATAACTATTTAATCCACACCTGTGGATAACTCTGTGGAGATCGAGGTGACTCGATAAAAACCGATGTGAAAACCACGGTGGAATCCGCAGTGAAAATTGTTATTCAATGTCCACCCGTCCCCGACTAAATTCCACAAAGGTAGCCTGTTGTGACTGACCCACAAGCGAACCTGCATGCCGTTTGGCGCGCGGTCGTTGATGACCTGCTCGCACAATCCGAGCAACCCAATTCCGAGGTCCCCAGTTTTTCGCACTCACAGCGCCTTTACCTCCAACTGGTTCGCCCCATCATGATGGTTGAGGGCTACACCCTCGTTGCCGCCGAAAACCTGGATGCCAAAAATGTGGTCGAAAATGAGTTGGGCGAGCACATTGCCAAGGCATTAACCCGCCACCTAGGCCGACCGTGTTCCTTTGCGGTTACCCTTGCCACCCCGCAAGAGCCACAGCCGCCGGCCGCGGACCCTGCACCACAGCCAACACCCCCTCAACAACAGCAACCGCCGCAGAACACGGAATCTACCCAGAACTACATTCCGCGCCCACAGCAAACGGATGCCGCTGCACAGCAGGCCCCTTCCCAGAACAATTGGCAGTCGAGTCACGCCCCTGCAAGCCTGGATGAGCTGGCCCAGCACTATAACCAACAGCAGGCAGAATCCGCGGGAAATTTCTCCGGTGCTGCCACCAATTCTGCCCGCATCCCGCGCGAGGCCCCTGCGCACGATCCCAACCGTGAAACTTCCCTCAATCCGAAGCACACTTTCGATAGCTTCGTCATCGGTTCTTCGAATCGTTTTGCCAATGGTGCCGCCGTGGCTGTGGCCGAGAATCCCGCCCGTGCGTACAACCCACTATTTATCTGGGGTGGCTCTGGCCTGGGTAAAACGCACCTTTTGCATGCCGCCGGCAATTACGCCCAGGTACTGCATCCGGGTCTGCGCGTGAAGTATGTGTCTTCGGAAGAATTCACGAATGACTATATTAATTCCCTGCGCGATGACCGTCAGGAATCATTCAAGCGGCGCTACCGCAATCTCGACATTTTGATGGTCGATGACATCCAATTCTTGGAAGGCAAAGAATCCACCCAGGAAGAGTTCTTCCATACTTTCAATGCGCTGCACCAAGCCAATAAGCAGATCATTTTGTCTTCGGACCGCCCACCGAAGCAACTAACCACGCTGGAAGATCGCCTCCGCACCCGCTTTGAAGGCGGTCTTATCACCGATATTCAGCCGCCAGATCTAGAAACGCGTATCGCGATTTTGATGAAGAAGGCGGCCAATGACGGCACCGAAGTGGATCGCTCCGTGCTTGAGCTCATTGCCTCTCGTTTTGAGTCATCTATTCGTGAGCTCGAAGGCGCACTGATCCGCGTTTCGGCCTATTCTTCCTTGGTGAATGAGCCAATCAACGTGGAGATGGCAGAAATCGCGTTGCGCGATTTGGCCCCAGATTCCGCCGATAGGCAAATCACCGCTACCTCGATCATGGAGGTCACGGCAGAATTCTTCGATATTGATGTAGAGACTCTGCGCGGCGCTGGCAAAAAGCGTGCGGTGGCGCATGCACGCCAGTTGGCTATGTATCTGTGCCGCGAGCTCACGGAGCTATCCCTTCCCAAGATCGGTGAACAGTTCGGCGGCAAAGACCACACCACCGTCATTTACGCGGATCGCAAGATCCGCAAAGAGATGACTGAAAAGCGCAATACCTACGACGAGATCCAGGCGCTTACCCAGCGCATCAAGAATCGCGGTCGCGCCTAGATCTCGTCACCTTTTCTACAGCTCCTTCCTTAAGCGCCTTCCTTATATAAAGGAGGGCGCTTTTGTCTGCCCCTTGTCACTTCGAGGATTCTGCTCGCACTACTTAAAGGTGAGACCAGAACTACCAGATCAGAGATTCTTGACTGAGACGCCGAAACCTGGTTCAAACCGTCCACACAGCCGCCTACACCTTCGTGTAATTCCACAAAGAACCCAGAAGGTTCGCGAAAAGTACTCTCTTAACTGCGAAAAGAGTTATCCACAGCGTTATTCACACTTGTGTAATTTCATCTTTGTAATTCGTAGATCTTACTCACAGTTTTAAATTCCACAGGCCCTATGCTGGGAGAACCACCCTGTGATCAGTGCTGTGTGTAGATCGGTGATCAAATGACAAAACCTGTGGATAAAACGGTGATCCCGTTAGTTGTCCACATTTCGCCCCGATTGATCACAGCAAGATCACAAGAATTGGCACACCCCAGATCTATGTCCTGAACTTGTCATTTACCTGGTTACCCACAGATCCCACAGCGCTTATTACTACTACTAAATTATTTCTCTGATCTGTATAGAAGAAAGAGGGTGTGTGGAGTTCGGCCCGGCCTGCCTCCGGCCAGGCGCGGATCGAACGGGCAGAGATGGAATTACACGTTGTGGCGCACCCCGCCCGATGCGGTAAGTTGGAAGCCAGTCTTTTGTAAGTAACAAATTTCCTACTTGCCCCAGAGGAGCTCTTCGCACCATGGATGAAGCCGTGTCATTTCGCGTTGCCAAAGATGACCTTGCCAACGCCGTAGCGTGGGTTGCTCGCAGCCTGCCGTCCAAGGTCACCCAGCCCGTGCTCCGCGCGATGCTGATCACCGCGGATGACAATGGTCTTGAGTTCACTGGCTTCGATTACGAGGTATCCACCCGCGTCCGTATCGCCGGCATGGTGGATGAACCCGGACAGATCGCGGTAGCCGGCAAGCTCCTCTCTGACATCGTCGCTTCCCTTCCCAACAAGGAAGTGGAGATCTCCCAGGTAGATTCCAAGGCCCTGGTTACCTGTGGTTCTTCCCGCTTTGAACTGCCACTGATCCCTCTGGATGATTACCCGCAGCTTCCGGTCCTACCGGAGGTTACCGGCACCATCCAGCCGCAGCTATTCGTCGAGGCCATCCACCAGGTCGCCGCCGCGGCCGGCAAGGATGACACCCTGCCCATGCTCACCGGTGTGCACATGGATATCCGTGGCAAGGACATTGAGATGACGGCAACGGACCGCTTCCGCCTGGCCATGCGCACCTTGGAATGGGAGCCGAAGTCGCCGGATGTAGAAGCGAAACTCTTGGTGCCTGCGAAGACCCTGCAGGAAACCGGTCGTTCCTTGGATCCGCACCTGAATATCCCAGTGGAAATCGCTGTGGGCACCGATGACAATATTGGTGCCGATGGCCTCTTTGGCCTGCACGCGGATAATCGCGAGACCACCACGCGCATGCTGGATGCGGACTTCCCTAATGTGCAGCCCCTGTTGCCGAAGAGCCACACCAATATTGCCTCCATTGAGGTCGCCCCGCTCCAGGAAGCAATTCGCCGCGTGTCTTTGCTGACGGATCGCAACGCGCAGATCCGGATGGAATTCGCCGATGGCCAGGTAACCCTTTCCGCCGGTGCGGATGCTGGTAACGCCACCGAGACCCTGCCGTGTGCATTCCATGGCCGCGATGAATTCCTCATCGCCTTCAATCCGGGCTACCTCAAGGATGGCTTGGGCGTCATCAATACCGACCGCGTGGTCTTCGGCTTTACCGAGCCTTCCCGCCCCGCCATCATGATCCCAGAACCGGAAGAGCTGCCTGAGGCCGATGAAGATGGCAACTTCCCCACGCCGGAGACCAACTTCACCTACTTGCTCATGCCGGTTCGCCTGCCGGGCTAATGTACGTCAGGGATCTCGATGTTCGGGATTTTCGCTCGTGGCCCGAACTTAATGTGCAGCTAGGGCCGGGGATCACCCTTTTTGTCGGGCGCAATGGCTTTGGCAAGACCAATATCGTTGAGGCCATTGGCTATACCGCCCACCTTTCTTCCCACCGCGTTTCCCACGATGCACCGCTGGTGCGCCAAGGCGCGGACAGCGCGCGGGTATCCATTACCGCGGTGAACCAAGGCCGCGAGCTTACTACCCATTTGCTGATTAAGCCCCACGCGGCCAACCAAGCACAGATTAATCGCACCCGCCTGCGCAGCCCTCGTGAGTTGCTGGGTGTGGTAAAAACTGTGCTCTTTTCCCCGGAGGACTTGGCCCTGGTGCGCGGGGAGCCGGCCGGGCGCCGCGCCTACCTCGATAGCATCATTGCCTCGCGGACTCCGCGCCTAGCGGGCGTGAAGGCCGACTACGACAAGGTGCTCAAGCAACGCAATGCCCTGCTGAAATCGGCCTCCGGCAGCCTGCGCCGCGGCTATTCCGATAGCGATGGCGCCGCTGCATTGGCCACCTTGGATACCTGGGATGCGCAGCTTGCCCGGCTCGGCGCCCAGGTGATTGCTGCGCGCCTTGCGCTTGTCGACGCCCTCTTGGACCACATCCCCGCCGCCTATTCCGGCCTGGCGCCAGAATCGCGGCCGGCGCACGTGGAGTATAAGTCCACGATCGATACCTCCGATCGCGAGGTGCTAGAGGCCGTGCTGCTCACCGAGTTGGCTGCCGCCCGGCAGCGCGAGATCGAACGCGGCATTTCCCTGGTGGGCCCTCACCGCGATGATCTGGTGCTCAACCTGGGTGATCAGCCGGCCAAGGGCTTTGCCAGCCACGGCGAGACGTGGTCCTACGCCATCGCGCTGCGCCTGGCGGAATTCAACCTCCTGCGCCAGGAGGGAGGATCCGATCCGGTGCTCATCTTGGATGATGTCTTTGCCGAGCTCGATGCCAAGCGCCGCAAGCAGCTGGTCCACTTGGCCGCCGAGGCCGAACAGGTGCTCATTACGGCGGCCGTGGATGAGGATCTGCCCGGAAACTTGGAACCCATCGTGCGCTACCGCGTGAGCGTAGAAGACACCGAGACCGGCCGCATTTCCAAGCTCAGCGCCGAGGAAGGTGAGGGGAATGAGTGAGGATCAAGGGGGCGTCGGCAAGCAGCGCATCGATCCCGTCACCCAGTATTTCAAGCTGGTTCGGTCCACCTCCAAAAACCCGCCGAAGCTGACCCGTCCGGTGCCGAAGATGCCGGTGCCTTCGCTGGAGAAGGCGCAAAAGCAGGGGTATATGGGCTATCAACGGGGCATACCCACTGGCCCGGATGGCAGGAAGAAGCGGCGCACCTTGACCGTGCCGAGCCTGGGATCCCAAATTAACCGCGAGGTAGTCAACCGTGGGTGGGAGCATGACCTGGCCAATGGCTGGGTGATGGGCAATTGGGAGCATCTGGTGGGCGAGCGCATCGCCGCGCATACGCAGCCGCAGCGGATTAAGGACAAGATTGTCTACGTATCCTGCGATAACTCCACGTGGGCAACGGAGCTGCGCTACCTGCAGCGGCAAATCCTGCGGAAAATCTCTGACCGCCTGGGCCCCGATGTCATTGTGGAACTGCGGATTCACGGGCCGAAGCAAAGGCGCAATTACGAGGGGCGGCAGTGGGTCAAACCGCAAGGATCACAAGATACCTACGGCTAATAGGCTGAGGTTTACTCAGACCTGCACAATGTAAAGAACCTCAGAGCGCGCCAGATTCCTATCTCTCACGGGTGTGGGGTGTCTTTCAGTAGGGGGTATCCGTGTAGAATAGTCAAGGTCTTAGAATTAGCTATAGCCAAAAGGAGAGCACGAATCCGTGGCTGAAGAACACGCATATGATGCCGGGTCAATTACGATCCTGGAGGGCCTCGAGGCCGTCCGTAAGCGCCCCGGCATGTACATTGGTTCGACCGGTTCGCGCGGCCTGCACCACCTCATTTGGGAGATCGTTGATAACTCCGTCGATGAGGCCATGGCCGGCTACGCCGACAAGGTTACCGTCAAGCTGCTGGAAGATGGCGGCGTCGAGGTCATCGATAATGGCCGTGGCATCCCGGTAGAAATGCACGCCTCTGGCGCACCTACCGTCCAGGTGGTCATGACCCAGCTGCACGCCGGCGGTAAGTTCGACTCCGACTCCTATGCCGTTTCCGGCGGCCTGCACGGCGTCGGCATTTCCGTGGTGAACGCGCTGTCTACCCGCGTGGAGGCGGAGATTAAGCGCGACGGCAAGCACTGGTACCAAAACTTCCAGAACGCCATCCCAGACGAGCTCGTTGAGGGTGGCAATGCCCGCGGCACGGGCACCAAGATTCGTTTCTGGGCGGACCCGGAAGTTTTTGAAACCACCGAGTACGATTACGACACCATCGCCCGCCGCCTGCAGGAAATGGCCTTCCTGAACAAGGGCCTGAGCATTGAGCTCATTGACGAGCGCGTCACCGAAGAACAGATCGAGCTGGAGGAAATCGCCGATGCAGAATCCGGCGAGACCAGCGCGGATGAAACCTCCTTCGATGATGCCCCGGACGCCGGCGATACCTTCAACGAAGAATCCGGCGAGGCGAAGGACGCTGCGGCAGAGAAGAAGCGCCGCAAGAAGGTAACCTTCCACTACCCAGATGGCTTGACCGACTACGTCAAGTACCTCAATAAGTCCAAGACCGCGATCCACCCGACCATCGTTTCCTTCGATGCGAAGGGCGAGGACCACGAGGTAGAGGTAGCGCTGCAGTGGAACCAGGGCTATAAGCAGTCCGTTCACACCTTTGCCAATACCATCAACACCCACGAGGGCGGCACGCACGAAGAGGGTTTCCGTGCGGCCCTAACCTCCCTGATGAACCGCTACGCCAAGGAGCATAAGCTCCTCAAGGAAAAGGACGGTAACCTCTCCGGCGATGACTGCCGCGAGGGCTTGGCGGCCGTCATTTCCGTCAAGGTGGGCGATCCGCAGTTCGAGGGTCAAACCAAGACCAAGCTGGGCAATTCCGAGATCAAGGGCTTTGTCCAGCGCGCGGTCAACGAGCACGTCAATGACTGGTTCGATGCCAACCCGGCAGAGGCCAAGGCCATTATCAATAAGGCTGTGTCCTCCGCGCATGCCCGCATGGCTGCCCGCAAGGCTCGCGAGATGGTGCGCCGCAAGTCCGCCACCGACCTCGGTGGCCTGCCGGGCAAGCTCGCGGATTGCCGTTCGAAGGATCCGAAGATTTCCGAGCTCTACATCGTGGAGGGTGACTCTGCAGGTGGCTCCGCTAAGGGCGGCCGCGATTCCATGTTCCAGGCCATCCTGCCGCTGCGCGGCAAGATCCTGAACGTGGAGAAGGCCCGTATGGATAAGGTCCTCAAGAATGCCGAGGTTCAGGCGATTATTACCGCGCTGGGTACCGGCATCCACGAGGAATTCGATATCAAGAAGCTGCGCTACGACAAGATCGTGCTCATGGCCGATGCCGACGTTGACGGCCAGCACATTGCCACGCTGCTTCTGACCCTGCTCTTCCGCTTTATGCCGCAGCTGGTTGAGGACGGCCACGTGTTCCTGGCTAACCCGCCGCTGTACAAGCTCAAGTGGTCTAAGGGTACTCCGGGCTATGCTTTTTCCGACGCCGAGCGCGATAAGCTGCTGGCCGAGGGCTTGGAGCAAAACCGTAAGATCAACAAAGATGACGGCATCCAGCGCTACAAGGGCTTGGGCGAGATGAACGCCTCCGAGCTGTGGGAGACCACGCTCGACCCGAGCACCCGCATCCTGCGCCGCGTGGACCTGGAAGACGCGCAGCGCGCCGATGAGCTCTTCTCCATCCTCATGGGTGACGATGTCTCGGCCCGCCGCTCTTTCATTACCCGCCGCGCAAAGGACGTCCGCTTCCTGGATATCTAGAGCGCAGTATGAAGCCCACCGTGGAATTTACCGCGGTGGGCTTTAATTGTGGCGTCGGAAAGCGCTGGGCCTAGGCCTGGGATCTGTGCTGATCCGCTACGGCGAATCCTAGGGAAGCAAGGCACATGGCGAGGATGACGCCGAAGCCGGCAATGATGGACAGCGGCCAGTCCGCGCTTGTGCCGTGCAAGGTGGCAAAAACGATGGCCGTAATAATGGCAAGCCCAATGGCCGTACCGATGCGCTGGCCGGTCTGGAGGACGGCGCCGGACGATCCGGCGTAGGCCTGTGGAACATGCGCCAAGGTGAGCGTTTGGTTGGGGGAGATGACCGAGCCTTGGCCGCCGCCAACAAGGGCCAGCGAAAGGACCATCCACCATTCGCTGGCTCCCCATTGCTCGGTGGCCCAGATAAGCGCAATGGTGGCAATGAGGCCGGAGATGGTCACGAGCATGCCCAGCACCACGACTTTGCGGCCGTGGACGGATACGGATCGACCGGCCAGTGTGGCAGAAATGGAGCTCAACAAGGCAGCCGGAATGCCTACGGATCCGGCAGCCAAGGCGGAGTGTCCGAGTCCGCTTTGGAAGTAGAGTGCCACGAGCACCCAAATGCTGGTAATACCCATAAACCACAAGGTGGCGATGATGGTGCCATTGCGAAAACTCGGGGTGGCGAAGATAGTGAGATCCACCATCGGCGGATGGCCGGTGGCCTTGTGGCGGCGCTCCCATAGCACCCATCCCACAAGGAGGACGGCGCCCAACAATAGGAGCCACCACACCGCCGGGGAAGCGGACGATTCCATGAAGGGGAAGAGGATGGCCCATACGGCAGCGCCGAGGATCAGCGCGCCGATGGGATCCAGGGTGGCTAGGGCCTTGAAGATGCCCAATTTATTGCCGGCGTCATCGCGTACGCGAGAGAACAGCGGCCGGGGAAACCACAGCAATCCTAAGATGATGGCAATAAGGCCGACGGGGAAATTGACCAGCATGGTCAGTCGCCAACCTAGGTCCGCGCCGCCGAGGCGAATGAGCAGGCCGCCCAGTACCGGTCCGATAGCCACGGCGATGCCCACCGTGGAGCCAAAGTAGCCGAAGGCGCGGGCGCGTTCCGGACCGCGGAAGTACTGCTGGATCATTCCCACGCCCTGCGGATTGAGCAGACCAGCGCCTAGGCCTTGGATAAAACGGGCGGCGTTGAGTGCCTCCGCGTTGGGGGCAAAGCCGGCGACGGCGGCGCTGAGGGAATAGATAGCAATGCCCGCCAAAAAGATTCCGCCGCGGCCGACGAGATCTCCAGCGCGGCCGGCCGCCACAAGGATGACGCCAAAGGTGAGCGCATAGCCGGAGAGCACCCATTGCACATCAGACTCAGAGGCTCCCAGGCCCGATTGAATCGAGGGCAGGGCTACGTTCACGATGGACACGCTCAGCAGGGACATGAACAGCGCCGTGAGCAAAACGATAAGTACCCGCCAGCGGGCGGGATCTTGGCCGGCGGGGTACTCGGTTTGGTTAGCTGCGGAAGTAGTCACTTCCACACTTATACTCTGCGGTTTGTTCTAGGTTCAACCGCGCGGAAACTACATGTGTTTTTGCAGCACGCGGCCGAAATCCGGTACCGCAGGGGTGAGGAACTTCGAGGCCTTACCGCGCAAGGAGTTATAAGGCTTAGACAGCGCGGGGGAGTTAATCTGCTCGGCGTGCTTATCGGCCACCGACATGATGGAATCGCTCACCTGGGTGCTGCGGGGCTCGAGGAAGGAACCGAAATCCTGCTCGGAGCTGCGTGCAAACTCTTGCCAGTGCGGATCTAAAGCGTCGAGGATATCCGGCAACACGCGGCCTAGCGCCTTGGTGATGATGGCGGAGTCTACCTTCTTCGCGGCGGCGACGGCGCCCTTGAGCGCCATGCCGGTAATGCCCGATTGCTTGGCGACGACCCCCTCAACCAGCTCGCCGCAATCGTTAATCACCGCAGTGCGCTGCGGACCTGACATAAGTTCAGAAAGATGTGCCATGCTGCACCACCTTACGCGAGTTAGGCGGGCTGGCCCGGCAGGCCAGGGAGGTTGGCCTGAATGGCAGCAATCTGATCGGCGATCTGGCCCAAGCCGGCATCGCGGGCAGCTTTCTCCAGATCGACGTTAGGGGAGTACAGGGCCACGGCGCTGGCCAGCGCGGTGACACCGGCGGCCGCTGCGGTGATAATCAGGGCGAGGTCCAGCTGGGAAGAACCGGTAGAGGAGCCACCGGCCTCGCCCGGCTGAAAGTCCGGATTTACCGTTTCTTTCCAGGAATCGGCATCAGCGGCGGTAGCGGTAGGAGCAGTTACGGCGGTGGCAGCTAGCGCCACGGCGGTCAGGCCTGAGGCGGCAATCTTCTTGCAGCGGGACATGGTGGTAGTTCCTTTCTTGGGTCACTATCCCCAGTAACTTAGGTAACTTCTTTAACACTAAGGTAGACGCGCGCGCTGTACTTTGCGAACTCTGCGTTATACCCGTTAAGCGCTGGCACGCGGGCTAATACCTCCGCCATGGCGCGGGCGGCATCGCGGTGGTTGTCATGAATGGCTATTCCTTCCACCTTGGCGGTGCTGGCAGCCGCCGCGGCCGCCAGGGCGGCGAAGTTGATGATGCGGACGTTAAAACGAGCGCAAAATTCGCGAGCCAAGAGGTAGAGCTGTTCAGTGCTCATAATCGCCTAGGACTGTGTGGGCCGGGTGCGGCGGATTTCCGCCTCCAGCTCAGCGCGGCCGGGGAGGAGGGCGCGGGCGGTGGATTGCACGTGGGCGTCGGCAAGCGTGCGGGCGGCGGCCGCAACAACGGCGCGCACCACTGCCTCGTGCTTGGAGGTGCCCTGCGCGGAAGCCAGTAGCGTGAGCGCGTGATCCTGCTCGTCCGTAAGTCGCAATGTCATTGCCATGCCTCAGTGATACCACGGTGATACCATCCGTGCGGCAATTCGAGTTCTGAAAGGCGCTAGAGGGTAGAATTTGGCGTTATGAGTGACAATAACGACGATCTTTTTGATCGCATATTTCCCATTGACATTAATGAGGAGATGGAGTCGAGCTACATCGACTACGCCATGTCCGTCATCGTCGGCCGTGCCCTGCCGGAGGTGCGCGATGGCCTGAAGCCGGTGCACCGCCGCATCCTCTACGCGATGTTCGATTCCGGTTACCGCCCGGAGCGCGGCTACGTAAAGTCCGCCCGTCCGGTCTCGGACACCATGGGTCAGTTCCACCCGCACGGTGACTCCGCTATTTATGACACCTTGGTGCGTCTGGCCCAGTCCTGGAACATGCGCTATCCGCTGGTGGATGGCCAGGGTAACTTCGGCTCCCGCGGTAACGATGGCCCGGCAGCAATGCGTTATACGGAGTGCAAGCTCACCCCGCTGGCCATGGAGATGGTGCGCGATATCCGCGAGAACACCGTGGACTTCTCGCCCAACTACGATGGCAAGACCAGCGAGCCAGACGTCCTGCCGTCCCGCGTTCCGAACCTACTCATGAACGGTTCTGGCGGCATTGCCGTGGGTATGGCCACCAATATTCCGCCGCATAACCTCAACGAGCTGGCCGAGGCCATCTACTGGATGCTGGATAACCCAGACGCCGATGAAGAGGCTGCGCTGGAAGCCTGCATGGAACGCGTCAAGGGCCCGGATTTCCCCACCGCTGGCCTCATTGTGGGCGATCAGGGCATCAAGGATGCCTATACCACCGGCCGCGGCTCCATCCGCATGCGCGGCGTGACCTCCATCGAGGAGTCTGGATCCCGTCAGACCATCGTCATTACGGAGCTGCCGTTCCAGGTCAACCCGGATAACCTCATCTCTAATATCGCGGAGTCCGTGGCCAGCGGCAAGATCGCGGGCATCTCCAAGATTGAGGATGAGTCCTCCGACCGCGTGGGCATGCGCATCGTGGTCACCCTTAAGCGCGACGCTGTGGCGCGTGTGGTGCTCAATAACCTCTACAAGCACTCCCAGCTGCAGACCTCCTTCGGTGCCAACATGCTCTCCATTGTTGACGGCGTGCCGCGCACCCTCCGCCTGGATCAGATGCTGCGCTACTACGTGGAGCACCAGATCGAGGTCATCGTTCGCCGTACCCAGTACCGCTTGAACGAGGCCGAGAAGCGCGCCCACATCTTGCGCGGTTTGGTCAAGGCCCTGGATATGCTGGATGAGGTCATCGCCCTTATTCGTCGTTCGCCCACCGTGGACGAGGCGCGTGAAGGCTTGAAGGAGCTTCTCGACGTCGACGATATCCAGGCCGATGCCATCCTGGCCATGCAGTTGCGCAAGCTGGCCGCCCTGGAGCGTCAGAAGATCATCGATGAGTTGGCCGAAATCGAGCGCGAAATCGCCGACCTGAAGGATATCCTCGCCCGCGAGGAGCGCCAGCGCCAGATTGTCCACGATGAGCTGGCAGAGATCGTCGATAAGTATGGCGATGAACGCCGCACCGAAATTATTCCGGCGACCGGCGATGTCACCGATGAGGACCTCATCGCCCGCGAGAACGTCGTGGTCACCATTACCTCTACCGGCTACGCTAAGCGCACCAAGGTGGATTCCTATAAGGCACAAAAGCGCGGCGGCAAGGGCGTGCGCGGCGCTGAGCTCAAGCAGGACGATATTGTGAAGAACTTCTTCGTCTGCTCTACGCACGACTGGATCTTGTTCTTTACCAACTTCGGCCGTGTTTACCGCCTCAAGGCCTATGAACTGCCAGAGGGCGGTCGCGCCGCACGCGGCCAACACGTGGCTAACCTGCTGGAATTCCAGCCGGAAGAAAAGATCGCGCAGGTCATCCAGATTCAGTCCTACGAGGACGCTCCTTACCTGGTCCTCGCCACCCAGCAGGGCCGCGTGAAGAAGTCCCGCCTGACCGATTATGAGTCCGCGCGTTCCGCTGGCCTTATCGCCATCAACCTCAACGAGGGCGATGCGCTCATCGGCGCACAGCTCGTCTCCGAGGGCGATGACATCCTACTTACCTCCGAGCAAGGCCAGGCTATCCGCTTTACTGCCGACGACGACCAGCTACGCCCCATGGGCCGCGCTACCGCCGGTGTGAAGGGCATGCGCTTCCGCGGCGATGACCAGCTGCTATCCATGTCCGTGGTCCACGATGGCGAGTTCCTTTTGGTAGCCACCTCTGGCGGCTACGGCAAGCGCACCGCCATTGAGGAATACACCCCGCAGGGCCGCGGTGGCTTGGGCGTTATGACCTTCAAGTACACCCCGAAGCGCGGCAAGCTCATCGGTGCCATCTCCGTCGATGAGGATGACGAGATCTTCGCCATCACCTCCGCCGGCGGCGTCATCCGCACCGAGGTGGACCAGATTCGTCCGTCCTCCCGTGCGACCATGGGTGTGCGCTTGGTGAACCTGGCCGACGACGTCGAACTGCTTGCCATCGACCGCAACGTCGAAGAAGATGGTGAGGAAGACGCTCAGGCTGTAGCCAAGGGTGAAAAGACCGTGGATGAGGTCCAGCAGGAGCACAAGGCTGGCGATGCTTCCAAGGATGAGGAGTAATTAATGGCACGACGAGACGTAACGATTACGCGAATCTCGCCCACCTCCGCGTTCCGCGTTGGTCTGGCCTTGTCACTCGTCGGACTCATTGCCTGGATGCTGGCCGTATGCCTGCTCTACATCGGCCTGAACCAGGTGGGCATCTGGGAATCGCTCAATAGCCTCGTCGGCGGCGTGGGCGGCGGATTCGAGGTCACCTTCGGTGTCGTCATCTCCGCCTCCGCGCTCATCGGCGTTATTTTCGCCGTTCTCCTTACGTTGCTGGCACCACTGATGGCGGTTATTTATAACGCCATAGTGGACGTCTTTGGCGGCCTGCGGGTCGACCTAGACAACCGCTAGCGCCTCTCTCGTTCTGGAAGGTGCCGGCACCTTCGGGTGTCGGCATTTTTCTTTCTTCCGTGCAAATCTTTCCCCTCTTTCGAGTTGCAAGAAATATTTGTTGAGCAGGCGATTTGTGTAAATCCGGGGATAGTATGTAGAGTTAATTCTCGTTCCGCACAAGGGCCTATAGCTCAGTCGGTTAGAGCGCATCGCTGATAACGATGAGGTCGCTGGTTCGATTCCAGCTAGGCCCACCACGGAACAATGGGGCATTAGCTCAATTGGTAGAGCATCTGCTTTGCAAGCAGAAGGTCAGGAGTTCGATTCTCCTATGCTCCACAGCATGAAGTCCGGCTTCCTCTTCGGAGGGGCCGGACATTTTTCATTTCTGCGCTCATTCCCAAGCGCTCTGAGAAGTGACTCAATGGCGAGCGCTCCACTCGGATCACCATTTTCGTCCATATAAACCGGCAAAACTGTCGACGAAAATTGAGGTTTGGATGGACGATATCGTTGAAGACAGCACTAAGGCAGTCTCGAAAAGGGGGGTGTTCCTATATAGGTTGTCAACTCCGTGGGTGGGCTTGTTTGGGGGTGTGAACGGCTTCTGCTTCGTCTCGTAGATGTTGTTTTGGGTACCTTGAGGAGCCGGTTGGGCTTGCTGTGCAATCGGCTTGGATGGGGGTCTGTTGGCTTTAGGCTGCTGCAGCCTCCTGAGCTGTAGAGATGTCTCGGTAGTGCTCGCCGTTTCGCATCATGGCGAAGAGGACGTTGAGGCGTCGGCGTGCGAGTGCGACGACTGCGGCGTTGTGTCTTTTGCCTTCTTTGCGTTTTTGTTCATAGAGTTGCCGGGAACGCTCGTGGAATCTGATCGATGCAAAAGACGATTGCCATAGGGCGTTCTTTAATTTTTGTTGAGCGATCGTCTGCCCCCATGTGTTGGGCGACTGCGACGGTTAATCGGCCGATGTTGTTGGGCTGATCGACAATGACAAGGACCGAGGCGTTGTCGGCGAGGAATTGGCCGAAGAGCTTGCGTAGCGAGCCTTCATGCTGATTGATGCGTTTGGACAGGACTTGCCTGCCTTGGGGATCGAGGACGCAGGCGTGGTGGAAGTATTTGCCGACGTCCACGCCAATGACGAAGTCATAGGCCATGGGTGTGTTCCTCCTAGCGATGAATTAGAAGTTGGACTATTTGAGCTTCATCGCTGGGGGTGGTCGGACATACTTAGTACTGGCATCTACATTACTGTGAGACCTCGTACCACCTGGGCTGGGTCAGGTTCCTATTGAGCTGTTTGAGTATGTCACTGTCTTCGGAGGCATCACCCCCGGATCATTTTCAGACAGGGGCGGGAATAAGCCATACCGAAGCCAGCGACTAGTTCTACTGTCCTTTCAGACGGAGGGAACGGAAATAAACATAGCCCGCCCAATCGGGTGGACAGGCTATGAATCTTCGGTGCCCTGAGGTGGAACTGCTAACAACGAAATGGGGGGGAGCGGGGGCAAAGTCAATAATTCGAGTCTGGCATAAGTAGATAAGGATTGCCTAACCTAATACTGTTTCAAGTTATGTTCCCGATCGGGAATCGGCAACGGAAGCGAGGCGGCGACGATGAACAGAAAACGTGGATCGACCAGAGAACCCCTCTCCGGAGGGGGAGTCGGGGACGCGGGCCCGGACGGGACGGGCGACGGCGACGCCGTGGCATCGCAGACGGACGATGGGCGGTTGGTACACGTCGCACCGGTCGCAGCGGGTGGCCGACCATCCACCCGCGATATGCTCGGCGGCGCCATCGTCGAAGTGCGGCGCAACCTGGTGTCGTCGCAAAGCGGAATCGGCTACGAATGCCCGGACATCGACGTCGTACGCGAGGTGTGCCCCTCGATCCTCGGATATTCCTACCACGTCGCCTTCGATGCTCTCCCCGATGAGTCGGTGGAGAAGATCCGCACGTCGAGACTGTACGCGATGCCCGTCGTCTCCGGTCTGCTCGCCCGTCTCGGGGCGGCCGTGACGTCGCGGAAGGCGCGGGCGAAGGGCACTCCGCAACCCGCCGAGCTGGTCGTCGCACTGTCCTCCGTCGGCGCGGGCGATGCGGGGTCGGCGGCCGAGACAACCGTCGCCCGGGCGACTGGCCCGGGTTCCTACAAAATGACCGCGGCCATTGCCGCCGCCACCGTTGCGTCGGTCGCGGGGAAGCCGGTCGCGCCGGGGTGCCGGGATCTCGTCGGCCACCCCCGGCTCCTCGAACCGGTCCTCGCCTTCGCCCGCGATGCGGGCATCCATATCGAAACGCCGCATGACAACCCGACCACGGGGCCACTGCCGGCAGCGGCCCACTGCGACACCAAAGAAAAGGAGAAACGATGACGGATCAAGCTGAACGGGGTGCGGCGATCGTCGTCCGCGACCTCACGAAGAGCTACCCGATTGCGGGCAAAGCCGGCACCGCGCCCGGAGGCGGGGCAGGTGCTCCGCCGGACGGCGGGCGCAAGGGAAAGCGCGGCGCCCGGATGCGCAAGCATGTGCTCGACGGCGTGAGTTTCACCGTGCCCGCCGGGTCGATCGTGTCGTTCCTCGGCCACAACGGCGCAGGCAAGACCACCCTCATCCGAATCCTGTCGACGCTCATCACCGCAGACTCCGGCGAGGTGAGCATCTTCTCGCGCGATGTGAAAGAGGATCCGGCGGGCGTGCGCGCTGACATTGCCACCACCGGCCAATTCGCGGCGATCGACGAGAACCTCACCGGCCGGGAGAACCTGGAGTTCTTCGGGCGTCTGCGCGGACTCGACCGCGCCGACGCGGCCGCCCGCGCGACGGAACTGCTCGCGCAATTCTCGCTCGCGGACAGTGCCTCGACGTTGGCGTCGGCCTATTCGGGTGGCATGCGGCGCCGCCTCGACATCGCCGCGTCGCTGTGCGTCGTGCCCAGGTTGCTGTTCCTCGACGAACCCACGACGGGGCTGGACCCGGTCAGCCGCGAAGAGTTGTGGGGCTTCATCCGGCAACTGCGGGACGACGGAATGACCCTGGTGCTGACCACCCAGTACCTGGAAGAGGCGGAGGCGCTGGCAGACCACGTCCATCTGCTCAAGGACCGCCGCATCGTCGCCAGCGGAACGCCGGAGGAATTGCGTCGCGACTTCGGGTCGCACGTGCTCCGCGTGTCCTTCGCCACCGCCGCCGGGGCGGAGGCATTCGCCCGCTGCCTAAGGGGAGCGTGTCTGGACCGCGCCCGCGTCGCGGGGAAGATGGTGTCCCTCGACGTCGACCCCGGACCGCAGGTCCTCGAGGCGGTGGCGCGGGCGATGGAGGCCTCGGAAGCGTTGCCGGATTCGCTGAGCGTGTCGCCGCCCACCCTTAACGAGGTGTTCATATCGATGAACGCGGGGGGTGCGGCGCGATGAGTGCGACGTCGGTCGCGGCGTTCCTCCGTCGGGATCTGCTGCTGTTGCGACGCAACACCGCGTCGCTGATCTCCATGTTCGTCGTTCCTCCCCTCTTCCTGCTGTGCCTGTACGCGGTGTTTGGGTACTCAGCAGGGCAATCCGGCTTCGGGTACCTGCGTTTCGTGCTCGGCGGCTGCCTGTTCCAGGCGGCGATGTTCACCGCCGCGGCGTCGGCGATGGCGGTGGGACAGGACGTCGAATCCGGGCTCGTCGACCGTGTGCGCGTGTTGCCCGGGGCCACGGGCGGCTATGTCGCCGGCAGGCTCGCCACCGATGTGCTGCGGATGTCCGCGTCGATCGCGGCGCTGCTGATCGTCGCGTGGGCCTGTGGCCTCGACATGGCTCTCGGTGACGTCGCGTGGACAGTCCTGTGGTCACTGCTCGCTGCCGCGGTCCTGTCCCTGGTCACGGACGGGGTGATCCTGATGGTGCCCGCTCCGGTGTCGACGGCCTCATCGATCCAGGCGCTGGAAATGCTGCTGCTCATGTTCTCCACCGCGTTCATTCCGACGACCGCTGTGGACGGCTCCCTGCGCGACATCGTGCGCCACATGCCTTTTTCGCCGGTGATCGAGGTGATCAGGGCGGCGTCCCCGGGCGCCTTCCCGAATCACGCCGGGGAAGAGGCCGCCCTGTGGCTCGGTGTCGCGACGGTCGTCGGAATCGTCCTGTTCATCCGCCTGTTCACCTCGAGGAGCGAATCATGATCGACGCCATTTTCGTGCATCTGCGGCGCATCGTCCACACTTGGCTGCGGCGCCCTGACTTCTGGTTCATGACGTTCATTGCTCCGCTCGTGTACCTGTTCATCGTCAACCGCATGTTCGGTAGCCTGGTCAGGCAGCTCACCGGAGAGTTCGAACTCCGGAACGCGGTCATCCTTGTCGTAACGGCGTGGGCGTTCATCTTGGCCATCACGGGATCGTCCACCGTGTTCGTTGAACGCAGCAATGGCCTCCACGAGCGGTTGATCACAATGCCGGCACCGTACGCGGCCGTGCCGACCGCACGGATAATCGCCGAGTTCATCCGGATCATGGCGATGACGATCGTCGTCGCGGCGGTGGCCGCCTTGCTTTCCGACGGCCCCCTGGAGGTGTCCTGGTGGTGGAGGATCACGGTGACCGGCGCGATGGTTGCCGCCGCGGCCGCATGCACCGGCACGTACATCGCGTTCTCCATCACCAGCCCCCAGGGATCCGTGGCCCTTATCCCGTTGATAATCGTTGCGATGTTCGTCAACACGGTGCTCATGCCCGCCGACCACTTCCGTCCCCTCCTGCGCGGAATCGCCGGGCACACCCCCGTATCCGCGGCCGGCGAGGCCGTCAACGGTACCGGGGCTGCGGGTCTGGTGGTCTGCGCGGCCTGGTTCTTTGGTATCGCCGTGCTCGCGGCGTGGGGCATCGCCGTGAAAACGAGGCCGGGGGAGTCTGCATGACGGCCCGCGAATCCGAGCATCTAACCCGAAACCGCCGCGTGGACGCGGCCCACACACCCGGAGACAGAACCAGATGAAGTCGATCGCCCAGATCGTCCAGAACAACCGCAGGCTCCTCGCGGCCTACGAGGACAAGGTCCAGCCGAGGTTCCTAAGCCGCTATGCGCGCGAACCGATGGACGCCGCCGCCGTGTACCGGAAGCTCCGTGCGCTGGATCCCGGGCCGGATGCGCCGGCCCGGGTCCTCGACCTCGGTTGCGGAACCGGGTGGCTCGCCCGCACGCTCGCCGCTGAGTCTCGCTATCGCAGGGCGAACATCGTCGGCTACGACCTGTCGCCCAATGCGATCCGCATCGCCCGCGAACGCGCCGCCGCCGACGGGCTTGGGGCCCAGACGGAATTCCACGTTGCCGACATCCTCACGCCGCTCGCGGGAGAGCCCGGCGGGGCCTGTGAAATCTGGGTGTGTGGCGCGCTCCACCAAATGAAGGATGCGGGAGCCGCGCTCGGCAGGGTCTCCGGGCTGCTCGCCGACGGCGGCATCGCTTACGTGCAGACATTCGTCGAGGATCCCGACGTGAACGAGCGGGTCGACATGGCCGTCATGGCGAAGATGGGCCACCGGGTGTTCCGGGGCAGCGAGCTCGAGGACCTCGCCGAAGCCAACGGGCTGAAGCTGGACGGAGCCTCACGCGCCGGCATGGTGTATTTCTGCACTCTCGCGAAGAAAAGCGCGATCGGGGAGGCGGGGAAGTGAGCGCCGTGGACGGGACCGTCGGCCCGTGGTCGCTGCTCGCCCCGATCCGGACCCGGATGCGTGCGGTGGTCGCGTTGTCCGTCCTGTCGTCGGTGGCTACCGTCGCTTCGCTGGTCGGCATCATCGACATCGCGATGACGTACCCGGAGGCCCCGGTGCATCGGACGTGGTTGGCCGTGGTTGTCATCGTCGTCGCCGCGACAGTGCGAATGGCTGCGGACGGCGCCGCCGGCATGCTCTCGCACCGGGCGGATAACGACCTGCAGCTCTACCTCCGGCGCCGGTTGGTTGCCCATATCCGGAAGCTGCCGCTGGGTTGGCTGGACGCCCGGCGCTCGTCGGGGATCATCGGGTCGGTTGAGAAGGACGTCGCGGCCGTCCACCAGCTCATGGGCCACACCGTCGGCGAGACCGTGGTGGCGGTGCTGGTTCCCCTACTTTCCCTCATCGCGCTCGTCGCGGTCGATTGGCGGATCGCGGCGGTGGCGGTCGTCCCGGTGCTGGTCACCTTCGCCCTGATGGGCGTGATGATTTCGCGCGGAGCCGGTCTTCAGCGCGACTACGAGCGAGCCTCTGAAAAAGTGACGGCTGCGGTCATCGAGTTGGTGCGCGGCATCCCGGTGATGAAGTCCTTCGGACGCGCCAGCCAGGGCGCGGGCCGCTACGATGCCGCGGCGTCGTCGTTCGTCCGCGCGTGGTCCGCCTGGTCCCGGCAGTCGAACATCTATCTCGGGCTCATCGACGTGGTGACGTCCCCGATCACGGTCCTCGCAGTGGTGTGCGGCGCCGGCCTCGCTTTGAGGGACACCGCGGGCGGCAAACCGGAGGGTCTCGTCGCCGGGCTGGTTCTCGGCCTTGGACTCTCCGCGGCGATCGTGAGGGTGGCTATGAACTCCGAACCCATCATCGCGGGGATCGCCGCCCTGAAGTCCATCGCGGAGGTGCTGGGCACGCCGCCGATCACCGAGTCCGCCGAGCCGGTGCCCGTGCACGGAGGCGCGCTCGAGGTCCGGAACCTGGTCTTCTCCTACGGGGATGGGCCGCGGGTCCTCGACGGGATGTCCGCGACGTTCGAATCGGGGGCCCTCACGGCGCTGGTGGGACCCTCCGGTTCCGGAAAGTCCACCGTCGCCCGGCTGTTGGCGCGTTTCCACGACCCTGTCGAAGGCTCGGTGCTGCTGGGCGGCGACGATCTTCGCGACATCGCCGTGCGCGACGTGCACCGTTCGGTGTCGGTGGTGTTCCAGGATCCGCAGTTGCTCACGCTGCCCTTGCGGGAGAACATCCGGCTGGCCAGGAGAGACGCCACCGACGGCGAAATCATGGCGGCCGCGAAGCTCGCGAACCTCGATACGGTCATCGCGGCGCTGCCGAAGGGCCTGGATTCGGTGGTCAACGTCGACGTGACCTTTTCCGGTGGTGAGGCGCAGCGCGTGGCCATCGCGAGGTCGATTGTCACGGACGCGCCGGTGCTCATCTTCGACGAGGCAACCGCTTACGCGGATCCGGCTTCCGAGGCCCTCATTCAGTCCGCAATTGAGCGTTTGGCTCGTTCGCGGACGGTGATCGTGATTGCGCACAGATTGAGCACGATCCGCAACGCCGACCGCATCCTCGTTCTCGATGGGGGAGCGGTCGCGGAGGCGGGCACCCACGACGAGTTGCTTGCGCGCGGTGGCCGCTACCGGGATCTGTGGCGCGCGTTCGCGCTCGACGACGAACCATCCGCCCCGCGGGGCACTGAAGCAGACGATGAAAAGGCAGGGAACCGATGATCCGGGACTTGTGGTCGATGACGGATCGGCGCTCGAAGATGACGCTGGCGTGGCTCATTGCGTTGGCCGCGCTTGCCGCGCTGGCACAGGGAGCGGCGTTCGTCGCGCTGCTGCCGCTGCTGTCGGCTCTGGCCGTGGGAGATGATGCGACGGCGTGGCGTTTCACCGGCGTTATCGCCGGCCTCGCGGCCGCCCATGCGGTGCTGTCCCTCGCCGCGGGGACGGTCGGCAGGGCGAATTCCGCAGCGGTGCTGTCGTCCCTGCTGCGTTCCCTGGGCGAACGCGTGCTGACGTTGCCACTCGGGTACGTCACCAAGTCCACGGCCGGCCGCTTTTCGGAGATGGCGTCTTCGGGCATGGCGTTCGCGGCGTCCGTGCCGCACGTGATCCTGCGGCCCGTCATCGCTGCTGTGGTTGCGCCGACCGTCATCGCTCTCGGAATTCTGGCGGTGGATTGGCGCGTCGGGTTGGTTCTCGTCGCGTCGGCGCCGGTGCTCTTCTTCGCCTACCGGGCCATTGGCCGAGTCGGCGGGGAGTCGGACGAAGCGCATGCTGACGCCGTCGCTGCCGTCTCCGGCAGGCTGATCGAGTTCACCCGCGGCCAGCAGGTGATTCGCGCCGCGGGCGACGGTTCGGCGGCGGACGCGATGGTGGATGAGGCGATCCAGGCCCAACACGATGCGTTCGCGAAGGCGACGTCGACGCAAGGCGCGGCCATCGGACGGTTGGGCTCGGTCGTCCATGCGGTGTTCACGGCGGCGGTGGTCGTCGCCGTGGCGGTCGCCGCGACGGGCGGGATGTCACCGGCGCATTTGGCGTCGATGCTCATTGTGGTCGTCCAGTTCACCGGACCGATCACCACGGCGGGAGCGTTGTCCGGCGGTTTCGGCGCGGGCCGCAATACGTTGGCTGCGCTGCGTGACCTGCGGGCGATCCCCGCCCTTCCCGAACCGGCCGCACCGGAGCTGCCCGACGGGCATGACGTGGAGTTCCGCGGCGTGAGCTTCGGGTACGGGGAGAAGAAGGTCCTCGACGGCGTCAGCTTCCGTGCACCTCAGGGAGTGCTGGTCGCCATAGTGGGACCTTCGGGGGCGGGCAAGACGACGGTCATGCGGCTGCTGTCGCGGTTTCATGATCCAGACTCGGGGGAGATCCTCATTGGCGGGGTGCCCTTGCCTCGGATCGGCACCGACGGCGTGAACTCGCTGGTGACCCCGGTGTTCCAGGAGACGTTCCTCTTCGACGCGTCCGTGCGGGACAACGTGGTCTTCGCCGACCCCGGATTCGGTTCCAGGCCCGGCGACGGAGACCGCTTGCGCGAGGCCGCCCGGCGATCCGGGGTGGACCGCATCGTGGAGCTGCTGCCTTCCGGGTGGGATAACCCGGTGGGGGAGGAGGGGACGCTGCTGTCGGGAGGCGAGCGGCAGCGCGTCGCCATCGCCCGGGCGCTTCTGAAGGATTCCCCGGTGGTGCTTTTCGACGAGCCGACGTCCTCGCTGGATGCGGCCACTGAGCGGGCGATTGTCGGCACGATGGAAGCGTTGCGCGGCGATCACACCGTGATCGTCGTCGCCCATCGCCTGCACACCGTCCGCGATGCCGACCTCATCGTCGTGCTTTCGGAGGACGGGACGGTCGCAGAACGGGGCACGCACGATGAATTGCTGGCGAAGGGCGGCCGCTACGCCGAGTCGTGGACGTGCCGGACGGGAGGCTCCCCGGGCGCCTGATCCTCGTCCGTCGAGGACTATCGCTCCGGTCCGGTACCGGTGCAGTGGTCCCGCCACGCCATCCCGGTCAGCGGGTCCTCGACGATGCCCTGGGCGACAGGGTCGTAATTGAAGCCGTAGTGCTCGGTGCGGTGGGCGGGGCACACGTCTTGGACGGTGATGTTGGTGACGCCGGGTTCCCGCACGAAGGAGTTTTAGTGGGGGAGCACGGCATTGTCGTGCCGCGTGCCCAGGAAGGTGTACCGAACGCCCGGTCGAGTGATGTCGCCGATGGTCAGCTCATTCAGCAGCATGGAACCGGAGATCTGCTGTTCCCAGGCAAGCGCGTTCGTTTTGCCGGCGTTTCGGGAGTATCCGTGGCGCATCTCGGGGTGGACGTCAAAGCGATCGGCTGCGCTGTGCGCCCGGGGCCCGTGGTTCGAGGCCCGGTACCGATGAGCTGTTCGACGACCCGGTCCCCGCCCAGCTCCCGGATGTAGTGGTGGGGCAGGGGTCCGCTGCCCTGCGAATACCCGACGAGGTTGACCGCCGGGGCTCCGGTCGCGGCCAGCACCCGGTCGACGACGGAATCAAGTGTTTTCGAGCTGTGGCGGATGTCGCCGCTGAACACAGCCCATTCGACGGGGTGTCCATCGACGACGAGCGGGTTGTCGGTGAACGTGTAGGCGCAGAGCCCGGCCCGCCCATTTCGCGTAGGCGTCCTCCCGGGTCCCGGGAATGAGGATGACGGGCAATTCACCGTCCCGGGGCGGCACCGGAAGTCGTTGGCGCCGGGGGCACCAGACCGGGCTTGGCCATGGACAGGGCCCGGGCGGCCGCGGGTGAGGTTTGCCGGCGGCCGAGCCACCGGTCGGGAAACCGCCGTCCGACAGCGACGAGGGGATTCTCGTCACCTCGTCGGGGGTGTTCCTATATAGGTTGTCAACTCCGCGGGTGGGCTTGTTGGGGGTGTGAACGGCTTCTGCTTCGTCTCGTAGATGTTGTTTTGGGTACCTTGAGGAGCCGGTTGGGCTTGCTGTGCAATCGGCTTGGATGGGGGTCTGTTGGCTTTAGGCTGCTGCAGCCTCCTGAGCTGTAGAGATGTCTCGGTAGTGCTCGCCGTTTCGCATCATGGAGAAGAGAGCGTTGAGGCGTCGGCGTGCGAGTGCGACGACTGCGGCGTTGTGTCTTTTGCCTTCTTTGCGTTTTCGTTCATAGAATTGCCGGGAACGCTCGTGGAATCTGATCGATGCAAAAGACGATTGCCATAGGGCGTTCTTTAATTTTTGTTGCCAGCGCGGTTGGGCGAATTCGACATAATGGACGTTCCTGATTGATTTGTCCGTGGTGATAGGCCTGCATAGGACGCTAGGTGCGCTGCATCGGGGAGGTCGGACATATCGCCAACAGTCATGAGGATCTGTGCTGCGCTACGTGGGCCGATGCCGGGCATGGATAAAAGAATCTCGGTTTGAGGAATGTCTTGAATGAGCTTGAGTACCTGTGCTTCTATTTCCTTGCGATGCTCTAGTTTGGCCAGTGCGTCTTTGGCGGACATTGCTACGCCAAGTTCGGCGTATTCTGCGCCGGCAATGGACACGGTCTGTCCGTGGATGGCAGCAAGCATGGCATCGATGACAGGCTCGGGATTGCGCGCTTTGTGACTGCGCGCAAAGGCTGCTAGGCGTGTTTTACCGATGCGTCGAATCTTGGTGGGGCCGCCGTATTTTGCAAGTAGGTGGAGGATCCATTTTCGGTGAATCATCTGTCCGCGCAGGACATGTTCGAATGCAGGATAGGTTCCCACGAGCGCGGATCGCATCTGGTTAATTAGGCGTGTGTAGGCCCGGGCGAGGTCTTCGTCGATACCGTTGAGAACTTTCAGCTGGGTAAAGACTTCCTCAACGCGGTCGACGCTGCGCAGGGAGTCCGGAAGGTTAAGACCGGCATGGGCGATAACGTAGGCGTCGCGTACATCGGTCTTTGAGTTGCCGACGTGGATGCGAGAGAGCTGTCGCATCGCAAGCCCTGGTAGATAGCGAACATCTGCCCCCATGTCTTGGGCGACTGCGACGGTTAATCGGCCGATGTTGTTGGGCTGATCGACAATGACAAGGACCGAGGCGTTGTCGGCGAGGAATTGGCCGAAGAGCTTGCGTAGCGAGCCTTCATGCTGATTGATGCGTTTGGACAGGACTTGCCTGCCTTGGGGATCGAGGACGCAGGCGTGGTGGAAGTATTTGCCGACGTCCACGCCAATGACGAAGTCATAGGCCATGGGTGTGTTCCTCCTAGCGATGAATTAGAAGTTGGACTATTTGAGCTTCATCGCTGGGGGTGGTCGGACATACTTAGTACTGGCATCTACATTACTGTGAGACCTCATACCACCTGGGCTGGGTCAGGTTCCTATTGAGCTGTTTGAGTATGTCACTGTCTTCGGAGGCATCACCCCCGGATCATTTTCAGACAGGGGCGGGAATAAGCCATACCGAAGCCAGCGACTAGTTCTACTGTCCTTTCAGACGGAGGGAACGGAAATAAACATAACCCGCCCAATCGGGTGGACAGGCTATGAATCTTCGGTGCCCTGAGGTGGAACTGCTAACAACGAAATGGGGGCGATGTTGGACGGGAGCGGCATCTACAAGGTTGCGCGGCAGCGCGCCGAAGAGATGCTCGGCTCGCAGGTGCTGCATCCTTTTGGTCCCGACTGGGACGTATTTAAAGTACGCGGCAAAATTTTCTTGCTGTTGACAGCGGTGACCGGTCAACAGCAAATGATCATTAAGGCCGAGCCGGAGGACTGCCAAGCGCTACAGCAGCAGTATCCATTCATTGCGCCGGGCTACCACATGAATAAGCGGCATTGGGTTTCTGTCTATCCACACGCAGATCTGCACGAACGGCTGGTAGAGGAGTTAGTCACGGACTCCTATCGTTTGGTGGTGGAAAAGCTGCCGAGAGGGCGGCGGCCGATCGATCCGTCCTCTGTGCACTAAAGCCCTTTGTATTAAGGACAATGGCGAGTCACTTTAAAATTAAAGCCATGTTGATAGAATAAATCCCATGACCGAGCGCGATGACTACTGGCTAAATGATGAAGAGCTCGCATCATTTATGTCCTTAATGAGCGTAAATATTCGCTTGACCAATATTTTGGATGCTCAGCTGCGTGATGACGCAGGCCTGAGCTTTTTTGAATACACGGTGCTCTCTCGGCTATCTGAGGCGGAAAATCGCGAGATGCGTATGCGTGATTTGGCGATTACCGCCAATGGATCTTTGTCTCGCTTGAGCCAGGTTGTTACGCGCCTAGAAAAGCAGGGGTGGGTCGTGCGCCAGCCGTGCCCGACTGACGGCCGCACCACCATGGCACAGCTGACGGATAGCGGCTGGGATAAGGTAGTCGAGACCGCGCCTGGACACGCTAAGCAGGCGCGAAGGTCCGTAATGGATAACCTGACCCGCACGCAGATCCGCCAGATGCTGCAGATCAATCGGCGGATCATAAAGGCCATTGAGAATGATGAGCGCTATGGTGGGCGCTATTAGGCAGTGTGCCTTGCGAGGCTATTGCTTGGGATAGCCGCGGCGGCCCGAGACGGTTTTATCGAAAGGGATCCAAAACCGCAGGGCCGCTTCCTTGTTTTTCGAGATGCCGATGCGCGGTCCGCGTACCCATTCTGGTTCGGAGGTTCGCTCAACAATCTGAATTGGTTGGTGGTTATCTTCCAGCGTGAAGCCTAAGGCCTTGCCCAAGTTTCCTGGCCCGCGGGCAAGATTATGAAAATCGGTGGTGCCGCGGCGGGCGAAGGCGATATCGGCGCCCTCGACGATTTCGCCGCCGCGCAGCAGGCAGCCTTGGCCGGTGCCATCAGGGGCGCAAACGATATTGACGTTGCGGTGGATACCATAAGAAATATAGACATAGAACCTACCCGGCGGACCGAACATGGCCGCATTGCGCGGGGTCTTTCCTTTAAAGGTATGTGCAGCGGAATCCTCGGCACCGAGGTAAGCCTCAACCTCCGTGAGGCGGATGCTTACCCCGGCATGGGTGAGGGTGCAGCCGAGGAGTTGGGGAGCGACGGCGTCGGCAGTCAGGGCAAAATCAATCATTAACCACGAGCGTAGTAGCGCTTACCTGCTACAGGGGTGCGCAGGAGGCGATCCAAGCTCACGGGCTCGAGGCCCTTCGCGCGCAGGCCGTCGATAACGCAATCGGCGGCGTCCACGGTGGTGGGGTGGATATCGTGCATCAACACAATGGAGCCGGCGCGGGCGCCTTGGACGGCCGCGGAGCACACATGGTCGGAGTTGCGGTCCTTCCAATCCACGGTGTCGACGTCCCACAACGCTTGGGAGACGCCCTTATCGCGGGTGGCCTGATCCACGGTGGCGTTGGTCGCGCCATAGGGCGGGCGTACCCAGCGCGTGCCTTGGCCGGTGGCCTTTTTGATGGCGGCATTGCCGGCGTCGATTTCCTGGGATACCTGGTCATAGGACAGGGTGTTGAGCTGGCGGTGGCTCTTGGTGTGGTTGCCGATGGTGTGGCCCTCGGCCTTCATGCGCTTGAGCAGCTCAGGATGCTGATATGCGTTGGGGGCTAGCACCATGAAGCTTGCGTGCGCGTTCTTTGCCTTGAGCTTGTCCAGTAGGCGGTTGGTCTCGGCACCGGGGCCGTCGTCATAGGTGATAGCTACGCAGTTGGCACAGTCGACGCCGCCATTGTTGCGCGGCTGCGGCTTCTTTGGAGCTGGGGCGGCGGGTGCCTTCTTCGCGGGGGCATTATGTGGGAATGCCTGGGAGCTGAAGTCTTCGACCTGTGCGCGGGCATCCTCGATGCGATGGTTGATTTCTCCTTGAATATCCGCGCTTGAAGACGCAGGCAATCGCGGGATTTGCGGTAACTGTGCATGAGCGGCTGCTGGCATGGCGGCGGCAATAAGCACGGTGAGTGCAGAGGTGAGGATGCGGCGCATAGTGATCCTAAAGGTCAGGGATAGTGGACATGATGTGCCCATGACCCTAGCGCCTGCGTGTTACTGACGTGATAGGACATGCCTAAAGTGTCCAAAGTGATTTGAGTGGTTCAGGTTTTAAGCGGTTTGTGGTTGCTTCGGCTGCGGTAGTAAAGTGTGTAGGCACTGGGGCATTAGCTCAATTGGTAGAGCATCTGCTTTGCAAGCAGAAGGTCAGGAGTTCGATTCTCCTATGCTCCACAGCATGAAGTCCGGCTTCCTCTTCGGAGGGCGCCGGACTTTTTCAATGCAATGGGTGCATTGACGTTGATGTCGCGCCTTTTGTCCATCTAAACCAGCAAAACCGTCGACGAAAAATGGGGTTTAGATGGACAAAAATCCTGATCTTCGGAAGTCCGGATAGATAGTGCAAGGTCGCGGGGAGGAAACTTTAAGTACAGTAAGTGGGGAATTATTACTATTACGCGAAACCATTAGGAGACTAACCATGGCCGCCAACGTTCGCTACAACGATCCCTTTACCTCCACAGAGAAGAAAGTTTCGGCGCCGGAGGGCGCCGAATACGTTGTGGTGCGCAAACGTGGCGAGGCCGCAGTGGATGGCGAGGTCATGAGCTTTCACGGCACTCGCGAAGAGGCGCGCGAGGCGGTCATGGCCGGGCTGACCGAGGAATTTAAGACGGCCGTGGATAATGAGCCGATTTACGTTACGCACGCCCGCCTGCGCTCGCTTTAGAAGCGTTTCAGCATCACAAAGTGTCCCTCGTGGCTGCCCACGTGTTCAAAGCCGAGGTGCTCATAGAGCCCCTTCGCGCGGGGGTTATCGGGGTGGACGGCTAGCGAGATGCCGGGGGCATGCAGGGTGTGGGCGAGGGAAATAGCGGCGTCGATAAGCGCGGTGGCAATGCCCTGTCCCTTATAGCGGGCCTCAACCGCGATGGCGATCTCCGGAATGGCGGGCTCGACAAAACCAAAGCCGTGGTTGTCCTCCGTGCCCCAATTGAGCCACACGCCACCGGCCGGGACAAGCTCCTCCCAGGCGATGAAGCCGCCCTGGTTGGGATCCCAATTTTCCACGTAGAAGGCAAAATCATCGGCAAAATCGGGGGAAAGCTCGCCGTGCTCGTCACCGAAGGTATCGGTGAGGAAGTTGAGGCGGGCGAGGTAGGTGCGGTCAGATTCTTGGGTTGCGCGAAGTTCCATGGAATCCACGATAGTCGCCAGTGGTGCACACGGGGTACGCATGCGAAAATCCCCTCCGCACAGGCCAGTGACCTGTGGGAAGGGATGCGGCTGCCGCTTAGGCTAGGTGGTAATTGCGGACGTCGTGACCGTTAAACTCGCGCTCGATACCGGCCTCGTCTACGGAGTGGAAAGTGGTTCCGTTATCGATGGCGAAGCGCAGGTTATCCACGCGAGAGGAAGGGTCTTTAGACACCGCACCCGCTGGGAAGTAGTACGTTGCGCCGTCTTTGAGCTTGACGGTAAGGGTCTCAAAGCTCATTGTTCATCTCCTTGTAGAAAGATCCCTAATGTGGGAATTCAATCAAGAGATTTTTGTCTAAGCAAAGAAATGAGATCTAGGCAACGCTGAATATACCCCCACGGCGGGGTGGAAAGCGTATTTATTCTTTGACCTACAGGCGGTGCTTGCCCTCGTTTTGGTGGTCATCGGTAATGCGGGTGGTATCGGCTGGCTGAGCTTCTTCTTCGCGGTGCTTGGCCAGCTGCTCGTCGATGGAACCCAGCAGTTCCTCATCGCGTACAGCGCCTTCCTCAACGAGGTCAGACTGGGTGTCATTCTCGCTGGTGGAGGTGTAGACCAAGGTGGACTCCGGAGCGGTGTGGGAAGCGGACTGGAAGTCATCCACGCGCGGCGGGGTCTGGGAAGGCTTGTCGTTGGAGCGCAGCCAGTAGTAGGCGCCGCCGGCTGCAGCGGACAGCAGGGCGATGATGCCGGCGAAGATCCAGCCCTTAGAGGACTTCTTGTTCTTCTTCTGCTTCTTGGCTACCTTGGCGGACTTCTTCTTGAGGTTCTTCTGGGCCTTCTGAGAATCCTTCTTGGCCTGCTTGCGGGCCTTCTTAGCCTTCTTGGTGGCCTCTTCCTTGGCGTCGTTCAGGCGCTCGGTGGCGTCTTCGCGGTAGTCGTTGAACTCCTCCAGGGCGCGCTCGAGGCGGGAGTGTGCGGCGCGGGTAACGGCGCCTGCCTGACGGCGCGGCTCGGCGAAGGTGCCGTTATCGCGCTCGTCCATCTTCTGTGCGGCCTCTTCCAGGGCGGTGTAGGCCTCGCGGGACTTTTCCTCGCGGTAGTTATTGAACTGGCTCCACAGGTTCGATGCGGTCTTAAAGGCCACGTTCAGTGTGGTGGGGTTCATGGGGTGGAACACTCCTTAACTCAGATTTATCAATTCGCTTTCACCCAGCATAGTGACGTGGTGGTTGGTGTACCACCGCTGGCGTCGTGGCGTGCAGGGGGAACGCGCTAGAAATAGACCGCTTGGTTCAGAAAACGCGATTATTATTCAGCTGATTTTTCGCCAACCTCGCAGTTTGCAGGCTTGCAATGGTATTACCATTGCACAATCGCTACCGCGCAAACTGAACAGCTTGGTACGTTTTTTCTCAACACACCGACAACGACCAGCAAAGGAGGTGACCATGAGCCCGCGACTTTCGGCTTCCGCGCCCTTGGATTATGAAAGCGAAGAGGAATCCCATGTGCCTGAGCGCCTCGCCCTTTCCTTCGAGGTAATCCCACCGCGCCACGATGCCGATGCCGCCAAGATCGACCGCCTGCTAGAGGTCCTGGAAAGCTATCACCCCGATTACATCGCGGTAACCAGTTCCCAGCGCTCCGGCTGGCTAGAGGGAACCGCGGCCTTCATTGAGAAGATCTCGCAGAACACCTCTATGCGCCCGCTGGCGCACCTGGCGTGCACGGCCGGCTCGCGCGACGAGCTCATCGGGTGGATTAATCGCTTGGTAGATGCCGGAGTGCGTGGCCTTCTAGCTCTGCGGGGTGACCTCCCCGAAGGGGGCATGCCAGAGCACTACCTTCAGCATGCCGATGAACTGGTTCGCCTCATCCGGGAATTGGAAAGCCACCAAGCGGCCCGCTTTGCTGCCGGCCGACTCGCTGTAAGTGTGGCGTGCTATCCCAGCGGCCATGCTGAATCCAAAAACGAGGACGAGGACTTCGACGTCCTGCTCAATAAGCAGCGCCTCGGCGCGGACTTCGCCATCACCCAACTCTTTTTTGATGCCGAGGATTTTCTCCGCTTCGCCCAACGGGCGGAGTTGGCCGGGGTGAAAATCCCCCTCATTCCGGGGATTATGCCCATGACCAGCCTGCGCCGGTTGGAACGAATGGGGCAGCTGTCCGGGCTGGCCGTACCCGAAAGGGTGCGTACTCGGCTCACGGCAGCGAAAACCCCAGAAGAGGAATACGAAATCGGCATGGAGCTTACCGCCCAATTGGCCCGCACCATCGTGGCCGGAGGCGCAGAAGGCCTCCATATCTATACCCACAACAATCCCGACATCACTCAAGACCTGTTATCTCGAATCGGAGTAAGCAATGACGAACACTAATTTCCCCAAGGCGACGATTGAGGGCTACCCTCGCGTCGGCACTAACCGCGAGCTCAAGCGTGCGCTGGAATCCTACTGGGCCGGCCGCATCGATACAGAGACCTTTGAGTCTGCCGCTCATTCCCTGCGCTTGGATACCTATAACCGCTTGCGCGACCTCGGTCTTACTGAGGACTATGCCATTCCAGCCGACGTCGCTTACTACGACCAGGTGCTCGAGACCGCACTGACCGTAGGCGCCGTAGCCGGCGAGACCCTGGATGATGAGTTCACCTTGGCCCGCGGCAATAAGGACACCGCGCCGCTAGAGATGACTAAGTGGTTCGATACCAACTACCACTACATTGTCCCGGAAATTTCTGATGACCAGGACTTTAAGGCGCGCCCACAGCGCGTTATCAAGCTGGTGGAAGAAGCCCGCGCAGCAGGCCACACCGTGCGCCCATACCTCGTCGGCCCGGTTACCCTGCTGGCCCTGTCCAAGCAGGCCGAGGGCGCGACCAAGTCCCCGCTCGACCGCTTGGATGATGCCGTCAAGGCCTACCAGGAGGTACTGGCCGAGCTGGATAAATCCGGCGTGAAGTGGGTACAGCTGGCCGAGCCTGCCCTGGTAGCG
Source organism: Corynebacterium tuberculostearicum (assembly GCF_022347235.1). Lineage (GTDB taxonomy): Bacteria > Actinomycetota > Actinomycetes > Mycobacteriales > Mycobacteriaceae > Corynebacterium > Corynebacterium tuberculostearicum_F. The sequence continues at coordinate 115,081 of NZ_JAKRDX010000006.1, forward strand.
GACCTGACCGTTGCCACCGATGAGGAGCTTGCTGCCCACATTAAGAGCGCCTATGAGGCCATCTTGGGTGCGGACAACCGCCCGCAGGTCTACCTCACCACCCCTTATGGCTCCGCGCGCAAGGGCCTTGACGTTCTGGCGGAACTTAAGCCAGAGGCCGTCCAGGTGGATCTTTCCGTGGGCACCCTGGCACTCGATGAGGGCTACCTTGAGCGCGTGAAGAAGCTGAACTCTCACGTGGTTGCCGGGCTTATCGACGGCCGCAATGTCTGGGCCGCCAACCTACGTGACCTGCGCTCCAAGTACGAGGACCTAGAGGGATGCCTCGACTCCCTTTCTGTGTCTACCTCCGTATCCCTGCAGCACGTGCCGCACACCGTGGAGGCAGAAACCAAGCTGCCTGCCGACGTCGCTACGTGGTTCTCCTTCGCCAACGAGAAGGTGAAGGAAGTCGTCGCCCTGTCCCAGGGCCCGCTGGAAGCGCCGGAGGCGTACAACATCAGCGACCGCGCGGTGCGCACCCGTGCTGACTCTGAGCGTATCCACAATGCGGCGGTGAAGGCGCGCATCGAGAAGCTGCCGGCCGGCGAGGTCAAGCGCGAGCCTGCCTTTGCCGAGCGCAACGAGGCGCAAAAGGAACTTGACCTGCCGCAGCTGCCGACTACCACCATCGGTTCCTTCCCCCAGACCAAGGAAATCCGCCAAGCACGTGCGGCGCACCGCAAGGGCGAGCTTTCCGACGCCGACTACAACGCCGCACTCAAGGATGAGGTCAAGTCCGTCATTGAGCTGCAAGAGCGCCTCGGCCTCGATGTACTCGTGCACGGCGAGCCGGAGCGCAATGACATGGTCCAGTACTTTGCTGAGCTGCTCGATGGCTTCGTAACCACCGAAAACGGCTGGGTCCAGTCTTATGGCTCCCGCTGCACCCGCCCGCCAATAGTCGTAGGTGACATCTCCCGCCCGGCTGCGATGACCACCGAGTGGTCCAAGTACGCCCAGTCGCTCTCGGAGCACCACGTCAAGGGTATGCTCACCGGCCCGGTGACGATCCTGGCTTGGTCCTTCGTTCGCGATGACGTGCACCAGTCCGTCTCCGCGGACCAGCTCGGCGTCGCGTTGGCGGATGAGGTCCGTGACTTGGAAGAGGCCGGCATCGACATCATTCAGATCGATGAGCCCGCCCTGCGCGAGCTGTTGCCTTTGCGTGAGGAAGACCGCAAGGCCTACCTGGATTGGGCCGTGCGCTCCTTCCGCCTCGTTGCACTCGAGGCCAAGCCGACCACCCAGATCCACACGCACCTGTGTTACTCCGAGTTCGGCCAAATCATCGATGCCGTTGCCGGCCTCGATGCCGATGTCACCTCCATCGAGGCGGCCCGCTCCCGCATGGAGCTGCTGGAGGATATTGACGAGACCTTCCACTCCGAGATCGGCCCGGGCATCTACGATATCCACTCCCCACGCGTGCCCTCCGTGGCGGAGATGGCCGAGCTCATCCGCGCCGCGCTCAAGCACGTACCGGTCGAGCGCCTGTGGGTTAACCCGGACTGCGGCCTTAAGACTCGCGGCTACGAAGAGACCGAGGCCTCCCTACGCAATATGGTTCTGGCCCGCGATGAGGTACGTGATTCCCTCTAAGTCCTCTTAGCCTCATAGAATCCCGGCTGGGAAATGGGCAACTTGCCCTTAACTGGCCGGGATTTCGCGCTTTGCTTTGCGGCGCTTGTTGATCCACCCGATGATCATTGGCAGCACAGAAATTGCCACGACGATGAGCATAATGATGTCGATGGAGTGGGCGATGCCGGGGATACCGCCCAGAAGTACGCCGACGAGCAGCATGGAGCCTACCCAGCCGATGCCGCCGAGGATATTCCAGCGCAAGAAGGAGGAGTAGCCCATTTCCGCGGTGCCGGCGGCGAAGGGGACGAAAGTGCGCACGATTGGTACGAAGCGGCCCAATACGAGGGCCACCGGGCCGTGACGCTGGAAGAAGTCTTCTGCGCTATCGAGGTGCTCAGTGCGCAGGACGCGGGCATCGTCCTTGAAGAGTTTGCGCCCGAAGCGGCGACCCAAATAGAAGCCCACTTGGTCGCCTGCGAAGGCAGCCACTGCTGCTACGACAAAGAGCAGCCAGGCATTGATGTCTAGCTCGTGGCGCAGGATTGCAGCGGTAACGAGTAGCGAATCGCCCGGCAGGAAGGGGAAAAGCACGCCGGATTCGATGAAGATGACCACGGCTACGCCGAGCAGAATATAGGGTCCAAAACTGTGGAGCAGGGAGCCTGCATCCATAAGGTTGTGGAGGGAGGACAAGAAATCCATGTGTGGATCCTTTCGTAGTGCTTTCTTTAGTATCCTCTGCACATTGCGAAAATGCTGCGAATCAGCTGGGTGTCCGAATGGAACCGGTATGTTTCTTTTCTCGTCTTGGCTTTCGGGTAAGAAACATCACTAGCGTGGGAGTATGAATCACTCCGCATTCCGCAATAGCCAAGACACCTTCCTTTCTGATGCCCTTGCCGGGCTCATCGCCAACCACCCCGATGCCTGCTGGCACGACGTCGGATTCATCGGCCGCACCACATCGCTGCGCACCGAAGACGGTGATCCAGCAGTGGCGGTGATTTCCGGTGGCGGTTCCGGTCATGAACCGATGCACGCCGGCTTCATAGGCCAAGGCATGCTCGCTGCGGCCTGTCCGGGACTGCTGTTTACCTCCCCCAACGCGGTGCAAGTCAGCGAGGCCACCCAGTGGGCTGACCAAGGCAGGGGAGTAGTCCACGTGGTGAAAAACTACACCGGAGACGTCATGAATTTCACCGTCGCCCGCAATGCTGCCGAGGCGGTAACCACGCGCACGGTGTTGGTAGCCGATGATCTTGCCACTGATGGCCACGAGGATGGCCCCGGCCGTCGCGGCACGGGGGCAACCATCCTGGTGGAAAAGGTCGCAGGCGCTGCTGCCTACCGCGGCGACGACGTGGATAAGGTTGCTGAATTAGGGCAGCGCACTGCGGATAATTCTCGCAGCATGTCCGTGGCGTTGGGTGCCGGTTTTATGCCGACTACCGGCCGTGAGACCTTTGATCTTGCAACCGGTCAGATGGAGGTGGGAGTGGGCATTCACGGTGAGCCGGGCACGCATACCGAGCAGGTAGATAGCGCGAGCGCCATCGTGAATCAGGTCCTGGATAAGATCGTGCCAGCCCTTAAGCTGGGTCAAGGCGATGAAGTGGTATGCCTGGTCAACGGCTTAGGCGGCACCACCCCGCTGGAGCTGAGTTTGCTCTTTGGTGAGGCCGCCGCGCAGCTGGCCCAGCGAGGCGTCACCGTAGCTCGGTCGTTGGTGGGTTCTTATGTCACCGCGGTCAATATGCACGGTGCTTCCTTTACGCTGCTTAAGGCAGATGCGGAGCTGCTCGAGCTTATCGACGCCCCCACTGCCGCCCCTGCCTGGCCCCATGCCCTGGGCCGCGCGAAGGCGGTAGAACCCGCCACCATCACCTTCCAGGATGAACTTCCTACCGAGGGCGAGGAGAACCAGTGGCTCACCGCCTTTGTGGAGCGTCTCCAAGCCTCCTTCGAGGCGCTTACGGAGCTGGACCGCAAGGCCGGCGACGGCGACTTTGGCCAGAACATGGAGGCGGCCTTCGGCGGCATTGAGCTCCCCCTGCGCGGTACGGATACCGAGATCCTCACCGGGCTGGCCAAGCGCCTGCTCGTCCTCGCCGGTGGTACCTCCGGCGCTGTATTCGGCACGCTCTTTAATGAATTGGCTCGGGCGGAGTCGCTGGCGGACGGGCTCAATGCAGCGGCTGAATTAATCCACGAACTCGGCGGCGCTCAGCGCGGTGATCGCACCATGCTCGATGCCCTCATCCCGGCCGCAGAAAAGGCCCGCGAGCTAGGTGCGAAGGATCCGGACGCGGAGACCTTGCAGGAGCTTTTCGACGCCGCCCATGCCGGCGCCCTCGAGACCGAGGACCTTGCTGCAAAGAAGGGCCGCGCCTCCTACCTGGGAGATCGCAGCAAGGGCGTTATCGATCCGGGCGCCATCGTGGTCAGCTGGCTCTTTGGGGGAGAACCTCTCTCAGCGCACTAAGCGAGCGCAGATCTCCATCACCCGCACGGTCGAGGTGGAGCGCATGCAGCCCTGCCTTGCGCGCCCCCTGCACATCGTTGGTGAGGGAATCGCCCACCATGAGCGTGTCTGCGGGGGCCACGCCGAGCTGGCGGCAAGCAGCGAGGTAGGCCTCCCGTTGTGGTTTGGGGCAGCCGAGGTCAACGGTGGGGATGAGGAGGACGTCGGCAAGCGCAAGGCCCGTGGCCTCCAGCTTCGCCTGCTGCATTTCGCGCTCGCCGTTGGTGAGTATGCCTACCTGAAAGCCGGACTCGAGGGCCCAGGTGAGGGTGGGCAGGGCGTCGGAAAAAGCGCGCCATTGCTCCCGGTAGGCGGAAAGATAGCCGTCATAGGCGGCCAGCGCCTCGGCATCGCTCATATTCCGGCCGAGGAATTCGCGGCAGCGCGCCGCGCGCTGGCCGTGGTGGGAGACCTCGCCGCGCTCATAGGCTTGAAACCATTTTCGTTCAATGGCCGCGAACCGCGCATGCTGGCCCTCGGGCAGGCCGAGCTCGCGGCACCACTGATCCACCGCGTCTCGGGCCGAGCGGGTGTGATCGAGCAAGGTGTCATCCAGATCAAAAAGAAGCGCGCGAATCATGCCTTCAGGCTAGCGCGATCGCTGACAGCGTTATGTCATGCGCGGCAGGCACGCGTTAAATTCTTTACAATGGCTGGCATGACTCAGAAGACCGCAACTGCAACGATGCATACCAACTACGGTGACATTGTTATCGATCTCTTCGGTAACCATGCACCGGTAACCGTTGAAAACTTCATCGGCCTGGCCAAGGGCGAGAAGGACTACTCCTCCCAGAACGCAAAGGGCGAGCAGTCCGGACCGTTCTATGACGGTGCAATCTTCCACCGCATCATCGATAACTTCATGATTCAGGGCGGCGACCCGACCGGCACCGGCCGCGGTGGCCCGGGATACCAGTTCCAGGATGAATTCCACCCGGAGCTGCAGTTCGACCGCCCATTCCTGCTGGCCATGGCTAATGCCGGCCCAGGCACCAACGGCTCCCAGTTCTTCATCACCGTGGCGCCGACCCCGCACCTGAACAACCACCACACCATCTTTGGTGAGGTAACTGACGCTGCTTCCCAGGAGGTCGTGTCCAAGATCGCCAAGGTGGATACCGACCGCATGGACCGTCCGCACGAGGACGTTGTTATCGAATCCATCGATATCGCGTAATCGCCTTTTCCTCGGGCCCGTCACCGCATTATTCGTGCGGCGGCGGGCTCGTTGCAGTTTTACCCCAAGCCACCCACCACTAGATCCGCCCCAAGGACTGACAACTTCATGACCATGGTGAGAAACTATGTACGCGCCACCCCGGCGACCGCGCTCATTGCCGCCGTTTGCATCATTGCTTGGCTTATTACCGCGGTGCAGGCTCGCACGCTAGGAGCCACCTTCTATGATTCCCCGCTCGCAGCGGATTGGGGCCTGTGGGGACCGGATTATCCCTTCCGCCCTCAGGCTGCGCTGTCTTCGGAGTTCATGCACCTAGACGCAGGCCACTTGGCGGTGAACATGATCATGCTCTTGCTCATAGGCAAGGAGGTGGAGCGGACGCTTGGTACTGGGTTGTATCTCGCCGCTTATTTCACCTCTTGCCTGGGTGCGTCGGCCATGATCTTGAAATTCGACTTCAATACCCCCACTGTTGGTGCCTCCGGTGCGCTCTTCGCGCTCATGGCCATGCTCGTGGGCGCTTACCGCCAGCGCGGGCTCGATCTCCGCGCGCCCATCGCCCTCGTTCTGGCGAATGTGGCCTATACCTTTCTAGCCGATGGCGTATCCCTGTGGGGACACCTTGGCGGGTTGTGCACAGGCATAGTGTTGAGCCTTTTTCTCTATCGAAAGAGCCCTGCGCTTCGCTGGAGTGGCGTTGCTGCGGTGGCCGCGGTAATCCTCGCATTGCTAGCTCAACAAGCTGGGCTTTGGGGATAACTGTGGAATTTGATCACCGGAAAGCGTGTGCGAAAGCATTCCACAATGCTTATCCACATTGTGGATAACTACATTTTTGTAATTTACCGAACGCTTTTCCGGAGTTTTCCCTGATCGCGCTGGTCTGGCCCGTGCGAAAGCGCGAAAATCAGCTTGTGGAAGCCCGTGAAAACAGTTATCCACAGGGTGTTAATAATTGTGTGAAATTCACATTTCACAGGTTTTCTCCACAGCCTGTGGATAACTTTCTACCCATTGTGTTAACAAGACTGATAAATTTGGGCATTGACCTGCATAAGGAGCATTGTGGATTATCAACCTCGCGCTGTGATCGTCGGCGCAGGCCCGAATGGGCTCACGGCCGCGGCGCGGCTGGCTATGGCCGGATGGCGGGTGGATATCTACGAGCGCGCCGGCCGGGCCGGTGGTGCAGCGGCATCCTCCGCGGAGATTTTCCCGGGCACGATTGTGGATCTCGGCGCGGCCGGGCACCCCTTTGGCGTAGCGAGCCCGGCCTTTCGCGCCCTCGACCTGGAAGCCCACGGTCTGCGGTGGCGCAACGCGCCTTATCCCATGGCCCATCCGCTAGAAGGCGCGCCGGCCGGGATCTTGCACGGTTCCTTGGCGGACACGGCGGCGGAGTTGGGAGCCGATGCCCAGGCGTGGAGGCGGCTACACGGGCACATCGTCCGCCACATCGATGAGCATGTGGATAACGCGCTTACCCCGTTGGTGCGGTGGCCCGAAAGACCCGTGCGCTTGGCGCAATTTGGCGCGGCCGGAGTCTTGCCCGCCAGCAGCTTGGCGCGGGCGGCCTTTCGCACACCCCAGGCCCGCGCGCTCTTTGCAGGCAGCGCGGTCCACGCGATTACCTCGCCGACCACGCCTTTTACCTCAGCGTTCGGCCTACTCTTTGGCGGGCTGGGCATGACCCGCGGCTGGCCCGTGGTGGAGGGTGGCACCGGCGCTCTTATCGACGCCCTCCTTAACCTCCTGCGCTCCCACCACGCCCGCCTCCACACCGGATGCGAGGTCACCGATCCGCGGGAGCTGCCTCAAGCCGATGCGACCATCCTGAACCTGACCCCGCGGCAGATCCTGGGTCTGCCGGGACTGGAGCTTCCCAGCCGTGTTCGCCGGAGCCTGGCAGGCTGGCGATATGGCAGCGCCGTCTTCAAAGTGGATTTCCACCTCAGCGAGCCCGTGCCGTGGACCGACCCGCGCGTGGGCCAGGCCGGCACCGTGCATGTGGGAGGCACGGTGGAGGAGATCTGTAGGGCAGAGGGGGACGTCGGCAAGCGGCGCATGCCCGAGCGACCCCTAGTATTGGCATGCCAACAATACGTGGCTGACCCTTCCCGAGGGCTTACGCTGTGGACTTATGCGCACGTCCCGCGCGGCTATGCGGAGCGCTATCCGGGTGAGGTAACCGAGCTGATTACTGCGCAGATCGAACGCTTTGCCCCCGGTTTTCGGGATACCATCCTGGCTACCCACGCCACTAGCCCGGCCGAACTGGAGCGGTGGAATCCCAACCTGGTGGGAGGCGATATCGCCGGCGGATCCATGACTGGGCTGCAAACTCTCCTGCGGCCACGCCTTTCGCCCCATCCGCATCGCCTCGCTCCGGGAGTATATATGGCCTCCAGCTCCGCCGCTCCCGGTGCTGGAGTGCACGGTATGCCGGGATGGTGGGCAGCGGAGGAAGCGCTCAGCGGGTGGAAAGGCGGCGCTGCCAGAAAAAGAGGCCCGCGCCGATGAGCCAGAGAGTCGCAGCGGCGAAGTACCCAGGAATGGTCGTGGTGCGGGGCAAGTAGGAACTGCCTGGGACGAGCCCTGCTATGACAGGCTCGAGGAGGAAGCCTAGGACGGCGAGATAGTCGAACCACCGGAACTGGGCCGAGGCCGCGCCGGCCAGCCCCAATACCGGTCCAGAGATGAGCGCCAGGATAAACCACTGGGAGTTGTACGCAAATGCCTCGCGCCAGTTGTACACACCGAAGACCACGAGCAAGGCGTAGTGCACGGCCAGCATCAAGATGATAATTCCCGTACCGGCCAGGAGTGCCTTGAGCCACCGGCCCGAAAAATTCTTGCCTATGAGGTAGCTAAAGATTCCCCACACCATGCCCGAGCCCAGGACGTTGCCTAGGTAGTTGCGCACGGAAAGGCGGAGGGGAGCGGCGCCGGTGAGTAGGGTGGTATCGGAAAACGCGATGTGCACGGCCGCGTAGGCCACCGAAATGATGAGGCCAGCAGCAAGAATATGGCGAGACATGTGGCTCCTAGATATGAAGAACCCTCGCCACCTACAGGAACCAGGGAGCGAGGGAACAGGCTGGGAGGTCTAGCTTAGCGCCATCCCATGGTCATCAGCAGGCCGATGATGGCCAAGCCAAAACCGATGCCATAATTCCAAGCGCCGAGGTCCGCCATGAACGGGATGTCCTGGCCAGCGAGGTAATTGACCACGAGCCACAGCAAGCCGATGACCATCAGGCCTAGCATGATGGCTACGTACCACTTCGGGGTGCCCTCCGAATTGATCTTGACGGGGGTGCGGTTGGTAGCAGAGCTCGAGGTAGGGACGGAGGAGCTCTGAGAAATCTTTGACTTCGGCATAAGATACCTTTTCTAGATTTAAGTTCTTATCTAAGTTCGTACTGAGACCTTAGGATACCAGCAGCTATGGCTGCGGCAGAAGTGCAGCGGGGTCGAAATTCCACAGGCGGACCTCAATGTTTTGATCCTTACGCATGGTATCGCCTGGATTCACAGAGGCCCAGCCAATCTTATTGTTATCCACCAGCGCGCCGGTAGGCACGGGCTCACCCGGCACCAGCTGGCCAGTCCACCCAGCCGCGCGGAGTTCATCTTCGGCCTGCTTCTGACTCTGTCTTACCAGGTCAGGAGCCTTAAAGAGCATGCCATTGGAGACCTCAACGGTGACCGGCTTGCCCTTTTCCAGCTCCGCGCCCTCATTGGATACGCTCAGCACCGTGCCCTTCGGCTCCAAGGAATCGACCTCGCGCACGTCTACATCAAAGTCACTGGATTCGAGGCGGCTCTGGGCATCTTCTACATTCATTCCGGAAACATTGGGCACGCGCCTCTTTTCGACGCCCTTAGATACCGTCACCCGTACCTTCGATCCCTTAGACAGCTGCGTGCCGCCGGCCGGATCCTGCTTGATGATTTGGCCGGCTGGTGCTTCATCGTTTTCCTCCGAAACGTCGGAGTTGAGTGCCAAGCCCGCCTCTTCGAGGGCATGGGAGGCTTCGTCCAAGGTCATGCCGGTGATATCCGGAACGTCCGTAATCTCCTTGCCGGAGGACACAGTCAGCGTGACCGAGGCATTCTTCTGCAGCTCGGAGCCTGGGGCCGGATTAATGCGGATGGCATTATTGCGTGGAATATCCGGGTTGGCCTCCTCATTGACGGTGACCTGCAGACCCATGTCTTCTAGTTCCTTGACAACTTCGTTGCGCGGGCGGTTTTCCACCTCGGGCACGGTGATTTTGTCCTCGCGGGCCGATTGGGTCTGGCGTGGCTTATCCTCAGAGTCTTTATCGTTGGAGAAGAAATCCCAGGCGAAGTAGCCCACGATGGCCACCAAGAGGGCGGCCAGGAAGGCTGCCAGCCACTTCATCCAGCCGCCACCCTGATTGTCATCGTCCTCGGTGGGGCGGGTGGACTGGATTGGCGCGCGGTGCGCGGCCGCAGCTGGTGCGGCGGCGCCGACCATTTCGGTAGGCTGCTCGTCTTCTTCCTCGTTGACGTGCATGCGCGCTGCAGCGGTGACCTGCCCGTTGCGCAGGCGCTCCAGATCGCCGGCCATCTCCCAAGCGGACTGATAACGATCCGCCGGGTGCTTGGCCATTGCCGTAAGTACCACCGCATCGATATTGACGCGTTGGGTAGGAGTCAGCGAGGGATCCGCAATGAGCTCCGACGGCGGCGTCGGCTCTTCCTGCACATGCTGATACGCAACCGCAAAGGGGGTTTCGCCCTCAAAAGGAGTATGGCCGGTGAGTGCCTCATAGAGTACGCAGCCCAGCGCATAGACATCCGAGCGAGCATCCGCGTTCTTACCGCGGGCCTGCTCCGGGGAAAGGTACTGGGCGGTGCCGATAACGGCGGAAGTTTGCGTCATCGCCGAGGTGGAATCATCCAAGGCACGGGCGATGCCGAAGTCCATCACCTTCACCTGGCCGGTGTTGGTGAGCATAATATTCGCCGGCTTGATATCGCGGTGGATAATCCCGGCCTCGTGCGAGGCTTGCAGCGCATCCGCTACCGGTTTGAGGATATCCGCCGCTTCTTGGGCGGACAGAGCGCCATCCTCGCGAATGATATCGCGCAGAGTGCGGCCGTTGACCCGCTCCATGACGATATAAGGGATGGTCATGCCATCCAGATCGGTTTCGCCAGTGTCATAAACCGCCACGATATTGGGGTGATTCAGCTTGCCCGAGTTCTGCGCCTCGCGGTAAAAACGCTCACGGAAGTTGACGTCGCGCGCCATTTCCGGGCGGAGCATCTTTACCGCTACTTGGCGGCCTAGGACGGTGTCTTCGGCAGCATAGACCTCAGACATGCCGCCGGCGCCGATGATCTCGCCTCTCCGATAGCGGTCATTGACCATCGCTTAGTCACCCTCCTGTGTAAGTAGATCAGCCAAGTCTCCGGGGAGCTCATTAGCCTGCGAGTTTACTGGAGTATCCAGCTCAGGTGTAGTTTCAACGTGCGTATCCTGCGGATTCTGTTGCGTTGTTACGGCCGGGGGCTGTTCCTGGCGAGTAGGCGAGTGGCGCGTGGGTGCCTCGCGGTGAGTCGTGCGGGGGGCTTCTTCCAGATTGGATTCCTGCGGCTCCGTCTCTGTCACCGTCACCGGCTCCGGGGCCTCTTCCGTATCTTCGTCCGGGGTGTCCTGCGGGGTGGTGGTGGGATCGCGATACTCCGTAACCACCGAGGTCTCCGGTGTGCTGGAGGGGTCGCTTTCTCCCTCGTTATCGCTCAAGTTGTGGTAGGCAGCGTAACCACCACCGGCCACGGCTGCGAGGAGCAGGGTGATACCCAGGCCCTTCAGGAAGGAGGATCCGCCCTTGGACTCCTTGTGCGCAGCAGTGCCCGCAGCCGGATGGATCGTGGTGGGCTGGGCAACGTTGCCCAACATCTCCGTCGATGCGGACGGAGAGGGCTCGGGTGCGCGTTGCGTTAGCGGGGCGGACTTAGGCTGCGGCGGGCGCTTGCCCAAGCGAACTGCGGAGATGGCCAGAGTGAACTCATTGCCATCGGCGTAGCGGGTCGCCGGGTCCTTGCGCAACGCAATGCGGATGAGCTCGCGAGCCGGGGCGCTGATATTCGTCGATAGTGGCTCCGGCTCCTGGTTGATGTGGGCCAGGGCGATGGACACGGAGGAATCTCCGGTAAAAGGGCGCTTGCCGGCGAGCATTTCATAGCCGACGACGCCGAGCGAATAGACGTCGGAAGCCGGCGTGACGTCCTTGCCCTGTGCCTGCTCGGGCGATACATATTGCGCGGTACCCACCACCATGCCGGTGCGGGTCAGCGGCACGGCCGCAGCCGCCTTGGCAATGCCAAAGTCCGTGATCTTGACCTGGCCATTTTGCGTAATGAGGAGGTTGCCGGGCTTAATATCGCGGTGGACCAGCTCCATGCGGTGAATGATGGAGAGGCCATGCGCCGCCTGCTCGAGGACGTCGAGAGCGAGCTCTTCTTGCAGCGTATTTTCGCGCGCCAAAAGGTCTGCGAGGGATTCACCGCGCACATACTCCAAGGCCATGAAGCAGAACTTGCGGCCGTTATCCTCTAGCTCGCGGTAGTCATAAGTGGCCACCACGTTCTCGGACTGAATGGATTCGGCCGATTTTGCCTCGTTGCGAAAGCGCGAGAGGAACTCCTGGTTATCGGAAAATTCCGGGCGCAGAACCTTGAGCGCTACCTCACGATCATTGCGGGTATCATCGGCCAACCACACGGTGGACATTCCGCCGTGACCGATGATCCACTGCAGCTCGTAATCGCTGCCAATCAGTGCCTGGAGATGTTCCTTATTCTCGGCGCTATTCATTACTGCTCCCCCTGGTATGCGCGCAGGATAGCGCGGCCAATTGGGCCGGAAACCTTGCCGCCCGTCGCGGACTCACCCAAGTTACCACCATTTTTCACCACGACGCCTACCGCGATATCGCGTTCCGGATCGAAGGCAACGTACCACACATGCGGGGCCAGCCCCTCGCCGTGCTCGGCGGTGCCGGTCTTGGAGGCAAAGCCGTTACCGTCATAGCCCCAGGACGAACGCTCGGAGGCATACATCAAGTCAGTAAGCGTCGCCGCAGTTTCCTCATTAACCGCCTGGTCTGCCTTCTTCGGCTTGGTGGTGCGGACGTCCTTCATCTGGGCGTCGGTAATGCGATTGACCAGGTAGGGCTGCATGCGGGTGCCCTTATTGGCGACGGTGCCCGCCATGACGGCTGCCTGCAGCGCGGTCATGGTGACGTCGCGCTGGCCAATGGCGGACTGCGCCGTGGCCGCCCCATCCGGCAAATCACCCAAGGTGCCGGCGGAGGTAGACACGCCGAGGTCGTAATTCTCGCCCACGCCAAAGGCCTTGGCGTACTTGCGCAGCTCATCAGCGCCGAGCTGCTCCGACATTTCTACAAAGGCGGTATTGCACGACAGCGCAAAGGCGGTCTGCAGGGTTACCGCATCCTGACCATTGCACTTTTGGTTGGCGTAGTTAGTCAGCTCCGTCACCGTATCCGGCAAGGTAATGACATTGGAACCGGTCAGGGTGGAGGAAGGATCAAAGCCATTGTTAAGGCCCGCCGCGGTGGTGATGATCTTGAAAATGGAGCCAGGAGGCAAGGTCTCTGCACCGGCGTGGTTGACCAGCGGCTGCCCCTCCTGCTCCTGCAGGTTGGCCCAGGTCTCCTCGGCAGAATCACCCATTAGATCATTGGGGTTATAGCCAGGGTTGGAGGCCATGGCAAGGATCTTGCCGGTCGAAGGCTGAATGGCAACCGCAGAGCCCTCGTAGCCAGGACCCACGAGCTGATCGTAGGCCGCCTGCTGGAGCGCAGGATCGATGGTGACCTCTACATTGGCGCCCTGCTTCGGTTTATCGGCCAGTGCGTCGAGCCAATTCTGCTTCATCAGGGAGTCGTCGGTGCCATTGAGGATGTCATTTTGGGATGACTCAAGTTCCGAGGCACCAAATTGGCTAGACAGGTAACCGGTCAGGTTGCCAAAGGCCGGCGAATCAATGGGGTAGGAGCGCGAGTAGGTCTCATCCGGGTTTTGCGTGGACTGCGCCAGCACGGTATTGCCCGCAAAGATCTGGCCGCGCGGGGTGGTTTGCATCTCCATAAACCCACGCATATTGCGCGGATTATGGGCGTACTTATCCTCAGAAAAAGCCTGGATTACCGTCATATTGACCAGCAAAATGGCGGTCAAAATGATGGCGAACAGCGACACTAGGCGGATGGATCGATTCATCGGTGAGCCTCCTGGACCGACGGGAACATGGAGGTATCGCTCGGAGCATTGCCCGAGGTCTCCTGCATGGGGCGACGAGCCGCGTTAGAGATCCGCAGCAGAATCGCCAACAACACGTAGTTAGCCATGAGAGAGGAACCACCGGCAGACATGAATGGCGTAGTCAGGCCGGTCATCGGCAGCAGGGCAGAGATGCCGCCGGTGACCACGAAGACCTGCACGGCCAAGGTAAGAGAAAGACCGGAGGCCACCAGCTTGCCGTAGGTATCGCGGGTGCGCAGCGCGGTGCCGAAACCGCGGGTGGTCAGCATACCGAAAAGCACCAGCACGGCGGCGAGGCCGATGAGGCCGAACTCCTCACCGATTGCAGCAAGGATGTAATCCGAGTGGGCCACCGGAACTAGTTCTGGATGCCCCTCGCCCAAGCCGCTGCCAGAGATGCCGCCGGAAGACAAGCCGAATAGCGATTGGGAGAGCTGGAAACCCGTGACGTCATAGTTACCCAGCGGATCCAGGAAGTTGGAAAAGCGTTGCTGGATCTTGGAGGAAATCTGGTAGATGCCAAGACCTCCGACGCCGACGAGAACGACACCGATAAGCAGCCAGCTCACCCGGCCGGTGGCCATGAATAGCATGCCGAGGACGGTGCTAAACAGCAGCAGTGCCGGGCCGAAGTCATTGGAAATGCCCATGATGACGATCGCGATGGCCCACACGATCAAGATGGGTGCGAGGTCGCGAAGGCGCGGCAGGGAGATACCCAGTACTCGGTATCCCGCCACGGTAAACAGGGAGCGCTTCTGCGTCAGCAGCATGGCAAAGAACAAGATCAGCAAGATCTTGGAGAACTCACCCGGCTGGATGGAGAAGGGACCCAAGTTTATCCAGATGCGTGCCTCCACGTCCGCAGGCTGCGGCCATACCAGCGGCAGGGCCAGCAGGACAAGGCCTGCGGCGCCCAAGATATAGGAGTAGCGCGTCAGCGAGCGGTGATCCTTCAAAATGGCCAAGACCAGCACGAAGAGTACGAGTCCGACGACGGTCCACATGACCTGACGCACCGCGAGCCCGCTTTCTTTAACCAGATCTAGGCGGGCCAACATGATGAGCCCGATGCCATTGAGGATCGCCACGATGGGCAGCACGATCTGATCGGCATAAGGTGCCAAGAAGCACATCACCAAGTGGGCGACGGTAAAGACGCCAATGAACCCGCCAATGAGATAAACCAGGTCCATGGTCAGGGCGTTGTCCTGGGAAAGTTCCAGGCTGACCAGGGTAATAGCGAAGACAATGGCGGCTAGGATGAGCAGGCCGAGCTCGGTTCCTCGGCTAAAAAACTTTTTCACAACCTACACCTCCCGGCAGGTGACGCCAGGCTTGTTTTTCTTGGCATCCTTCTTATCTTTTTGGCTCGGCGCAGTGATACATGGCTTGAGCGCCTTATCGCCCAAATCATTGATCTGCTGCTGCACTTCACCGAGATCACCAGTGGAGAGATGGTCGACGGCGCTGCGTTCAGATTCCGGCAGGTCCGTGACCTTCAGCGGCGTGAAGTCGCCCTCGCAGGGCTGGCCGGAAAAGAGCAGCGAGTTGCTGTCATTAATGCACACGTTTTGGTGCGTGGAGTGTAGTTCCTTGCCGAAGACGGAGTAGTCAGCACCCTGTTGGATGGTGATTTCCTGCGCCTCGTTGGTGGCCACGTAGTAATTATTGGACAAGAAGTTTTTCGCCCATAGGCCGGCCCCAATGACCAGCGCGAGCACGATGAGCAAGGCAATGAGGACCTTCCAGCCGATCTTTCGGCCGGAAGTTTCGTCCTCCGTTTCGTCGTCAGCAGGCTCGGGGCGCTCGTCCTCGCCCTCGGCCATGACGGCCGGTGGAATTACTTGCGGCTTGCGGGAGAGCTGTGCCGCCCGCGACGCAGAAGAATCCGGGTGGGTGGGCTCTTCCGTCGGGCCGGCGAGCGCGCCCACGCGGAACGGCTCATGTTCCTTGGGCTTTTCTTCAGTTACTTCACCGATAACGACGGTGACATTATCCGGGCCGCCCGAGCGGATAGCCAGGTCCACTAGGGTGGATCCGGCCTGCTCGATGCTGCCTTGACCCAGCGCGGTTTCAATGGTGGACGCGGTCACGGGGTCCGAAAGGCCATCGGAACACAGCAAGATGCGGTCGCCCGGCTTGGCGTCGAGAGTAAACAGCGTTGCTTCAACCGGACGGCCCGTATAGGCCTTTAGGATGAGGGACTTTTGTGGGTGCGACGAGACGTCGCCCGGGTCCAGCTCGCCTTTATCCACCAAGGACTGCACGTAGGTATCGTCCTTGGTGATCTGCTTGAGCTTGCCGTCGCGCAGCAGGTAGCCCCGGGAATCTCCCACGTGGCAGACGCCGAAATCCGTGCCGTTGAAGAGCATGGTGGACAGCGTGGTGCCCATGCCTTCGGTTTCTGGATGCGCCTTGACGTGGTCACTGATGGCCTCGTTGGCCTGGTCGGCGGCCGCTTCCAGCAGGGCCTTGGTGTCTTCCTGGCCCGGATCTTGGTCCAAAATTTCTAGGTGGTTGACCATCAGCTCGGAGGCCACCTCGCCTGCCGCGTGGCCACCCATGCCATCGGCCAAGATCAAAAGGTGAGGACCGGCGTAGCCCGAGTCCTCGTTGTTATCGCGAATGAGGCCGCGATCGGACTTAGCAAAGAAGTTCAGCTTCAGTGTCATGCGTTCAACCTCACGGTGGTGCGGCCCAGCTTAATTTCGGAGTCCGCGCCGACTACCTCGGGTTGGTCGATGCGCACGCCATTGACAAAGGTGCCATTGCGAGATTCCAAATCCTCCACAACCCATTCGCTGCCGCGGCGGAATAGCCGGGCATGGTGGCCAGAAGAATAATCGTCGCCCGTGACAAAATCGCAGTCAGAGGCGCGGCCCAACGTGCAGTCCTCCAACGTGCCCAATTCCATATGGGAGCCCTGCAGGGGCCCCTCCACGATGGACAGCTGCTTAATCGCTTCCCGACGCCGCGGTGCGCCAACCTTCTTCGACTGCTGGCGGATAGCACCAGCAGACTTATTAGTATCGCGGCGCATGGCGTTCAAGGCCACCAGGATAAAAATCCAGAGCAGAGCCAACAAGCCGATGCGAAGCGCCAGCATGATGACTGCATCCATGGCGACCTCCCTTCCTTAACTGAACTTAGTAGCTGTGCGAATCAAGGCCCGTAATGCGGACCTCGATGTGGGAATGGCCCATGGTGATCACGTCGCCATCGGCAAGCAGCCAATTATCAATCGGCGTTTCATTCACCGTGGTGCCATTGGTGGACTGCAAATCCACCAGCACTGCGTCTTGGCCGTTCCAGGTGATCTCCGCGTGTTGGCGGGAAACACCCGTATCCGGCAGGCGCAGGTCCGCGTCATTGCTGCGGCCGATAATATTGGAGCCTTCCTGGACGTGGTACACGCGGGACGAGCCGTCCTGCAGCATCAAGTTGACTGCTGGGCCCTGCGGCTGCGGGGCGGGTTGACTATCTGGAGCAATGAAAGCGGTAGTTACTGCATCATCGGCGGTATTGTCGTGCTGCTCGGTCATCTGGTCCTCCTGACCATCAAAGTCGTGGAAAATAGCCTCAAAACCGGTCTCTTCCGTGGGCTCGTGATCAATAAACGAGGACACGCGAAGCTGACCCGTGCGCAAACCAGATTCCTCCGCCACCCGCACGATCACGGGGCCCGCAAGGGACCATCCGCTATTGCGAATGAAGCGCGACAACTGGTCTGCACAATCGGCCGGCAAATTGCGATCCTGCGACAAGTTCTCCAAATCCTTGGAGGAGACACCCACAGTCATTACGTTCGGACTATAAAGGTTGTCATCGTCGCCGCGCGCGAGATTGTCCTGAGCCTCTTGCTTCAAAAGCTCATCAATTTCCGCGGGAACGACCTTGCCGCCGAAGACAAGGGCCATGCCGTTATCAAGGCCGCGTTGCATGGCGGAGTCCAGCTTCGCCAGCTTTTCTAAAAACGCCACGAGCCATTCTCCTTTCCACCATGCAGCGATCAGTAGCGATCAGTATAGTTTGTTCACTCCCTCGAAACGTAGATGGCGACGCGAAAGTTCCCAGAAATTTCGCCACCCCCTCCTCGAAATAATCCACTTTTCCTGCAGATTTGTAGTTTAATGCGCTTTTCGTGGTATCTTTATCAAGTCGCTAAGACAACCACACCCTGCCCGGGTGGCGGAATTGGCAGACGCGCTGGCTTCAGGTGCCAGTGTTCGATAAGAACGTGCGGGTTCAAGTCCCGCCCCGGGCACCCTGTGAAGTCTCGAGACATCGTTCCGGTCGATGCCTCGAGATTTTTCGTTTTCAGTTGCCCTGTTGGGGGTCAAGTTCGTTGTCTTTCTTGTTGTAATAGATTTTTTCTTCGGTGAGTGTGT
>NZ_JAKRDX010000007.1:0-113874 GCF_022347235.1 Corynebacterium tuberculostearicum
GCCGACGGCACTCCTGGTGCAATCTTTCAGCTCCTGACGTCTTTGAAGCCGAGAATTCAGCTACACTGACTAGAGCAGCATAGCTAACCCCCGACGTGTCCACTTTCCGGGGGTCAGGCCCGGCCTTTTGCCCGCTAGGGCTTGGCCTTTCCGGCCCACGCCTAATTTTCTTTGGAACATGAGCAAGAAAACTGTCTACCCATGGTTGACTTGTTTAGTCTCCTGTCGGTAGACTACCGTTATGAAGCGAAACGCCGTCATCAAGAAATTGAAAGCGGAAGCCAAGCGGCGCGGTCTTGAATTTGAGGAAATCGCCCTATCGCGCCATGACGCTTATCGGGTAGGCAGCACAACCCGAACCTTAGGTAGGCACCGTGAGATTGACGATGTGACAGTCAAGAAGTTTTTCGACCAATACGCCCAAGAACTAGGGAAAGGCTGGTGGAGGTAATGACCACGACATACACAGTAACCGCAGAACGCGGAACCAGCGGAGTATGGGTGCTCGAATGCGCCGAACTGGGGGCAGTGTCCCAAACTAAGCGGCTAGCTAATGCTGCCGACGAGATGCGCGAAGCACTGGCCTTTCAGGCAGGCCTAGACCCAGACGAACTCAACATTATTGTTGATGTTGTTCTCCCACCGGGCCTTGCGGAAATGAAAGCTCGCGCCGAAAAAGAACGCGAAGAAGCGGCACGACTGGCCGCTGCGGCACAGGCAAGCACTCATGACCTCGCTGTTGCAATGAGAAACGCTGGAATGACCGTGCGAGATATGGGAACAGTCCTCGGAGTGTCTTACCAGCGCGCCCAAAAGCTCGCAGCATCCTAAACACTGAAAGCGAAAGTCGCCCAGCACGCGCATGATAGACACGCGTACTGGGCGACTTTTATCGGCCGGCGGACTGGTGCGCGTTAGCGGCGTGTGACGGTGGGCTTGCAAGGTAGTCCCCAGTTAGTGGTGTAGCCGGCGTTGAAGGTGACGGCCTGGTCGAGGATTTGGCGTCCAATCTTGGTTGCTTCTTTCCCGAAAAGTTTGTTGAGCATCTGTCCGGTGGCGGTAGCGTCGGCGATAGCCGCGTGGGACTGCGGGTTATGCAACCCAACATGGTCAAGCAAAGCAGAGAGTTTGTAGGAGCGCAGGGACACCATCTGCTTAGCCAGGGCGATGGTATCTACGAAGGGGAAGTACACGTCTTCCCCGTCTGGGGTGATGCGCTCGGCTTCAGCAAGAATCATCTTCGAATCGAAGGGGGCATTGTGTGCCATGAGCACCATCCCATCTACACGTGCGGCGAACTCGGTGTAGACCTCTGGGAAGGTGGGCGCGTGGGCGACATCAGCGTTGGTGATGCCGTGGATGTGGGAGTTTTTAATCTGCTTGCCGTCAGGATTAATCAACGTGTGCCACTGGTCGACAAGCCGGAAGGATTCATCAAAGCGGGCGACGGCGAGTTCAATGATGCGGTCGTATCGCTTGTTAAACCCCGTGGTCTCTGTGTCAATGACGGCAAAGACAGGCCTGCCCGCCTGCAGGTGGGCAGCGTTGTCTAGAGCGTTTTCTAGGTGGGTGAGAGTCTCGTGGAGTCGGTTGAAAAAGTTCATGCCCACCACACTACGGAGTGTCCCGGACACGTCCTCGGTGGGCGTAGAGGGGAGTGGGCGGATGCGTCAGGTTGTCGAAATTGAGGAGAGGTTTATTTTGGTGCTGTTGCAAAGTTGGGCGGAGAGTCGAGACGACCCAGTTTCTCATTTCCTGATGGCCGCTGCGTGCCGGCGTTCTCAGGCCGTCTCGAAGACCCGGTTGACGATCACCGCGTCCGGATTGGGGTGCCCATAAGCAAACATCATGCCCTGACCTTTCCGTAATGAATGCATCGCTTCCATCCCTTTCAACGTCCGGTAGGCGGAAATTCGGTTTTTGAACGCCCCCTTCGGTCCCAGGATTCTTTTAAGTCGGCCATGATCTCCCTCGAGAACGTTGTTCAGGTATTTCACCTGCCGGTGCTCCACCATCTGAGGGCAGATTCCCTCCGCCTTCAGCTCGGATATTGCCTTGGCCAGAGCTGGTGCCTTGTCGGTGTTGATGACCCGCGGGGACCCGGCTGTCGTATTCGATCGCAGCGTCTTGGCCAGGAAACGCTTGGCCGCAGCCACATTCCGTTTTGGTGAGAGGTAGAAGTCTAAGGTCTGCCCACCGGCGGTAATAGCCCGGTAGAGATAGCACCACGTGCCGCCGACCCGGATATAGGTCTCATCCACCCGCCAGGACTGGGCCTGCCAGTCGGGTACCTGCCGGTACCAGCGAGTGTGCTTATCCAGCTCAGGGGCGTATTTCTGCACCCAGCGGTAGATCGTGGTGTGATCGACTGGCACACCCCGCTCGGTCATCATTTCTTCGAGGTCGCGGTAGCTCACGCCGTAGCGGCAGTACCACCGCACCGCCCACAGGATGATGTCACGGGGGAAATGCCGACCGGAGAAGATGCCCATGGCTCTGATTATTTCACGCCGGTCTTTCTACTGCCCCAACTTTGCAACAGCACCCTGTCGCTTTACGAGGAATTTCCTGATGCCCCTGTTACGCAGAGGAGCGCTAAGGAAGAGGAAGTCGAATTCCACTTCATCGTCTCCTCGGTGCCGGAAAAGAGGGTCGTGGGTGACGACTACGCCAAAGACAAGCTCAAACTCCAACTTATGCTTATGCCTGGTGTAGCTCTCCGGTTACTTCCCGACGGGGAAGTAACCACCGGAAGTATCCATGTGCGTTACCCGCACCTGTTTCACACCCGGCAGGGAAAGACGCTCTGGGATCCGCGGGAAATCGCCGATCTGGAGCCGTTCAAGGTGTATCGCGCGCGGGGTAGCTACTTCTTTTCCGATATAAGGAAGGAACCCTACGTCACCATTTGGGAAATGCTTGACCCGCTGCCCGACCCAGAGATGGAAGAACTCTCGGCCAAGACTGCCGAACCGGTGATCCTGGAGGCCAATATCGGACAACTGGTCCTTGACCGGACGTTCCCGAGTTTCGAGGGTAAAGCGGACGACCTCGGCGTCAAGGTCAGTATGTGGTACGAGGGGCCGAAAAAGCGCTTCCGGCCGCGAACCGGTGGCGCCACGATGTGGCCGAGGCGGAAGGGAGGCCGACACCCGCCCCGAAACTCGGGGTGGAGGACGTCTACGCCAAGCTGACTCCGACTGTGGTGAACATTCCCCACAAGGGAAACGTTGGTGTCGAGTTCGACGACGGGTACATGTTCGGAGGGCACCCCGTGACGGTGAAGACGAAGAGGGACGGAACTCCCACCTCGATCGAGATGGACGTCTAAGATGACGGTTTTGTTGGTTGATCGGCTCGGGGTATAGATCTACAGGGATATAGTTATAAGCTACCTGGGAAAATCGATAAACCCGCAGGTTGAAGTGCCTTCGGGTGGGTAAATATGCGCAGTCTTCGCTGAAGCCGTTGCAGCCAGTACCCGCTTTATTGCAACGCGGAGGTAAGACGCATGACATTATCCACGTAGCGGCGGATAAATCCGCGCTCATTCCATTCCTCAAGGGTCAGCTCGTGGCATACGGCCCGGTAGTTGGATACGAGCTGGTTGAACTGGTCAATGAGGTCTCCCTTGGCCACCAGCATGGTGGATTCGTAATTTAGGCCGAACGAGCGCGGGTCCATATTGGAGGAGCCGAACATGCACAGCGGATCGCGGCCGGGGTCATCCGGGTCGGTGATGATGAACTTGGAGTGCAGAACAAAGGGATAGGGGAATTGGTAGATGTGCACGCCCGCCTCCAGCAGCGCCTGGTAGTAGGAGGATTGGGCGTGGTTGACCATGAATTGGTCCGCCTTGGCAGAGACATAAAGTTCCACGTCCACGCCGCGGTAGCAGGCGGTGGTCACGGCCTCCAGTAGGGATTCATCCGGGACGAAGTAGGGCGAGCACAGTACCAGCCGGTCCTTGGCGTGGTGTACCAGGGAGTTGAACATGCGCAGGTTGGGCTCAGTGGTGTAACCCGGCCCGGAGGGGATTATCTGGAGGTGGTTGGCGTCGGCAGTCTGGGCGTCGTCATATGGCAGCTCATCCAGTGGCAGGTTCTCTTCTGCCTCGAGGTACCAATCCACGGCGAAGATTGCGGACATGGAGGTCACAATCGGGCCGGAAAGCTCCACCATGTAGTCAATCCAGTAGCGGTCCTTGGTCTTGTACTGGCGCTTAATCATATTCAGCGAGCCAATAAAGCCCACCTTGCCATCGATAATCACCAGCTTGCGGTGATTGCGCAGGTCAGGGCGGCGGAAGCGGCCCTTGTGCAGCTGGATGGGCAGCATGAGATGCCAGTCGACGCCAATCTCCGTTAGCCGCTTGCCCAGCTTGAAGTAGCCCTTGTACTTGAAGCTGCCGATCTGATCCAAGAGCAAGCGCACCTTTACACCTCGGGCGGTAGCCCTGCGCAGCGACTCAAAGAAGACGTCTGTGGTCTCATCCCAGGACTGGATGTAGATCTCGATGGATACATACTTCTCGGCGCGGTCAATAGCGGCGGCAATGGCGCGAATGGACTCGTCATAATCCGCGTGCAGGCCAAGGTTATGGCCCACCAATGCTGGGAACCCAGTCAGCTCGCGGTTAAGCCGAATAACCGACTCTACTTCCGCCGAAAGGAGGCCCTGCGGATGATCCGGGGTGCGGGCTGTGACGTTTTCAATCTTCTCATTGGCTTCTTGCTGGATGCGGTGGCGACGCCGGTTGATATACGGCGAGCCCATGAGCAAAAACAGCGGCAGGCCGATAAACGGCAGCACCAGAATTGCCAGCAGCCACGCGGTTGAACTGGAAGGTCGGCGGCCTTCGGGCACGAAGCCAACGGCAATGATCTTGATGCCGTAATCAAGGATCAGGAATACGAGCTGCCAGAAGCTGAGATCAAGAGACCAAGACATTTATCGCACGGAATTGAAATCGGGCAGATTGTAATCTGCGAGAAGCGGACAGTGATCGGAGGTTTTATCGCCGGCGCGCTCGACCATGTCTACTTGCGCGCCGGTCACGTGCTGGGCAAGCGGGGCTGAAGCCAACTGGAAGTCGATGCGCATGCCTTCGTTCTTTTGGAAGCGCATGCCCTTGTAATCGAAGTAGGTATAGCGCTGGTCCTCCGTGAACCGGCGAGTAACTTCCTCGAGGCCTGCTTCTTCCAGCATCTGGAACGCGGCGCGCTCTGGCTCGGTGACATGCGTCTTGCCACGGAAGGCCTCTATATCCCACACGTCCTCATCGCGCGGGGCAATATTGAAATCACCGCTCATAAGCAATTTGGACTGCGCATGATTTTCCGCATAGCGCGCCAAGTGATAGAGAAAGTCCAGCTTGTAGTCATAATGGCGATCCGTGATCTCGCGGCCGTTGGGCACGTAGAGTGACCAGATTTCTACGCCACGGATGCGAGCCCCTAGTGCTCGGGCCTCACGGTCTTGCGGCTTTTCTGGATCTTTGGCAAAGCCTGGCTGGCCCGGAAAGCCGATAAAGACGTCCTCGGGCTCTTCCTTGGACACAATGGCCACGCCGTTCCACTGGTTGAGCCCGTGGCAGGTGACATGGAGACCCGCATCCTCGAAGACCTCGCGTGGAAACTTATCGTCTTTCACCTTAGTTTCTTGCAGGCACAAAACGTCGATGTCGTGCTTGGAGATAAGGTTCAGCGCCCGCTGTGTGCGGGTACGGACGGAGTTAATATTCCACGTGGCGATGCGCATGCCACATAGGTTACCTGCCCGCTGCAGCGAGGTCAGCGGGCAGTCCCATAAGGCTCACTACCCAGCCCACAAGGAGTCCCATAACGTTCACCGCCCAGACCGGAAGTCCGCAGCGCGGAGAGCTAGTCGCGCAGGCGGGCGTAGATGCGCCGGTGCTGCTCGATGAAGCCGAGCTTCTCCGCCAGCCGCACGCCGGCGATATTCGAGGTCGGCGCGGTGAGGTACGCGTGCTCAGCGCCGTTGTTGTGGCCCCAGTGCAGCAAATGTTGGAGCGCGAGCGCTCCGTATCCGCGGCGGCGGAAGTCCTCGGCCACTTCGATGGAAGAAAGACCCAGCCACGTGGTGCCATCGCCGGATTCGCTCAGGGTGCCGCGGGCGATGGCGACGGTCTCGCCATCGAGGACCAGGCGGCCAAAGCCGAGCGGTCCCTCGATGTGAGCGCCAAGGCTCTGCAACGCCTCGGCAGGAAGGGCATCGGTGCGG
The DNA here is from genome assembly GCF_022347235.1 of Corynebacterium tuberculostearicum. Lineage (GTDB taxonomy): Bacteria > Actinomycetota > Actinomycetes > Mycobacteriales > Mycobacteriaceae > Corynebacterium > Corynebacterium tuberculostearicum_F. The sequence goes on from NZ_JAKRDX010000007.1 coordinate 6,244, forward strand.
GATTGATACATCGCCAGCCACTCGTCGTCGGGCTGGGCGGTGAGGTGGAAGGTGGGGGAGGTAGAGGGGGCGTCGGCAAGCGTGGGCAGATCCCTCAGGACCATGGCGAGGATTTCTGGCTCGGTCTCCCAGGCTGGGTCGGCGAGCAGGCGCTCGGCCGGTTTGCCAATGCGCTCCGGGACTAGCAGGCGCACCGGAAGGTTGTGGCGGTCGTAAAAAGCCTTAATCTCCTCCAGTGGCACCGGGGTAAAGCCGGCCGAAGGCCCCACGGGCACGGCCGAGTTGGAGTGGCCGGAAACCCCGTCGCTCGCGCGCAGCAGCCAGGAACCATCGCTGGTCCAGGCGTGGTCTGTGCCGGGGAAGGCCGAGGCCGCGGCAACCTCCACGGCGCGGATATCGGAATTGCGGACCATGCGCGGGGAGAGGCGCTTAATGATCTTCAGCTGCTCCGGCGGGATCTCCACCGCCTCCAGGTCGGAAGGGTAGCCGCCGACCTCTTGTGGGCGAATGACCAGCGGGTCGAGGCTGAGTACGTGACCGATGACATCGCTATGCACATCGCCGAAGTCGCGCCGGGCCACCACGCGCTCGCCTACCTGGACGGCATCGGAGCGGAAAATGCGTGACATTAGTCGTCGTGGCCGAAGGGATCGGCGTCCTCGCCCGGTAACCAGGAGTAACCCGGCTCGGTCCAGCCGTGGCGCTTAATGGCCTTCTTGGCCTGGCGCTTATAGCGGCCGATGAGGGTATCGGTGTAGAGGAAGCCATCGAGGTGGCCGGTCTCGTGCTGCAGGCAGCGGGCGAAAAAGCCATAACCCTCGACGGAAATGTCATTGCCGTTTTCGTCCTTGCCGGTCACGCGCGCCCAGTCGGCGCGGCCGGTGGGAAAGCCCTCGCCCGGCACGGAGAGGCAGCCCTCGTCATCGGAGCCGTCGTCGGCAGGCATGGTCTCTGGAATCTCGGAGGTTTCCAGCACGGGGTTGATGACGCAGCCCTTGCGCATGCCTGCCTCCTCGGATGGCAGCTCGGTGCCATTGGGGCCATCCGTATCGGGGCAGTGGTAGACAAAGAGGCGCTTGCCAATTCCTACCTGGTTAGCGGCCAGGCCCACGCCATTGGCGGCGTCCATGGTTTCATACATGTCCGCGATGAGCTGCTGCATTTCCGGGGTGGAAATCTCGGATTCTTCCACCGGTTGGGTGGGTTCGTGAAGCACGGTCTCGCCGTGGATAACGATGGGGCGAATAGTCATGCCTTACAGTTTAGGCATGAACCCCTTGTCTGACCTAGACGCCGCCATTTTGGACTTCGAGGAAACCGCGCCGCGCAGCATCGGCCGCAAGGAAGAAGCCATCCGCGCGCAGCTGGATATCTCCCCGGTGCGCTACCACCAGCGCCTAAACCTGCTTCTCGACGCCCCCGCGGCCGCCCAATCCCATCCCCTTCTGGTTGCACGGCTGCGGCGCCTGCGCGAGGAGCGAGAAGACACGCGGCACGCCGCGCGGGGAAATACCCCAGATAGTTAATTCTGAGTACTAGTGTTGCGTATGTGACTAATGTGAATCCGGAAAATTCGACCGACAAGGTATCCGACGAAACCCGCGCCGGCTCTGCTGCCGGCGCCTCCGCTTCCAGTGCTGCTAAGCAGCGCCCCGCTGGCGGCGGCGCGCACGCTAAAAAGGGCGGCCTTCCGCTGCGCGGCCTGGCGATGGTCCTCATCGCCGTGGCCGTCATGCTCGGCCTCTGGGCTTTGTACTCCATGACCTCGGGCGACGATGACTCCACCGTGGCGTCTGAGAGCACGCAGGAAAACTCCACCGGTTCCACCATCGGTGCCGCGCCTGAAGGTTCTGCCGGCCCCGACGCCGCAGGTTCCCGTGCCCCTGGCGCGCCAGGCGCTTCCGAGGGCGCGAGCGCCCCTGCCCCCGCACCGGCGCCAGGTGAGGGCGAACGCGACGGCGCAGGCAACCCGGCCGCTTCCGGCGCTGCCGATGAGCGAGCCGCGGCCGAGGGAGATGCCGCCGCAGGCGAGGAAAACGCCCATTCCGCCGCGCGCGACCGCAACGATATTAAGGTCAGCGTCCTCAATAACTCCGGCGAGGTAGACAAGGCCAAGAAGGAAGCCGATTCCCTCAAGGGCGGCGGCTTCAAGGTTGGCTACGTGGGCAACCTGCCGGGCGATGTCCTCACCGTTCCGAAGACCACCGTCTTCTTCCCAGAAGGCGATGCCTCCGCTGAGGCTCTGGCCAAGGAGGTAGCCGCCCGCTACCAGGCCGATATCGCTCCGATGAACCGCGACCTGCCTAAGGAAGCAACCGATGACGGCGCCGTCGTCGTCGCCCTGGCGGTACCGCAGGCCTAAGCAAGCCGCGCACCTAATTTAAAGTCCAAGGCCCCCGGCCGAAGAGCAAGTACCATAGTTCTTCGGCCGAATGCCTTGGACTTTTTGTGATCTGAACTTTTCCGCGACCGCCCGTCCACCGGTGCGAACAGGTTAAATAAAATTCACGCCTTAATACCTGTCACCCGTTAAGCTGAATGGGTGAAGATCCCGGCAGAACAATTCGCCCGCTCTCCCGAACCAACGCTCGGCGTGGAATGGGAGGTGGCGCTCGTGGACCGCGACACGCGCGACCTTGTCCCGCGCGGCGCAGAGCTCATTGACCTCGCCGCTGCAGCCCACCCCGAGATCCATCTGGAAAAGGAATTCCTCCAGAACACGGTGGAGCTGGTCACCGGCATCTGCCATACCGTGCCAGAAGCCATCGCTGACCTGAACACTTCCCTGAAGGCAGTAGAAGAAGCCGCCGATAAGCTGGGCATAGACGTCTGGGCCTCTGGCGGCCACCCGTTTACGGACTTCCGCGAGAACCCGCTTTCGGATAAGCCCAGCTATCAAGAAATCATCGCGCGCACCCAGTACTGGGGCAAGCAGATGCTGCTTTGGGGCACGCACGTGCACGTGGGCGTTAGCCACGAGGACCGCGTATGGCCCATCATCAATGCGCTGATGACCAAGTACCCCCACCTGCTGGCCATTTCTGCGTGCTCGCCTGGGTGGGAGGGCCTCGATACCGGCTATGCCTCCAACCGCACCATGCTGTACCAACAGCTGCCCACCGCAGGCATGCCGTACCAATTCCGCGATTGGGCCGAGTGGCAGTCCTATATGCGCGACCAAGCCATTTCCGGCGTTATCAATCACACCGGTTCCATGCACTTTGATATTCGGCCGGCGTCCAAGTGGGGCACGGTGGAGGTGCGCGTCTCCGATGCGACGTCCAACCTGCGCGAGCTCTCCGCCATCGTGGCGCTCACTCACTGCTTGGTGGTCTACTACGACCGGCTTATCGACGCCGCGGAACCCCTCCCCATCCTGCAGCCCTGGCACGTAGCAGAAAATAAATGGCGCGGTGCCCGCTACGGCATGGATGCGCTGGTGATAACCTCCCGCGAGACCGATGAGGCCTGGGTCAAGGACGAGCTAGCGGAAATGGTGGACGAGCTTAGCCCCATTGCGCGCGAGCTGGGATGCGTTAACGAGCTCAAACTCATCCACGAAATTATCGATGGCGGCGCCGGCTATGAGCGGCAGCGCCGCCTCTTCAAAGAGACCGGCAGCTGGCGCGAGGTGGTCGAGGAGACCTGCCGCGAGTTGCGCACCTTCCGCCCGCTCTAAAGCGGCGGGCAGGCTGGCCTGGGGCTAGTCCTCAGGGCGCGAGTGGCGACCGTAGGCCGGGGTATCGGGGATATCGGTGATGTCCTGGGCCGCCGGGAACGCGCGCGTTTCCGGCCCTACCGCGGGCATTTCTGCCGTTTCATCGCTGACGGGTTGCGCTGTCCGTGAATGGCCCTGGCCCCCACGGCTCGTAGTTGTGGTATTAAACGAGCGCGCCGGGCGTGCCCCGGCCTCCGCGCCAGCGGGCTGCGCAGGCAGGTGGTGGCGGCCCGGGCTGGGCGCTTCCTCCTCCGGCTGGGTGCCAGGGATAAAACCCCACACCGCGTAGAAGGCGATAAAGAGGACACCGGCACCGGTGAAGGCCAGCATGCCCCACGGCTGCAGATCCCAGTGGTTGAGCGAGCGGCTCGCCGCAGATAGCCACACGGGTGCGGAGATGAACGGCAGGGTCACCGCACACATGGCGAGCACCGACACGAGGCCAGCGACCTGCGCGCCGAGGAAACCGTGCAGGCGCTTGCCCAGCCCCTGGTTGACGGCAACTAGCACGACGACGGCCAGCGGCACCGTCCACACCCAGTGGTGGTACCAGGAGAACGGGGAGACCAAGCAGGAGCTGATGCCGGCAAGCGCAAGTGCGGCGGAATTATTGCGGTGCTTCATCGCGGTGCGCAGCGCCAGGCAGGTCAAGATGAAGACCACGACCACGGCGGCGAGCCAGATCCAGCCGCCATCGATGCCCCATGCGCGGACCATCACCGAGCGAATCGACTGCGCGCCAGGGTTGGTGTGCTCGCCCACGCGGGAGGACTTAAAGATAGCGTCGGTCCAGAAATCGGCGGCATCCGGAATGGTCACGAAACCAATGGCCACGGTCACCGCGAAGGTAAGGATAGCGATGATCGCTTGCCACCAGCGCTTCTGGAAGAGCAAGACCAGACCCATATAGGCCGGGGTGAGCTTCATACCCGCGGCCAAACCGATACCGATGCCCGGCAAAGCGCGCTTGCGCGGGAGGATGTCCAAGGCCACCAGCAGCATCAAAAAGATGTTGATCTGGCCAAAGAATAAGGTGCCGTGCACCGGCTCATTCGCCGGGGTGCAGCACAGCAGCAAGATGCCCAGCAGCCACATTGCCGGGGAGAGCTTGAGGCCGCGCTCGCGCAGGACCAGCATAATAACCGTGAACAAGGCGAGGGCGGTGCCGCCCTGCCAGAGGAGGATTAAGGGGGCGTCGTCAAGCGTGGAAAGCCACGTGAAAAGGGTGCCGGAGAAGGGCGGATAGGTAAAAGGCAGGTCGCCGATATAGGCGTTATCGTAGAGGTCCGCGCCTTGGGCCACCTCGCCGCCGGCGAGCCAATAAATTTTCAGATCCAGGGGAACGCGCCACACAAAGGCGCTATTGCCGTCGAAGATGCTGAAGCGGTAGACGATGACGCCGATAAGAGCGGCGAGCAAAGTCACCATAGTGGGAAGCCCATAAAGCTTTTTCACGGTGAAAAGCGTCTCCTACTTGCGGCGCAGCGACTTCGCGGCGGGTCGGTCGTTGCGGGACATGGTTTCCTCGGTGCCGTACAGACCCTCACGGCGTGCAATACGCGAGGTGCGCTGCGCGGTTACCGGGCTAGTGAACATGGCAAACAGTACCAGCAAAACGAGCATTCCTAAATCCCCCCGCTCGGCAACGCTGAAGGATTCCGCGCCGGTGATGCGGATGATGGCACCAAGGATCGTCAGGATAAGGCCGGTGGTTTGCGGCTTGCTTACCGCGTGCACACGAGACATGGTGTCCTTGAAGCGGGCGATGCCGATAGCCGCCGCCAAGGTGAGGACGCTGCCGCCGATTATCAGGATGAGCGAGAGCACATCTGCGATGAAAGACCAGCTCATTGATTATCCCTCTTCCTAAACCTAGTGACAGATACGGTGGAAATGAAGCCCAAGAGCGCGATCACCAGCATGGCTGAGACCACGGTCGTGTTGAGCGACCAGCACATGTAGGTGGCCAGCGCGCATTGGAACATCGCGGTAAAGCCATCCATGCCCACCAAGCGGTCCAGCGAATTGGGGCCGGTGACAATGCGCCAGACGGTGATGAGGAAGGAGACCACCAGTAGAGCGGCGGCCACCAGCAAAATCGCGTTATAGATCTGCGGATCCATTACGGGTGGCTCCTTTCAAAGATGTCGATGAATGAGGCCTCAAGGTGGGCCACGGCACCGATTTCGCGCTGAATCTGGGCCTCATCGCGGGCGTCCAGGATATGGACGGTAATCATGCGGTTGGCAATGTCGATATCGGTCACCGTGCCGCCTGGCTGCAGGTTATACAGCGTTACAGCCAGGGAGAGTACGAACTCATTATCCAAGCGCATGGGCAGCTCCAAGATGGCGGTTTTGGGCACCGGCTGCGGGCGCACGGCCAGCCAGCCCACCTTGAGCGAGGCGTAGAACAACTCCCAGAACCAGCGGAGCATGAACACAATGAGCTTGCCCCAAGAGACGTCGATGCCGGTGATAGGCATGGCCGGCAGCGGCAGGGCAAAGACAATGACGAAGCCGATGATAAGCCCGGCTACCAGGTTGCCCACGGTAACCTCGCCCATGAGCATGCACCACATGACTACCAGCCAGACGATGAACCACGGGCGGAAGCGGTGGCGCAGGCCGGAAAAGCGCGTGTTAGTCATCGCTAATATCCTTCCTCTTGGCGGCGTCCGGGGACTTTACATCCGTGGAATGCGAATCGCGGCCGCCGGCTTCTGGGTCGGTGCGGGCATCTAAGCCCGGTGAGGCCGGAGGCTCCGCCTCGGGGGAGGGGTTGCGGCGATTTTCATAGGAGTCCGCGCCGCCGGTGTAGCGCTCCTTCTGGTTGAGGTGGCGGGTGGGATCATCCGCGCGGTCGCCCAGCACCGCGTACTGGTAGATGGACGTATCTTGTGCGGATTCGGCAGCGCGGGTAGTCACGCCGGACATTGGGCCGGCCAGGAAGGTAATGGACGTAGACGCGGCCACCAGCAGGGTAGTAGACGCAATCATGCCAAAGGGCACGCGGCCCACATCCTGGCGGGAGGAAAACTCCACCTCATCGGTGATATCGGAAAGCGGGGCGGGGCGCGCGAGCGCCATGTTGCCTTCCGGGGCATCGGCGCGGTCGCGCTGGAAGCCCTTGGCCCACACCAGCATCATGACGTAGAGGGTCAGCAGCGAGGTAACCACCGCACCGACGATGAGCACCCATGCCATCCAGGAACCTTCATTAGCACCGGCCTGCAGCAAGATGACCTTGCCCAAGAATCCGGAGAACGGTGGGATGCCACCCAGGTTAATGGCCGGGATGAAATACAAGATTCCGATCAACGGGGCCGAGTACATGAGCGAACCCAAGCGGCGTAGCGACGAGGTGCCAGCCTGGCGCTCAACGAGTCCGACCACCAGGAATAGCGCGGTTTGGACCAGAATGTGGTGCACGGCGTAGAAGATGGCGCCGGACAGGCCCTGGGCGGTGCCGAGGGAAACACCGAAGATCATGTAGCCAATGTGGCTAACCAGGGTAAAGGATAAAAGGCGTTTAATATCGGACTGCGCAATCGCGCCTAAGATGCCCACCAACATTGTGGCTAGGGCGACCCACATGAGCACGGTATCGAGCCCACCGGCAGTAAAGACGGAGGTGCGGGCGCGGATGATGGCGTAGACACCGACCTTGGTCAGCAGGCCGGCGAATACGGCCGTGACTAGCGACGGCGCCGTGGGATACGAGTCCGGCAGCCAGGCGTCCAGCGGAACCACGGCCGCCTTAATACCGAAGGCGACGAGCAGCGTGGCAAAGATGGCGGTGCGAGTTCCCTCCGGGATGTCCTGCATGCGCTGGCCAATCTGGGCCATGTTCATCGTGCCCACGGAGGAATACACAAAGCCCAACGCGAGCAAGAAAATCATGGACGAGGCCATCGACACCATCACGTAGCCCACACCGGCGCGCACGCGACCGGCCGAGGCACCCAGGGTCAACAGCACATACGACGCCACGAGGAAGACCTCGAAGCCCACGTAGAGATTGAAGAGGTCGCCTGCCAAGAAGGAGATATTAACGCCCATGGTCAGCAGCATGTAGGTGGGCAAGAAGACTGCCACTGGCTCGTCCTTGGTGCCATCGCGTACGCCCTGGGAGATGGCGTACCAAATGACGGAAAAGAGCACCACGGAAGAGGTAAAAAGCATCACCGCAGAGAGGCGATCCGCCACAAGCGTGATGCCCACTGGGGCGTCCCAGCCACCCACCTGCAGTGTTTGGATGCCCTCAAAATCCGCAATGAGGATCAACATGGCGTTGACTACCGCCGTTATAAGCAGCGAGAAAAATACGATTTGGCGCTGCACATTGGGCACGCGGGAAAAGATCAAGGCGAGCGCTGCGGCTACCGCCGGGATGATAATGGGCAGGGGGATGAGGTAGCCGATGTAGGGAAAGAGGGCATCGACAAGCGGTTGCATGGTCTCATTCATCGCGGGCCCCCTTTACAGGCTCCTCAAAGGACTCTGGACCGAAGTTATCGCCTTCCTTGGTTGCCCTGCCCGTAGTGGGATCGTTGGAGGCATCGTGATCCGGGCTTGCGGCCGCATTGCCGGGGCGTGCAGCCTTGGCGGCAATGGCGGTATCCTCCGCGTCATCTTCAATGACATCGTCCGTGCGGTAGCGGTACTGGCGGTAGGCCAAGGTCAGTATGAAGGCTGTTAGCGCCATGGAAATGACGATGGCGGTAAGGATCATTGCCTGGGCGAGGGGGTCTGCAATCTCGGCGCCGTAAGGCTCCGACTCGCGGCCGTCGATAGGCGGGGAACCGGCCGAGCCGCCGGACTGCAGCAGGAAGAGGTTGGCTCCATTGCCCAGTAGCAACAAGCCCAACATCATCTTGGTCATGGTGCGGTCTAGCAGCAGGTAGACGCCTGCCGCAACGAGTACGCCGGCGGCCAAGAGAAGGAAGAGGTTGGCTTCCATTTTATTTCTCCTTTCCTGTTGTCGCGGCTGTGCTTGCTGTGGCGGCTTGTTTCTTTTCCTTGCGTTGCGCCCGTTGCGCCTTTTGCTTGGCGGTGCGTTGGCGTTGCTGCCGGGCCAGCGAGCGGGCGCGATCGCGGGCGCGCTGCTTACGCATTTCCTCTTCCTCATCCAACTTGGCACCCAAGGAATTCAGGATGTAGAGCGTAAGGCCCACGACGATGAGGTAGACGCCCGCATCGAAGACCAACGCCGAAGGCAGCGAAACCTTGCCGATGAGCGGAATCTCCGGCGAGGTGTACCCGCTGGTAAGCGGTGGGTGGCCAAAGAACATGGGGGTCACTGCGGCCAGTGCGGACAAGAAGAGGCCGGTGCCCATGGTGCGGCCGGCGTCGATAGGCAGGGTTTCATCCAGCTCTGCACGCCCGCCAGCCAGGTAGCGCAGGATAAGAGCCAGCGCGGCGACGAGGCCACCGGCGAAGCCGCCGCCTGGCGCATTATGGCCCGCGAAGAAGAAATAGAAGGAAATCGCGACCATAGACGGGAAGAGCACGCGGGTAGAGACATCGATCATCAGCGAGCGGTTGAGCGCTTGCTCTGATTCCACGCCGGCCGCCAGCCAGCGCCGCCCAGTAACTTGCAGGGTGGGGCGGCGGCTCGCGCGGGCGAAGGACTGGGTGCGATAAATCAGAGAGGCCACGCCCAGCGCAGCGATGATAATGACGGTGATCTCGCCAAAGGTATCCCATGCGCGCAGGTCCACCAGCAAAACATTGACGGTATTGGCGCCGTGGCCAATCTCCTTGGCCAGATCCGGCATGAACTCGGAGATGGGCTTGGACTGGCGCGCGTTGATGGCAAACATCGCCACCACGGTTACCGTCAGGCCCGTGCCCACCGAAAGCCACGCGCGTAGGCGCCCCATTTTGGGATCCTGCTTCCACTCGGTGGAGGCCGGCATGCGGCGCAGCACCAGCATGAAAAGTACCATCACGATGGTCTCCGTCAGCAGCTGGGTAAGCGCCAGATCCGGAGCGCCATGCAGCGCAAATATGAAGGAAAGCGTATAGCCGGTTACGCCAACGATAATGACGGCGGACAAGCGATTATCGGTTACCGTAGCGGCCACAGCGGCCACCATGATGATGAAGGCGGCCACTACCTGCCAAGGATTTTCCGCCACAATCATGCGGATATCGGTGAGATCGCCCTTGATGATCATAGCCAGTGGCAGCAGCATCAATGTGGCAAAGATAACCGTCAAGTTCAGCTGCAGGGAGCCGCGCTGCGTGGTTGCCGTCGTGCGCAGCGAGAGCTGGCGCAAAAGAGCGATGACCGAATCATAGGCATCATCCGCATTGCCCAGCGCAGGATAGGCGAATTGCCACTTGACCAGGACCTGGCGTTGCCAGTGCATAATAATACCGCCCACGATAATGAGTGCGGAGAGGCCGAGTGCCACGGTAAGTCCATGCCACAGGGCTAGTTCGCTATGCTCCTTCGGGGCGAAGGTGGAGTCGAGATGCTGGTCAAAGGCGGCCGATAGGGGCTTGGGGAACACACCAAGTGCCACGGTTAGGGCAGTGAGCAGGGCAGGAGAGAGCCATAATCCCATAGTTACGGGATGCATCTTGGCGACGGCCTCTGCTGGCTCCGCGCCATTAATCTCCTTCTTTGTGGCGAAGGCGCCCCACAGAAAGCGCAGTGTATAGGCCATGGTGAGGATGGAACCGATGACGTAGGCCACCAGCATCATATTGCGCGGCATGCCTGCTAAAAGCTCCTCATGCATGGTGGCCTCCAGCACTGCCTCCTTGGCCACGAAGCCAAAAAGGGGCGGCACGCCGGCCATGGAAAAACCAGAGATGATCGCAATGCCGAAGAGGAACGGCTCCTTGCGGCCCAAGCCGGAAAGCTTGGTGATGTCCCTCGTGCCCGAGCAGTGGTCGATAGTGCCGACGACCATAAAGAGTGCCGCCTTAAATAGCGAGTGCGCAAAGGTCAGCGCGAGACCAGCCTGCATGGCCTCGCGCGAGCCCACGGCCGCGATGGAGGTGATAAAACCCAGTTGGGAGACGGTGCCATAAGCCAATACCAGTTTGAGGTCGCGCTGCTTGAGCGCCATCCATCCGCCCAGAAGCATGGTAAATACGCCAAGGGAAATGACCACCACATGCCAAGTGGCGACCTCATACATTGAGGGGGCCAAGCGCGCGACCAAGTAGATTCCGGCCTTTACCATCGCTGCTGAGTGCAGGTAGGCCGAGACCGGCGTCGGTGCCGCCATGGCTCCGGGCAGCCAGAAGTGTGCCGGCACGATGGCGGACTTAGTGAGCGCGCCGACCAAGATGAGCACGATAGCTACCGTCACGTAGGGCGTCTGCGCAAAGTCTTCGTAGGCCGCGATTTCGCTAAAAGTCCACGCCCCAGTCTGCCGTCCGAGCAAGATGATGCCCATGAGCATGGATAGCCCGCCTAGCGCGGTGACCATGAGCGCTTGCTGTGCGGCTCGGCGGGATGAGGCACGTTCCGCGTAGTAGCTGACCAAGAGATAAGACAGCACGGAGGTAATTTCCCAAAACACATACATCAGCAGGAAGCTATCCGCGGCCACCAGCCCAAACATGGCGGTGGCAAAGCCCACCATTTGTGCGGCGAACATCGCTAAGCGCCGCCGCGTGCCATCGAAATAGCCCCAGCAATACACCAGTACCAGTGCGCCCATGCCCAAGATGATCAGGCTAAAAAGGGCACCCAAACCGTCCAGATGCAGGTCAAAACTTAGGTTCGCGGACGGCATCCAAGCCACGGTGTAGTCCACACCACCGCCGTCCTTGAACGTTCCGCGCAGAAAATGCGCGAGTGTCCATACGAACCCAGCGGCGGGAACCAGCGCCAGAATGCCAAAAGCCGGGCGCCCCATTCGCATGATGAGTAGCGGTGCGGCCACGGTTGCGGCGATGAGAGCACCCAGAAGTAATAGCACGTTGGTTTCTGCGCTCCTTATGGTTGTGTCAAGTTCTCTTGCCCCGCTGCCGCGAATACCACAAACGCCACAACTGCTGAGAGGCGAGAACATTCACATGCCGCGCGCCGCTGAGTACGCTGCGGCGGCACGATGCAAGCAACATGGCCGAGCGCGGGGCCAACTTTTTGTCACTTTACCGGTTTTTCTACGACTTCGAAAGGATTATTTTTATGGGCTGTATTATATGGTGCCATTTCGCGGCAGAAAGAAACCCCGCACCCAAGGTGCGGGGTAAGCCGCGCTAACCGCGGCGGCAGGCAGGTCCCGGGCTGGACCTGGGGTTTCAGTCTTAGGCGTAGCGCTGCAAGAAGAGCGCTTCTGCGGCAGCGATGTTTTCGATCTCGGTGGGGTCGACGGACTCATTGGCGGAATGGATGGTGCACTTTGGCTCCTCCACGCCGTAGAGAGCGATCTCCGCGTTGGGGTGAGCCTCTTGCAGCTCGGTGGTCAGCGGGATGGAACCGCCCATGCCCTGTGCGGCGGTGTCCGTGCCATAGGACTCGGAAAGGCACTCGCCCAGTAGCGCAGCGGCGGGCTTTTCTGGATCGGTGGCAAAACCGGCATTGGCCTCAAGCACTTCGGCCTTAACGTGGGCGCCCCATGGGGTGTGGGCGCGGAGGTGATCACAGACGGCGTCGGCAATCGCAGCGGCATCGGCACCGGCCGGAACGCGCAGGTTGAGCTGCGCGGAAGCGGTGGCGGGCACGGCGTTGACGGCTTCTGCCACCGGGGTGGAGGTAAAGCCAGTCACGGTAATAGCCGGGCGGGACCAGACCATGTTGGCCACCGGGGTGGCACCGGCCGGGTCGTCTTCGCCCATGATCTTGGCACCCTCCAGCAGCTGCGCATCGGCGCGGAAGGCCTCGGCCGGGTACTCCTGGCCGGACCACTCGGCGGTGGTATCCACACCATCGATAACGGTGCGGCCGTACTCATCGGACAGGGAGTCGATGGCGCGCATCAGCGCCTTGGCGGCATCCGGTGCCGCGCCGCCAAATTGGCCGGAGTGGACGGCTGAGGCCAAGGTATCGACCTGCACGCCAATCTGCGCGCCACCGCGCAGGGACGTGGTCAAGGTCGGCTGGCCCACAGCGGCGTTGCCCGCATCGGCGATGAGAATGGCGTCGGCAGCAAAAAGCTCTGGGCGATCCTTGATGAGCTGGGATAGGCCCTCGCCGCCGCGCTCCTCGGAGCCCTCGATGAGGTACTTCAGGTTCACCTTGGTACCACCGTTATTGTCCACCGCGCGCAGGGCGGCCAAGTGCATGGCCACATTGCCCTTGCAGTCGGCGGCACCGCGGCCGTACCAGCGGGTGGAGCCATCAGCGGCCTCACGCTCGGTAAGGGTGAACGGATCGGATTCCCAAGCCTCGCGGTTGCCGGCCGGCACCACGTCATAGTGGGAGTACAGCAGCACCGTCTTGGCGCCTTCATCGCCCTTGCGCTCACCCAAGATGGCGGTGGAGCCATCGGCCGTGGTGATGGTTTCCACGCTCACTCCGGCCTCTTCCAGTGCGGACTTAACCCACTGGCTTGCTCCCTTGGTCTGGTCCTCCAAACCTTCCTCGTCGTGGACGGAATTAAAGGCCACGAGCTCGCTGAGCTGGCGGAAAATGGTCTCGCGATCGTTGCGAATGCTTTCATTAAGTGCAGTCATGGTCTCTACGGTACCCGCCCGCCCCAAGCTATAGAGCAACCGGAATAGGAAAACGCTGGGGTGATGAACTAAAATTCATTCATTCCACCCTGTGCGGATTCTGTCCGTTCGGATACAAACCGGGGTTAGAACCGGAGTGAAACGGGCGAAAACGGGCGTTGCTGGCTGTAGCCTGCTACGCGGGGTGAGACAAGAAACTTTCATAGCCGAGAATAGAAAGGACCTGGCATGGCGAACGCATCATCCGCCGCAGGTTCCAAGGCCTCCCTGCCCGAGCTGACTCTGCGCGGCATCATAATCGGTGGCCTGATTACCCTCATCTTCACCGCCGCCAATGTGTACTTGGGCCTGAAGGTGGGCTTGACTTTTGCTACCTCCATCCCGGCCGCCGTGATTTCCATGGCGGTGCTGCGCCGGTTCAAGGGCCACAACATTAAAGAAAACAACATCGTGCAGACCATCGCCTCTGCCGCAGGCACCTTGTCCGCCATCATCTTCGTCCTCCCAGGCCTGGTGATGGTGGGGTATTGGCAGGGCTTTGGCTTCGTACAGACGGCCGGCGTGTGCATCATCGGCGGCGTGCTGGGCGTGATGTATTCCATCCCGCTGCGCCGCGCTTTGGTCACCGGCTCCGACCTGCCCTACCCGGAGGGCGTGGCCGCGGCCGAGGTCCTCAAAGTAGGCGACGAGAACGCCGATGGCGCCAGCCATGAGGAAAATGCCAAGGGCCTGCGTGTCATCGTCGCGGGCGGCATTACCTCGGCCGTTATGGCGCTGCTGACCGCAATGAAGGCCGCCGCCTCCGAAGTCACCGCCTATTTCAAGCTCGGCGCCGGCGCGACCACCTTGGGCACCAGCCTGTCCACCGCGCTTATCGGCGTGGGTCACCTGGTGGGCCTGCCGGTAGGCATTGCCATGCTGGTAGGCGTGGTGATTTCCTACTTCATTTTGCTGCCTATCTTCACCACCGGCGATATTACGGGCGCCACCGCGCTTGCCGACGTCGTCGATACCACCTTCTCCGATGACATCCGCTTCATCGGTGTGGGGACCATGGCCATCGCCGCCATTTGGACCCTGCTGAAGATCGCCGCTCCCATTGCTGTGGGCATCCGTCAGTCTCTAGCCTCCTCGCGCGCCCGCAAGTCCGGCTCCGCCGTGGACGTTACCGAGCGTGATATTCCCTTCCCCTATGTCGCCACCACCATCGTGGCGTTCATGGTGCCTATCGCATTGCTGTTGTGGGACTTTGTGCGCGGTACCGATATCCACGACCACATGGCCGTGCTCATTACCGTCTCCGTCCTCTTTACCCTGCTGGTAGGCCTGATTATCGCCTCCGTGTGCGGCTACATGGCCGGCCTGATTGGTGCGTCTAACTCGCCAATTTCCTCCATTGGCATCATCGCCGTGCTCGCTGCCTCGCTGCTCATCGCGGCTGTCACCCGCGGCACCACTGCGGATCCTTTGTCTTTGGTGGCCTACACGCTCTTTACCGCGGCCATCGTCTTTGGCATTGCCACCATTTCCAATGACAACTTGCAGGACCTCAAGACCGGTCAGCTCGTCGGCGCTACTCCGTGGAAGCAGCAGGTTGCGCTCATCATCGGCGTGGTCTTCGGCTCCCTGGTCATCCCGCCGATTCTGCAGGTCATGCTCAATGGCTTCGGCTTCCAAGGCATGGAAGGCGCCGGCGAAGACGCCCTGGCGGCCCCGCAAGCCGCCCTAATGTCCTCCGTTGCCTCCGGCATCTTCGATAGCTCGTTGGATTGGAACCTCATCTTCATCGGCATGGCCATTGGCGCTGTCCTCATTATCATTGACGAGCTCCTGCGCAAGTTCACCGATAAGTACTCGCTGTCCCCGCTGGCCGCCGGCATGGGTATGTACCTACCGGCCGCCCTGACCATCGTCATCCCCATCGGTGCTATTTTGGGCACCTTCTATGACAAGTGGGCCGCGAAGCAATCCCACCCGGAGTTTGCCAAGCGTATGGGTACCCTCCTGGCCACCGGCCTCATCGTGGGTGAGTCCCTCTTTGGCGTGGTCAACGCCGGCATCATTGCCGCTGCTGGCGGCGAGAGCCCGCTGGAAATCTTCGAGGGCGGCACGTCTGCGACCATCGTGGGCGTGATCCTCTTTATTATCGCGCTGACGTTCATTTACCGCTGGACCAAACGCACGGTGAAGAAGGCTTAGTTCCTGATCCATTCCTTATATAATGGCGTCCCTTCGCGGGGGCGTCATTTTTTCTTGCAGTCACGGTAGGAGAGTGCCAGAATGGTCGTTAGCACTCGCACAGTATGAGTGCCAGATAAATCTACATCGTTGTGGTTGAGGTTGGTTCACACTCACCAGCCATGCCGTCGCGGGCGTCCGCAGCGAGAAAGACGTGAGTGTCGTCCTCAATAAACCAAGGAGCACAAACACAATGGCAAAGATTATCGCTTTTGATGAAGAGGCCCGCCGCGGCCTTGAGCGCGGCCTCAACACGCTTGCCGACGCCGTCAAGGTCACCCTCGGCCCCAAGGGTCGCAACGTCGTCCTGGAAAAGTCCTGGGGCGCTCCGACCATTACCAACGACGGTGTTTCCATCGCTCGCGAAATCGAGCTCGAGGATGCTTACGAGAAGATCGGCGCCGAGCTGGTCAAGGAAGTTGCCAAGAAGACTGACGACGTCGCAGGCGACGGCACCACCACCGCAACCGTGCTGGCACAGGCTCTGGTACGCGAAGGCCTGCGCAATGTGGCCGCAGGTTCCAACCCCATGGGCATCAAGCGCGGCATTGAGACCGCAACCAAGAAGGTTGTGGACTCCCTGCTGTCTTCCGCCAAGGAAGTAGAAACCCAGGAGCAGATTGCTACCACCGCTGGCATCTCCGCCGCTGACCCAGCAATCGGCGAGAAGATCGCTGAGGCTATGTACACCGTGGGCAACGGCTCCGTAAACAAGGACTCCGTTATCACCGTGGAAGAGTCCAATACCTTCGGCGTTGACCTCGAGGTAACCGAAGGCATGCGCTTTGATAAGGGCTACATCTCCGGTTATTTCGCTACCGATATGGAGCGCCAGGAGGCGGTCCTGGAGGATCCGTACATCCTGCTGGTCTCCTCCAAGATCTCCAACATCAAGGACCTCGTCCCGCTGCTGGAGAAGGTCATGCAGTCCGGCAAGCCGCTGCTCATCATCGCTGAGGACGTTGAGGGCGAGGCCCTGTCCACCCTCGTTGTGAACAAGATCCGCGGCA
The DNA here is from genome assembly GCF_022347235.1 of Corynebacterium tuberculostearicum. Classification (GTDB taxonomy): domain Bacteria; phylum Actinomycetota; class Actinomycetes; order Mycobacteriales; family Mycobacteriaceae; genus Corynebacterium; species Corynebacterium tuberculostearicum_F. Next base: position 22,854 of record NZ_JAKRDX010000007.1, read on the forward strand.
CCTTCAAGTCCGTTGCGGTTAAGGCACCGGGCTTCGGCGACCGCCGCAAGGCTACCCTGCAGGACATGGCCATCCTCACCGGCGGCCAGGTCATCTCCGAGGAGGTCGGCCTCTCCCTCGAGACCGCCGAGCTCGAGTACCTGGGCCAGGCACGCAAGGTTGTCGTCACCAAGGACGAGACCACCATCGTTCAGGGTGCTGGCTCCCAGGAGCAGATCGACGGCCGCATCAAGCAGATCCGTGCCGAGATCGAAAGCTCCGACTCCGACTACGACCGCGAGAAGCTGCAGGAGCGCCTGGCTAAGCTCTCCGGCGGCGTTGCCGTCCTCAAGGTCGGTGCCGCTACCGAGGTTGAGCTCAAGGAGCGCAAGCACCGCATCGAGGACGCAGTCCGCAACGCAAAGGCTGCCGTGGAAGAGGGCATCGTTGCCGGCGGCGGCGTAGCACTGCTGCAGGCTGCTTCCGTCCTGGATTCCCTGGATGACCTCAAGGGCGACGAGGCTACCGGCGTCAAGATCGTCCGCGAGGCCCTGTCTGCACCGCTGAAGCAGATTGCGCACAACGCTGGCCTGGAGCCGGGCGTTGTTGCTGACAAGGTTTCCTCCCTGCCGGCAGGCGAGGGTCTGAACGCTGCTACCGGTGAGTACGTCAACCTCATGGAGGCTGGCATCAATGACCCGGTTAAGGTCACCCGCTCCGCTCTGCAGAACGCTGCATCCATTGCAGCCCTGTTCCTGACCACCGAGGCTGTCGTCGCCGACAAGCCTGAGCCGGCCGGCGCCAACAACGGCATGCCGGACGCTGACGCTATGGGCGGCATGGGCTTCTAAGTCCAAACCCCGATAGGTCTAGAGACGGGCTCAGACAAGGCTCTTAGCGGCCTTCTAGCCCCTTTTGAGCGCCCCGCTTCTGTGCTTTAGAGCGCATGAGGCGGGGCGCTTCGGCGTGTCTGCACCACTTTGCGTCGCCGATACGATACGAGTTCATCGCAATTTCTCGGGCCAATCGCTGAATCTGCTTGTCACTGTAGTTTTCTAATCGGTACGCATGTTCAACGCACACTGCCCGATTCATTGTTCAGGCAGGCTTACAATTCAGCGCCACGGTACTTAACACGCGAACCATGCGCCCCAATGACCCCGTATAGGGGTAATTTTAACGGGTTGGATTAGAAAAATTTTTTCCCTTGGGAAGACTGGGTTACGGGCATAACTATCGTTCGCTACACCCCGAAGCGTTACAGTGTTAAAGTTTATTTAACGCAATCAACTATTTGGCAAACGAAAAACGCAGTTCAGGGCGATTGTGCCGTGAGGTAAAAATTTTCCAATACCCCTATAGGATATAGCTCTTTTCTTATCGAATCGCCTAGATGTGCAGACACCTATGCAAAATTGACTTGCTTTAGATTGAACTTGTGCCAAAATATTTCTTGTGACGCCCACTGAGGGTGTCTGCAAACTGCAAACCCCCTCCGGGGCAAGATAGCTTCGGAACTATTTTAGGAGTTCAAACATGGATCTCTCCCTCGTACAGACTCACCTGGACAACTTCGTTAACACCTGGGAAGGCTGGGCAAAGGTTCTTGGCGGCCTGCAGGGCTTCGGTCACCTGTTCCTGGGTGGCGAGATGGCACCGATTAAGGGCATCAACGAGAATCTTTCTTCCTACGCTGATTTCCTTTCCTCCAAGTAATTTCATTTCCTAAACAAGTCTTAAGGAGACAAAATGTCTGACTTCATTTCCCAGTTCGCTGCTTCCTCCGAGGGCATCTTCGAGCCGATCAAGTACGTCTTCGACCAGCTCTTCCTGGTTGCATCCCCGCTGGTTGATGTAGCTAAGGGTGCTTCCAAGCTGATCGGCATGTTCGCATAAGAACATCCTTCAGTTCTGAGCTTTAGCGCTCACTGAAGCAAGAAGGCCTACCGTTTCGGTAGGCCTTCTTTTTGTTTTGTTGGTCATCGGGGAGCAGGGGTAACTGCGAAAATTTAGCGCGCTAGATGTCTACATTCGGGTTACACTTAATGCATGGCTGATATTAAAGACGACGACCTTCCCGAGATCGACCTGGCAAAAACTGACGGCTACGTCGTCGATGGAACCGATGAAGATGATCCTTCGCTGATCATGCCGGATGGTTCCCCGGTTCAGACTTGGCGGGAAAATTACCCCTATGATGAGCGTATGACTCGCGATGAGTACGAGTCTGTGAAGCGCGCTCTGCAGATTGAGCTGCTGAAGTGGCAGAACTGGACCAAGGAGACTGGCCAGCGCCACATCATTATCTTTGAGGGTCGCGACGCGGCCGGCAAGGGTGGCACCATTAAGCGCTTTAACGAGCACCTGAACCCGCGTGGCGCTCGCACTGTCGCTCTGGAGAAGCCGTCGCCGCGTGAGTCCACCTCCTGGTACTTCCAGCGATATATTGAACACTTCCCGGCCGGTGGCGAGATCGTCTTCTTTGACCGCTCTTGGTACAACCGCTCCGGTGTGGAGCGCGTTATGGGCTTTTGTACCGAAAGCCAGCACGCGGAGTTCCTTCGTGAGGTTCCGATGCTGGAGAATATGATTCTTGGCTCGGGTATCTCCCTGACCAAGTTGTGGTTCTCTGTCACCCGTAAGGAACAGCGCACCCGCTTTGCTATCCGCCAGATTGACCCGGTGCGCCAGTGGAAGCTGTCCCCGATGGACTTGGCTTCGCTGGATAAGTGGGATGACTACACCCGTGCCAAGGAAGAGCAGTTCCGCTACACGGATACGGAAGAGTCGCCGTGGATTACCATTAAGTCCAACGACAAGAAGCGCGCCCGTATTAACGCCATGCGCTACGTGCTGTCTAAGTTCGAGTACACGAACAAGGACCACGAGCTGGTGGGCGAGGTCGATGAGAACATCGTTAAGCGTGGTCGCGACCAGATTGGTGACTAGGTTGAGCTAAATTAGCCGCACATTAGGCGGGAAACTCGGTAAGTCCGAGTTTCCCGCTTTTTGTTTTAGGGGTACCAAAAGGGGTGAATGTGCGGAAATAGTTTCGCGGGAATTGTTGGATTCTAAAAGGGCTATTTCCGTGCGGTTATGTTACGGAACCGTAGGTAATATTGTCGAAAACTATTTGTGGTCTCCGTCTTAGAATATTTAGCATCACTGTTATCTCAATCTCATCTAGAACAAGGATATGACCTACAGCACCACGAGGGGACAGTGATGATGAAGAAGTACGTAACCGCCTGCCTGACGGCGGCAGCAGTACTGGCGGCACCAGTTGCGGTATCTGGCACGCTCACGGCAGGGGCAATCGCCCAGGAAGCCTCGGTGCCTGCGCCCGCGGCAGACCAGAAACCAGATGTATTGGGGCGCCCAACTGTCTCGGAAAAGCAGGTATCCGATGAGGAAGGCTACTTCGACAGCGCTCATGGCGAGGGCGTGAAGATCTACTACCGCAAGCAGAAGGTGGCCAACCCACGCGGTGCGGTGGTTCTTGCGCACGGTGTCTCTGAGCACTCGGGGCGATATGATTACGTCGCCAAGCGCCTGCTGGATGCGGGCTACAGCGTCTACCGTGTAGACCACCGCGGGCACGGCAAGTCCGCGGGCGGCAGCGTGCCACTGGGGCACATCGATAACTTCCAGTACATCCTGGATGACTTTGACCATGTGGTGGACATGGCCAAGGAGGAAAACCAGGGAGTTAAGACCTTCCTGCTGGGCCACTCGATGGGTTCGCTGACTGTGGAGGCCTATGGCATCCGTGAGCCGGGCAAGGTCGATGGCATCATCACCAACGGTGGCGGCGCGCCGTTGAACCTGTCGGGCAAGAATGTGGCCGGAAAGAATATCACCCCGGATGATATTTCGGAGACCCAGAAGAAGCTGGATCCCACCATCTTTGAGCGCCTGCCGCTGGCCCAACTCACCAACTTTAATGCGCACTATGCGCAGAACCTCATTCCGCACCGCACTGAAATCGGTGCACAATCGCCGGAGTGGAGCAAGAACATCAGGCTTTCTAACCCGTTCACGGATGGGGTCTCCACCAGCCAGGCGGTCAAGGACGAGTATGCTTCGAGCCCGCTTATCGCACAGAAGACCAGCGCCGGTACCGCCTTGCAGCTGGCGGCAATCGCGAATTATGACGCCGTCAATGCGGATCTCTTCACCGCACCGACGCTCATCATGCACGGCACCAAGGACGGCATCGTGCCGCCGTATTTCTCCCAGGATTGGTACAACTCCATCTCTTCCGAAGATGTGGAGTATGTGACCTGGGAAGGTCAGAAGCACGAGGTCTTCAATGAACCGGCCGCCGACCAGGCCCTCGACACCGTCGTGGACTGGCTCGATCGCCACGCCTAAATCCTCGCGGGACCCAAGGAGAGAACTCTTGGCAGGCATACAGTGCTTGCCAAGAGTTTACGTATATGTAACCGCCTCGTTGCCCAGGCCGGATAGAAATTGAATTATGAAAAATAAACTCTGTGCTTTCTCATCTGTCCTGGCGCTCACCGGAATGGTAGGCGCGCCCGTTGCGGCGGCCCAGTCCTCGCTTCCAGGTTCCTCCTTTGGTTCTTCTTTGGGGTCATCGTTGGGCTCTTCCTGGGGGTCTTCCCAGGGGGCCTCCGAGGGTTCCTCCGCAGGGGACGATGCGCAGCCGGGGGAAGGCACTGAATCGCGGGTGCTGTGGCAGGAAAGCTTCGATGAGGTGGATACCCCGGCGTGGTTTACCCACCGCGCGCCGGAGGGGTGGAAGACCGACGTGCAGGGTGTGGACTCAGGCGAGGCTCGCTGGAAGGGCTGGACCTTTGGCGATATGCGCCATTGGACCTGGGCATCTGGTACCGATATGCGCCACTACTTCACCCAGGCGCATGACACCTTCGCCATCATCGACAATAAGCAGCAGCGTTTGGCCGAGGGTGATTCCATGACCGCCAAGCTGGAAAGCCCGGCTATCCCGGTGGCGGGGCAGGAGCTAGTGAATGTGGAATTCGACCACCATTACCGCCAAGGCAAGGACGGGCAAAATGCCACGGTGACGGTCTCCTTCGATGGTGGGGAGGCCCAGGAAATCGCCGCCTTTGATAAGGACGTATTCTCCAAGCACGAGTCCATTGGTGTGGACGTGCCGGCCGGCGCGAAGAATATGCAGATCCGCTTCAGCTACAACAACGGCAATGATGACTGGTGGTGGGCGGTGGACAACGTGGGCGTCGTCAAGCCGCTCGGTGAGCTTCAAGGCTCGCCGCAAGCTACCGTGGACGTGCTTTCCGACGTCCAGGGCGACCCCCAAGACTACAAAGACGCGGTCCGCCAGTTGAACGGTATGGAGGATAAGGCCGGGGCGCTGGTGCTCAACGGCGACCTCGTGGACGATGGTTCGCAGCAGCAGTGGGATGATTTCTTGGCCGCGCACAGCGAGGTACCGCACGATTCGGGCAAGGAATTGTGGACCATCGGCAACCACGAAATGTATGGCAAGGAAGGCTCTAAGACCTACCTGGATCGCTTCCTCAAGTACTCCGGACAGGACAAGCCGTGGAAGGAAGAAGTGGTGGATGGGGTGCCGCTCATTTCGGTGAATACCGAGTTTTATTCCGATATTCTGCGCCACGGCAAGGAGCCGTTCCAGCGCCTTAGCAAGGAGCAGCTCGACTGGCTAGATGAGCGCCTGGCGTATTGGGATGCTAAGGGCACACCAGCGCTGGTCTTTAGCCATCCGCTGCTGCCGCAGACGGTATCTATGTCGCATTCGGCGTGGTACCAGAATGACTTTGAGGACCTCGAGGCGCTTTCCAATGTGGTCAATAAGTACAACAACATCGTGTGGTTTAGCAGCCACAGCCACTCCTCGCTGCACCAAAATAACTGGTGGGGAACCCGCCGCTACGACGGCACCGGCGAGGCCGGCCGCACCGGTTTCCCGGTGGTCAACACCGGCGCCATCCTCAATGAGTATCTGCCGGATGGCGATAATGACGAGACAATCGTCAAGGAAAAGGAAGAGGCCTCCACCGGACTGCGGGTCAAGGTCTTTGCAGACCGCGTCCGGGTGGAGGCCTGGGACTTCAAGTCCGGCGAGATGATTAAATACCAGGACTTCGCGCGGTAGGGCGCAGGCTACGGGCAGCGGCCTAGCGCTTCCACGGCTCGATGGGGTTGCCCTGCCATACGGCGTTGGTGGGAACGCGGTCGCCGCGCATAACCAGCGAGCCGGGGCCTACGGTGGAGGCCGTGCCGATGAGCGAGGCCGGCAGCGCCACGGAATGGGCAGCCAGCGTGGAGCCGTCCTGGATGGTGACGGTATCTAGGCTCATCACGCGGTCCTGGAAAAGGTGGGTTTGTACCACGGTGCCAGGGCCCACGGTGGCGGCCTCACCGACGCGGATGAGGTCCGTTTCCGGGAACCAGTAGGAATCGATCCACGCGCCGTGGCCGATCTCCACGCCGAGGGCGCGCAGCCCCAGGTTGATCTCGCCAGAGCCGTAGGTGTGCTGGAAGAACCACGGCGCGGCGACGACCTCCACGAAGGTATCCTGCAGCTCGTTGAGCCAGACAAAAGCGGACCACAATGGGTGGTCGGCCGCGCGGTGCTTGCCCACACAGATCCACTTCACCGCGACGGTGACGGCCATGGCCACCGCACCCATGCCCATGAGCACGAGGCCGGAAAGGAGCCAGGTAAGGGGGAAGCCGAGGGCGTCGAGAAGCGAGTCGTAGACGCTGAGGGTTGCCGCGAGCAGCATGGCAGAAAACATCGGTGCCAAAAGGCGCATGGTTTCCACCACGCCGCGGGCGGCCTTGACGGCAAAGCCCGGGTTATAGGTCAGCGCCTCGCCCGAGTTGGCGGGGGAGTCCACCTCTACGGTCACGCGGCGCATGCGCTCTGGCGGCGCACCCCACCAGTTGGCGCCCGCTTTTGTCTTCTTCGGGGTAGAAGAAAGAACGGCAACCAGCGAGTTCTTCGATAGCTTGCGGCCGGGCGCGGTGATGCCGGAGTTGCCCACGAAAGAGCGCTTGCCCACCTTGGTCTCGCCGGTGCGCATCCAGCCGCCGCCGAGCTCGTAGCCGCCGATCATGGTGTCATCGGCCAGGAAGGCACCTTCTTTGACCTCGGTGAGCTTGGGGATCATGACCGCGGTGGAGATTTCCACGTTGGCGCCAATCTCCGCGCCGAGCGAGCGCAGCCACGCTGGGGTCAGCTGGGAGGCATAGAGCGGGAAGAGCTTGGTGCGAGCCTCGTCCATGAGGCGCTCGATGGCCCACAGGCGCCAGCCCTTGGCCGAGCGCACGGGTGCTACGCCCGGGCTAATGCCCAGCGAGAGGATGCGCACGCCCAGCCAAGTCTGCAGCATATAGGTGGCAAAGGCCGCCAGCGCGCCGACGGGCGCGAAGAAGACCGCACCGACGAAGCTATCGCCGCCCGTGGAATGCACGAGGGCCAAGACGATGGCCGCGCCTACCGCCAGCGCTACAACCGGCTGGATGGCCAGCAGGACGGAGGTGGCGTCATAAATAGCCACCCACCACGGCCGGCGCTTCGGCGTATGGGACGGGAAGCGGTGCTTGGAGCGACCCACCTTCTGGGCAGGCGAGCCGGACCAGCGCTGGCCGTCCTTGATCTTCTTGCGGCCGGTAACGGTGGAACCGGCTTCCACGTGGGCATACTTGCCCACCACGGTGCCAGGCAGCAGCGTGGAGCGTGCGCCCACGCGAGCGCCTTCCTTGACGTCGATGGCGCCCACATGCAGGATATCGCCGTCCAACCAGTAACCGGAGAGGTCCACTTCGGGCTCGATGGCGGCGTGCTTGCCCAAAGTGAGCAGGCCGGTCACCGGCGGCAGGGAATGCAGGTCCACGCCGCGCTTGACCTTGACGCCAAGAGTACGGGCGTAGTTATTCACGCGCGTGGCACCGGCCAGGGAGCTCGCGCCAGAGGCATTAGCCCAGCGCTCGGCCGCCCAGATGCGCAGGTGCGTCGAACCGCCGCGCGGGTAATCGCCCGGCTTAATTCCGGCCGTAATAAGACGCGCACCGTAGCCGCCAATGGGGATGCGGCCGACGGGGGTGACAAAGACGATGAGCATGGCAATGACCAGCCACCACGGATAGGCCGCGGCCCACTCAAAGCCCAGGGATGCCGCCACGGTGGAACCCAGCAGAAGCCATGCCAGCCAGCTGGAGGCGGCCAGCGTCATGACGGGGATCTGAATCAAGGTCTGGGCGAGGCGGGTGCCGAAGCCGACCTTGGTGACCTCGCGCATGGGGACATCGGCAGCCGCGGGGCGTGGCTCGGCGCCAGCGATGAGCTCGGCCAGCGAGCCCAAGCGCGGGTGGTCATAGAGGTCGCGCACGGCCACGGTGGGGTAGCGCTCCCTGATATGGCCCACGAGGGTCGCGGCCGCCAGCGAGGTGCCGCCGAGCGAGAAAAAGTCGGCGTTCTCGTCTTCCACGGACACGCCGAGCGTTTCTACCCACAGCTCCGCGAGCCACTTCTCGGTCTCGGTCAGCGTGGTCGATTCCACGCCCACTCCCGGCAGCGGCCACGGTAGGGCCTTCTTATCCACCTTGCCGGAGGTGCGCACCGGCAGTTCTTCCATGACGCAGATGCGCGGGACGAGCGCGGCCGGCATGGTTTCGGCCAGGCGAGCGTGCGCGGCCTCGTGATCGAAGCCCTTGGCCTCATCCTCGAGGGAAACATAGCCCACCAAGACGGACTCGCCGCCCGGGGTCTTCTGCACGGCCACGGCCGAGTTATAGACGTTATCCAGGGCCGCAACATTGGCTTCGACCTCACCGAGCTCAATGCGGCGCCCGCCAATTTTCACCTGGTCATCCACGCGGCCGACGAAGTACAGCCCGTCTTCTTCCAGGCGCACGTGGTCACCGGTGCGATACGCACGCTGCCAGCCCATCGACTCCAGCGGGGCGTACTTCTCCGCATCCTTGGCCGGATCCAGGTAGGACGCCAGTCCCACGCCGCCGATCACCAGCTCGCCGACGCCGCCTAATTCCACAGGCATGCCCTGCTTATCGACGACCACCAGGTCCCACCCATTCAACGGCAAGCCAATGGATACCGGCCGGCCTGGCAGCATCTGCTGCGCACAGGCGACGACGGTGGCTTCAGTAGGGCCGTAGGTATTCCACATTTCGCGGTCCTCGGTGGCCAGGCGGTCTACCAACTCCTGCGAGCAGGCCTCGCCGCCGACGATGAGCAGGCGGATATTATCCAGCGCCTCGGCCGGCCACAGGCCCGCCAGGGTAGGCACGGTGGACACGACGGTAATATCGCGGCGGATGAGCCACGGGCCCAAATCCATGCCGGAGCGCACCAGAGATCGCGGCGCCGGGACCAAGCAGCCACCGTGGCCCCAGGCCAGCCACATTTCCTCACAGGAGGCATCGAAGGCGACGGACAGCCCGGCGAGTACACGATCCTCCGGGCCGAGCGGCCCGTGCGGGTGGTTGACCAAAAAGAGGCTTGCTTCGGCATCCACGAAGGCGGCCGCGGAACGGTGGCTCACGGCCACGCCCTTCGGCTTGCCGGTGGAACCGGAGGTGAAGATGATCCACGCGGTGTCTTCTGGGCGCGGGGCATTGGGGTTCTCGGCCGGCTCCTCGGCGGAGGTGTTGGGGGCGTCCGGGCGCGCGGAGTCGCGCAGGAAGCGGAAGCCTTCATCAGTAAAGACGCCATCGATATCGGCCTCGCCGAAGACCATCTCGGCGCGCTCGTCTGGGTCATCGGCGTCGACAGGCACGTAGGCCGCGCCCGCCGCCAGGGTCGCCAAAATGGCGAGGTAGAGCTCGCGCTTGCCGGAGGTCATCCGGATGCCGATCCGATCGCCCCGGCGCACGCCATTGGCGTGCAGCTCGGTGGCCCACAGCTCGACCTCGTGGATGAGCTCGGAGTAGGTGATGATCTCGCCGTCGTCAAGCGCGGCAGCATCGGGGTTCATTTCCGCGGTGGTGGTAATGATGTCCCACAGCGTGCGCGGCCGCGGTGCCGCGCTTCCTAGAAGGTACTGCTGCGGGACGAGCGATTCGGGACCCGCCATTTATGCCTCTTCTTCGTCTGCGGCAATGATGGACTTGGCCAACTTTCTCAGGTGCTTGAGCTGCTTATTGGTGGACTCATCCAAGGCCTCGTCCTCGGCAGTGGCAACAAGCTCCGCCAGATCCTTGTGAACCTTCGCGCCCTTCTTAGTGGACGCGACGATCTGGCGGCGGCGATCCTTCGGATCGCGCTCGCGCTTGGCCCAGCCGCGGTCCTCGAGGGCGTCGATAAGACGCACCATGTCAGAGGCATCAATGGCCAGGGTCTCGGAGAGGTAGGACTGCGACGCGGCATCCGCGTCCACCAGGCAGGTAAGAACCCAGTACTCGCGCAGCGTCGTCTGCTTGGTCTGCAAAGCAGCCTCTACGCCATCGCGGGTGCGGCGGCGGAGGCGCTCCAATTGGAACGACGGGGACTCAAGCAGGGTCGTTGGGATTACAGAATTATTCGTGGAAGCCATACCATCATCATAATCCCAAAAGATTGGTTAAGGCCAATTAATCCGTTTCGATGGGGAGCCCAGAAGCCTTCCACTTATCCGTGCCGCCATCCACATTGATGGTGTCCCAGCCCAGCGCATGTTCTAGATACTGGCAGACCTGCATGCTGCGACCGCCTGCGTGGCAGATTACGTAAATATCCTTATCTGGGTCGATTTCCTGGATACGACCCGTAATCTCGCTCATCGGGATATGGGTCGCGCCCTTCGCGCGCTCCACCGCCCACTCATCATTCTCGCGGACGTCAATAAGCTGTGCGCCTTCTGGTACTTCATGTGGTTGAACGTTTTTCATGCCTCATACCCTAGTCACGCAGAGGTCCTTATGCTGCTCCGCGTGCCGCGTCCGAGAAGAGCCGTGAGGAACCAGGCGGGGCGAAAAACTGTGAGCTCGGCCCGTTGTGGCAACTGCCTGTTCCAGCAGCTTTAGCTCTTGTCTCGCCAGACTTGTAGCCCAAATGGTTATCTGCTTCGGCGTTAAACCCCTTGTATTCGAGGCTTAAAGTATGCCTTGGTCCAAGTCCTTGGCATCCGCGGCGGATGTGCGCGGGGCATCAATTTCCAGCGGCAACTGAGATGAGTTCAGGCGAACCTGTCTTGGTCGTGATTAGAGTGGCGTACAGCCCAAGGTACAGCTTTCTGTTTATGGCGAGGGCGGGTCTTCTCCACCACGTTTTCAACATTCATCTGAATTGAAAGGGAATTTTTTTGATGCAAAGTCTTACATGCATGCGGACAGAGCTTCGACAAGGCACGCTTGAAATCGAAGGCATGACCATTGAATGCGGTGTCGAGGTGAGCTTGGAGCCTCACACCGAATATATTGTCAACCTCGAATTTGAAGTTCGCCAAGATACGGCTCCCACTGCAATGAGGCTTAGGACCTTTAGCGCTGAGTTCGTACTCTTTGATAATGAGACAGAAAACAGCATTCGACTTACCGATGGCGTTAGCAATAGCTCAAGCTTCCGCCTTCGCACCGGACAGGAAAATGGCACGCTACTCGTTTTCAACGAGTACCTGCATAGTTACAAGAAAGATGTCGAACCCACCTACGAATACATGACTGGTGATTCAGGGATTGTTATCACCAGGAGGGAAGGCGACACCATTCACTTTGCCTGCAACAACCGCAGTCCACGCGAGCAGCTAGCGTTTGAGGACGTCACGGGGAGGCTTACGGTTACGAAAGTTGGTTCAGCGGAAGATCATTCCATCGCCCCTGCAGAGGATGGATCGCCAATTCAACAATATTGCTTCATCGACAGCGGCGATGAAGCACCCGATGAAAAGAAGCTCGTTGATATTGCTACTGCGCTGTCGGGCAAGACCACCCCGACAAGCGAAGCGGTCACCACATTAATTGACAGGCTTGAAGGGCTTAACTACACTATTATTTCTTCCGCAGGCAATGCCGTCACCATCGAAGTCGACATCTCGGATGAGGACACCACCGAATTCGCTATGGTCGATGAGGCCCGACTTTGGAATCTCAACCTTGTGAAGGTTAAAACTCGCACCTTGCTGAATCAGAGCACACACCGGCCAGAAAGTTAGGCCACGACTGCTCAGAATTTGGATGCGAAGGACCGCGTGATTCTTCGTGTTGAAGAACGAATTCTGGCGGAGAGCACGCAGGTGCAAGCCACGGATCTGGCTGTGGCACTTGGATCGTCGGTTCGTGTGAGGAGTCGATGTTGTTCATGGTAAATAGCGCCGGAAAATGGGGGTTCGCGCGCTATTTACCGTGAGCGTTGTCCGGGCGGCCCGCGGCGATTCTGGTGTGTCGCATGGGGGCAAAGTGACGCACACGGCGCTGGCCCCGCGCAGGCCTGCGTGCGCGTTTTAACGGTGCGCGGAGAGGTACTCCAGAATCGCCTTGACGCGGCGGTTGTCCTCGCCGGGGTCTAAGCGAAGCTTGGTGAAGATGTTGGAGACATGCTTGGCCACCGCGGCGGCGGATAAAACGAGCTCGGCGGCGATGTCCTTGTTGGACTTGCCGCGGGACATTAATTCGAGAACCTCGCGCTCGCGCGGGGTGAGCTCGCCCAAGCCGCTGCGTCCGGAGCTCATGAGAACTTGAGCCACGGTGGGGTCGATGACGGTGCCGCCCTGGGCCACCACGTCCAGGCTGGCCAGGAAGTCGCGCACCTCGGAGACACGGTCCTTCAAAAGGTAGCCGGTGCCGGCCTCGGGGGAGTCGAAGAGCTCCACCGCATAGGCCGGGGCCACGTACTGGGAGAGCACCATGACGGGCAGGCCCGGGTAGGCGTTTCTCAAATTTACGGCGGCTTTCAAGCCATCGTCGCCCATGTCCGGCGGCATGCGCACGTCCGTGATGACGATGTCCGGCAGGTCGTCGCGCAGTTTATCCACCACAGTCTCGAGCGAAGGAGCAGAGGAAGCCTGGCCCACTACAGAGTGCCCGCGGCGCTCCAACAGGCCGGCCAGGCCCTCGCGCAGAATGGCGGAGTCATCCGCTACCACAATCCTTAAGCTCATCTTTTACACTCCTGGCTGTCCGCGATCGAGAAGAAGGGGAATGGACCCGGCCACCCGGGTCGGGCCGCCAGGCGGTGAGGACAAAGACATTTCTCCGCCGAAGGCACCAAGACGCTCGGCCATCCCCGCCAGGCCGTGCCCTGGGACGACCTGTGCGCCGCCGGGGCCCTCATCCACCACGGTGATGCGCAGCGAATCGTCCGAGGTCACCAGCACCGAAACCGGCGCGCCCGGCGCATGCTTGGCCGCATTCGTCAAAGCTTCCGTGCCGAAGAAATAGCCGCAGGCCAGCACGGAGGCGGAGAGCTCAGGCAGAGAATGCGGGGCGAAGACGCTGACGTGGGGGCCGTGGGAGGAGGCGGCGTCGGCAAGCGCGGCGACCAGGCCGTGATCCTGCAGCACCTGTGGGTGAATGCCGTGCACCGTGGCGCGCAGGGAATTCAGGCCGCGGTCCACGTCCTGCTTTGCGGCGGTGAGGAGCTCGGTGAGGCCAGCGGGGGCGTCGAGAAGAGCCTCGCCCAACTTCATGCTCGCGGCAACGAGGTATTGCTGCGCGCCGTCGTGCAGGTCGTGCTCGATGCGGGCGCGCTCGACCTCGTAAGCGTCCGCGATGGCGCGGCGCGAGGCCGTGAGCTGCGCAATCTGCTGCGCCTGCTGCTGCTCGTGCGTGGTGGGTTGGGGCTTCTTTCGGAACACGGTTCACAGCATATCGGGTGCCCCGAACTACAGGGGTAGTGCTGGCACTACCTTAAAGAGCAACGCTAGGGCTGTTCTTTCCGCGGGCCCGGCACGGTGGAATGAGAGACATGGCACAGACACTTTCCCTGACAGACATCACCAAGGACTTCGGCGGCGGCCCGGTGCTCGCCGGAATTTCCCTCGACATTGAACCGGGCGAGCTCGTGGCCGTCATGGGGCCGTCTGGCTCCGGCAAGTCCACGCTGCTGCACTGCATGTCCGGCGTGCTCACCCCCACGCACGGTAGCGTGCGCTACGGGGACGAGGAGCTCTCCGCGCTTTCCGACGCCCCCCGCTCCCGCACCCGCCTGCGCAACTTCGGCTTCGTCTTCCAGGATGGTCAGCTGCTGCCGGAGCTCAGCAACGTGGATAACGTGGCGCTGCCGGCCATGCTTAACGGTATGGGGCGGGGTGCGGCCCGCAGGCGCGCGATGGAGCTTCTTGATCAGCTGGGCCTGGGTGGCCTGGCGGACCGCCGCCCGGCGCAGGTCTCCGGTGGCCAGGCCCAGCGCGTGACCATTGCGCGTGCGCTGGTGGCGAACCCAGGCGTTGTCTTCGCCGACGAGCCGACCGGTGCGCTGGATCAGTCCACCGGCCACGAGGTCATGCAGATGCTCACCACCATCGTGCGCCAGGCCGGGGCGAGCCTGGTCATGGTCACGCACGACCCGAAGGTGGCCGATTGGATGCAGCGCCGCGTGGAGATTCGCGATGGCATCATTCACGACGACCGCCGCCTAGGGGTGATTCGATGAACACCGCCACCTTGGTCTATGACCTGCAGCGCGAATCCATTCGCGCGCGCTCGGGCACGGGCATCGTCTCTCTATTGGCGATTGTGAGCCTGACCATCGGTTCCGCCATTGCCTTTTTGGTTGCAGGTGGTACCTGGATGTTGTGGGAGCGCGCCCAGCACATCGAGGACGCCGCGCCCGCCCTCAAGGAGGCCTTTGGCAACGAGATGGAGGCCTTCCTCTATCCCTGGTTCGCCCTGGCTCTCTTTGCCTGCGCGTTCATCCTTCCCGCGCTGTTTAACCTCACCTCCCAGGCCGCCGTCCTGGGTGCGTCCGGCAGGGAGCAGCGCCTGGCCACCCTGCGCCTGCTGGGCTTAAGCTCCCGCCAGGTGGAGCGCATGGCAATTGTGGAAACCGGCCTCCAGGCGGTGATCGGCATCGTGCTCGGCGGGCTGATTAGCCTACTCGTCGCACCGGTCTTTACCCAGCTGGACTTCCAGATGCGGCCCATTGATCTGACAGAGATTCTGCTGCCCTGGTGGGGATATATAGCCGTGGCCGGTGTGCTTTTCCTCCTGGCCATCGGCGCGGCACTGTACGGCATGCGCCGCGTGCGGGTGAGCCCGCTGGGCGTGGCCAAACGCCAGATGCCCGCGGCCTACCGCTGGTGGCGCGCCATCGTCTTCCTCATCATCGTGGCAGTCGGCGGCGTGTTCCTCACGGGCAAGGCGGGCCCGCCCACCGCGATGGTCGTCGTGGTCATGTTTGGCATGCTGATGAGCATCAACCTCATCGCGCCTTTCATCCTGCAGCTGGGCGCGCACGTCTTCTCCCTCTTCCCCGGAACCGCGCACTTCGTGGCCTGCCAGCGCGTGGCGGGCAATGCCCGCCCGGCATGGCGGCGCAGCGCTGCCATCGGCTTCTTCGGCTACCTGGCCGGCTTCCTCGTTGCCGCGCCCCTGGGCTCCGATGCCTTGGCCTCGGTGCTCAAAGAAGATCCCGGGATGAACGTGGTGTTCAAGGACATCTCCACTGGCGTTGTACTAACCCTCGTCTTCGGCTTCACGTTGACCACCATGTCCATCATCCTGGGGCAGGTTTCCGGCATCTTCGAGGACAAGGAGCTCATCCGCTCTCTGGATTTGATGGGCGTGCCGCGCGGCTTCCAGTTCCGCTCCGGGGCGCTGACCGTCATGGGGCCGGTCGTGGCCTTGAGCTCCTTCGGTTTTCTCTTCGGCGGCGGAATTGCTTCGCTGATGTTCTTCTCCAGCGTCGAGCAAAGCGACGTCGATGTGAGCACCCGCCTGCTCATGGCCTTCGGCTTCCTGGCGGTGGGCTGGGTGGTCACGCTTCTTGCCATTGTCCTTGTTGAACCGTTGCGCGGCTACGTGCTGCGCACAGGAGGTCGAAAAGAATGAAAACTGTACTGAAAATTTTTGGCGGACTCTTCGGCGTTACCTTTATCGCGGTGTTCGCCGCCGTGTACTTCCTCGGCCCCTCCTATGGCGGGGCGCTGCTGGGCTAGCCCTATTTTCTTTTCAACGCCAGCGAAAAACACATCAACACCGCGGTGGTGGATACCGCAGCGTATACCGGAATCTATGGCGAGAGCGAAGAATTTCAGCGCGCCCGCGAGGCTTTCAAAGAGGACCCGACCAACGCGGAGCTCCTCGATGCCGCCATCGACGCCGCCTCCTCCGCCGAAGCCACCCTCCTGACCTTCCGCGGCCTGGACAACGTGCGCACCTTCGGCGAGCCGACCGCCGGCTACGCCTCCGCCAACGTGGTGCTGGATTACCCGGACGGCCGCTCGCTCATGCTCACTGCTGCCAAGGACAAGGCGTGCACGGGCGAGGAGTTCGCCGAGGACCCCATCGCTCCTGATACCCCGGAATCTGAGCTCGACGGCTGGCTTGCCTCCCATTGTGGCTTCTAAGGCGCGGTTTTCGTCCACGGGTGCCTTTGTCGTTCACGGCAAATAACGCCCCGAAACACGCTATTTTTCGCCACTATTTACTGTGAACGACAGTGATTAGTCGGAAAACGCGAAAGGTACGCTTCGGCGCGCGGTGGGAAACCTCTTCGGTCTCCACCGTCTGCGGAAACGTACCTTCACAGTGCCGCCGTTAGCGTGCGGCAGAAGCGCTTATTTGAAGCGAGCCTTAGCCTCGTCGAGGATCTTTTCTGCCTCAGCCTTGTCGCCCCAGCCGGAGCCAGTGACTTCCTTGTTCGGCTCCAGGTCCTTGTAGTGGACGAAGAAGTGCTCGATTTCGTCCTTGATGTGCTGCTCCACATCGTCGATGTCCTGGTAGCGCTCCCAGCGCGGGTCGTCGATGACGGCGAGCAGCTTGTCGTCGCCGCCGGCCTCGTCAGTCATCTTGAACACGCCGACGATGCGGGCCTCAACGACTACGCCCGGGAAGACCGGCTCCGGCAGGATGACCAGGGCGTCGAGCGGGTCGCCGTCCTCGCCCAGGGTGTGGTCGATGAAGCCGTAGTCAGCCGGGTAAGCCATCGGGGTGAACAGGTAACGGTCGAGGTAGACCTTGCCGGACTCGTGATCAACCTCGTACTTGTTGCGGGAGCCCTTCGGGATTTCAATGGTTACTTCAACGCTCACAGCGATGTCCTCCATGGGGGATTGGGTATCAATTACTGCCCATAGTCTAGCGCGTTGCGGATTCGCGCTAGGGTTAAAGGCAATGAAAGCAAAGCATGTTTGGTGGTCAGCGACCGCGCTCGTGGTAGCGGCAGCGGTCGGAGGTACGGCTGCGCTGGGCGTTACCCTCCAGCGCGAATACGGCGATCTCTCACACGGAGAAGCTCAGGCGGTGCAGGCTCCTGAGGAGCCTTTGCTCACCGCCGAGCCGGGGGAAGCGGACCTGGATGCGCTAAGCGCGAAGCTGGACGAGCTCTCTAAGAATAAGGACCTTGCCACGTTCGGCGGCGAGGTAATTGATACCGAGACCGGGGACGTGGTGTGGCAGCGGGACGCGGATAAGCGGCTTACCCCGGCCTCGTCCACGAAGGTCCTCACAACTGCGGCGGCGACGTTGGCGCTGGATGAGAATGAGAAAATCACCACCAAGGTCTACCGTGGGTCGAACGAAAAGAACGTGGTTATTAAGGCTGCGGGCGATGTGTGGATGACGCATGAGCAGCTCGATGACTTAGCTGAGCAGATTTCTCAGAACATCGACCAGGTTGATGGTGTGTTCATTGATACTTCTGCGTGGAAAGGCGAGCCGCAGGCCCCGGGGTGGGACCCGGAGAACGTGGACGGCGGCTTCGTCGCGCCGATGGAACCGGCCATGCTCTACGGCGGTCGCCTGGGCGCGACGACGGGGGATGCGCCGAGGAGTCATGAGCCTGCTTTGGACGTCGCTAAGCAGCTAGGCGATCGCCTCGGTGCAAGCGAGGCAGGCATGGGCTCTGTAGCCGAGAATGCGCAGGAAGTAGCGAGTGTGGATTCGCCGCCGCTAGCGGACCGCGCCCGAGAAATGGTGCGCCATTCCGATAACGTCATGGCCGAGGCCATTGCGCGAGAGCTGGCGATGGCCCGTGGCAAGGAAGCCAGCTTTGAAGGCGATACGCAGGCCACGCTTGAGGTCCTGCGGGAGCAGGGATTCGACGTTGAGGGCGTGGATATTAAGGACAATTCCGGGCTATCGGAAGACAATCGGCTCACGGCCGGGCTTTTGACGCAGCTTATTAATGGGGCGGTGAAGGATCCGCACCTACGCCCGTTGGTGTCCTACCTGCCGGTGGCAGGTGGCGATGGCACCTTGTATGAGCGTTACGGCGACTCCGCGGCCAAGGGCTATGTGCGCGCCAAGACCGGCACGCTGACGGGTGTTTCGGCCCTGGCCGGTACTGCGCAGGGCAATTCGGGACGTGTGTATGCTTTTGCTTTCCTCGTCAATGGCGGCGATATCCAGGCCGCTCGCCAGGCCCAAGACGCGTTGGCTTCTGCGCTGCATGAGTTCTAAAAAGCCCTTTTGGCCGCGGGTCTCGCCGCACTTTTTAGCTTGTCGACGCGGCGTGCGCGCCGCCTCCCTCAACCGCACCGTGGCAGTGGGGCTTTCCGGAGGCGCGGATTCTTTGGCGCTGCTGGCGGCGCTGGTGGCTGAGGGGCATGACGTGCTCGCATTATGCGTGGACCACCGCTTGCAAGAGGGCTCGCGGGCGCAAGCCGAGCGCGCTGCCGAGCAAGCCCGAGAACTGGGCGCGCGAGCGCGGGTGCTCAGCGTCGAGGCCGACGGGGCGGGTCCAGAGTCGATGGAGGCGGCCGCGCGGGTGGCGCGGTACCGGGCCCTAGCCGCCGCCAGTGCGGCCGAAGAGCTAGAGGTAGCCGTGGCGCACACGGCCGATGACCAGGCGGAAACGCTGCTGCTGGGGGCGCTGCGCGGGCGAGTGACCGGCATGAACGAGCGCAGCGAGGTGGAAGGCGCCCGCGTGGTGCGCCCACTATTAGGCGTGCGCCGCGCCGATACCGAGGGCGCCTGCGCGGAGTTGGGCCTTTCGGCGTGGAAGGATCCGCAGAACGCGGACACGAATTTCCGCCGCGTGGCGCTGCGCCGCGAGGTGATCCCGCAGTTGAGCCGCATCATCGGCGGGGATGTGGTGCCAGCGCTGGCGCAAGCGGCAGGCGACGCCGCGCTTGACGACGCCACCCTGCGTACCCCACCCACCACCGACTGTGCCGAACTGGCGGCGATGGCGGAACCGCGGCGCCGGCGGGCAATCGCGGCGTGGCTGGTCAGCGAGGGAGTAGAGGTAACGAGGAGGGGAGTGGGGGACGTCGGCAAGCTGTGCACCCACTGGCACGGGCAAGGCCCGGTGGCCGTGCGATCGGCGCGGCAGGTGGGGCAGAGGTTGGAAGTAGCCCGTATAGGTGGCAAACTGGCACTATTGTCTGGTCATTAAAGGAGCGCACACGTGCACGACAAGAAAGACTTCGCCGTTCCCGCAAACCGCTACGGTGACGATGTAGAAGCAATCCTCATTGGAGAAGAGGAATTGCAAAACCGCGTCCAAGAGCTCGCGGATATGGTCTCTGAAAAATATGCCGACGCTGAGCAAGACCTGCTTTTGGTCTGCGTGCTCAAGGGTGCGGCGTTCTTCCTTACGGACTTCGCGCGCAAGCTATCCATCCCCTCCGAGTTGGAGTTTATGGCCGTATCCTCCTACGGTGCCTCCACTTCCTCGTCCGGCGTGGTGCGCATTTTGAAGGATTTGGACCGCGATATTGCCGGGCGCAACGTGCTCATCGTGGAAGACATCATCGATTCGGGCCTCACCCTGTCGTGGCTCATCCGCAACCTGGAAGGCCGCAACCCTGCCTCGCTGAATGTGGTCACCCTGCTGCGCAAGCCGGAGGTAGTCAAGGCCGATATTGACCTGCTGGATGTGGGATTTGATATCCCGAATGAATTCGTCATCGGCTACGGGCTGGACTATGCGGAACGCTACCGCGATCTGCCTTACGTGGGCACCCTCCACCCTGATGTCTATACCACCAACTAAAATCGCGCAGTAATGAAAAACAACAAGATTCTTCGCTACGGCGGGATTGCGGCCCTCATCCTAATCGCGCTGTACGCTTTTACCTTCTTTAGCAACGACGCCCGCGGCTACGTGCAAGCGGATACCTCCGTTGCGCTGACCCAGCTCAAAGACAAAAACGTCGATGAGGTGGAAATTGATGACCGCGAGCAGCGCCTGCGCATCAAGCTCAAGGACGAAATCACGGTAGACGAGCGCGACGGCGTGCAGGAGATCGTGGCCAAGTACCCGGCCCGCGCCTCCGAGCAGGTCTTTAACGCCGTCAAGGATTCCGGTGCCGAGAAGTACCAGACCAACGTCACGCAGGAATCCTTCTTGGGCTCCATGCTCAGCATGCTGCTGCCGATGCTCATCCTCTTCGGCGTGCTCTTCTGGCTCATGTCCCGCATGCAGCAGGGCGCTGGTGGCATGTTTGGCATCGGCGGTTCCAAGGCCAAGGAACTGACCAAGGATATGCCGACCAATACCTTTGAGGACGTGGCCGGCGCGGACGAGGCCGTGGACGAGCTGCAGGAGATCAAGGACTTCCTGGAAGATCCCACTCGTTACCACGAGCTGGGTGCCAAGATTCCGCGTGGCGTGCTGCTTTATGGCCCTCCGGGTACCGGTAAGACCTTGCTTGCCCGCGCCGTGGCTGGCGAGGCCGGCGTGCCGTTTTATTCCATCTCCGGTTCTGACTTTGTGGAGATGTTCGTCGGCGTGGGTGCCTCCCGCGTGCGCGACCTGTTCAAGCAGGCGAAGGAAAATAGCCCCTGCATTATCTTCGTGGACGAGATCGACGCCGTGGGCCGCCAGCGCGGTTCCGGTACCGGCGGCGGCCACGATGAGCGCGAGCAGACCCTCAACCAGCTCCTGGTAGAGATGGACGGCTTTGGTGACCGCGAGGGCGTAATCCTCATCGCCGCCACCAACCGCCCGGACATCCTGGATCCGGCGCTGCTGCGCCCGGGCCGCTTCGACCGCCAGATTCCGGTCACCAACCCGGACTTGGCCGGCCGCGAGCAGATCCTGCGCGTGCATGCAAAGAATAAGCCGCTGGCAGAGGAGGTTGACGTAGCGCAGCTGGCCAAGCGCACCGCCGGTATGTCCGGCGCGGACCTGGCCAATGTGCTCAACGAGGCCGCTTTGCTGACCGCCCGCATCGGCGGCAACGTCATCACCTATGACGCCTTGGAAGAGGCCACCGACCGCGTCGTGGGCGGCCCGCGCCGCCAGGGCAAGATCATCTCCGAGCACGAGAAGAAGGTCACCGCTTACCACGAGGGCGGACACACGCTTTCTGCGTGGGCACTCAAGGATATTGAGCGCGTGTACAAGGTCACCATCCTGGCCCGCGGCCGCACCGGCGGCCACGCCATGACCTCCCAGGAAGACGACAAGGGCATGTACACCCGCGACGAGCTCTTCTCCCGTTTGGTCTTTGCCATGGGTGGCCGCGCGGCCGAGGAGCTGGTCTTCGGTGCGCCGACCACCGGTGCGTCTTCCGATATTGAAAACGCCACCAAGATCGCTCGTTCCATGCTCACCGAGTACGGCTTCTCGCCGGACCTGGGCACCGTGAAGTACGGCAAGGAACAGGGCGATCCCTTCAGCCAGATGGGTGGCGGCGGCTCCATCGATTACTCCGATGAAGTTGCCTCCAAGATTGATGAGCAGATGCGCTACCTGCTCGAGCGCGCGCACGAGCAGGCCTATGACATCTTGCGCAATAACCGTTACTACCTGGATAAGCTGGCCGAGGCCCTGCTGGAGAAGGAAACCCTGCGCCGCCCTGACCTGGAGCGCATTTTCGACGGCATCGAGCCGCGCGAGGCCTTCGACGTCTTCCCAGGCGAGGACGACCGCTTCCCGCGCCAGATTGGCTACGCCCCAGTGAAGACCCCGGTTGAGCTGGCGAAAGAGCGCGGCGAGGAGCTGCCTAAGCGCATGACGCTTCTCGATGCCTCCCGGGCCGCCCGCGAGCGCCGCCTTGCCGGCGAAGAGCCGAAGGGCGAGGTGGGCTTCAACTTTGGTCAGCACGCCGGCGATTACGTCGATCCGGACACCGCCCGCGAGTTGGGCAGCGGCCCCGCTAAGGAATCCGCGAACTCTACGCCGACCCAGCAGTCCCGCGACGGCCAGTCTGCTGAGTCTTCCGAGCCTGCGGCCCGTCCGGCCGCACGCCCCGCTACCGGTGGTGGAAAGCACCACAAGCCGGATGCCGGCGCGGATGCTGAGGCTGAGACCAGCCAGTGGTTTACCCCTGGCTGGGACGAGAAGGATCGCCGCAAGAACCCCTATGCGCGCGAGGACGACAAGCAAGAAGATAACTAATGCCTGATAATCACATTCCCGCTCGCGCCGCCTTTGACCAAGACCGAGCGGAGGCAGCGGTGCGTGAGCTGCTCCTTGCGGTAGGGGAGGACCCTGACCGCGAGGGCTTGCGCGAAACCCCGGCCCGCGTGGCCCGCGCCTACCGCGAGGTCTTCGCCGGCCTGCATGAGGACCCGACCGAGGTCCTGCACAAGACCTTCGCTGAGGACCACCAAGAATTGGTTTTGGTGCGCGATATCCCCATTTATTCCACCTGCGAGCACCACTTGGTGCCGTTCTACGGCGTGGCGCATATTGGCTACATCCCGGGCAAAGACGGCCACGTCACCGGTTTGAGCAAGCTTGCTCGCCTGGCGGATATGTACGCTAAGCGCCCCCAAGTCCAAGAGCGCCTTACCCAGCAGGTAGCGGACGCCTTGGTGGAGGTCCTCGGTGCGCAGTCCGTCATCGTGGTCATTGAGTGCGAGCACCTGTGCATGGCCATGCGCGGCATTCGCAAGCCGGGGGCGACGACGACTACCTCCGCGGTGCGCGGCGGCTTCAAAAATAATGCCGCCTCCCGCGCCGAGGTGCTCAGCCTGATTCGCAGCTAAACCCCCGGTTCACCACGAAAGCGAGAAGGAGCACGCCATGCAGCAGGCAACCTCGGTATCGGATCTGAGCATCGCCAACCGCACGCTGGTGATGGGCATTGTCAACGTCACGGAGGATTCCTTCTCCGATGGCGGTAAGTGGTTGGACGTCGATGCCGCCATCAACCACGCCCGCGAACTCGTGGCGCAGGGCGCTGACATGATTGACGTCGGCGGTGAGTCCACCCGGCCGGGTGCGGTGCGGGTAGAGGCGGACGTCGAAAAGCGCCGCGTGGTTCCCGTCATTAAGACGCTGAGCGAGCTGGGCATCCGCACCTCCGTGGATACGATGCGCGCCTCGGTGGCCCGCGCGGCGGCAGCGGCCGGTGTGGACATGATTAATGACGTCTCCGGTGGCCTGGCTGATCCGGAGATGTATCGCGCGATGGCCGAGGCCGGCGTGCCCGTGTGCCTGATGCACTGGCGCACGCTGCAGGAAGGCGCCTTTGGCTCCGCGGCCGGAAGCGCCGACCACGGCGGCGATGTGGTGCGCGACGTGCATGAGACCCTCGAGCGACTGGCAAATAATGCGCTGGCGGCCGGCGTGCGACGCGATAATATCGTGCTCGATCCGGGCTTGGGCTTTGCCAAAACCCCGCAGGATAACTGGGCGCTGCTCAAGGCCCTGCCGGAGTTTCTCGACGCCGAATTCCCCATGCTGGTGGGAGCCTCGCGCAAGCGCTTCCTTGCCGCCATCCGCGAGGACCGCGGCGTGGAGTCCAGCCCGCTGCTGGCCGATCCCGCGACTGCGGCCGTGACCGCCATTTCCGCCCAGATGGGCGCGTGGGGCGTGCGCGTGCACGAGGTCGCCGTCTCGCGCGACGCCGTCGATGTGGCCGCTGCTTGGAACGCCGGCACCAGCTACGCGGGCGGCGCCAGGGCGACCGGTAGCTATAGCAATGGCGCTGATGGCAATGGAACCATGAAATCCACCGCCCTACCGCGCAACCCTGAGGAGTAAAACATGGCAGACCGCATCGAGCTCACCGGCCTAGAATGCTTTGGCTACCACGGCGTCTTCGAAGAAGAAAAGCGTACGGGCCAGCCTTTCATCGTGGATATCACCTGCTGGTCCGAGTTCGCCGAGGCCGCCGCCACCGATGATCTGACCAAGACCATCAATTACGCCGAGCTTGCCGACGTCGCCGCGAAAATCATCGAAGGCCCCGCCCGCGACCTCATCGAGACCGTCGCCAGCGAGGTCGCCGATACCATCATGGAGACCTTCGAGGGCCTGCATGCCGTGGAGGTCACCCTGCACAAGCCGCAGGCGCCGATTCCGCGCACTTTTGCCGACGTCGCCGTGGTCGCCCGCCGCTCCCGCAAGCACGCGAGGACCCTCTAATGCGCGCGGTGTTGTCCATCGGCTCCAATATGGATGACCGCGTGGAGCTTTTGCGCACGGTATTCGACGAGTTTGCCGGCGAGATAGTTGCCGCCTCGCCCGTCTATGCCACCCCGCCGTGGGGCGTGACGGACCAAGACGAATTCCTCAACGCGGTGCTCATCGTGGACGTGGACGAGACTCCGAAGGAACTCCTGCGCCGCGGGCAGAAGCTCGAAGAGGCCGCCGAGCGCGTCCGCGTGCGCCACTGGGGGCCGCGCACGCTGGATGTAGACATCATCGATATCGAGGGCTATACCTCCGAGGACCCGGAGCTTATCGTCCCGCATCCTTATGGCCACGAGCGTGCCTTCGTGCTGATTCCGTGGTTGGCGGCCGATGCTGGTGCTAGGTTGAGTGGGGAGGGCGTCGCCAAGCGGGTAGCAGCACTCGACCCGAAAGAGCGCGCCGAGATTCGCCGGCTGGGCATGATGGAGGAGCTATGACACGGACCTCGCTGGGTGCCCTCATCGGCACCGGGGTCTTCTTTGCCGCCGCGGCGGCCATCCTCACCACGCGCTTTTATGGCTCCATGCTGCAAATCCCGGTAACGGTCTCGGCCACGCTGTGGCTTATGGCCGTCATCTGTGTGGCGCTGACCTGGAAGGTGGATCAAGCCACCGAGGACGAGCATGGCATTGGCCTGGATAATTCGCAGCTCAACCCCATGACCATCACGCAGTTCATGCTGGTAGGAAAGGCCTCGGCATGGACGGGTTCCATCGTGGGTGGCATTTATGCCGGCATTGCCGTCTACGTCATCCCCAACGCGGGTACGCTCACCGCGGCCTCCGATGACCTCGTGGGCGTCATTGCCTCTGCGCTCGGTGGCCTCGCGATGGCTGCTGCTGGCCTGCGGCTAGAGCGACACTGCGAGACCCCGCCCCCACCAGATGGGGTACAGGCGGTACATTAGTGAGCATGACTGAGCCGCGCTCTTCTTCTAGCAAAACTCCCGCCAAGACGACCAAGCCGGATCTGGGCCAGACCGGGCTCATCGTCCTCGTGGTGTTGGCCGTTGTAGCCAGCATCGTCATGCTGATTTCCGGCTCTGCCGCAGCCCTTAAGATTGCGCTCATCGCCGCTTTGTGGGCTGCCGTGCTTGGCTTCTTCCTGGTGATGCGCTACCGTCGCCAGGCCGAGGAATCCGTGACCAAGCTGGAGCTGCAGGAGCGCGCTCACCGCGCCGAGCTCAAGCAGGCCCGCACAGCCGATGGCCAGCCGCTGCCGGATCAGGAACTGCTGGATGAGATCCGCACCGAGCTGGCTTCCATCCGCAAGCAGATTGAAGATCTTTCCGGCCAGAACTTCACCTATGAACCGGCCGCTCTGCACGCCGAGGCGCGCCGCATCATGCAGCTCGAGGCCCAAACCGCGGCCGCTGCTCGCCCTGGCTCTGAGGAGGGCAATGTGGACTTCACCCAGTCCTCTTCTGGCGCCCCGTCCGCCGATGCCATCGCTGGCCGCTTGGGTAACCAGCCATCCGCGGCGCACGCCGAGGCTAATCCGCTTAATGACATCATCAGCGAAAAGACTCGTGCGCAGCGTACCTCCGGCAAGGCTTCTGGTGCCTCCACCTTTAATACTGGTG
Source organism: Corynebacterium tuberculostearicum (assembly GCF_022347235.1). Classification (GTDB taxonomy): domain Bacteria; phylum Actinomycetota; class Actinomycetes; order Mycobacteriales; family Mycobacteriaceae; genus Corynebacterium; species Corynebacterium tuberculostearicum_F. Next base: position 48,863 of record NZ_JAKRDX010000007.1, read on the forward strand.
GTTTCCAGGCCGTGCGCTGGGATACCGGCGGCGATGATTCCCTGAAGAATACCCGCACGTCCGCGGCCAGCGAGCACCACGGTAGCCATCGCAAGCCAGAGGCTGCCACCACGGCCAATGACGAAACCCAGGACATTCCGCAGCAGCCGGCACCACAGCGCGATGAGCGTGCGGAGTACCCGGGCTCCGGCCAGCACGTAGCCCCAGAAAAGTCCGAGCCGGTGCGCCAGAAGGCGGGCCGCGCGCATCACCGCGCGGCCGCCGATGAGCCCGATTCCCGCGGCCGCCGCCGCAGCGATGATAAGCGCGAGGGCGCGGTCTCCGTGGCCGAGCTGCTGGCCCAGGCGAAGAAAAAGAAGGATAAATAAATGCGCCCGCCACGCATGCGGGTAGCACTCTTCGGTCGTAGCTCGGCTGGTATCAACCTAGCCGGAGAAATGGCGCGTGCCGGCCACGAGATTGTTGAAATCTCCAATCCAGCGGAGCTTTCTTCCTTTGAGGCGCTTATCATTGCGGTCGGCGATGCTCGCCTAGATGCTGCAGTAGAACTACTGGAACCCCACGTTCACCGCGGTCTTATTGCCGTCCACACCTGCCTGTCGCGTGGCGTACAGGTTTTGGATCCGCTGGAGACTCGCGGCTGTGTGGTAGCCGCGCTTGCCCCTATCGTTTCTGGACGGTGGGCTGCAACCACCTTGGATGAGCTAGGTGAAACCATCGTGGAACTCATCGCCGGGGAGTTTCACGCCGATGTTCTCGCATTATCGGACGCCGAGCGTGCCCCTTTTGCCGCACGCGTCTACTATGCCGACATGCTGCACCGGCTACAGGTACCTGCGGCACGGGAAGCAGAATTTTTCGCCCCGACGGAGGAATGGCCGCCGGTAGGCAGTGACTTTGATAGTCAAGAAGCCATTGCTGCCTACCGCGGCGCCACCGATCCCGGCCTGCGCCGCAGCTATGTGGAGGTTGCCCGCCGCCTAGGCGAGGTAGACGGCCGCGAGGAGCTAGAAATGTGGGCCCTACAAGAGGAGAGCCGATGAGCCTGGAGATGGGAAACGCTACCGTCATCAACGACATTGAGCGCATCCGCATGGTCGGTAGTGCTTTTCACAAGACTGGCCGTCCGGTGGCCTTCGTGCCGTTGACCAATGGCGTGCATGCCGGTCATATCGCGTTGGTGCGCGCGGCCAAGCACATCCGCGGCGCGGTTACCGTCGTGGCCCTGCAGTCCCCGCACGAGGAGGACCTTGAACTCCTGCGCGCCGAGGGCGTGGACATCGTGTGGGATTACTCGCCAGAGGCCTTGTGGCCGCACGGCCGCCGCATCGCCGTGGCTCCGGCCGACGCCGCGACCGCCCTCGAGCCGGACCTCAGCGAGGATCTCTCGCTGTACCTTGCGCTCATCCTGACGCTTTCGCCTACCGACGTCCTCCTCGGAGAAAAGGACTACGAGCTCCTCCTCGCCATCCACCACGCGGTCCAAGACTTCCACTTAGGCGTGCGCGTGCAGGGCGTGCCCGCCGTACGCATGCCTGATGGCGTGGTGATGAGTCTGCGCAATACCAACGTCCCGGCCGACTCCCGTGACCAGGCTGCGGCCCTATCCGCCGCGCTGACTGCCGGCGCGCATGCCGCCGAGGCCGGTGCCGATAAGGTCCGCGAGGTTGCTGCGGAAGTCTTGCGCGCAGCAGGCGTTGAACCGGACTACCTCGAGGTGCGCGGCCGCGACCTCGGCACGCCTCCCGAGGAGGGGGATGCCCGCTTGCTCGTCGCCGCGACAATCGGCGGCGTCCGCCTCATCGATAATGTGGGCCTGCCGCTGGGCATTGGGTTTAATAATATTGAAGAACACGAAGCCAAGGCCGAGCTCGAGCGTGAGCAACAACACGAGCAACAGCGCGCGCAGGGTACCGCTTCCCAGCAGCCATCGGAGGACTAATGACCGATATCCAGATCCGCGACCTTGACCCGCGCGATGAGCCCAAGGCTATTTCTTTTGCCATCGAGGGCATGCACCTGCACTGGTTTGTGAAGAGCCGCCGCTTCGAGCGCGCCTATGGCCGCTACTTTTGGGACTTAGAGCGCGCCAAGGCCACCGATATCCTGGCCGCCTACGATGGCGACCGCTTCCTCGGCGTGCTGTTGGCCTCCATGAAGGGCAAGCCCGCGCTGCCATATCCGTGGTGGCGCAAGGCGTTTGTTCACGCGGTGGAAATCTTTAATAACCTGCGCCCGGGCGGGCACCGCGATGACTACGATGCCGCCAATCAGGACATGCTGCTCAAGTACTTGGGCAAGCACCCCATCGATGGCGAAATCGGCTTCCTCGTCGCCGACCCCAATTCCGGCGTGAGCGGCGTGGGCACGGCGCTGCTCGAGGCCTTCGAAGCCCGTCACGAGGGAAAGAATGTCTACCTGTTTACCGATGACGGTTGCACTTACCAGTTCTATGACAGCCGCGGTTTCACTCAGGTGGGCGAGCGCACCATCGCGGTCAACGAGGACCGCGACTTGGAGTGCATGCTCTATGTGCGCCGCCTTGGCACGCCGCAGTCTTAGCGTGCCGCAGGCTTAGCGCGCCAACGCGCCCATCGGATCCCAGGCCGGCAGGGTGGTGACGGACTCGGACTGCAATGCCGCTTGGTACTGCTCCGGCAGGCGGGAGGGGTGCACGGCGATTTCGAAGACGAACTCGTCGAACCAGTCATCGGCCATGGTCCAAAAGCCCTTATCGGCCTTCTTCGGGCCCCAGGAATTCTCCACGCGCCAGCGATTGACGGTGCCATCGTCTGCGATATCGGCGCCGGTAAACACCATCGCGTGGGTCATCATGGACTCGTGCAGGCGCAAACGCTGCGCCTTGTCCAGATCCATCTCCACGCCGTAGAAGGCCTCATAATCGTGCAGGTGCTTGGCCCACACGCCGTGCTCATCATCGGATTGCTGGTCGGTATCGCAGCCGAACCAGACCGGCTGGCCGTCCTCGATGGAGGCACGCGCGGCATCGCGCAGCACCTCCACAGGCGCGTTCAAATAGGTCACGCGCTTTCCCGCCACGTTGCCCAGGTACTCCACGGTGTAGAGCTCGCCGTAGGCATTGCGCGGGTCGTTGACCACGCAGACGTACTCGCTTAGGTCCGCCGGCAGGTATTCCTCGGCAAACTCCTGCGGGGTATAGGTGCCCGCGCGGTGGAACTCATCGTCCTTATCGCGGTACTGCCACACAAAGTCCTCGGGTGGCAGGCCCAGGTTGGCGGTGAGGATACGGTAGACGTCGGCAAGCGCCTGCTCATGCGCGCCCTCTTCGCCGCTGCGGATGCGGTGGGCGGCGCGGCGCAGCACGGTCTGCAGATTGCGGTTAAGCATCGCCGTGGCCTCGGAAGAGGCGGTCTCCGGCATGGCGTACTGCGGCACCACACCGTACTTTTCCACCAAGGCGACGAACATGGACCACTGGCCGCCGTCATCGATGGGATCATCCATGAGCTTGGCGACGGTGCGGTCCGTAATCTCGCGGTCCTTGAGCTCAGCCATGGCGGTGAGGAACCAATTGGCCTTTTCCAGCTTGTCAAAGAAGTAAATATAGGTCTGCGAGAGCTCAAAGTCCTTGAGCTTGGCCTTGTCCATGAGCCCGCCGCGCAGGGAATTGAGGCCGGCAAAAATCCAGCAGCGGCCCGATGCCTTCTGGTCGGCCACGCCCCAGGAATCTAGCTTATGGCTGGTTACCGGAGTAAGGCTGCGCAGTTGCTCACGGTCGAGGCTGAGCTTGTCGACGCCCTCCTGGGCCACCCCATTGCGTACCAGGCGCAGCGTGGCATCGCTGGTGAGCTCGGCGGTGGCGGCATGAACCTCGTTCGGTTTAATCTCTGTCATTTTTCGATTCTCCTTAGTTCATCCGGTCCCAGAGGGGAAGCTCAATCGGTTCGGTGGCAAGAGCCTGGGCAAGCGCGTCGCTCAGGTGCTCCTTGCGCACGGCGATGTGGAAGACGTTCTGGTCAAACCAGGCATCGGCCATCGTGGCAAAGCCTTTGCCGGGCACGTCCTCGCCATCGTCCTTGCGCGGCGGCTTAGAGCCCCAGGAGTTCTCCACGCGCCAGGCGCGGTCACCATCGACGCCGGTGAGCACCATCGCGTGGGTGGGCGCGGTCTCGCCGGAGGTAAAACGCTCCTCCTTGCTCATGGAGGAATCGATCCCGTAGAGGCCATCGGTATCTACCAATCCCTCGTCCCATACGCCGTTGAGGAAGGAGAACTGGCGGTTGACATCGCAGCTAAACCACACCGGCTCACCGGCCGCCAGGCTGCGCTTGGCAGTTTCCTTCAGCTCAGCCGCGCTGACGTTGAGGTACTCCTGCGGTGCGCCGCCCAGCACATTGGTCTCCTCGGCGCTGCTAAAGACGCGATGCTTGGGGTTGGTGGAGCGGGGGTCATCGGCCAGCACCACGTACTCGTCCAGGTGCGGCAGGTACTTATCCGCAAACTCGCGCGGGGTGGAGTGCAGCCGCACGAATTGCTCGTCCTTGGTGCGATACGCCCAGGTAAATTCCTCCGGCGGGGTGCCCAGGTGGATGGCCAGGATGCGGTGGATATCCTTGCGCGCTTGGGCGAGGATTTCTTCGCGCGGTCCGTCCTGGGCGGCGGCACGACGCACCACCGTGGCGAGGTCGCGGTTCATCTCCGCGGTATTTCCAGACGAGCGCACCTCCGGCATGACCTCGGCAGGAACGGCGCCGTACTTGGCTACGAGGTTGCTAAAGAAGCACCACCAGCCGCCATCGGCCCCCGCGTGGTCTAGCACCGCGGCGACGGTGCGCTCGTCCCAGCCGGCGTCCTTCTTGTCCAGCAGCTGGTTGAGTACCAAGTTGGCACGTTCCAGCTTGTCAAAGTACTGCAGGTAGGTGAAGGAAAACTCGAAGTTATCAACGTTGAGCTCCTTGGCCGCGCGGTGACGGAAGACGTTCAGCGCCGCGAACATCCAGCAGCGGCCCGAGCGCTTCTGGTCCGATACGCCCAAGCTATCCAGCTTGACCTCGGTGGTGGGGTAGAGGGCCGTAATGCGGTCGCGGTCCAGGGCCGCCTTGGCCGCCCCGACGTTGGTAATGGCGTTGCGCGCGATGCGCAGCCGGGAATCGGCCGCGGCCTCCTCGCGCAAGTGGGATAGGTATTCGTTGGTGAGCAAAGTCATAGTTTCGGTTTTAGCAGACCCAAGCCCACAGCGGCGCGGGCGGGTGGAGCTAGAGGTAGGCCGCCAGCTTGCCGACGGCCCCCGGAGTCCCCACTTCCTCCGGCAACCACGGAACCTCGCGCACCGGGGTATCGGGCAGCTGGGTGCGCAGGAGTGCGAGCGCCTCATCCTCGGCGGCGCGTCGGGCGGCCAAGAACTCGCCTTGGTTCTCCGGGGTGCGCCGGTTAACCAGCATGGATCCCACCCGCACACCGTTGCTCGTGAGGTCCGCATGAAACTCGGCAGATTCCAGCACAGGCAGGCGCTCAGCGGTGAGCACGATGTGGAACACGGTGCACGGGGAGGTAAGAGCGGTGCGCAGCTGGGCAAAGCGCTCGCGGCGCTGGAAAAGCGTGGCGCGAATTTCCTGATTGCGCCGGTCCACTGGGTCATTATCCGCGCCGCTTCCTTGCGACATACCGCGCACCAGCGAGCCGAATTTATCGGATTTCTCGCGCCGGGAGAGCAATCCATCGGTATAGGCGGCCATGATCTCCGGCAAGGCCATCAGCCGCGAAGTGTGCCCAGAGGGGGCGGTATCGAAGATGAGGTAGTCGAAGTCCGACTCCTCCACGACGAGCGCCGCTATGCGCTCCAATAGGGCCGCCTCCTGTGTGCCGGGCGATTGCCGGGCCAAGTCGAGGTGCTTCTTAACCTCACCGTGCAGGTGCTCGGGCATAAAGCGGCGCATCGAGTTCCCTACCTGCGCTAGGTGTTGCTCGGTCGCGCGTGCAGGGTTGATCTCGATGGCGGACAGGGTAGGGGTGAGGTCTACGGGGGCGTCGCCAAGCGAGGCACCAAAAATATGCCCCAGGTTATGCGCCGGGTCCGTGGACACCAGGCAGACGCGGTGATTGCGGGACAAGCGTAGCGCGGTAGCGGTGGCCAGGGTAGTTTTACCCACCCCGCCCTTGCCGCCAAAGAACATGATGGGTGCGGTCTCTAACAACATTGAATATTCTCCAGCGGGGATCTATCCATTCCCATGCGCGTATGCCAGGCGTGGAAATCCTCATAGACCAACGGCAAAAGCTCCAGGGTGTAATAACTGGCCGGGTTGGGGATGCCGAGCGCCTCCGAGGCAACCAGCATCATGAAGAGATCATCTTCTTGCTGCTGGGCTCTGGCAAAGCTGGCGCGATACGGGGCCTGGTAGTACTCATTGAGCCCGGCCGCAAGTGCCTTAAGCTTGTCGAGCATGCTCGGGCAGTGGGGCGTCAAGGTCATCATCGGTCCACTCCAGCGGGGTCTCCTTGCGGGCGCGGGAAATGGCGCCGACGGCCTCCACGATGACCCAGATGGCGGCGACCACGATGATGATGTCCATGCAGAATAGCAGCCAGTTCTGGCTGGTAAAGAGGGACTTCAGCTGGAGGAGTGCGGCCCACAGTGACATGGCGGTAACGAAGATGAGTGGGAAGACCACCGGCCACGTCGGCCGACGCAGGTGGGTCAGGATGACCACCACAATGGCCAAGGAAAGGCCCGCCATGAGCTGGTTGGTGGTGCCGAACAGCGGCCAGATGGTCATGCCGCCGGAGCCATCCGCGCCGGCGGAGAAGGTCAGGCCGAAGGCCAAGCCCACCGCGATGACGGTGGCGGCCAAGGCCTTGATGCGCACGCCCATGATCTCGCCAATTTCTTGCACCACGAGGCGCTGCAGGCGCACGCCCGAGTCCATGGTGGTGGCAGCGAAGAGGACGGCCATGGTGGCCAAGATGGTGCCGGAGAGGGAGGTGGGAATCCCCATGCCCTCATTCATGAGCGCGCCGCCGCCTTGTACGAAGGCCTCCACGCCGCCGGCATTCCACTCGGAGTAGATCTCTTCCCACTGCTGCAGGGACTTAAAGCCTGCGGTGGTGGCGATGATGGTGCCCAGCGCGAGTAGGCCCTCGCCCACGGCGCCGAAGTACCCCACAAAGCGCACGTCAGTTTCCTTATCCACCTGCTTGGACGAGGTGCCGGAGGCTACCACGCCGTGGAAGCCGGAGATAGCGCCGCAGGCGATGGTGACAAAGAGCAGCGGGAAGATGCCCGGGGTGCCCTCCGGCACGTTGTCGCGCAGCGCCGGTGCGGCCAGCGAAGGGCGGGTAATGAGGAAGGAGCCGTACAAGATGGCCAGGCCCACAAAGAGCTGGAGGCCGTTGATGTAGTCGCGCGGCTGCAGCAACACCCATACCGGCAGCATCGAGGCGATGAAGGCGTAGATGAATAGCAAGATGATCCACACGCCGTTGGCGGGGATGCCCAGGACGGTATCCGGTAGGACCACGGGCACGCGGTCACCGATGATCATCAACGCGTAGAGCGCGACAACGCCCACGATGGAGACCAGCGGCAGGTTCCAATTCAGGCGGTAGATGGCCTGGCCGATAAGCAGCGCGACGACGATGGCGCCCCACGTGGGGATTACGGCCGTCGGCGTGGAGACTAGCAGGTTCGAAATGACCACGGCGAAGGCCGCATTCACCATCAATAGCAGCAGGAAGATGACGATGAGGAAGAGGTTGCGCCCGCGTTTGCCAATGTAGCGACCAGACAACGTGCCGATGGACTGGCCCTTGTGGCGCTGCGACGCCCACAGTGCACCTAAATCGTGCATGCCGGCAAAGAAGATGGTGCCGAGGGTGACCCAGAGAAACGCCGGACCCCAGCCCCAGATGACGGCTACGGCCGGACCAATGATGGGCGCGGCGCCCGCCACGGATGTGAAGTGGTGGCCCCATAGGACGTATTTATTGGTGGGTACATAGTCCACGCCGTCTTCCATGGTGTGGGCCGGGGTGGAGTAGTTCGGGGATAGCCGGAAAATGCTCTTTCCTAGGACCTTGGAATAGAGCAGATAGCCGGCGCCCATCATCGCGATGCCGATGATGGCGAGGACAAGAGAGTTCATGGTGTGCGTCTCCTTATGGGCGGTCAGGTGGCGTGTCTCACACGTGCGAATAGTATGCCATAACTCACATAGGTAGTAGCCCGTGGGGGAGACCGGTGGGTGGATTTATATTTGGAAGACGCAGCCGGCGCAGTGCCTCATGCTGCCGGTAGGGAAAACGACTGCGCGGCCCCTGCTCCTGTGGAGGAACGAGGGCCGCGCGGTGGGTGCTTAGACCAGGTGGTGGCTACTTCTTATCGACGCCGATATTGCCGTCCTTCTTCCACACCACAACCACTGCAGGGCGAGGGGTGGACTTGCCGCCCTCTGGCCAGTGGGAGGTCTGCTTTTCAAAGGTGGCGTCATCGGTCTCGCCTGGGTGCTGGACGTTGACCATCACGCGCTCATCGGTGACGATGGGGCCACAGGTCTCGGCGCCCGCCGGAACCGTCAGGAAGCACTTGAGCTCACCGCGGGTATCGCCCTCAGTGGTCACGGCGTAGAGGCCATCGTTGGACTCAAGGGCGTTGCCGTCGGTAGAGATCCACAGGTTGCCGTGGCTATCGAAGGCCAGGTTATCCGGGCAGGAAATCGGGGAGACCTTTTCCTTGTCAAAGCCACCAAAGTAGGTATTTGCTTCCTTCGGGTCACCACAGACCAGGAAGAGGTTCCAGGTGAACTTCTCGCCAGCATGGTCATCTTCAATCTCCATGACCAGGCCGTTCTTGTTCTCCTTGACAGGAGCCCACTCCATCGGCTCTTCCTTGTTCTTCTTGGCATTCTCGCCGGTAGCGCCGCGGTACTTATTATTGGTCAGGGCCACGTAGACCTTCTCGGAGTCTGGGTGAACCTGCATATCCTCAGGGCGGTCCATCTTGGTGGCGCCCACCTTATCGGCGGCCTCACGGGTGTAGACGGCAACCTCTTCGGCAGACATGCCATCAACGTGGGACTCGAACTTATTGTTCTCGGTATCAGAGGTCAGCAGCTTGACCCACTCGCCCTTGCCGTCGAAGGAGCCGTCCTCTGGCAAAACGCCAGAGCCATCGATTTCATCCTCGGGGGAGTTGCCCTCCAGCTTGGCCACGTACAGGGTGCCGTGATCCAAGATGCTGAGGTTGTGCTCGATATTGCCCTCTTCGTACTTCTTGGTGGAGACGAACTTGTAGATGTACTCAAACCGGGAGTCATCGCCGGAGTAGCACACCACGGTGCCATCGGAGGCGATGTGGACGTTGCCGGCCTCGTGCTTGAATCGGCCCAGAGCGGTGTGCTTGACCGGGGTGGACTTCGGGTCCAGCGGGTTGATTTCTACGAGCCAGCCAAAGCGGTTAGGCTCGTTCGGCTCCTTGGAGACGTCGAAACGCTTATCAAAGCGCTCCCATTTGCGCTGGGTCTCGCCATCTTCCAAGCCGAAGCGCTCCAGGGACTCCTGTGCCTTCTTGTCATCCAGCTTGGCGTGTGCAAAGTACTGGTCAAAGTTCTCTTCGCCAGAGAGCATGGTGTTCCACGGGGTGATACCGCCGGAGCAGTTAGCCAGGGTGCCCTTGACCTTCTTGCCCGTCTTATCGGCGGAAGTCTTTACAAACTCGGAACCGGCAGCCGGACCTACCAAGGTGAATTCGGTAGTAGCGGTAATGCGGCGGTTGAGTGGACCAAACTCGCGCTTGAGTTCACCGGTATCGCCTACCTTGGACACCTCCACGATGGAGTGGCCGTGGCCAGCCCAGCCAATCTTGGCCTGCTCTTCGGTGGGGTTATCCGCATCGTAGTTAGGGAACATCTGCGGTTCGGTGGTGTACTCGTGGGAGCAGACGTAGATAAGGCGGTTGTCATCGTCCGGGTGCTCGATGAGGCCGGCGAAGTCATTGTTGAAGCCGAATTGCTTCTCGGCTGCCTCGGCGGTCTGGTTCTTGTCATCGAATTCCGGCGCGTCCTCAAACAGCGGGTCGCCCCAGGCAATGAGGACGGACTGCTCGTAGCCATCCGGGATGACCACTTCGTCCTTCTCGTTTGGCTGTACTGGGTCGAACTTCATGCCTTCTGCGGAGGTGAGCTCAACGTTCGCCTCAGAGGTTTTGCCGCCCTTGCCCTCGGAGGAAGAAGCCTCATTAGACGCATCATCCGGGTTGGAGCAGGCCGCCAAAGCAGCGCCGCCACCAACGGTTACGACCGATAGGCTGCCCGCACGCAGCGCGGTACGGCGGGAGAACTGGTCAGCAAAGTACGGGTTATTGGACTTGTTCTCGCACTCGCCAAAGCAAGCATTACCGCACTTGTAGGTGCAGGTCAGGCTGGAACGAGAGGAGGCAAAGAGACTAGAGAGAAGGTTGCGGCCTTTAAGCGCCATTATTACTGCTCCAAATGGGTTGAAAATATTGTTTAGACACGGGGACAGCCATTTATATAAGGGGATCTCAGTAACTGTGCGTTGGCGCGGAGGTGACGGTTAAGTGAATTATGCGTAAATCTTTTCCGGGGTGAGGGTGGCGTGGGCTAAATCGCGTGCTGCGGTGGGGATCGACTACCCTAGGCTAACGTGAGCGAGCAGAAGAATAATGAAGTAAACGATGTCCCTGAGCAGCTGCGCATCCGCCGCGAGAAGCGCGATCGCCTGCTGGAATCCGGCGTAGAGGCCTACCCGGTCACCGTTGAGCGCACCATCTCTTTGAAGGATTTGCGCCACGATTTCCGCGTAGTGGCCGAGGGCGAAGAGCCGGGCACGGAAGAAGGCGTGACCTACCTGGCCGCAGGCGAGGAAACCGAGGTAACCCACGCCATTGCCGGCCGCCTTATCTTTATGCGCAATACCGGCAAGCTGTGCTTTGCCACCCTGCAAGATGGCGATGGCACCCAGGTGCAGGCCATGCTTTCTTTGGCCGAGGTAGGCAAGGAGCGCCTCGACGCGTGGAAGGCCGATGTTGACTTGGGCGATTTCATCTCCGTGCGCGGCCGCGTAATTTCCTCCCGCCGCGGCGAGCTGTCCATCATGGTCTCCGAGTGGACCATGGCCGCTAAGTCCCTGCGCCCGCTGCCGGTGTCCTTTGCCGATATGGCAGAAGATACCCGTGTGCGCCAGCGCTATAACGACCTCATTATCCGCGAAGAGGCCCGCAAGAACGCCATGATCCGCGTGAAGGTCATGCGCGCGCTGCGTAACTACCTGGAAAGCCAGGACTTCGTTGAAATCGAGACCCCGATGCTGCAGACCCTGCACGGTGGCGCGGCCGCTCGCCCGTTTATCACCCACTCCAATGCGCTGGATATTGACCTCTACCTGCGCATCGCGCCGGAGCTGTACTTGAAGCGTGCCGTCGTCGGCGGCATTGACCGCGTCTTCGAAATCAACCGTAACTTCCGCAATGAGGGCGTGGACCGCTCCCACTCGCCGGAGTTCGCCATGCTCGAGACCTACGCTGCATGGGGCGACTACGACGATTGTGCCCGCATGACGCGCGAGTCCATCCAGGCCGTAGCGCGCGACGTCTTTGGCTCGACCACCGTCACCCTGGCGGATGGCACCGAGTTCGATTTCGGCGGCGAAGAGTGGCCCGAAATCGAGATGTACCCCTCCCTCAATGAGGCCCTACAGTGCAAGTTCCCGGGCCAGCCGGAGGTCACCATCAATACCGACGTCGAAACGCTCAAGGGCATTGCCGACGTCATCGGCCTTGACGTCCCCAAAGACGGCGGCTGGGGCCACGGCAAGCTGGTGGAGGAAATCTGGGAGGTCCTGTGCGAGGACCAGCTGGAAGGCCCCATCTTTGTCAAGAACTTCCCGGTTGAGACCTCCCCGCTGACCCGTCAGCACCGTTCCAAGCCGGGCGTGACCGAGAAGTGGGATCTCTACGTCCGCGGCTTCGAGCTGGCAACCGGCTACTCCGAGCTGGTGGACCCGGTTATCCAGCGGGAGCGTTTTGAGGACCAAGCTCGCCTGGCCGCCGGCGGTGATGATGAGGCCATGGTGCTAGATGAGGACTTCCTTGCCGCTATGGAGCAGGGCATGCCGCCTACAGCCGGTACGGGTATGGGTATGGACCGCCTGCTCATGGCCCTGACCGGCCTGGGCATCCGCGAGACCGTGCTCTTCCCGCTGGTTAAGCCAGAGCGTGACAACTAGCTCCGGATGATTAGGCGCAGACCACTTTCGAGGTCTGCGTCTATTTTTTGGGGTGCGGGGGCATTGAGGTAGTCCACCGTGAGACCGTTGACTAATGCTGTGGTCAATCGTGCTGCCTGGGTGGCGTCGAGATTATCGGCGAGGCGGCCGGCGCGCGCTACCTGTTCATAGAAGGCGGTGAGGCGGTCCTGGAAGGTGCGCAGCTCGTCCATATACATGTCGGTCAGGGAGGGGCGAGTGGAGGATGCGGCGCCGAAGATGATCCACGCTGCGGCGTCGATGCGTTGATCAGGGCCGATGGGGAGCAGTTCGCGGAGCCGGCTTGCCAGGGCGGGGAGGAGGTCTTGCTTGTTGGTTAGTGCTGCGACGCGCCTAACTTGGCGGTCGATGGAGTGACGGAAGGCTTTCGCCAGCAATTCATCACGAGTGCCCATGTGATATTGCACGGTCCGCGGGGCGACGTTGATCGCTTTGGCGACGGTGCGGATGCTGACTGCGTCGAGGCCCTGGCTGACGATGATCCGCAAGGTTGCGTCTGCGATCTGTTCGGGCGAGATTGCCACAGCAGGCTCCTTTCAACTTTTCTTACAGCATAACGGTTGCAGCTAAACCAACCGTTGTTATACGTTTGTATAACACGTTGGTACTGCTCACGACATAGGAAACCCATGAACTCCATTCTTCCCCTGATCGGCTTGGCGCTGCTTGATAGCTTGAGTGTGGGAGCCATCGTGGTGCCCATTGGCCTATTGCTGACCTGGGGATCCATGCGCAAGGGGGCTTACGCCACCTACCTGGCCACCGTCGCCACGGTCTATTTCGCGCTGGGGCTGATGCTGCTCGGAGGGACGCAACTATTCTTCGGATTTTTCGCGGAACTGAACCAACAAAAATGGTTCAGCGTGGCGAAGATAGGGGCCGGTTCGCTGTTGGCCGCCTATGGAATCTTGAGCCCCACGCCGAAAAAGAAAACCGCAGAGGACGATGCCCGCGTTTCGCGGAAGCGAGGATTCGGGCCACTCGCGATGGTTGGATTGGGTTTGGCCGTTAGCTTTGCCGAAGCGGCCACGATGGTTCCCTATTTGGCGGCGATCTCGATTGTGCAAGCGATGCAGCTGCCGGGAGCGGGGCAGGCCGGTGTGCTTGCGGGCTACTGCGTGGTCATGATCATTCCGGCAATAGTGGTGGGAGTGCTGGCGGGGGCGTACGGCGAGAAGCTCTTTCCCCGTCTGCAAAGGATCGCCCATCGCTTGGAGTATGAAACGAAGGTCACACTGCTCTGGGTTGCCGCCATTGTGGGTATTTATCTGATTGTTCAGGGGTGGGGTGAGCTTGGGCACGACTTCTAGCGCTAAAGCCTTGGTGGCTTTAGCGCTAGTTGTCGTTGGTGGTTTTAGAGGACAATGCCCCAGGGTGGGGAGCAGGCGGTTTTGCTGCCTACTCTGTCTATTCGGCCGCGCCTGCTGGGTTTGGTCGAGTCGTCGTTGTTGGCCCCGGTGTGATACCGACAGAGGGGTGACCAGGTTTTCCGGATTCGTGAATCCTCCGTGTTTCCAGGCGTGGATGTGGTGGATCTCTGATTCCTCGGCGGATTTGTTGCACCCCGGCCAGCTGGAAGTGACCATCGACTCCACCGTTGAAGAGCTCCAGGAGATCGCCAAGGTCATTGGCCTGGACGTTCCCGCCCGGGGCGGCTGGGGCCACGGCAAGCTGGTCGAAGAGATCTGGGAGGTCCTGTGCGAGGACCAGCTGGAAGGCCCCTCTTTGTCAAGAACTTCTCAGTGGAGTCCTCCCCGCTCACCCGCCAGCATCGTTCCGAGCCGGGAGTGACCGAAAAGTGGGATTTGTACGTGCGCGGTTTCGAGCTGGCTACCGGCTATTCCGAGCTTGTCGATCCAGTTGTCCAGCGCGAGCGCTTTGAGGATCAAGCGCCCCTGGCCGCCGGCGGCGCCGAGGAAGCCATGGTTTTGGACGAGGACTTCCTCGCCGCGATGGAGCAGGACATGCCACCTACGACCGGCACCGGCATGGGCATGGACCGCCTGCTCATGGCCCTGACCGGCCTGGGCATCCGCGTGACCGTGCTCTTCCCGCTGGTAAAACCGGAACAGAAATAACCGGCTGGTGCGCTCCTACCACGAGGGGAGCGCCTTTTGCGTGCGCTGTCGGCCTAGTCGGCGCCGGTAGGAAGCGGCGCGGCGGAGGTATCGCTGCGCAGGCGCTTAATAATGTTTTCGGCCGAAATCAGACACATCGGCACGCCCACGCCCGGCACGGTGGTCGCACCGGCGTAGAAGAGTCCATCGACCTTGCGCGAGGCATTACGCCCGCGCAAAAACGCCGATTGCCGCAGCGTGTGCGCGGGCCCAATAGAACCGGCCGACCAAGCATGGTAGCGCTCGGCAAAATCGGCAGGGCCAAGCGTGCGCTTGACGACGACCCTGTCTACCAAATCCGGCACCCCAGCCGTGGCGGCGATGTGGTTAAGGGCGGCGTCGGCAATCGCGGCAACGCGCTCGGATTCCTCTGCGTGGTAGGCATTGCCGAACCCGGGTGCCTCCGCGGCCGGCACCGGTACCAAAATGAAGAGATTTTCGTGGCCCTCGGGGGCGACGCCTGGGTCGGTAGCGGAGGTCTTGGACACGTAGATGGACTCGGAGGCCCCCAATGGCCGGGAGGGCTCTGGGCCGGAATAGACGGCGCGGAAATCCGGATCCCAGTCCTTGCTAAAGAGCAACGTATGGTGTGCCAGCTCGGGCAGCTCGCCCTTCACCCCCGCCAAAATGAGCACGGTACCCAGGCCCGGATTGCGCCGACCCCAGTAGCGCTCCGGGTAGGTGCGCAGCTGTGGAGGCAATAACTGGGTCTCGGTATGGTGCAAGTCCGCCGCCGAGACCACAATATCGGCGTGGATGGCGCCCTTATTCGTGCGCACGCCCGTGACCTGCCGGTTGGCAACCTTAATGGAAGTCACCTCCTCGCCCAAGCGGAAGGTGGCGCCAAACTTCCGTGCCTGCCGGTAGATGGCCTGGACCACGGCGGCGAAGCCACCCTGCGGGTAGCGCACGCCCTCCACCAGGTCGGTGTGGCTCATCAAGGAATACAGTGCCGGTGCGGCGGCCGGCTCGGAGGACAAAAAGACCGCCGGGTAGCTTAAGATTTGGCGCAGGCGGGCATCAGAAAAAGTCCGGCTCACATGCTGCTTTAGGTTTATCGTCAGCAGAGCCACGAGGCGGGAAAGCCGGCTGCGGATATCGCGGTGCACCAGGTTCAGCGGTGCGGAGAAGGTGGTGTAAAGGAAGTGCTTAAGCGCCATCTCATAGGTATCGCTGGCCTGCGCTAAGTACGCGCGGACTTTCTCCCCCGCGCCGGGTTCTAGCGACTCGAAAAGCGCGGTGACTTCCTCGATCCCGGAGCGCACGTCCACCGGTGCATCGCCATGAAAGACTCGGTAGGCGGGGGAGAGATCAACTAGATCCAGCTCCGCCTCGGTGGAGGTGCCACACAGCGCAAAGAAGTGATCGAAAGCCTCGGGCATGAGGTACCACGACGGGCCGGTATCCCAGCGAAAGCCGGCCTCCGCAAAGCTGCCGGCGCGCCCGCCTACCTCATCCAGCGAGTCCACGACGGTGACCTCGTAGCCCTCGCGGCCGAGCAAAGCGGCGGTGGCGAGGCCGGCGATGCCGGCTCCAATGACGACGGCGTGCATGTTGTTCTCCTTAATCTCCGGCTAGGGGCGGGGTTTGGTTGTTGTAGCCGCGACGGCGCACCGCGCGGGCCGCGAGCCAAGCCTTGGTGTGGTTCGGCACGGATACTCGTGTGGTGGCAAGTGCCGTAGCCGGAGTGGCGGCGAGGCGATTGGTGAGCTCGGCAAAGATATCCGCCGCCGCGCTCACACCGACCCGCGCGGAAGCCGGGAGCACGTCGATGGTGAGCGCGGCGGTGGCGAGCTCCTGGCGGATCTCTGCGATGAGCGCGGACTTGGTGGCCTCATCAATCCGTCCCGATGGAGCCTGCTGAAAATAGGTTCGCCCCAAAGTGGAGCTATCCTCACCCAGGTCACGCAGGAAATTAACCTTCTGGAAAGCCGATCCCAGCGCGCGGGCGCCGCGCTCCATGGCGGCGCGGTTGGCGGGGGAGACGTCCTCTTCGGCCAAGAAAATTTGCAGGCACAATAACCCAATGACTTCTGCTGAGCCGTAGATATAGTCCTGCAGTTCCGATGGGGAGTACTCGCGCTGGGTGAGATCCGCACGCATGGAGTTAAAGAAGGCAGCAAGGTACTTGCGGTGGAAGCCGCAGCGGCGAGCGGTGATGGCATAAGCGTGCACTATCGGGTCGGTGTGCAGTCGCCGTTGCGGTGCGGCCAAGATGGTCTGCTCGTAGGCGTCCAGTGCGGCCGCGGGGTCGGTGTGGGCTTGGGCTGCGGCGCCGTCGACAAGCTCGTCTGCAATGCGCACCACCGCGTATAGGTGGCGGATATCGGCGCGCACCCGCCCGCGCAAAAGCCGCGTGGCCAGGGAGAAGCTGGTGGAGTACTGCCCCATAACCTGCGCGGCCGCGCGGGAGGCCGCTTGGTCATAGCGAGTCAACATATCTGTCAACGTAGCATGCAGCCTGTCAGCGGTTCGTGGCCCGTGGCTGCCCCTCGGCAAAGCCAGCGGCGGACTGCACGCCCACGGTGGCGCGCTCGCGGAAGGCGGCCAGGGAATCGGCGCCGGCGTAGGTGCACGAGGAGCGCACGCCCGAGATAATCCGGTCCACCAGGTGCTCCACGCCGCCGTGCTCGGGGTCGAGGTAGATGCGGGAGGTAGAAATGCCCTCTTCGAACATTTCTCGGCGGGCGCGCTCAAAGGCCTCGGTATCGGAGTTGCGGCCGCGCACCGCCCGGCGCGACGCCATACCGAAGGACTCCTTATAGAAGGCGCCGTCGGCATCCTTGTGCAGGTCACCTGGGGACTCGAAGGTGCCGGCGAACCAAGAGCCAATCATGACATTGGAAGCTCCCGCGGCCAGTGCGAGGGCGACGTCGCGCGGGTCGCGCACGCCGCCGTCGGCCCAAACATGGGCGCCTACCTCGCGGGCGGCCGCAGCGCACTCCAGGACGGCCGAGAACTGCGGGCGGCCCACACCAGTTTGCATGCGGGTGGTGCACATCGCGCCCGGGCCCACACCGACCTTGATAATGTCCGCGCCGGCCGCGGCCAGCTCGCGCACACCCTCGGCCGTGACAATATTGCCGGCGGCAATGGGAAGCCCCAGATCCAGCGCCTTCACCTTGCGCAGCGCGGTGAGCATGCTTTCCTGATGTCCGTGTGCAGTATCGATGACGAGGACATCAGCACCGGCCTCCGCTAGGGCACGGGCGCGACCTTCCACGTCACCGTTGATGCCCACCGCAGCACCGATGTGCAAGCGGCCTTGCTTGTCGACGCCCGGCCTGTACATCTTCGCCCTCACCGCACCCTTCCTCGTGAGGATTCCAGCCAAGGTGCCATCCGGGTTGACCACCGGGGCTAGCTTGCGGGAGGTCTTGCGCAGCTTGGTAAAGGCCTCCTGCGGATCAATGCCCACCGGCAGCGTGACCAAGTCGGTGGTCATCAGCTGGCCAACGGTGGTGAAGTTATCCTGCCCACGCAGGTCCTTCGGGGTGATGATGCCGATGGGCATGTCCCCGTCGACCACGATGGCGGCACCATGAGCGCGCTTGTGCAAAAGGTTGCTGGTATAGCCCACGGTGTGGTGCGGCTTCACGGTAATCGGGGTGTCATAGACCAAGTCCGCCGCCTTCACAGAGGCGATGGTTTCTGCGGCCGCTTCTAAGGAGAGGTCCTGTGGCAGGATGGTCAGGCCGCCGCGCCGGGCGATGGTCTCGGCCATGCGGCGCCCGGCCACGGCGGTCATATTGGCCACGACGAGCGGGATGGTATTTCCGGTGCCGTCCTCAGTGGTGAGGTCTACCAACTGGCGCGAGCCCACCTCGGAGTGGCTCGGGACCATAAATACGTCGGAGTAGGTCAATTCGTACGGTGGGTGGGAATCATTGAGAAAACGCACTGGGGTGTACCTCGCTTTAGGCTCGGGTGGCGCGGTCTCACCGCGCGGATGAAGACACTAAAACTATACTCCTCGACTTTCCCCGCCCCCGCGGCCTCAGTATCCTGTCTGGGTGTCTCAGAAACCAGATCCCCACATTTCCGCAGAGGTAAAAATCAACCTCACCATCCTCGTCCTCGGCGCGATGGTGATGATCCTGAACGAGACCGCCCTGTCGGTGGCGCTGCCCACCATTATGGCGGACTTCGGCATTCCCGCGACCTCCGCCCAGTGGCTGCTTACCGGTTTCCTCCTCACCATGGGCGTGGTCATCCCGACCACCGGCTTTCTCATGGATAAGTTCACCACCCGGCAGATCTTCTTGGCATCGTCGGGCGCATTCCTTGCCGGCACGGTGCTGGCGGCACTCGCCCCGGCCTTCGGCGTGCTGCTGGTGGGGCGCGTATTCCAGGCGGCCGGCACCGCCTTGATGATCCCTACACTGATGACGGTGGCGATGACCCTCGTCCCGCCGCAGCGCCGCGGCAGCGTGATGGGCATTATCTCCGTGGTGATCTCAGTAGCCCCGGCGCTCGGGCCCACTGTAGGTGGCTTCGTGTTGAGCATGTCTAGCTGGCACGTCATCTTCTGGACCATGGTGCCGCTGCTCGGCCTCATCTGCGCCGCCGGCTATTTCCGCCTAGTCAACGTGGGAGATAAGCGCGATACCCCGCTGGATTTCCCGTCCGTCGTCCTGTCCGTCATCGCCTTTGGCGGGTTGGTCTACGCCGTATCGTCCCTGGAAAACATGCTGGAGGGCGATGGCCTGGTAGACATCATCGTCCTCATCGTTGGTCTCGTGGCTTTGGCGCTTTTCACCCGCCGCCAGCTGCGCCTGGCCAAGGACAATCGCGCTCTTTTGGACATGCGCCCGTTTACGGTTCCCAACTTCACCGTGGCGGTACTGGGCATGCTGCTCATGTTTGGGCTATTGCTCGGCGTGGTCAATATTCTACCCATCTACCTGCAGACCTCCCTGGCGGTAAGTTCGCTGGTCACCGGGCTCGTCGTCATGCCTGGCGGCTTGCTCCAAGGCGGCATCTCGCCGATGGTCGGCCGCCTCTATGACATCCACGGGCCCCGCCCGCTCATGATCCCCGGTGCCCTGCTTCTAGCCGCGGGCACGTGGCTGATGACCCTGCTCAACGAGGACAGCGCGGTATGGATGGTCATTGGCATGCATATCCTTTTTGCCCTGGGCATTGCGCTCATGATGACGCCGCTGATGACGACCTCCCTGGCCTCCCTGCCAGACGAGCTCTACTCGCACGGCTCCGCCATCCTCAATACCCTGCAACAGCTGGCGGGCGCGGCCGGCACCGCCTTCCTGATGACCTTCCTGACCCGTGGCACCAAGTCCGGCGCGGCCCAAGGCATGAACGAGGCCGCCGCCACGGCTCATGGCGCGCACTGGGCTTTCCTTTTTGCCGGCGCGCTTTCGCTGGTGGTCGTCGTACTCGCTCCGTTCCTCAAGCGCGTACCCTCCGCGGAATAGGAACAAGGACAAATTAAGAGGCGCACAGCGGCAGGTTCAGCCGCTCCTCTTCAGCCTTATCGCCCCACACCAGGAATGCGGACTGGGTGCCTTCCACGGCCATTACGTAGGTCGGAACATCCGCGGTGGTCTCAAAGCTTTGGATGGTGCATTGGTCATTGGAAAGCTCGACCGGTTCGGCGTCGGGAAGCATGGCATCGCGCTCCTCCACGCTGGGGTAGTAGGTCACGATGTAGTTGAACCCATCGCCCACGCAGGAAATCTTGGCCTCTTGGCCAGGCTCCGGTTCGCGCGAGGAGCACTTAGCCCCGTCGAAGCCGTCCTGGCCGCTGCGGGAGCCCACCAGGTCCGGATACGCATCCGCCAAGTTCTGCTCTTTGTCATTCCAGCTGGGGTAGGACAGGAAGAACCACAGCGCGGCCGCAGCGGCAATCGCGGCCACCGCCAGCACCGTAATCAGCGCAATGAGCCCGCCCTTGCCCTTCTTCTTCGGCGCGGGTGCCATGGGTTGCTGTGGCTGCGCCATAGGCTGGGCCATCGGTTGCGGCTGTTGCGGCGGGGCAAACTGCTGCTGAGGGCGCGGTTCTGGCTCCTGCACGCGGGGAATCTGCGCGGTATCGAAATCGCGCTGCGGGCGCAGGTCGGCCACCACGTCCTTGGCACTACCCGCATTGCCGGTGGGCTTATACTCCGGGCATTTGCGGGCAACAAGCTCCTCAAACGCCGCCACCGCATCGCCGTGCTCTTCGCCGGACGGCCCGGCCGCAGCCAGCACCGAAACCTGGCGTTGCTTATCGACGCCCACCCGGGCCTCCCTCAGCCCAAGCACCGCAAAGTCTGCCCGCCCGCGGGAAACTAGGAAGTCCACCGCACCCGCCAGCGGACCGAAGACGTCGGCGGCCTCCTCGCGGCTGAGATCATTGGGAAGCTCAGAAAGTTGGGTTCCGGAAACCCCTTCGCGCACGATGAATTCCTGCCCATCCGCGGTAGTGCCCGTGCCTACCAGCGGCGCGATGGCTGGGTGGTGCAACCCATGCAGTGCCGTGGACTTGTCCACCACGCCGGTAATTTCCGGTGCGAAGATTTCCACGCTCAGCTGCTGGTGCGTGTTTCCATCTTCGACCGCAAAGAGGGTAGACGATGGAGCCTCATCCAACACGGCCAATTCGTGCAGATTGTGCTGGGTGGCAAAGAACTCAGGAAGCTGGGGCACGGTCGCGACGTCCTTAAATAGTAGGGAGGGGCAGGGAACGATAAAACGATTCTAGATTACATGCCCATGCCCCTGTTCGCTACCGGCGTACACCCGTGTGAGCTGCGCATATGGTGGATTCTGACGGTATTGCGGGCATCTGGGGACAAAACGGGAAATTATCGGCGGACTGCCGCGTTAGAGTGGGTATCACATTAGAAGCGAAAGTATAGGGGAATCATGTTCGAGAGGTTTACCGATCGTGCTCGCCGCGTCATCGTGTTGGCGCAGGAAGAAGCACGCATGCTTAACCACAATTACATCGGCACCGAGCACATCCTGCTCGGCCTTATCCATGAGGGCGAAGGCGTGGCTGCCAAGGCGCTGGAATCCATGGGTATCTCCCTGGAGGATGTCCGCCGCGAGGTCGAGGAAATCATCGGCCAGGGCAGCCAGCCGCACACCGGCCACATCCCCTTTACCCCACGCGCCAAGAAGGTGCTGGAGCTTTCCCTGCGCGAAGGCCTGCAGATGGGACACAAGTACATCGGTACTGAGTTCTTGCTGTTGGGTCTCATTCGCGAGGGCGACGGCGTCGCCGCCCAGGTGCTGACCAAGCTCGGCGCCGACCTGCCGCGCGTGCGCCAGCAGGTTATCCAGCTGCTGTCCGGTTATGAGGGCGGCCAGCAGGAGGGCGGTTCCTCCAACGGCCAGGGCTCCGGTCCGGTCGGCGCGGGTGCTGGTGCGGGTGCCGGCGCGGGCGGCCGTGGTGGCTCCGGCGGTTCCGGCGAGCGTTCCAATTCCCTGGTGCTCGACCAGTTCGGCCGCAATCTCACCCAGGCCGCTAAAGACGGCAAGCTCGATCCGGTCGTTGGCCGTGAGTCTGAGGTAGAGCGCATCATGCAGGTGCTGTCTCGCCGTACGAAGAATAACCCGGTTCTCATCGGTGAGCCGGGCGTTGGTAAGACCGCCGTCGTCGAGGGCTTGGCGCTCGACATCGTCAACGGCAAGGTTCCGGAGACCCTCAAGGACAAGCAGCTTTACTCGCTGGACCTGGGCTCCCTGGTTGCCGGCTCCCGTTACCGCGGTGACTTTGAGGAACGCCTGAAGAAGGTGCTCAAGGAGATCAACCAGCGCGGCGACATCATCTTGTTCATCGATGAGATCCACACCCTGGTTGGTGCTGGTGCTGCTGAAGGCGCCATCGACGCAGCCTCGCTACTGAAGCCGAAGCTGGCTCGTGGCGAGCTGCAGACCATCGGTGCTACGACCCTTGAGGAATACCGCAAGCACATCGAGAAGGATGCCGCCCTGGAGCGCCGCTTCCAGCCAGTCAAGGTGGAGGAGCCTTCCCTGGATGACACCTTCTTGATCCTGAAGGGCCTGCGCGATAAGTACGAGGCGCACCACCGCGTGTCCTACACCGATGAGGCGCTGCATGCTGCAGCTTCCCTCTCGGACCGCTACATCAATGACCGTTTCTTGCCGGATAAGGCCGTTGACCTCCTCGATGAGGCTGGTGCTCGTATGCGCATCAAGCGCATGACCGCGCCGAAGGGCTTGCGCGAGGTCGATGACCGCATCGCTGAGGTCCGCAAGGAAAAGGAAGCGGCCATCGATGCCCAGGACTTTGAGAAGGCAGCCGGCCTGCGCGATAAGGAGCGCAAGCTGGGCGAGGAGCGCGCAGAGAAGGAAAAGCAGTGGCGCTCTGGCGACCTGGAGGAAATCGCCGAGGTAGGCGAGGACCAGATCGCCGAGGTTCTGGCGCACTGGACCGGCATCCCGGTGCTGAAGCTGACGGAGAAGGAATCCAACCGTCTGCTCAACATGGAAGAGGAGCTGCACAAGCGCATCATCGGCCAGGACGAGGCGGTCAAGTCCGTCTCCCGCGCCATCCGCCGCACCCGTGCGGGCCTCAAGGATCCGCGCCGCCCGTCCGGTTCCTTCATCTTCGCCGGCCCGTCCGGTGTGGGTAAGACTGAGCTGTCGAAGTCCCTGGCTAACTTCCTCTTCGGTTCGGATGATGACCTCATCCAGATCGACATGGGTGAGTTCCACGATCGCTTCACCGCTTCCCGCCTCTTCGGTGCCCCTCCGGGATACGTCGGCTACGAAGAGGGTGGCCAGCTGACCGAGAAGGTTCGCCGCAAGCCGTTCTCCGTCGTGCTTTTCGACGAGATCGAGAAGGCTCACAAGGAGATTTACAACACCCTCCTGCAGGTGCTGGAAGATGGCCGCCTTACTGACGGCCAGGGTCGCGTCGTCGACTTCAAGAACACCGTTCTCATCTTCACCTCGAACCTGGGCACCCAGGACATCTCGAAGCCGGTGGGCTTGGGCTTTACCGGTTCCTCCGAAAACGATTCGGATGCCCAGTACGACCGGATGAAGCAGAAGGTCAACGACGAGCTGAAGAAGCACTTCCGCCCAGAGTTCTTGAACCGTATCGATGACATCGTCGTCTTCCACCAGCTCACCCAGGAGCAGATTGTGGAGATGGTCGAGCTGCTCATCGGCCGCGTGGCCAAGCAGCTGGACGAGCGCGATATGGGCATCGAGCTCACGCAGAAGGCAAAGGACCTGCTGGCTAAGCGCGGCTTCGACCCAGTATTGGGCGCTCGCCCGCTGCGCCGCACCATTCAGCGCGAGATCGAGGATCAGCTCTCTGAGAAGATCCTCTTCGGCGAAATCGGCGCCGGCGAAATCATCACCGTCGACGTCGAGGGCTGGGACGGCGAGTCCAAGGACAACACGGGCGCGAAGTTCACCTTCAGCCCGCGCCCGAAGCCTCTGCCGGAGGACACCGAGGAGCCGCAGCTTGACGACGCCGAGGTGCGCGAAAACGACGCCGACTCCACCGACGCCGGCGAGCCCGACACCATCACCCCGGACGTCCCAGGCGATGGCGGCTCCACCGCCGCCGGAACCGACCTAGAGTCCGGCTCCGGTTCCGACTCCGATGACGACGGCCACAACCCGCCGCCAGCAGGCGCCGGCCAGCCGATGTAAGCCGGAAAATAGATAAAACCACCCAGCTTCTCGCTTTCTGCGAGGCTGGGTGGTTTTTCGTTGCGTGCAGTTTTCTTATGCTCAGGATCTCTAGCCAGCACAATTGGACGGCGCCGGTTTCCCGTCAAAGCGGTCAAAGAGGTACTTCAAGCCCACCGGGATGTTGATGTAGAGCGGTAAAGCGTGGTCGGCGCCTGCACCTGGAATTGTCGCGGTGCCGGGCGCGGCTATGAAGTCCACGGTTCCACCCATCTGGCAATATGCCCCGGCGGCTGCGCGGACCTGCTCGTGTGGAATGAGGTCATCATGTGGCGAGCTAGCGATCATCGCCGGGCCCTTCAGCGGGTGCTTGCCTTGGTTCTGCCGCAGCAAAGTTTCTTTGAAGATGGGCTTGCGCTCTACCAGCTCGGATAGCGATTCCCCGGTGCGAGTGAGTTGGCGGGTGTTGGTAAAGCCCCACATGAGGATGGAGTCACCCGTGCAGCTAGTGGCCGCGGAGCGCAGGAAGTCGATGCCGCGGGGATTGAACTCTTCAAGGACCGCATCGCGGAATTTAGGGTCGCGCTCAGCAAAGCCGTTGATGGCGTAGCCCAGCACGTGGACGATGGAAGAGCCGTCGATGGCTTTCATGACCTTGGGCAGGTCAGCCGGCGGGGCGCCGGAGTAGGTTCCGGCTACGTTCAATTCGGGTGCATAAGAGTCGGCGAATTCCGCAGCGGCCAGCGAAGCGCCGCCGCCCTGCGAGTAGCCCGCAAACCCAATAGGGGAGTCCTGCGGAGCGTGCGCCAGTTCCAGGCCGGAGCGGGCGGCATCAAGCATGGCGTGTGCTTCTTCAATGTGATTGACGTAGGTGTGGTGCCCTGGCATGCCGAGGCCGATAAGGTCCGCGACGATGACGCGAGCGCCATGCTGGACTGCGCCCATATAGAAGCCGTATTCGTAGTTCGCATTGATGGTAGGGGAGCCGACCTTGCTTAGTCCCACTGAGCCCAGTCCCATGCCGGCGTGCGATGGCGCACACTGGTCTCCTGCGCCGCGAGTGCCGGGCGCAAAGATGATGGTGGGCCGCTCGCCCTTGCCACGCCACGGTGCGGTGGGCTCGTACAAGGTGGCCGAGGCCTGAACTGGCTTGCCGCCATCCGTGGTGGTGTCGTAGGTGAACACCTGGCCGCGGCCGACGCCATCGAGCACGTGCGGCGAAGGCCGAGTCGAGGTTACCGCCGCATTTGCGGCCGGCGGCAGCAGGAGGGAGCCGAGGATTAATGAACAAACTGTGAGGAGTCTCATACAAATCTTTTCCATGCCCAAAACCTACTGCGCAGTAGGAACGGTGGAAGTGGAATTGCTAAAATATATGCTTATGGGACTTCAGTATCGTTCAAGAAAAAAGACCGGCAAGAATAGCTGGATCAACGTCTCCGGATCCGGCGCGTCGATGTCTACCAAGGTAGGGCCGGTCACCTTTAACTCCCGCGGCGGCATGTGGGTGAACCTGCCCGGCGGTTTCAATTTCCGCGGCCGCTGGCGTTAACCAGATCACATGCCCTGGATCGCGACCTGCGATTATAGCTGGCCATTATTAACCCCCTAAATAGGGAGGTGGAACAGGCCAGCGTCGTTTTGCTCGGCGAGGCCGTCGGCAAGCAGCGAAGCCAACGCCCGGGAGCGCTGTGCCGCATCGGGCCAGACCATGTCAATCTCGGACTGCGGTACCGGCCGCTCCGCCGCGCGCAGCACGTCCAGAATCTTGCCGCGCACCTGTCGGTCCGTGCCGACGAATTTTTGCACGCGCTTTTTCGCCCGCGCCTGCTCCTCTGCACTGGGCTGCGGCCGGCCAGCGAGCTGCCACGCACAGCTCGCGCGCAGCGGGCACTGCTCGCAGGAAGGATTCTTCGCCGTGCATACTAGCGCGCCCAACTCCATGAGCGCGGCCGAAAAACGCGGCCCATTTTCGGCCGGCAACAGCTCCGCCACGGCCGCTAATTCCCGCTTCGACGGTTGCGGCGCCAAGAACCTACCGTCCTCCGCGCGCGCATACACCCGCCGCACATTGGTATCGACCACCGGCACGTTTATCCCAAAGTGGAAGCACGCCACGGCCCGCGCGGTGTAGTCACCGATGCCCGGCAGGCGCAGCAGCTTATCGACGTCCGCCGGCACTTCACCCTCGCCAATGGCCGCCGCGCACTCCCACAGGCGCAGCGCACGCCGCGGATAGCCCAGCTTGCCCCAGGCGCGCAGTACCTCCGCCCGGGTGGCCTGGGCAAAGTCCGCCGGGGTGGGCCAGCGCCGCATCCATTCCTCCCACACCGGAGCCACGCGCGCGACCGGGGTTTGCTGGCTCATGACCTCGCTGAGCAGCACACCCCACGCGCTCGTGCCAGGCCGGCGCCACGGCAGGTCGCGTTCATTGGCATCGAACCAGGAAAGAAGAGCTTGCGAATCCATCGTGGGAGATAGTCTAGGGCATTAGAATGTGGCCTATGCCTTTACGTAGTGTTGCCCACGAACCGCAGGCCGTATGGAAGGCCCTCAAAGCGGGAAATCAGCGTGTATTAGACGGCGAGACCGTCGACGTGCGCGAGATTTATAACCGCGAGGGCCTAACTCACGGCCAGGACCCCCGCGTGGTGGTCATTTCCTGTTCCGATTCCCGCGCCCCTATCGAGCACGTCTTCAATATCGGCTTCGGCGATGCCTTTGTCATCCGCACCGCGGGCCACATTCTTGACGACGCCGTCCTAGCCTCCCTCGACTACGCCCTCGCCGCCCTCAAACCCAACCTGCTGGTGGTCCTTGGCCATCAATCTTGTGGCGCGGTGGGCGCGGCTACCGGTTTCGTGGCTGGCGGCGAGCTGCCCACCGGCCTGCAGCGACCCATTATTGAGAAGGTCGCCGCCTCCGCCTTGGTGGCGGGCCCGAATGCCACGACTGACGACGTCGAGCGGGAACACACCCGCCAGACCGTCGCCCAGCTGGTGGCCAGCGTTCCCAACGTGCGCCGCCTGCTGGATGAGGGTGCCTTGGGCGTTATCGGCGCGCGCTACCTGCTGGAAGACTCCAGCGTGGAAACCCTGCAGACCCTCGGCGTGAAGTAGTACAGCCTGACACGCGGCGCGGGCTTAGCGCACCGGCCCGCGCCCACCGCTTAAAATTGACAGCGTGACGCAGAAAAAGCCCCTACCTGAAGAGATCTACAAGCGCCGCCGCGTGGCGGCGCTCATCATCGTGCTCGTGCTGGCCGTGGTGCTGATCTGGGCGGCCGTGGCCGCCTTCGGGGGCAGCAGCGATGAGTCGGCCGATACCGCCGCCCCCGCGCCCACGCCGGAGCAGACCTCGTCTTCTGCCGCCCCGGAGACCTCCGAGGCTGCCTCGGAGACGGCTGCAGAGGCCGCGTCCGAGGGGGCATCGGAAAGCAAGGCGGCCGAAAGTGAGCCGTCGAGCGTTGCGCCTGCAAGCTCTGAGGCAGCCAAGGAGACCTGCGATCTCGCGGACCTCCAGGTGCGCACCTCCATGCTGAACTACTCCGTGCCGGAGGGCGAGCTGCCGAAGTTCTTCATGACGGTCACCAACCCCACGGCCGCGGACTGCAAGATCGACCTGGACAAGAACCTGCTGCGCTTCGAGGTCTACAAGATGGCCGATAACCAGCGTGTATGGTCCGATACGGATTGCTACGCCTCCGTGCAGACCGGCTCGCAGACCTTCCCGGCCGGCAAGGACGTGAAATTCGAGGCCGAGTGGTCCCGCCAGGCCTCCAAGCCGGGCGAGTGCACCGACCGCCCCGCGGCCGAACCTGGGGCCTACTTCGCCCACACCGTCATCGGCGATAACTCCTCGCCGCCGCAGGACTTCACGCTGCGCTAGGCGCTACTTCGACACCGCGGCGATGGCCTGCCCCAGCGTCCCGGCCTGGTGCACACGCATGCCCTCTACCGGCTCGATATCCCCGCGTGGGACAATCGCGTGCTTGTAGCCCAGCCGCGCGGCCTCCATCAAGCGCCGCTCCACATTGGGCACCGGCCGCAACTCGCCGGCCAGGCCGACCTCGCCAATGACCACCGTCTTGGCCGGCAGCGGCTGCTCGTGCAGCGAGGACCACGTTGCCAGCGCCACCGCCAGATCCGTGGCGGTTTCCGTAATCCGCATGCCGCCCACCGTGGCGACATAAGCATCCTTGTCGTTGGTGCGTTGGCCGGCGCGCGCCTGCAGCACCGCAAGCACCATCGGCACGCGGTTGGAATCTAGCCCGGTCACCACACGCCGCGGGTTCTTTGCCACCGGGTCCACCGTCAGCGCCTGCACCTCCGCGAGTATCGGCCGCACGCCGTCCATCGCGACCGTCACGGCCGAGCCATCCGGCGTCGTGCCGCGGTGCGAGAGAAACAGCCCGGAAGGGTCCGCGACTTCCCGAATTCCGCCGGCCGTCTGCTCGAAGCACCCCACCTCGTCGGTGGCGCCAAAGCGATTCTTGATGCCGCGCAGCATACGCAGGCTGGATTGGCGGTCGCCCTCGAAGTTTAAGACGACGTCGACAAGATGCTCCAGCACGCGCGGGCCGGCCACGTTGCCGTCCTTGGTCACGTGGCCCACCAGCAGCACCGGAATGCCGGTGGACTTCGCCAGCGAAGTCAGCGCGGCCGTCACCGCGCGCGATTGCGCCACGCCGCCCGATACGCCCTCCACGCCCACGGCGTGCATGGTCTGCACCGAATCGACGATGATGAGGCTCGGCTTGAGCTTATCCACGTGCCCAAAGACCGCATCCAGGTTGGACTCGGCCGCCAAGTACAGCGATTCCTGCAGGGCGCCGGTGCGTTCGGCGCGGGAGCGGACCTGGCCGGCGGACTCCTCGGCCGTCGCATAGAGCACGGTGCGGCCGAGCTGGGCCCACCGCGAGGCTACTTCCAGCAGCAGCGTGGATTTGCCCACGCCCGGTTCGCCGGCCATGAGCACCACTGAGCCGGGCACGATGCCGGTGCCTAGCACGCGGTCGAGCTCGCCGATGCCGGTGCGCACCGTCTTGGTCGCCTGCGCCCCAATCTTGGTAATCGGCTGCGCCGGACTCGACGGCGCTACGCCCTTGCTTGCCGACGCCCCCGCTGTCCCAGGCCTCGCCACCACCGGCGCCCGTTCCTCCAATGTGCCCCAGGACCCGCAGTCGGGGCAGCGCCCCAGCCATTTCGGCGAGACATAGCCGCATTCGGAACAGGTATGGATGGGGCGAGATTTCTTGGCCATGGCCTCTAGCCTAAAACACGCAAACGCCTCCGGCCCGAAACGGGCTGGAGGCGGGGCTTTTGGGGCGGCGCGGCTTAGTTCTTTGGAGCCTCGGAGGAGTAGCCCTCGGAGGACTCGACGTCGCGGTCGAACTCGCCGGATTGCATCTGGGTGGCGGCAATGGTGGCGTCCACGTCGATGGAACCATTGGAGAATTCGAAGGTAACCGGGCGGCTGCCGGCGTAGCCGAAGTCATCGTTCTTCAGGGTGGTGGCGATGTACTGGACGTTCTCGGAATCCTGCTGGGTGGTGGCGTCCAGGTTCTTCTGGGAATCCGCGATGATGGACTGGTCGCGGTGCAGCGGCTGAGCCTTGTCCATCTCTACACGCTGGCCGTCGACCTTGACGGACTCCAGGGAGATGACATCGGTGTCGTAGCCCTGGTTTACGGCGGTGAACTTCAGGGCAGCGGAGCCGTCCGGTTCTACCAGGATGGTGACATCGCGAACCGCAACCTTGTTGTCTTCCGTGCTTGCAGAAGCGCCATCGACCGCAGCCACCTTTTCGGCGGTTTGGGCGACGTGACCCGCCGAGCAAGAAGCCAGCGCCAGAGCGGAGACGGCGGTTACGGAAATAATGGCACCGCGGCGGGCGGCGGACTTCAGGGACTGCACGTTGAGCATCCTCCATCAATTGCGATCACAGGGCTTGTCAACGCTTTAGCCTAGTCCCTTTGGCAATAAAGTACACAGTTAG
The DNA here is from genome assembly GCF_022347235.1 of Corynebacterium tuberculostearicum. Lineage (GTDB taxonomy): Bacteria > Actinomycetota > Actinomycetes > Mycobacteriales > Mycobacteriaceae > Corynebacterium > Corynebacterium tuberculostearicum_F. The sequence continues at coordinate 78,853 of NZ_JAKRDX010000007.1, forward strand.
TCCCAAACCGGGCGGGTAGACCATGGGGGTATACGGGGGTATCCGCAGGCGGGGCGGCCGCTCGTGATAAAATGGCGGCCTTAGTCAACCGGGATAAAACGGGAAAACAAGGAGTGGCAATGGAGTATAAGGTCGGCGAGGTCGTCGTCTACCCGCACCACGGTGCGGCTGTCATCGAGGATATCGAGACCCGCGAGATGGGCGGCGAGACGCTGGAATACCTGGTGCTGCACATCAACCAGTCCGACCTAGTCGTCCGCGTGCCCATCAAGAATGCCGATAACGTCGGCGTGCGCGACGTCGTGGGCAAGGAGGGCCTGGAAAAGGTCTTTTCCGTGCTGCGTGACGAGGACGTCGAAGAGGCCGGCAACTGGTCCCGCCGTTATAAGGCCAACCAGGAGCGCCTCGCTTCCGGCGATATCAATAAGGTTGCCGAGGTCGTTCGCGACCTGTGGCGTCGCGACCAGGACCGTGGCCTTTCGGCCGGCGAGAAGCGCATGCTGGGCAAGGCCCGCACCATCCTGGTGGGCGAGCTCGCGCTGGCCAAGCCGGTCGATGAGAAGAAGGCCGACACCATGATGGAAGAAATCGATGCCACCATCGAGCGCCACCGCGCGGCCGGATTGGTAGACGATAAGTCCATCACCACCGATATCGACAACGACATCGATCTCGATGACCTCTCCTTCGACGACGAAGACTAAACCGCGCGTCATCGCGCTCATCGCGGCCGCCGGCCAGGGCACCCGGCTCGGTGCTGAGGTGCCCAAGGCTTATGTCGAGCTGCGCGGGCGCACCCTCCTGGAGCGCTCCGTGCGCGCGCTGCTGGCCTCCGGCGTGGTCGATGAGGTCATCGTGCTGGTCAGCCCAGACATGGAGCCCGAGGCCGCCCGCATCATCGGCCGCATCGACACCGCAGGCGCTGCGCCCATCCGCCTCGTGCACGGCGGCAGCGAGCGCGCCGATTCCGTGTGGGCCGGCCTGCAGGCAATTCCCGACGACGACGCCGTGGTACTCATCCACGATGCAGCCCGGGCGCTGACTCCGCCGGCGATGGTGCGGGGCGTCGCCAAGCGTGTGCTCGAAGGCGCCCCCGCGGCCGTGCCAGTGGTTCCCGTGGCCGATACCATCAAGGAAGTCGCGGCCGACGCCGTGGTGAGCACACCCGACCGCTCCCGCCTGCGCGCCGTGCAAACCCCGCAGGCCTTCCGCCTGCCTGCGCTGCGCCAAGCCAACCTCGATTATTGGGCCGAGCAGCCCGAATTCACCGCCACGGATGATGCCAGCCTCATGGAATGGCACGGCGAGCGCGTGGCGACCGTGCCAGGCGATACCCTGGCGTTCAAAATCACCACGCCCATCGATCTCACCCTGGCCCACGCCCTGACCGAGGAGACCCATGACTAACCCGATTGTCCCGCGTGTTGGCATCGCCACCGACGCCCACCAGATCGAGGCCGGCAAGGACTGCTGGATCGCCGGCCTGCTCTTCGAGGGCGATGCTGGCTGCGAGGGCCACTCCGATGGCGACGTGGTAGCGCACGCGCTTGTCGACGCCCTCTTATCCGCCTCCCACCTCGGCGACCTCGGCTCCTTCGTGGGCGTCGGCAGGCCCGAATACGACGGCGTATCCGGAGCGAAACTGCTGCGCGAATGCCGCGAACTGCTCGAATCCGAAGGCTTTATCATCGGCAACGCCGCAGCGCAGCTCATCGGCCAGACCCCCAAGATGGGCCCGCGCCGCGAAGAGGCCGAAGCGGTACTGAGCGAAATCCTTGGTGCCCCCGTGTCCGTCTCCGCCACCACGACGGACCATATGGGCTTTACCGGCCGTAAGGAGGGCCGCGCGGCGGTTGCCACGGCCGTCGTCTGGCGCGCCTAGCCCACCACACTAACCCCGCGCACGCGTCAATTAGACTGGGTGGCGTGAGTACTTTGCGCATTTATGACACAGCCACCCGCAGCCAACGCGATTTCGAGCCGATTCGCCCCGGCCACGCCTCCATCTATTTGTGCGGCGCCACCCCGCAGGCCCAGCCGCACATCGGGCACTTGCGCTCCGGCGTCGCCTTCGACATCCTGCGCCGCTGGCTGCTCGCCCAAGGCTATGACGTAGCCTTGGTGCGCAACGTTACCGATATCGATGACAAGATCCTTACCAAGGCGGCCGAGAATAATCGCCCCTGGTGGGAATGGGTGTCCACCTATGAGCGCGAGTTCACCAAGGCCTATAACACCCTGGGCGTTATCCCGCCTTCTGTCGAGCCGCGCGCGACCGGCTTTGTCACCCAGATGGTCGACTATATGCAGCGGCTTATCGACGCCGGCTTTGCCTACCCCGCCGATGGCTCCGTCTACTTTGACGTTGCCGCGTGGACCAAGGCCGAAGGCTCCGATTATGGTTCGCTGTCCGGCAACAAGGTAGAGGAAATGGAGCAGGGCGAGGGCGAGGATTCCGCCAAGCGCGGCGCGCAGGACTTTGCCCTGTGGAAGGCCGCGAAGCCGGGCGAGCCCAGCTGGCCTACCCCGTGGGGCGACGGCCGCCCTGGTTGGCACCTGGAGTGCTCGGCCATGTCTACCTATTACCTGGGCTCTAATTTCGATATCCACTGCGGCGGCCTGGACCTGCAGTTCCCGCACCACGAGAACGAGATCGCGCAGTCGCATGCGGCCGGCGATAAGTTCGCTAACTACTGGATGCACAACCACTGGGTGACGATGTCGGGCGAGAAGATGTCGAAGTCCCTGGGCAACGTGTTGTCCATTCCGAATATGCTGGAGCTGGTGCGCCCGGTGGAGCTGCGCTACTACCTGGGCTCGGCACACTACCGTTCCGTGCTGGAGTATTCCGAGGCTGCGCTGACCGAGGCCGCCGCTGGCTACCGCCGCATCGAGGACTTCCTCGGCCACTTTGACGATCTGGAGCTTGGCGAGTGGACGCAGGGCTTTGCAGACGCGATGAATGATGACATCGCGGTGCCCAAGGCTTTGGCGGAAATCCACACCACCGTCCGCGCTGGCAATAAGGCACTCGCGGCCGGTGACGAGGCCCAGGCACGCACGCTGGCTGGCCAGGTCCGCGCGATGGCGCACGTACTTGGTTTTGACCCGCTGGAGTGGGAAGATGGAGCGCAAGCTAGCGGGGCGGATGCCGCGCTGGATGCGCTGGTACAAGCTGAGCTGGAGCGGCGCACCCAGGCGCGCGCGGATAAGGACTTCGCTACTGCCGACGCCGTCCGAGACCGCCTCGCGGCCGCCGGCATCACCATCACCGATACCCCAGACGGCCCGACCTGGTCGCTGGCGCAGCGTTAAGCACTCCGAAAGGACATAAATTATGGCACGTACCCACGGCCGCGGTGGCGCGGGAATCCGCAAGACCAATAAGAAGGGCGCAACCAAGGGCTCCGGCGGTCAGCGCCGCAAGGGCTTGGCCGGTAAGGGCCCGACGCCCAAGGCAGAGGACCGCATCTACCACGCCAAGCACAAGGCCAAGCTGGAGCGCGACCGCCGCAACTCCGGCCGCCACCAGAAAGAGACCGCCGAGATGGTCGTGGGCCGCAACCCGGTCATCGAGTGCCTGCACGCCAAGGTGCCGGCCACCACGCTCTACATTGTGGCCGGCACCCGTAATGACAAGCGCCTGTCCGAGGCCGTGGCCATGTGCAATACCCGCAATATCCCCATCATCGAGGTGCAACGCCACGAAATGGACCGCATGACCGGTAACGGCATGCACCAGGGCATCGGGCTGCAGATCCCGCCGTATAAGTACGCCGACGTCGACGAGCTCATCGCCCGTGCGGCCGAGAACGCACGCCCAGGCATGTTCGTCATCTTGGATAACATCACCGACCCGCGCAACCTCGGCGCGGTCATTCGCTCCGTGGCGGCCTTTGGCGGCGACGGCGTCATTATCCCCGAGCGCCGCTCGGCGTCCGTAACCGCCGTGGCGTGGCGCACCTCGGCCGGCACGGCGGCGCGCCTGCCGGTTGCCCGCGCGACGAATATCACCCGCACCGTGCAGCAATTCCAAAAGAGCGGTTACCAGGTCGTCGGCCTCGACGCCGGCGGCGAGCACACGCTGGACACCTATAACGGCGCGACGGATCCCGTGGTCATCGTCATCGGTTCCGAAGGCAAGGGCATCTCCCGCCTCGTGCGCGAGAACTGCGACGTCATCATGTCCATCCCGATGACGGACTGGGTCGAGTCCCTCAATGCTTCCGTCGCGGCCGGTTCCGTGCTCTCCGAATTCGCACGCCAGCGCCGCGCGGCCCAGTAACCTCCGGCGAGGTTTCTAGCCGCTTTCCGCCCAGGGTGGCAGCCACTTAATGGTTCCATCCACCCTGGCCAGGCGGCCGCGCAGCGGCGGGGCGTTGGGGTCATCGTCGTTTACGCCGTTGTGATATGGGCAGGCGATGGTGAGGTTTTCGGGGTTGGTCTCGCCGCCGTGGCGCCACGCGGTGAGGTGGTGGACTTGGCATTCATCGGCGGGGTAATTGCACTGCGGCCACGGGCAGGTGGGATTTTCCGCGGCGGCCATGGTGCGCTGCTTCGGCGAGGCGAGCCGCTCGGTGCGGTACAGGTTCACCGGGCCCTTCACGGGGTGGATCAGAGTCACATATCCGTGCGCGGTAAAGGCGCGGCGCACTAGGTCCGCGCCGGTCATTCGGGCACCATTGGTCAGTTGCACGGTGATGTCATCGCCGGCGGCGTCGACGACGCGGTCGAGCTCGTCCAAGCGCAGCACCACATTGGTGGTCACGGCCGCGCGGGAAGCCGCGGCGGTGCCTTGAAAAATCTTGCGCACCGAATCGAGTGGGGCGTCCTTATCGAGCGCGGCGTGCATATCCGCGATGTCCGCAGACTTGCCGGTAATCGTCATGGTCCACGGCCCATCGGCGCGGCGGTAGAGCTTGACTCCGGGCTTGCGCTGCGGCGGACCTTTAATCTCGCGCACGCGCTTGCGCCCCTGCTTGTCGACGTCCGACGCATCCCCCTTCATCCCACACAGCTCCCGCCGCAGCGCCCAGGCCTGGCGCTTATTCTTCAGCTTGGTGGCGTGGCGCTCGATGGCCAGCAGCGCGGTGAGGCTGTGCTCGTTGGTGCGGGCCGCGGCGATGGATCCGCGCTGGAGGCGGCTAAACGCGGTGGGGCCGAAGTAGGTATCGGCGAGGGTAAGGAGGCGGGCGGCGGTGGTGTCGGGGCAGCCGGCGTCGATAAGCGCGCGCTTAGTAAGGCCGTGGCAGTCGGCGATGATGTCCATGCCGGCGGCCAGGCCTGTCAAGAAATTCTGTAGCGCGTTCACGGCTCCACACGTTAAGTGCGGGTGCACGCCGGCGCGCGGTGCGTGGCACGCAGCTGTGGATAACTAGGCCTGGGCGTCGTCGAGGACGAAGAACTCGCGGACCTTATCCACAGCGCGGAAGGAATCCGTATTTGGGCCTATGCGTGGGTCGGTTTTCATGCTAGAGGGAATCACGTGGCCGAGGCCCTCCATGGTCCACAGCTCGACGGGGAAATCGCCGTCGTATGCGGTGGCGGTGACATCCGCGGTGGGATGGTAGTCGCGGGGTGGCTGGCAGCCATTGGCCAGCGCGAAGTGTTCGGCGGTGGCCGGCGCGGAAAGCACGCGGCCGCGGGTGCGCTCGGCATCCAGCCCGGCGACCCCGCCCTCATACGGCGCATACGGGTCGGCGGTGCCGTGGAAAAACAGCAATGGAGTGGGCCGGTAACCGGCCGGGTTGCTGGGCGCGTGGTTGTCGCCCTCGCCCAGGGTGGAGGCGAAGATGCAGGCGCGGGTGAGGCTAAAGGGGGCGTCGAAAAGCAAGCGGAGCACCATCTGCCCGCCGTTGGAGTAGCCGCAGGCAAAGGTACGGGCGGTGCCGAATTCGCGCCGCATCTCCTCGACGAGGAAGGCGGTAAAGACGACGTCGTCCACGTTCTCCGCGCGGGCGGTGACGGGCAGGATGCTGCGGCAATCGTTGAAATGGCGGTCGACGCCGTCGGGGTAGACGAGGACGGTATTGGTGGCGTCGGCAAGCTCGTCGAAGGTGCCGTTAGTAAAGCGGCGCATCACGTTGCCGGACTGCAGCGAGCCGTGGAAGAAGAGCAAGAGGTTCGGGCGCGGGCCGGGGTTATCCGGCGCGATGACGAGAAAGCGGCGGGTGCGGCCATCCACATCCGCGGTGCGGCGGTGTACGTGCATAGCCGCCCAGTCTAGTCGGCGTGGTGCTCTTCGGCGGTGCTGTGGCAGTCGGCGTGGAAGCGCCTAGCGGCGACCTCGTCGCGCACCGCCCTCTTATTTCGCTGCCAGCCAATGAGGCGGCACACCAGGTAAATGACAAAAGAAATGGTGGTAACAAAAACCGAGACCGGAAGGCCGGGCGCGAGCGACAGTACAAAGCCGCCCACGGCCGAGACCTCGGCGAAGATGGTGGCCCACATGACCGCGCGCAGGGGCGAGGAAGTGATCTGCACGGCCGCCGCACCGGGGGTGATGAGCAGCGCCATGACGAGCAGCGAGCCGACGATTTGTACCGACTGCGCGGCCGCCAAGCCTACGAGCACGGCGAAGGCGACGGAAATGAAGCGGGTGGGTACGCCGGCGGCCTGGGCCATGACCGGGTCGGCCGAGGCGAAGAGCATGGGCCGCCACAGGATGGCTACGGCGGCGAGGATGACCACGGTGGTCGCGGCCAAAAGCCACACCGAGGCGGAAGAGACGCCGACGATCTGGCCGGTCAGCAGCGTCATCGCGGTATTCGCGTTGCCGGGGTAGAGGTGCAAAAACAGCACCGAGAGGCCCAGGCCAAAGCTCATGACCACGCCGATGGCGCTATCTTGTTGGCCTTTGAAGCCCAGTACGGCGAGGATGATGGCGGCCACGATGGCGCCGGCCACGGCGCCGAAGCCGAGGTTGAGGCCGAAGAGCAGCGCGGCCGAGGCACCCATGAGCGCAAGCTCGGAGGTGGCGTGGACGGAAAAAGACATCTGGCGCAGCACGATGAGCGAGGTCATCACGCCGGACAGGATGCCCAGCAGCGCGGAGGCGATAAGCGAGGACTGCACAAAGTCCACGCTGAGCAGGTACTGGGTGTCTTCAATAAAGCTAGACAACGATGAGCCTCCCATCGACGTTTAAGACGTTGACCTTGGAACCGTAGAGCTCGGAAAGGACATCGGAGCGCATGACCTCATCCACGGTGCCGAAAGTATGGCCGCCGGGGGCGAGGTAGAGCACCTTATCGGTCACCCCGAGCACCGGGTTGATTCCGTGGGTGACAAACATGATGGAGGTGCCGCGCTCGCGGCGCAGCGCATCCAGCTTGTCCACGGTGTCCTGCTGGCGCGCCGGGTCGAGCGAGAGCAGCGGCTCGTCGGCGAGGATGAGCTCGGGGTCATTGGCCAGCGCTTGGGCTTGGCGGATAAGCTGCTGCTGGCCGCCGGAAAGCTGGCCGACGCGGCGGTCGCGCAGGCCGGTGGCGCCGACCTCGGCGAGCAGCTCGTCGACGCGGTGGCGGGGTGGGCGGCGGCGTCGGAAAGCGCCGTGTGCCAGGGAGAGCGAGACTAAGTCGCGGGCGCGCAGGGGCAGGTCGGCCGGGAACATGCGTTGTTGCGGGATGAAGCCGACGCGGCAGTTAACGTCGACGCTGCCGGCCGTGAGCTTGCGGGTGCCCAAGATGGTGCCGAGCAGGGTGGATTTGCCCACGCCATTGGGGCCCAAAACGGCGATAAACTCGCCGCGGTCAACGGCGAGGTTAAGGCTGGACCACAGCGGGGCAACCGCTGCGTCATGAAAGTGGATGAGCACTAGAGCTTCCCCAGGGAATCGGTGACCTCGTCATAGTAGGTCCAGAATTCTTTGCCATCCGGTGGGGTCTCGCCGATTTCGACGATAGAGACGTCCGCATCCTCCGCGGCGGACTTGATGCGGCCGGCGGTATCGGTTTCGGTCTGTGGGTTAAAGATAAGCAGGTCTACCTTGTCTTCCTTGATGGCCTTGGTGAAGGCAGCGAGGTCGGCCGCGGTGGGCTCGCCCTCAGAAATGGTGGCCTTGCGGTAGCCCTCTGGGGTGACGTCCTTGCCGGAGGTGTACTTCATGATGTAGTCCGCAATCGGCTCGGTCTGTGCGTAGGAGAGGTCGCCCGGCAGTTCCTTGAGCTTGTCGCGCAGGCGGTCGACGTGGGAGTCCACGCGCTCGGTGCTGGCGTTGGCATCGGTATTGAGCTCGTTGATCTGGTCAGCGATATTTCCTGCGACCTCGTCGAGCGCGGCCGGGTCGTACCAAATGTGCTCGTTGCCCTCGATATTGGTGACCTTCTTCGGGTCCTTCTTGGCGGTGGCCTTGGCGGCGTCGATGGTCATGACATTGGGGTCATCGGCCAGCTTGCCGTGGTCGGTGAGCGGCAGGGCGGAGACGATATTGTCCTGGTCGGAGACGGCCTGGTAAATCCAGGAATCGTAGCCGCCGCCGTTGACTACGAGCAGGTCCGCGTCCTCGGCCTTGGCGATATCGGCCGCGGAAGGCTCGAAGTGGTGCGGGTCAACGCCGTTGCCCTCGACGATGGGCTTGACCTCGATGTCCACGCCGGAGGCGGTATCGGCCACGGCCTGGGCGACGTCGGCCCAGATGGAGGTGGACGCGACGATGGAGATCTTCTTCTGGGCGCCCGGCTCGGCGGCCGAGTCCTCGGTGTCGGAGGAGCAGGCGGTGGCGGTAAGCAGGAGGCCACCGGCCGCGAGGAGGGCTGCGGATGCGCGAAGTGAGGTATGCATAGCTTCCAGTGTGCGTTTGATGGGAACCATTGTCAATTGAATATGTATTGAAAATACGGCCGCGGGGTATGCTTGCGGTCATGGTGAAACGCAGCCCCACCCGCAAAACGCTGGCCTCGCTGGCCGCCGAGCTGGGTGTTTCGCGCACGACGGTATCCAATGCCTATAGCCGGCCGGATCAGCTTTCGGCCGCAACGCGCGAGCGCATCCTGGCGGCGGCGAAGGCGCGGGGGTATCCAGGGCCGGACCCCACGGCCCGCAGCCTGCGCACCCGCCGCGCGGGCTCGGTGGGCGTGCTGCTGACCGAGCACCTGTCCTACGCCTTCGAGGACATGGCCTCGGTGGATTTCCTGGCCGGCATGGCAGAAGCCTCGGCCGGCGCGCAGACTACGCTCACCCTCATCCCGGCCGGTCCGGAGGGCGAGGCGGAGGCGGCGAGCCTGGTGGGCTCGGCCGCAGTGGATGGCTTTGTGGTCTACTCCGTCGCGGCCGGGGATGCCTACCTCGAGGCGGCGCGCGGCCGCGGGCTGCCGGTGGTGGTCTGCGATCAGCCGACGGATTCGGGCCTGCCGTTCGTGGGCATCGATGACCGCGCGGCGATTGCCCCGGCCGCCCGCGCGCTGGTGGAGGCCGGCCACCGCAAGATTGGCGTATTGGCGATTCGCCTCAAGCGCGAGCGCCACGATGGCCCCATTTCGTGGGGTGAGCTGCAGGGCGCCGATATGCACGTGCAGCGCGCCCGGGTCATGGGTGCCATGGACGTCTTTGCGCAGGCGGGCATCGCGCCCGAGACCGTGCCCGTGGTTACCCAGCACATCAACGATGCGCAGACCACGCGGGCGGCCGCGCAGTTGCTTCTCGACGCCCACCCTGACCTCACCGCCGTCCTGTGCACCACCGACTCCATGGCCTTGGGCGTGATGACCTATGCGCGCGAGCGGGGCATCGACGTTCCCGGTGAGCTGTCCGTTACCGGCTTCGACGGCATTGATGCGGCGCAGCGCCTTGGCTTGACGACGATCGTCCAGCCCAATAAGGCCAAGGGCGCGGCCGCCGGCCATATGCTCGCCAAGCTCATCGCCGGCGCAGAGGGTTCGGACGCGGGCGAAGCTGCGGTGCTACGGCGCGTGCTGCAGACCAGCTTTGCGGCCGGGCGGACGGTGGCGCCGCCGCGTTAGGAGCGCTGTACTCCACAGCGCTGTGCTAGTCTGCGCCGCACTAGGCTGCGCCGCCGGCGTCGGGGCGGCCGACATGGGCCGCGCGGGCGGCGGCGAGTTCGGTGAGGAAGTGGGCGACGGCGTCGACGTCGGCAAGCTGCACTACGGCCGCCGTATCGCCCTCGCCGACCTTGACGCCGACGTCTGGCGGCTGGTGCAGGGCGCGGAAACCGTCCTCATCGGTGACATCATCGCCTAAGAAAACCACGGCGGTGGCTCCGGTGCGCTCGCGCAGGTTTTCAATCCACGTGCCCTTGGTGGCCTGGGTGGCGGAAAACTCCACCACGGACTTGCCGGCCGTGCGCGGGAAGCCGCCCGGATCGAGCGCGAGGCCGGCCTCATAAGCTTGGGCGGCAGCCTCTGGATCGGAATCCTCGAGCGCGCGCAGGTGCAACACGCGCTGGAAGGGCTTGACCTCGATATCCGCGCCGGGGAAGCGCTCCATGATCTCGCGAATCTCGGCTTCCTTGGTGGCGAGGTGATCGCGCATCGCGGGGGTCAGATCTGTCTCCTCCCACGAGGATTCGGCGCCGTGGGAGCCGCCGAAGACAACGGGCTCGCGCAGTGGGCACACGCGCTTGAGGCCTTCGAGGTGGCGGCCGGAGAGAACGGCCGCGGTGGTATTCGGCAGGTGGGCCAGTTTATCCAGGGCGCTCAGTGATTCCTGGTTCATTTCGACCTCATAGATAGCCGTGGCGAAGGGGGAGAGCGTGCCGTCGAAATCCGAGACCACCGCGAGGTGCTCGGCGGCGGCAAGGGCCTTGATGGCAGTTGAAAGCGTCATGGCTTATAGCCTACGCAACTAACCGCCGAGGGAAACCAACTTGATAGACGGCGAGTCCACTTCATCGGTGACCAGTTCCAAGACCAGTTGGTTATTGGAATTGACGGTGTAGTGGAAATCGTGGTCCGCTGAAATCAGGTTGCGCAGTAGGTTATCGGCCCACACGGACGCGCCGTGGCAATCTTCGGCGGTCTCGTCAAACTCCACCTCATCGAAGTGGAGGCGGTTGCCTTCGCGGATGTTTTGGCGCTCATCATCGGTGGAATAGGTCACCTTGCCCACCATTTGGGCGCACCCGGTGGTGCCCACCATCGTGGATTGACCAAAGCTCAACGTGGGTGCCTGCGGGATGGATTCCGGGATGGTGGAGGCGGCATCCGGGGTGGTGTTGATGGAGACTACCTGCCACTGCTTATCCAAGATCTGCTCATCGCCAGGGGCTTGGGGTTCCTCGTCGCCGGAGCCGCAGCCGGCCAGTAGCGCGGCGGCGCAGGTCGCGGCAATGGGCACTGCGGCCAGGCGGGGAAAGCGAGACATCATGCGCCCGCCCCCTGTTCTTCTGCTTGGCGCAGGCAGCCCAGGAAGGACTGGGACCATAGCTGCACGTCGTGCTCGGTGACCTGCTGGTGCATGGTGAGCATGCGCTGGGTCATGGTGGAGGGGGCGTCGTCAAGCGCCTTGAGCGCATTGAGCAAGGCGGCCTTGACGGACTCGATATCGAAGGGATTGCACAGGTAGGCCTGGTTGAGCTCATCGGCCGCGCCGGCGAACTCGGAGAGCACCAGCGCGCCCGAGCCATCGTCGTGGCAGGCCACGTATTCCTTGGCTACCAGGTTCATGCCGTCCTTGAAGGGGGTCACCAGCATGACATCGGCCATGCGGTAGTAGCAGCGCAGGAGACTCTTGGCCACGCCGCGGTGCTGGTAGTGCACCACCGGGTGACCTACGCGGGCGAAGCGCCCGTTGATGCGGCCAACGGCTTCTTCCACCTTGGAGCGGGTGGCCTTGTAATGGTCGAGGCGCTCGCGCGACGGCGTGGCGAGCTGCACCAGCGTCACCTCCTCCGGGTCGAGCGCGCCGGTGTCCAGCAGCTCCTCAAAGGCGGTCAGCCGCTGCAGGATGCCTTTGGTGTAATCGAGGCGATCCACGCCCAAGATAATGCGCCTGGGCGAGCCCAGCTCTTCGCGCAGCTTGGCGACGTCCCCCTTCTCCTCCCCAGTGAATGCGGCAAAGTCCTTCGCGGCGATGGAAATGGGGAAGGCGCCCACGCCGATGGTGCGCCCCTGCGGCAGGCGAATATGCGCGGTGACCTCGCGGGTGCTGGCCTCGCCTTGTACGTCGAGGCCCTGGCGGCGGGCAAGCTCCAAGAAGTTGCGGGCATTGGCCTCCAGGTGGAAGCCGATGAGATCCGCGCCAAGCAGCCCGCGCACGAGCTCCTCGCGCCAGGGCAGCTGGCGGAAGAGATCGGCGGAAGGGAAGGGGATGTGCAGGAAAAATCCGATGGTGAGATCCGGGCGCTTCTGGCGCAGGATGCCAGGCAAAAGCTGCAGCTGGTAGTCCTGTACCCACACGGTGGCGCCTTCGGCGGCGACCTCGGCTACCTCGTCTGCAAAACGCAGGTTGACCTCGCGATAGGCGTGCCACCAATCGCGGTCATAGGTAGGGGTGACGATGAGATCGTGGTAGAGCGGCCACAAGGTGGCATTAGAAAAACCCTCATAAAAGCCCTCGAAATCGGACTCGGTGAGCTTGACTGGGTGCAGCAGCACGCCGGTATCGGTGCGGAAGGGCTCGGGCGCGGCATCGGCCACGCCGGGCCACCCTACCCAGCAGCCCTGATGGGACTCTAGGACCGGGGACAAGGCGGTGACCAGCCCGCCTGGCGAGGGTGTCCACGTATGGCTGCCATCGGGCCGGGTTTCTAGATCAACCGGCAGGCGGTTGGCCACCACCACGAAGTCATTGCCATGCTCACTCATGGTGCAAGAATAACTTAAGACTTCTTAGCAGACTTCTTTGTTGCCTTCTTAGAGGCCTTCTTCGTCGCTTTCTTCGTGGCCTTCTTGGTCGACTTCTTTGTCGATTTCTTGGTGGACTTTTTGGTCGACTTCTTCGTGGACTTCTTGCTGGATTTCTTGGTCGACTTCTTCGTGGCGGCATCGGCCTGCTCCGCCAGAACCTTCTTGTGTACCAAGCCCTTGGGCTCCACGCCCAGCATGGACATCAGGGTCACGCCGTCGAGGAAGTCCTGGGCGTAGGTGGCCACGATGCGGCGGGCTGCGCGGGAGGTCTCCTCCTCAAGGGCGTGATTCTGGTCAGCCTGTGGGTGGGTGTCTTGGACCTTGGGTGGCACGACGTGTCCTCCTGAACGTTGTGGAAACTACTTAAGCGCTTGCAAGAAAAGCTATCAGAGCAAATATTGTACGCTACCGGCGGCGTTTAGGGCCGCTCGGGTCCGGATTCGGTGCCCGGCTACTCCGGTTTCTGGGCACGAAACGTTTCGGTGCCCGGCACGGTATAGGTGGTCTTCTCGTGCTGCTGCGGCTGCGCCGGCCACTGAGAATCCTCCGGCCACAGGTCCGCGGCGGAGCGGGTATGCGGCCCGTGGTTTTGGGCCTCGTGGCGCGGGTGCTGCTGCGGCGGCTTCGGCCCGAGCTTGGGTGGTAACTCCGGGCGATTGACGCGCGGGGCAAATGGGGACATCGGCACACGCGGGATTCGCGGGGCCTTGCGGGCCAAGTGCGTGGCCTTGTGGAAGGAGAAGCGGCCGATGCGCTTGAAAGCGGAGTAGGGGCGGAAGTACTGCGGGCGGCGCAGGCGGCGGGCCACGCGCTCGCCTAACACCACTCCGGCGGCCAGCGCGCCGGAAATGGCTAGCGCCATTGCCATGTTGGTAAAGCCGGTAATCATCTGCTCATTGAGCGAGGCGTACATGCCGCGGTAGAGCATGAGGCCGGGGAGCATCGGCGTATAGCCCACGATCATGGTGATAAGCGGCGGGATGCCCCAACGGCGCGACATCAAGCCGCCGGCCAGGCCGACGACCACAGCGGACAGGCCCGAGGCAATCACCGGGCCGATGCCAAACGGCACCACCACGAAGTAATAGAAGATCATGCCGGCCGCGGCGGTAAGCCCCGACATGGTGATCTCGATCCAGGCAGCCCCGCAGGCTAGCGCAAAGGCGGCGGAGCCGGTGCCACCGAGCACCACCAGCAGCGGAATCTCGTGGTAGACCGGCGGGGCCAGCGTGGCCAGCGGCGGCAGGTTAAAGCCCAGCGAATCAGCCAGCTGGATGCCCACGCCCACGCCAGCGATGATGGCGCCGGTAGATAGCAGCGCCTCAAAGAAGCGGGCGGAGGAGGTTACGGGGGCGCGCGTGATGCCGTCGACCAGCGATTGCACCAAGGTTAGACCCGCTACCAGCACGATGATGCCGGAGGCGATGATCTGTGCCGGCGAGAAATTAATGCCGAACGAGGCCGCCACGTTGTACAAGATGGCGGCCGGGAAGACAGCGAAGAAGCCGCCGACCACATTCTGATAGAAGGGCGGCAAGCGATAGTTGGCCAACCAAGCGTTCAATCCCATGATGAAGGCGGAAACCACAAAGGCCACCACGCCGACGAGCAGGTCTCCGCCGAGCATCATGGAAATCAGGCCACCCATCGCGCCCCAGCCGAGCATGACCGTGGCCGGCTTATAAGGCGCGGGCATGCGGTCAATCTCGTCGAGGCGCTGCTCCGCCATGGCCGGTGGCATCTGGCCGGAGTGGATAGAGCGAATGAGCTTATCGACGGCCGAGAGCTTGGAAAAATCCACGCCAATGCTCGGCACCACACGGAAGACGTGCAGGTTTTGGCGCTGCTCGCCGGTGCCGATGGTGGTGTGGATGGTGATGGTATTCATCAAGATGTCCACGTGGCAGTAGTGCAAGCCATAGGAGGATGCCGCCAGGTGCACCTGGGCGCGGGCATCCGAGTTAGCCGTACCGGCGCCGATGAGGATTTCACCAATGCGGGCGGCGATCTCCATGACGCCGGTGACTTGAGCGGCGTCATGGAGATCGACCGGGGCGAGTGGCGATGGCGGCGGTGCGGCTTTAGCCGCGTCGATGATGGCTACTTGGCCCGAGGAAGCGCGCAGGCGCTCCCGCATAGCGGACAAAAATGACACGGAAATAACCCTCGAAAAAGCGCTGGGAATGTGGGATAGATTCTGCCTGAACTTTAGTCCCTGCACCTTGCGAATGCATAGATGGGGGACCGGCTTTCCCTTTAGCGTTGGTGCTCGGGTACTATGCAACGAGCGGGATTTCTCCCGCGGTGCTGGAGTGGCGCAATTGGTAGCGCAACGCACTTGTAATGCGTAGGTTGCGAGTTCAAGTCTCGTCTCCAGCTCAAAACCTGCTGCTAGGAACGGGTAACTTAAGTGGGCGATTTGGCTAGTTTTGCTCAGTCGTCTAAAAAATGGCTATTTTTATTTAGGACTCAATCGGGTGGTGGCGCCAGTTGTCGCGGAAAATGATTCACGCTTATGTTGATGAGACTGGCGACAGGGGATTGCTTAAGGGGGGATCGAGCTTAGTCTTCGGCATGTCGGCGGTGTTGGTTGAAGATGGATTCCCCCGTGAGCGATTAAATGACGTGGTCAAACAGTTACATCGTGACTTCAACGTTCCAGCTGACAAGGTTATGTCTTGGAAAGCATACCTAAAAACCTACGAACGGCGACGGCATGCGGCTGAAGTTCTTGCACAGCTTGAAGGTGTTCAAGTTCTCTATGTTTACGCAGACAAACGACTCCTGAAAGAGGACAGTTACGCTGAGGACCGTGAAAGGTTCTATAACTACGTAGCAGGAAAAATGCTGAAGTCGATTGTCTGGGCTGCCACTTATTGGCCCGGCGGAAGCCGGGAAGTAAGTATCAAATTCGGACATGTACGAGGACATGACCACAATAAGACAAGCGAATATTTTAAAGGGCCTCTCCGTGCAAAAAAGGGCGAAAAAGTTCAATGGAATCTTATTAAAAAAATTGTCTGGGTGTCGGCCGATAAATATCTAGGCAGTGAGGCAGCAGACATTTACTGCGGGTTCTTAAAGTCTGCAACCTGGCCTAGTAAAACCAGTTGGGGGGAAGTGATGTATTTTCCGGAATTTCTTCAAACGATCTGGCACCAGGTAAGAAAAGGGAGTGAAGGTTGCGCAATTCCGTTGGGGATGTTTCCTATGCCCAATTACGATGCCATTTCGTATTCTCCTGGCGTGGCATGCGTGAACTGTAAAAAGGGTCTCTAGGAACCCCCAGAGGCCGATCTACTAAAAGAGGGCGGTGGCAGCACCGCTGGCGATTCTCTGGCAGGTTCCTAAAGACCCTTCGAACAAAATCATAGCGCAACTCTCGTAGTTTTAAAAGGAGTCTAGCCCCAGGGGCCCCCATGCATTTGCTCGCGAATAAGGCCGATGCTGCTTCACCTAATGATCCATAAACATCTCTACTCGCGTCTTGGCGTTACCGTTCGCGACCTGCGATTATGCGCACCCGTTTAAGCGGTTGAAGGGTACTGGCATACACGCGTGAAAGTTCGTCGCCTTAGATGCGAAAATTGAACAGGGAAAACGCGGTCGTTTGCCCAGCGTGCCGAAACTTTTTGGCCGCGTGTAAAAAATCTTCGTACTCGGTGACTTGAGGGTGGGGAGTCCGAAGGGATACCCGCCTAAGAATCTGGCCACCCCGTCCTGGCGCCGCCCGTTGAATTTGGAAACGACTTCGGAGAGAGAAGGCCGTGCCCAGCGTCATGAAGGTAGGGGCCCGAGGGCGTGCCGGTCTATGAATTCGGGCGCCCGGTCTTTCTTCCACACGAAAACGACGGTGTCGTAATGGTGCCTATATGCGCGCCTGCGGGCCCGGTAACACGCTAGGCGCTGGTTTTCCTGCACGAGGAGGTAACAGGCTTCGGTGACTGTTCTAACGCCGGTTTGGTCATGTTTTACGAAAACGAAGAAAGTGGGCCACGACATTGTGACGGACGTCGTGACCCACTACCCACTACTGGGAAGGGGATGCTGCGGGAGCATCAGTATCAGTGCCCTTTCGGGCACCCTCGATTATACCTGTTTACGCTGCTCACGCCTAGTTGACAGGGCGATCAGCTGCGCGGCGCTTACGGTCGCGAGTTGCGGCATGTCGTCCGAAGCGTAGAGCGCGTCACGAGCGGCATTGAACTTCGCGAGTAGTTCCTTCGTCTCATTGGTCTTATTGCGCGACGCGGCTGGCCGCTTACGTGCCTTGGCCGCGTTATGTCGCTTCAACCAACCTCGAGAGACAGTGACTTTAACCTTGGCCATCGTTGCACCTTCTTAGACGTTGAGGGCAACGAGGACAGTGCCTTCAACGTCGCCTGCGGCATAGACGGTGCCGACTGCAACGCCGGCGCTGTGTGCGATGGCGATGCCGTCAGTGCCGACTTCAACCGTGGTGCCTGCGGCGAGCTTCTCGGCGGTGGCGACGGTGATTACACGGTTGCCACGCTTGAGACCGACGAGGTTGTCCTTGGCGGCGTCGTAGGCTGCAACGCCTGCGGGGTAGGTGCCTGCGGTGGCGGGCACGACCTGGGCGTGGCCATTGGTCTCTTCTCCGGTGAAGGTGACGAAGTGCCGGCCCTTGACGGCTGCGGCGGCATGGACAGTCATGTCGTCGGCGGGGGCGAAACGGTCATAGGTTCGGTTCTTGTAGGACATGGTTTACGCTCCTCGGGGCATGTTGAAGGTGATCTTGTTGATGGCGCTGGGAGTCGTGATAGCTGCAGCCGGGGTGGCCCATGCTTGCACGACCTGTACGTGGCGGAGCTTCTCGTCGATGACTTCGGTAGTGAGTGGGTCTTCCCACAGCACTTCGCCTGCGCGGTTCGTGTCAATGAGGTAGGCGGATTTCTCGGTGAGGGAACGGGACGTGCGAAGTTCAACTCCGAAGTCGTCGAGTAGAGACAGTCCGGTCACGCGCTCTTCGACACGGAGCTTGGCCGCGTCGGTGGGGCGCATGATCAGCATGTTGTAGTTGAGGGCGAGGTTGCCTTCCTGGCCTAGTGCAATGTGCTCGATGAGGTGTCCTAGTGACGTTGCCGATGGTGCGGTGTCGCGGCTCGTGGTGCCGTCGAGGACGGGCACGGCGCTCTTCGGGGTGAGTCCTGCGGCGTCGGCCTTCGTGAAGATGTCGAGGACGTAGTCGTCGAGCTTACGAACGATTGTGAGCGTGAGGAAGTCGAGAAGTCGATTCAGTGCGTCCTTGTCGTTGCGCTTGATTTGTTCGTTGGTGACTTCACTCTTCGCGCCGAACTGGTGGACTTCCTCGGACTTGAGGTCACGCTCCGGGGTGAAGACGAGAGCAAACTCTTCGCCTGGTTTGCGTTCTGCGGCCTGGCCGATGGAGTCGAGTTGATCCTGGGTGAGCTGGTTGTAGAACAGGGCGCCGGGAATAGTCTGCTGGGATTCACGGAAGACGTTACGAATGAGGGCGTCTTCGGAGCGCTGCGCGATTTCGGCCGAGATGATTTCTCCGTCGTCGACGCGGAGGAACTGGTCGAAGGTTACTTCGGGGACGTTGTCGAAGATGCCGTTGTAGTCGTGCGGGTAGAAGTTGGTGCTCATTTACTTACCTGCCTTCGGGTGGAGGATCTTCGAGATGGCGCTGCGGTCGAGCTGCGCGAGTCGTGCGGCTTCGGCGATGGTGCCGCCATAGACCTCGATGTATCCGCGAATTAGGTTGTCGCGTTCGCGCTGGGCCTGGCGGGCCTTGGCGCGGTAGACGTCGATGTCCATTGCGGTGGTAAGTAGTTTGCGGCCCATGGTTTCGCGGGCCTGTGCAAGTTCTTCGGAGGTGTAGGGGTCTCCGTTGTCATGCATGGGGAAAATGTTTGCCATTTTCTTTCCTTTTTCTTAGGGGTCAGGGAATAGGGACGACGCCCTATAACACGGAGTTTAGCAGCGTGAATGTGTTCACGTCTAGGCACGGTTTGGTTAGCATGCTTCGATGGTATCCGCAATTGCGTTCGCTAACTTGATGGCTTGTTGTTCGGTCATGAGTGCGCACTTGGGGAATTCGATGAAGATGCGGCCGGGGTGCTGGGCGTCGCGGCGCATACGCACAGCGAGAGATTCGCGGTTGCTATCGAGGGATGAGAGTCGTACACGGCGGAACGGGCGAGGGTTTTTCATGCTGTCTCCTTGAGTTTGAGGTAGCGTCCTTTGTTGTCGCGGGCTATGAGCCCGTCGTCGACGAGGGTGTTGAGGTAGTTGTCGAGGTCGCCAATTTCGGCGAGCTGGCCTTGAGTAAGTGAGCTTTTAACGACCGCCGGGGATTGTCCGAATTGGTCGTAGAGGACGTCGAGGACGGCGGCGCGGGTCTCGTTGGTCACGTGTCCTGGTCGAGGTTCTAGGCGTGAAAATCGTTCAGTTGGATCACTTTCCTGGGGGGTGATCCAATTGGAAGGTTTGTTGTGCTCCTTCGTATTCTTCACGCATCTCTATCCGAGGTTTCTTTTCCGAAGATTCCCTCGAAGATTCCGAAGATTCCCGTATCTGTGCGCGGGAACCTTCGGAATCTTCGGGAACCTTCGAGAACGGATTACCGGTCTTGATAGCCCATACCCAGCCCCCACTCATGCCGGCCTTTTTGGTCTCCACTCCGATCCTGCTGCGGGCTTTTTCACGGCGTTATCGTCGAGCCCTGCGGCGCGCGTTGCTTTGAGAACTTCCTTTGCCGGCGCACTTCCTCCCTCAGATTCGAGGTAGTCGAGAACGACGGCTGCAATTTCGCCGCGTCCACTCGTGTCTTCGTTTTGACGGTCGAGTAGCTCGGTCGCGACGGTGTCGGTGAACTCTCCCCACTCGATGGCACCTAGTTCGGTGAGTGTGCCGTCGCTAAGTTTGACGGGGCGTGAAACAAGGTGCGCTTCTCGAGAGACGATGCCGCGTGCGAGGTTTGCCTTCGTGTTCGAGACGATGAGCCTGCCGTCGTCATCCATTGCGGCAGACAACACGCTGCGAGCAATTTGAGACCACGCAATGGAACCTAGAAGTAACTTGCCGGTGTCTTTCCCCTCGGCCTTGCCGAAGTGTGCGAGACCGACGACGGTGATGCCATAGCGGTCTGCGGCAGCGGCTAGGGGCTCGAGGAATTGGCGGACGTGGTCGTCCTTGTAACCATCGAGTTTCGGATCCATCGATGATTTCGCCGCGTCGAGGACAACGAACTTCACGCCCTGGTCGTTGAGCTCGTCGAAGAGAAGGTTGGTGTCCTGCGGTAGTTTCAGATGTCCTTCGTTGCCGGTTTCGGTTTCGACGTCGATAAAGAACACGTTGCCGAGGTTCGCACCAGCAGCCTGCAAGCGTGGTTTCACGGTGTAGGAACGGGAGTCTTCAGAATTGAGGTAGGCGCACTTCACGCCTTTCTTGCTCAACTGGGAAACCCAGTCGCACGCGATGGTCGACTTGCCGATGCCTTCACGACCGGCGAGTAGTGTGAGCATTCCGGTGGGGATCCACTGGTCGATAACCCAGTCGATGGTTTCGGTCTTGATGCTCGTTGCCGGGGTGAGCTTCACGCGACGACGGGTAATTTTGGCGCCCTGGTCGACGAGCTCGTCGGCCGGGTGGCCGGCTGCGATGTGGTCGGATAAGTCCTTGCCTTCTTTCGCGGCCTTGATGATGATCGACTTCGGGCGCGGTGACATGCCGGTCAGGTAGGTGAAGACTTTGTCGGCGCGTTTGCGGCCGGGGGCGTCGTTGTCAGCGATGATGATGACGTCACGGTCTGCCAGTGGTTCCCAGTTGGCGCGTTCCGGGCCTGTGCTGGCGCCCTGGGCCTGTGTCACGGCGGCGGCGTGCCAGACATGCGCGGCGGTGTCGGCGTCTTTCTCCCCTTCGACGACGTAGACGACGCCCTCATTCTTGAGTGTTTCAAGTCCGTAAAGGTTGGTGCCCTTGGTGTTGCCTAGTTGCTTGAATATCTTGGCGGGGTCGCGGCATACGATGCGACCGTCGCCGTAGTCGTAGCGTGCCCCGGTCTCTTCGTCGAAGAGGTCGCGGACGGTGAGTCCCAGGGCGTCGAGGACGTCGTCGGTGTCTCCGTTGTGGCAGTAGATGAGTGTTTGCTTGCCGTTGTAGGTGACGGAGGTGCCACGGTCGGTGTCGCTATGGCCGGGCGTCTGGAAACTAATTTGCGTGTCACTCCGGTACGTGACGTGAAGGCCGGCGTCTTCGACGGCGTTGAGAACACGCTCGAATGATGTTCGGTCGGTGTTGTATCCTGGCATTAAGGAAACCTTCTTCCCCGTTGACCCCGTCGAGGTGCTCACTCGGCGGGGTTCCGCTTTGTGTGCGGACTGATCGTCTATGGCTATTCGGTTGGTATGAAGTTGTTTCCGCTCTTTACCTGCGTTAAGGGCACTTCATTGGTTGTGCCCTCGTGCCCGCCCGGTGCTCGAAACCGGGTGCCTGCCAGTCGGGCTAAACGGCATTGCCGTCCTGGAGCTAGAAGACCTCTTCGAGGTCGGCAATCACTTCGCGAATGTTGCTGGTTGCGTGCTCGTCAGAACAGGTACTCTCGATGCTTCGCAACTCCTCCAGCGCGTCAAACACCGCGAGTTCCTTAGTTCTGTGTTCATTAACGAGTGCTTCGCGCTCCTCTTCGTAGGCTTGTCGAATTGGATTGAGCACTTCTTCGCAGCGCGGTGCGATGACCTTGCCCAAAGTGTCGCCGGTGGTGATTTCTCTGTCAGGCATGAATCGCTCCTTCCACGAGGTCGAGGTGTTGGAGTAAGTCTTCGGAGTCAGCAACGAGGAGCGCGTCGGCCTGGTCGAGAAGGTCATTCATTACGCGACAGCCTCCTCGGAGAGAGCGAAGTCGAGTGCTTTCATGTCCAAGCACGCTTTGCACCATTCATCACGGTGGACTTTGCCGGTCACTTTGCTGGTGCGTACGCCTTCAAAATTCGGGCGTTCTGCCCACTTCTTATGGAAGGTGTATCCACACAAGCAGTGGACGACTGTGGTTTCTCCCCTTCGTAGTTCCTGCTGATTGACGATGAGATGAACCAGCGTGCGCCGTGCGGTAGCCTTAGAGGTATTCGAGCGCTTAGTAGTCTCGTTGTTCCCCTCATGAGTGTTGGTAGCGCTCGTGGGGGCTTTCTTCGTATTCGGGGTCATTGCGGTTGTCTCCTTAAGCGACAATGTTTTGGGGTGGGATGGGTGCATCGGTGGTGCCGGATGGGTGCATCGTGGTGATGGTGTCCGGGCGGTAACGCACCCCACTCGGGTCGGTGATAGCCGTGCCTTTGTAGTGGACTCGGACGGGGTAGCCGTTGCTGTAGTGAGTGGCGCGGTGCACGTTGTGGTGCATGGCTTCTTTGCGGATTGCTTCGCGAATGCTGTCGAGGATGTAGATCGCGTTCTGTAGGTTGTCGGGCAGCTCGTCGAACTCCGGGCAAGTGCCGTTGATGTCTTGAATCTCTGCGTTAGCGGCGTCGAGCGAAGCAAGCACACTATCTGCGAGGTATGCGAGCGAGTCTTGTGGCGAGTAGTCGGTCATGCGAAGTTCTCCTTGAGGTATTCGTCAACTTGGCCGTAGACGAAGTCGTTGATGACGGCTTCGAGGTCATGGGCCATGTAGTCAAGTTCGAGCTCGTCGACGTCTTCCCGGTCGAGTCGACTAGTGATCACTTTGATGGCCTGGTTGCGGGCTTCGGCGGGTGTAAGCATTAGTAGTTCTCCTCTTCGTCTCTTATGGCGAGGTCGCGGCCCTCGGCGTCGACGATGGCGTCGTAGCGGTCGAGCCCGCGTAGCTCGTCGTAGTAGGGGTCGTTCGGGTCGAACGGCAGATGATTGTCGTAGTGACCATGGGGGATAGTCATGGGGTGATCTCCTTGATTAGGCGGGGTTACTTGAGTCCGGGGTGCTTTGGCCAAATGTCCCGGTTGCGGGACTGGGCATTGGTGCGGCGCTCGGCGTCGCTGTCCCGGTCGTTGTCGTGGGCGGGTCGAGCCGGGGACTCACAGAGGTTGGTGGACTCGAGCTGTTGATAGTCAGGCACTACGCCGCGCTCCCTTCGAGGTCTGGTAGCTCGTCGAGTCCGAAAAGCTCGAGAAGCGGGGCCGTCGGTACGACATAGCGGTTGCCGATTTGGATCACGCGAACGGGAAACTTTCCCTTGCGGACTGCGGCGTACGCCGTCGACTTGCCGATGCCGAGAAGCTTGGCAGCTTCGGGCAGCGGGATTGTGGGGGTACTTGGAAGAGTCATACCTTCTCCTTTGAGTGTGTTGAGAGAACACAAACTAACGGAAATTTAGGCCGTTATGTGCCCCTAAAGCGAACATAGTATGACCGTTAAGACAGCACAACTCCATGTAGAAAACTCGTGTTATTGTGTCCCTATGACACAAAACGAAGAATGGGCGCTTGAGATGGCGCACACCGTAGCAACGGAAATAAAACGCCTCCGAAATGCGAAGACACCGAAATGGTCACTTAAGCGACTGTCCGAAGAGACCGAAAAGCTCGGCTACCCAATCGGACAAAGTGTGCTGTCCAACCTCGAATATGGGCGCCGGGGGGCTCGACTCGACGTTGCCGAGCTTCTCGTCATTGCAGCAGCCCTTGAAGTGCCCCCCGCCCGCTTACTGTGGCCAAAGTACCCAGACGGGTGGGCGAATTATCTACCGTCCCGCGTCGAGACCGCATTACGAGCGGACTGGCTCTTCACTGGCCGACTCGTTCTCAACCCAGATTTAGACGACCCTATATTCGGTAAACCAGAGCCGTTAGTCGCCCTAGTCGAAGCCCGTGAGCGGCTTTATGAGACTGATGAAGCATTAAAGGAACTTGACGGCAAGACAGATCACTCATGGCTGCTTGAGCAAGCCGGTGAAGTCGCACGTCGAGCTAACGAATTGAATAACGAAATACGCAATTCTGGCGGCGTTGTTCGTCGAGGTTAGGACTTAAAAGATGGCACGCGGTAGGCCGGCTACTCCGTTGGGGACGCATGGGGAAGTTCATGTAACGCCACTGTCGGAAAGTAACAACAAGTTCAGGGCTTCAACCTATCTGAGGTTATTGAACGGTAAAACCGTTCGCGTGCGCGCAACCGGGGCTAGTGAAACGAAAGCTAAACGAGCACTTGAAGAGCGGTGCGCGCAACGACTCCAGGGCGAAGACAACGAGGAACTAGGCACCACCTCGAGACTGTCCCGACTCATGGAGCTATGGATCGCGCAACACGACGTCTCCGAAAGCTCACGCAACACGTACCAAAAATGCATCGACCTACATATCAACCAGCAGATAGGCGACATTCGACTAAACGAGTTGTCAACCCAAAAACTACAGGCATTCCTAGAGTCTCTGAGCCCTGGCACGGCTAAGACAGCACGTGCGGCCCTGGGAAGCGCTGCGGGGCTCGCTGTGCGGTGGGGCGTGATGAACCGCAACCCCGTGCGCGATACGAAACTCAAAGCCACAAAGCGGAAAGACCCCAACGCGCTAACAGACAAAGAGATGGACGACTACCGGAACGCCGTCGAAAAATGGTGTGGCAGCAACGAGATGGGCACCAAACGCGGCGAGTCCCTGCTTGAAATCGTTGACGTGCTGCGCGGTAGTGGCATGAGGATCGGTGAAGTCCTAGGGCTCGTCTGGAGTGACATAGACCTAGACGAAGGCACCGTTGCCATTACCGGCCAAGTGGATAACAAAGGCGGGCGAAAGAATTGGCCTAAGACCGAATCGTCGAGGCGCATAATCACGGTGAAGCAATGCGCCGTCGATGCGCTGCGCAGACAGTGGGAGAAAGAATATCGCCCATATATGGGCGACACTGTGTTCCCAACGCGCAACGGAACCTTCCGCACCGTTGCCAACGTCGAGGGCGACTTAAGGAAGGCTCGAGGGGAGATGAAGATTGTCCCCCACGACTTCAGAAAGACAGTGGCAACACGCATCGAAGAGAGGTACGGCATGTTGGCGGCGTCGCGTCACCTTGGTCATTCCTCGACAAAGGTTACAGAGCAAGCCTATCTTGCACGCCCTGACGTGCTACCGAACTATACCGACGCGTTCTAAATGACTAGAAAGTGTCTAAATAGTAATCGGATTATTTGATAATAGGCCAAATTAGATGGCCAGTTTTAGCGCCCTAAGCTGCACTAACCGGAACCATTGGAAATAGCGATACGGGGCAAAACGACCAAAAACTAAGCGTAGGTTGCGAGTTCAAGTCTCGTCTCCAGCTCAAAAGGAGGCTGGGTCCTAGAGGGGCCTAGCCTTCGTGGTGTTTTGTGGGGGCATCAATAAGCCCAAAAAGCCGGTCAACCATGCGTTGGCGGTTAGCGGGGGAGAGCTTGCGCTGGTTGAGGTGATCGTGCACCCATAGCCCCGTACTAAGCAACATGATGAGCAAGTCATCCTCGTCCGTCTCGGCGGCGGAGGGATCCACCATCCACCGTGCATCCACATCTGCCCATTGGGCAGAAAAATCTGGGTGAGTCTGGGAGTGCACACACATCAGCAGCTTGACGAGCGGATCCTTTTTGCCCATGGAGAGCACCAAGGCGCGGGAGCGCTCGGCCAAACTGAGCTCGCTGGCAGGGTGGCCGCCGGCTAGTTGCTCGAGCTCTTCTTCCCAGCGCTCAGCGCAAAAACGGTGACAATCTACCAGCAGGTTGTGGCGGGTAGGAAAGTGGTAGATGAGACCGGACTTGGACATGCCGGTCGCCTGCGCCAGGGAGTCATAGGTAAGGCCGGAGACATCCTCGGCGGCGATGATGTCGAGCGCAGCTTCAAGGGCTGCGGTCTTTTTGTTGATTCGCGGCATGGGGATCTCCTGATTTGGGGTTATCGCGGAAGCACCAGGCGGTTATCGCGGCTAGGAGTAAGGCGAAGCAAGCTAGGCCGCCGATGGTGGAAAGATACCCGGCATTGTAGGCGCTGGCGGCGGTCGCGTGGGAAGCGGGGTGATGCAGCGCGTCGGTTCCTAGTTCTGCGAGGTGAGGTGGGAGTTCGCGGGTCATGAGTAGGGGCACGAGGGTTCCGGTCAGGGCAATGGAAATCAGGGTGCCAAATTCATAGGAGACCGCCTCTACGCCAGCGGCCATGCCGGTGCGGTGGAGGGGCGCGGCATTGATGATGGCGGTTGAGGATACGGACATGGCAAGGCCCGCGCCTAGGCCGGTGAGGACGAGGGTGACAACGAGTAGGGCAAGCGTCTCGCCTCGGGTTGCGAGCAGCAGGGTCATGCCGGTGGCCATAAGTAAGAATCCGCCGCTTATGAGCGGGAGGAATCCCAGGCGATGCAATGTGGCGCCGCCCAGGATGGAGGTAGGGATGGCAGATAGCGCCATGGCAGAGATGATAAGGCCGGCGTGGAGGGGTGAGAGGGCGTCGACAAGCTGCAGCTTTTGGGTGCTGAGCAGCTCCAGGCCGGACATACCGAACATGGCACCGCCGGCCGCTAAGGCCCCGCCGCTGAAGACGCGGGAGTCAAAGATGTCGAAGGTCAGAAGGGGATCTGACAAGCGGGTCTGGCGGTGGGCAAAGGCGAGCGCGCCGCAGACGAAGACGGCAGCCGCAGCGACGCTCACCGGCCACGCGTGTGGCAGGGATTTTATGGCCAATACCAGGCTGGTAAGAGTGATAAGGGAATACAGGGACGAAGGAAAGTCCCAGTGTTTCAGGGGGTTTGGGGCGTTTGGCGGAGCTAGGAGCAAGGTCAACGCGAGGGCAAGGGCCACGACGGGGACATTGAGTAGGAAGACCGAGCCCCACCAGAAGTGCTCCAAAAAGAAGCCGCCCACGGTGGGGCCGGCCGCCGCGCCGATGACGGCGACGGAACCCCAAATGCCAATGGCCGTGTTGCGCTCCACCTCATCGGGAAAGGTAAGGCGGATAAGGGCAAGGCTCGATGGCATCATGATGGCGGCGCCGCAGCCGAGGAAGGCCCGGCTTAGGACCAGCGCCCAGGCGCTGGGGGAGTAGGCGGCGAGTAGGGAGGCGCCGCCGAAAATGGCCAGACCGATGAGGAACATTCGCCGGTGGCCGGTGCGATCACCTAGCGTGCCGGTACCGAGAAGGAGACCGGAGAGTACCAACGCGTAGGCGTTGATAATCCAGAGTTGCTGGGTATCGGTGGTGTGCAATTGCTGTGATAGCTGCGGCAATGCGGTGTAGAGGATGGAATTATCCAGCCCAACCATGAGTAACCCCAGAGAGATGACGGCGCAGAAAGACCACCGCTGTGCGGCCGTGGAGGCCGGAGCGGTAAGGCTTCGTGCGCGGGGCGGGTGGATACTCATAGCAGAGTAAACAGTACCGAACGGTCGTTATAGTTTACAGTCAAAGATAGGTTAGTATTGCCTTCCTCACAGCTGGACGCAGTGTGTGAGTGTATAGGAGAATAGTGGACTTTCCTGCGGTGTAAGTAGCACAGTGGTATTAGCACCAATTAAGAGTTAAGGATGATAATTAATGGCACGTAACTATGCAGAACAGCTAGTTGACACCCTAGAAAAGCAGGGTGTCGAGCGCATTTATGGCCTCGTCGGTGACTCCCTGAACCCGATCGTGGATGCCGTTCGTCGCTCCTCCATCGAGTGGATTCACGTCCGCAACGAGGAAGCAGCAGCCTTCGCTGCCGAGGCAGATTCCCTGACCACCGGCAAGCTGGCCGTATGTGCCGCATCCTGCGGCCCGGGCAATACCCACCTGATCCAGGGCCTGTACGATGCCCACCGCAACGGCGCTAAGGTACTGGCACTGGCTTCCCACATCCCATCCCGCCAGATCGGCTCCAAGTTCTTCCAGGAGACCCACCCAGAGGCAATCTTCCAGGAGTGCTCTGGCTACTGCGAGATGGTCAACTCCGCTGAGCAGGGCGGCGTTGTCCTGCACCACGCCATCCAGTCCAGCATGGCCGGCAATGGCGTATCCGTCCTCGTTATCCCGGGTGACGTTTCCATGCAGGACGCTGAGGATGACTCCTTCGTCGAGTCCAAGATCTCTGCTGGCCGCCCGGTCGTCTTCCCGGATCCGGCCGAGGCTGCTGCCCTGACCCAGGCCATCAACGAGGCTAAGTCCGTCACCCTCTTCGTTGGCGCCGGCGTCAAGGATGCCCGCGAGCAGGTGCTCAAGCTGGCCGAGAAGATCAAGGCTCCCATCGGCCACGCCCTGGGTGGCAAGATGTACATCCAGTACGAGAACCCGTTCGACGTAGGCATGAACGGCCTGCTGGGCTACGGTGCGGCACACGAGGCCACCCACGAGGCTGACCTGCTTATCCTGCTGGGTACCGACTTCCCGTACAACGACTTCCTGCCGGATGCCAACGTGGCACAGGTGGATATCAACGGCTCCCACATCGGCCGCCGCACCAAGATTTCCTACCCGGTCACCGGTGACGTCGCCGCCACCATCGAGAACATCCTGCCGCACGTGGATGAGAAGAAGGATCGCTCCTTCCTAGACAAGATGCTTAAGAAGCACTACGGCAAGCTGGAGCACGTCGTTGAGGCTTATACCTCCAACGTGGACAAGCACACCCCGATCCACCCAGAGTACGTTGCTGACCTCATTGACAAGAATGCCGATGAGGACGCCATCTTCACCGTCGATACCGGCATGTGCAACGTGTGGGGCGCTCGCTACATCACCGCTAACGGCAAGCGCGAGCAGATCGGCTCCTTCCGCCACGGCACCATGGCCAACGCCCTGCCACAGGCACTGGGTGCACAGGCCGCTAACCCAGGCCGCCAGGTCATCACCTTCTCCGGTGACGGCGGACTGTCCATGCTGATGGGTGAGCTGCTCACCGTGAAGCTGCACAACCTGCCTATCAAGATGTTCGTGTTCAACAACTCTTCCCTGGGCATGGTCAAGCTGGAGATGCTGGTGCAGGGTCTGCCGGAGCACGAGACCGACCACGATTCCGTCAACTTTGCCAAGATTGCAGAGGCTTCCGGCATCAAGCACTTCCGCATCGAGGATCCGAAGGACGCACCGGAGCAGATCAAGAAGGCGCTGGCTTATAACGGCC
The DNA here is from genome assembly GCF_022347235.1 of Corynebacterium tuberculostearicum. Lineage (GTDB taxonomy): Bacteria > Actinomycetota > Actinomycetes > Mycobacteriales > Mycobacteriaceae > Corynebacterium > Corynebacterium tuberculostearicum_F. The sequence goes on from NZ_JAKRDX010000007.1 coordinate 107,718, forward strand.
CGGCTCTTATCGACGTCGTTACTGACCCCAACGCCCTCTCCCTGCCACCAACGCTGACTATCGAGCAGCTCATGGGCTTCTCCAAGGCTGCCACTCGCACCGTTCTGGACGGTGGCGTTGGCCAGATGATCACCATGGCAAAGTCCAACCTGCGCAACATCCCGCGCCCGCAGGACTTCTAAATAGCGCTCTGCGCTAGCTACCACGCCCTTCCTCACCTGGGGAAGGGCGTGGTTTTCTTTTGCCCCGACCAGGCCGAGCATCCACGTTCACAGGATTCAGGCAGAAACTCTTCAGTAGGCTGGAAAGCAAGCGTGCCATGATGACGTGTTAGAAAATCACAACCTTTAAGGGAGTCTGAGGAGAACATGGAAGACACTAAACTCGCCAAGGTTCTTGTCGTCGATGACGAACCCAATATTGTGGAGCTGCTCACCGTATCGCTGAAGTTCCAGAACTTCGAGGTATTTAGCGCCAATTCCGGCAACGAGGCGCTGCGCATTGCCCGCGAGGTAAACCCAGATGCTTACATCCTGGACGTCATGATGCCGGGCATGGATGGCTTCGAGCTGCTGGGCAAGCTGCGCCAAGAAGGCCTGGACGGCCCGGTGCTCTACCTCACCGCTAAGGACGGTGTGGACCAGCGCATCCACGGCCTGACCATCGGTGCGGATGATTACGTGACGAAGCCATTTAGCCTGGAAGAAGTTATCACCCGCCTGCGCGTCATTATGCGCCGCGGCGGCGCGGCGGAAGAATCCACCAACGACGCCACCATGAGCTACGCGGATCTAACGCTCAATGATGACACCCATGAGGTCACCAAGGCCGGCGAGCTCATTGAGCTTTCTCCTACCGAGTTCAACCTCCTGCGCTACCTCATGCAAAACAAGGAAGTGGTGCTGTCCAAGTCCAAGATTCTGGACAACGTGTGGCACTACGATTTCGGCGGCGATGGCAACGTGGTCGAGTCCTATATCTCCTACCTGCGCCGCAAGATCGATACCGGCGAGACGCAGCTGATCCACACCGTGCGCGGCGTGGGTTATGTACTGCGCACCCCGCGCTCCTAAAGTGCTTAAGTGATGGAAGATTCACAGGAGACCCAGGACCAGGCGCCTGCACCGGCGGCGGCGCGCCCGCAGTCCATGTGGCATGAGGGCCTGGGGCAAGGCGAAGGGGAGGGAAAGTCCCCCAAGCGGCGGATGTTTTCCCAAATTCCGCAGGCCATGCCGCTGCGGACGTGGCTGGTCATTCTCCTCGTCGTGGTCTCCGGGCTCGGCATTACGGGCTCGTCCTTTGCGGTGAATTCCATCATGCGCAACGTGCTCTTCAACAACGTCGATGATGAGCTGCGCGCCGCGTCGACCACATGGGCGCGCGATATCAGCAATGACTTTTTCATCGGCGATCACACCAAGCGCCCGCCTACCGAATACGTGGTGCTGAACTACCTGCCCGATGGCACCATCCGCTACTCGGGGCCATCCTCGACCACCCCGAATGCGGAAAATATCCCGCTCGGTGGGTATCCCACCACCGTGGGTTCCATCGAGAACAACACCAAGTGGCGCGCGCTCGCCTTCGCGGACTCCAATGGTGTCATCACGGTCATCGCTAAGGACATGACCCACGAGAAGGAAATCCTGCACGGCCTAGCCATGGTCCAAGTGACCATTGCCGCCATCGCCCTGGCCGCCATTGCGGCCGTGGGGTTCTGGTTTATCCGCAGGGCGTTGCGGCCGCTGCGGGTGGTGGAAAAGACGGCGTCGGAAATCGCGGCAGGCGACCTAGACAAGCGTGTTCCCAAATGGCCGCTGCACACCGAGGTGGGCCAGCTGGCCGCCGCACTCAATATCATGCTGGGGCAGCTGCAGCGCTCCGTCGTGCGCGCGCAAGAGAAAGAGGAACAGATGCGTCGCTTCGTCGGCGATGCCTCGCATGAGCTGCGCACGCCGCTGACCAGCCTGCGTGGCTATACCGAGCTCTATCGCTCCGGCGCCACCAAGGACGTGGATCTGGTCTTTTCCAAGATCGACGATGAGTCCAAGCGCATGTCCCTGCTGGTGGAGGACCTGTTGGCTCTTACCCGCGCCGAGGGTACGCGCCTAGACCTGCACCCCGTAGACCTGCTGGAGCTGGCCCTGTCCGTGGGCTCTTCCGCGCGTGCCGCCTTCCCCGGCCGCGAGATTAAGGTGGCCAATGACGCCAAGTCCATCCCGGTGGTCAATGGCGATGCCAGCCGCCTGCACCAGGTGCTGCTCAACCTGGTGACCAACGGCATCCGCCACGGCGGAGAGGATGCCACGGTGACGCTGCGCCTGCGCCGCGAGGCCAATGATGTGCTGATCGATGTCAGCGATGACGGCAAGGGCATGTCCCAGGAAGATGCGGCGCACATCTTCGAGCGCTTCTACCGCGCGGATACCTCGCGCACCCGCGATACGGGTGGCTCCGGCCTGGGCTTGGCCATCGTCCACTCTCTGGTGGAGCAGCACGATGGCAGCATTAGCGTCGACTCCGAGCTCGGCCGTGGCACCACCTTTACGGTGCGCCTGCCCGCGCTTGCCGACGCCCCCTCTGAGACCTAGTCCTCGCGAAAGCCTTCCTCGTTGCAGCCGAGGTGCTGACGGATGCGGGCGGCGGCCTCATCCATAGCGGCATCGTCGGTATTCTCAGCGTCGAAGGCCTTGGCAAAGTCATACTCTTCCATCTTCTCGGTGGGGAAGAGGTGAATATGGGTGTGCGGGACATCGAATCCGGCGATGATGTAGCCGGTGCGCGGGGTATCAAACGCGGTCTTGATAGCGCCGCCGATTTCCAGGGCGACCTCGTTGAGGTGGGCCCAGGTCTGTGGATCCAGGTCGGTCCACTTATCTACTTCCTCGATGGGCACGACCAAGGTGTGGCCGTAGCGCAGCGGCTCGATGGAGAGGAAAGCCACGCAGGTCTCATCGCGGTAGACAAAGCGAGCGGGTAGTTCACCATTAATGATCTTTGTAAATACAGAAGCCATGTGTGCCAGGCTACCCGCTGGTTATGATGGTGGGCATGCGCATTCTCGTAATTGGTTCGGGCGGCCGTGAACACGCCCTTGTCAAGGGCCTGTCCGCCGACCCTAAGAGCACCGAAATCCACGCCGCGCCGGGCAGCGCGGCCATGTCCACCCTCGCTACCGTCCACCCGGACTACTCCCAGGTAGATGACGCTGATCGCATGGTGGAGCTCGCCCAGAGTATCGCCGCAGACCTCGTTGTCATCGGCCCTGAGGTTCCCCTCGTCGCCGGCGTGGCCGATGCCCTGCGCGCGGCCGGCATCGCTGTCTTCGGACCTAGCAAGGAGGCAGCCCAGATCGAGGGATCCAAGGCCTTTGCCAAGGACGTCATGGAGTCCGCCGGCGTCAAGACCGCCCGCGCGGAGCAGCTGCGCCCGGGCGCCACCGAGGACGACATTGAAGCCGCCCTCGACCGCTTCGGCCCGCAGTTCGTGGTCAAAGACGATGGGCTCGCCGGCGGCAAGGGTGTCGTGGTCACCCCAGACCGCACCGCCGCCCGCGCCCACGTCGATGCCGTCCTCGCGGCCGGCAACCCGGTGCTGCTGGAATCCTTCCTCGACGGCCCCGAAGTCTCTCTCTTCTGCTTAGTCGATGGCGAGACCGTTGTCCCGCTGCTCCCAGCCCAGGACCACAAGCGCGCCTATGACAACGACGAGGGCCCCAATACCGGTGGCATGGGCGCCTACACCCCGCTGCCGTGGCTGCCGGAGGACGGCGTGCAGCGCATCGTGGACGAGGTCTGCACCCCTGTGGCCAAGGAGATGGCGCGCCGCGGCACTCCCTATTCCGGTCTGCTCTACGCTGGCCTGGCCTGGGGCGAAGAAGGCCCGGCCGTCGTCGAGTTCAACTGCCGTTTCGGCGATCCGGAGACCCAGGCAGTGCTCTCCCTGCTCAAGTCCCCGCTGGCTGAGGCCCTCCACGCCACGGCCACCGGCACCCTCTCCGAGCTCCCGCCGCTGGAATGGGAGGATGGCTTCGCCGTCATCATCGTCATGGCGGCCGAGGGCTACCCGGCTTCCCCGCGCAAGGGCGATGCCATTTCCGGCGCCGCCTTGGACGATCCGCAGCGCGTCCTCCATGCCGGCACCGTGCATACCGACGGCGCCTACCGCACCGCGGGCGGCCGCGTGCTCAGCGTGCTGGGCAAGGGTGCCACGCTTGCCGACGCCCGCGCAGACGCCTACGCCACCGTCGACGACATCGAGTTTGCGGGTGGCTTTGTGCGCCGGGACATCGGCAAGCGAGCAGAAGACGGTGAGATTTCTCTCTAACCCTTCACCCCGCGGCGGGGCAGGCATGGAATAATAGCCACGTGGCTGAAAAGAAGAAGATTTCCAACGTCCTGTCCTCCCGCTATGCCTCCGCAGAGCTGTCCAATATCTGGAGCCCGGAGCATAAAATCATCTTGGAGCGCAAGCTCTGGATTGCGGTCATGCGCGCCCAGAAGAATCTGGGCGTAGATATCCCCGCCAAGGCCATCGATGCCTACGAGGCCGTGGTAGAGGACGTGAACCTCGAGTCCATCGCGGAGCGCGAGCGCGTCACCCGCCACGATGTGAAGGCCCGCATCGAAGAATTCAATGCGCTGGCCGGCTACGAGCACATTCACAAGGGTATGACCAGCCGCGATCTCACCGAGAACGTGGAGCAGCTGCAGATCCACACCTCGCTGGAGATCATCCGCGATAAGGCCATCGCAGTGGTCTCCCGCATCGGCCGCCACGCCGCCGAGTACCAGTCCCTGGTTATGGCCGGCCGCTCCCACAACGTGGCCGCGCAGGCCACCACCCTGGGCAAGCGCTTCGCTACGGCCGGCGACGAGATGCTGCTGGCCATCGAACGCGTCGAAGATCTCCTCGCGCGCTACCCGCTGCGCGGCATCAAGGGCCCGATGGGCACCTCCCAAGACATGCTCGATCTCATGGGCGGCTCCGAGGACAAGCTCGCCTCCCTGGAGACGGCCATCGCGGATTACCTGGGCTTCCACCGTATCTTCAATTCCGTGGGCCAGGTCTACCCGCGCTCCCTCGACTTCGATGCCATCTCCGCCCTGGTGGAGCTCGGCGCTGCCCCGTCTTCGCTGGCCACCACCATCCGCTTGATGGCCGGCAACGAGGCCGTCACCGAAGGCTTTAAGGAAGGCCAGGTTGGCTCCTCTGCCATGCCGCACAAGATGAATGCCCGTTCCTGCGAGCGCGTCGGCGGCCTGCAGGTCATCCTCCGCGGCTACCTCACCATGGCCGCGGACCTCGCTGGACAGCAGTGGAACGAGGGCGATGTCTTCTGCTCCGTCGTCCGCCGCGTCGCGCTCCCTGACGCCTTCTTTGCCCTCGACGGCCAATTCGAAACCTTCCTCACCGTCCTCGACGAGTTCGGCGCCTTCCCGGCCATGATCGACCGCGAACTGGAGCGCTACCTGCCCTTCCTGGCCACCACCCGCATCCTCATGGCGGCCGTGCGCGCCGGCGTGGGCCGCGAGACCGCCCACGAGGTCATCAAGGAAAACGCCGTGGCCGTCGCACTCAATATGCGCGAAAACGGCGGCGAGCAGGACCTAGTCCAACGCCTTGCCGCCGATGACCGCCTGCCCATGGACGCGTCCGACCTCGAGGCCGCCCTAGCCGATAAGCACGCCTTCATCGGCGCCGCCGAGTCCCAGGTCAGCCAGGTGCTCAACCGCATCAACGCGCTGGTAGGCGAGCACCCCAAGGCCGCGGCCTATACCCCGGGTGAGATCCTCTAAAACGAGCCGCGCAGGGCGCGCTTTCCTTTCGCAGTGCGCCGTCCTTTTTCGCATTTCGATCAAATAGTCCCCGAATGCCCACTGAACTGCTCCCCATTAGTTGGACTGAGAAATCAGTTTCCGATTAGTGGGGAGTAGTTTTCATTGAGAGCTCGAAGTTTGGTGAGTGAGCATCAGCGGGAGCAGTTGGTTGACCTATTTGAGCAAGGCGTGGGCTATCGTGCCGCTGCTACTGCTCTTGGTGTCTCCACATACGCCGCCCGTATGCTCTGTCGTCGGTTTAAGCTGCATGGCAGACTATGTCTTGTGGAAAAACCGACTAAGCAGCAGTATTCGTTCGAAATCAAGACCGAAGTTGT
>NZ_JAKRDX010000008.1:0-101863 GCF_022347235.1 Corynebacterium tuberculostearicum
CACCCCAGACGACTAAGACTAACGGCCCGGGCCGACGTACCCCTCGGCCCGGTACCAACTACCCGGAACACGACAGTACCGAGTCCCCAGAACACCGGTACCAAAAACTCGCATCTGACAATTCGGTTGCCCGGGCGCAACTTTGGAAGTTAGATCAATTTAGCTTGTGGTGGACAGCATCGCTCGCGTGTGTGAAAGGGATTCGCTCTTGCTCAATGCGCAGTCTGCCCTCGGTAAAGAGTAGACGGTAGGCCTCCTGCTCTTCGGTGGTGAGGTGAGTAAGCGTGGCCGAACCGTCGCCTGGGTCAGGGACAGCGAGGTGCCTAAACGCAGTTACGGTAGCAGTATCCATGAGCAGAGATGTGGTGTGGGGAAAGTGAGCGCGCACGGCGTTGAGGATGCTAAAGCCCGCAGCGTCGAGATCACCCCAGTAGGTGATTTCGGATTGGTGGAGCCAGTCGATGGCGTGGAGCTGATGCGCTGCGGTGCCGGAGCCCAAGACGGCAATGGTGGGTGGGGCGACGTCAGAAAGCGCAGGCAAAGCCAGAAAGGTTTGTTTATTTTCCACGATGAGCACTCGCGGCGGCCTGGCGGGGAAGAGGGATGCGGCTTGGGAGAGCGGAACCTCGAGGTCGGATACTGCTGGGACGTGGTTCAGATAGCGCAAGCGAACACGGGCGTCGCTGCGGCGCAGTCCTAGTTCCGTGATTTCGAAAGGAGAAAGCAGGGTTAGCAGCAGGCGCCGGTGGGATCCGATCCACTTGCCATCAACGCCTTCTACTGGGACGGCGCGTTCCCACTCGCCGGAATCGGGATGGGTGAGTAACCAGTTCAAACACGGTTCCAAGCAGTGCAGGTCGTAGGTGCTTAAGTCCTTCCACTGCTTATAAGCACGGTGAACGGTGTGAGCGAAGTCAGGGTGCTCGGGGAAGATCGAGGCGATCTTCTGGGCTTTTTGAACCGCATGCGAGTACGTTGTGGCCATGCCTGCTGCGGAAGCGATGCGTTCTGCACCATCAATTACCACGCGTACAGGCACGGAATTGGTGCCCAGCCCAGTGCGCGACCAATTGCGGGTCTCATAGACAACCTCTTCTTGGTACGGCCAGCGTTGCCAGGCGCGGATGAAATCTTGGGTCATTGGTAAATTGCGTTTGGCGGTGGCTGCCGTCGGTGGATGTAGCGGCCAGTCTAGGCGGAGGGAATCCGGGGAAGATAGTGCCTCCGCAAAGTGGTTGCGCAGGTGCTTTGCCGCATGTGCCTGTAGGTCTTCAGGAATCCGCATTGGGGTCCTCCTGGGGATACGAGGCGGCGTCGATAAGTGAATAGCCTGTGCGTGCCTGCGGACGGCCATGAATGATGGGCTCGTCGTAGTTGACCACGATGGTGCCGTCGATGTAGGGAGATAATGTTTGAATTAGCTTGAATGGCGTTGCCAAAATCATGTGGAAACCAAACGATTCAAACACAGACATTGCCGTGCGGGTAAAGGCTGGATCTGCGCGGTCAAAAGCTTCGTCCAAAATGATGGAACCATAGGTGGGAACATCCTGATCCGGCTCCGCTAGCCGGAAACGCAGGGCCGCAGCCAGGCAGAAGAAAACTAACTTTTGTGCCTGGCCACCAGAGAGGGAAGCAGAATCCTGATACGTATTGGCGGTTGTTCCATCGGGGTAGCATTCGCGGCCGATGAAGCTTACGTGTTTTCGGGTATCAAGAACCAGGTTGCGCCAACGAATATCTTCCGGTTGGGTTGAACCCAAGCGGCTGAGAATTTTATCCAAAGCATGGTAGCGCCGCAACGCCGCTTCCGGCTCATCTGCGCTGATCTCGGCCAGGCTATGCGAAGTCGCGGAATCTAGATCTCGCTGGAAATCCTGTACTACCTGGCCGCGAGCGTCTTTCACATCAATTCGCAAGATACGGTCGCCATTAAAGGGCGAGCGCTCCAGCGACTTATTGATAAATTCCATACGCAGCTCGATATCGCTGCGAGCGTGGCGCAACGAAGAAGCAAGGTGAGACAGATTTTGCACCGTTGTTCCGTTGAGTAGTTCCAAGAACTGAGCACGGAAATCGGCAAGGCGATCGGCCCGAAGGAACTTCAACTTTTCAATGCCCTCACCGGCAAAGTTTGCCTGTGGCTGTAAATCCGCAGATTCCGCTGGCCACTGAGACAAGTATTTGTGGAGAACGGAGACAATCTTGGCATTTATCTCCTCGATGTTTCGTGCAGCCGCGCGGGATGTATCGTGCAGGCTGTTTTGTACTGCATCGCGCCGGGAATCGATGTCATCGATGGAAAGCTTGCGCCTTCCGTTGTGGAGGGCCTCTTTGACCTCCTTGGCAATAGCTTCGTCAGCGATGGTCGGTACGGTGCCAATGTTCTGGCGACGCTGTGTGGAGCGCTGGAGATCGCCCTCAATGCTTCCAAGGTGCTTTTGAGATTGCTTAAGGCGGGCACGGGCTGCAGCTAGCCTATCCTTTGCTCGATTATGCGCGGCATGTAGGGCTTTCGCCTCGGGTGACGAGGCAAGAGAATCATATTGCCGTTGCAGATCTCGTTTGCGAGTTTCTGCAGATGCGGTATCAATATCCTGAAACTTAGTCTCTAACACCAGTTTCGCTTTATCACGTTGAGTGCGCAGGATATCCATTTTTCGGTTTAAGTCTTGAACTAGCTTGGCGGTGGCACTGGCATGGGCTTTTGCTTTATCGAGTTGCGTGCGCAGCAGCTCAATCTTGGCGTCATTGGTAGAGCCCACCCGGTACCAGCTGGTGCCGGAAAAACGCCTGCGGTCGTCTTTAATAAAGCGGGTAGACCCATCTTTATCCTTAGGGCGGCTTTCTAAGCCATCGCGAGTAACCGCTGGGGTCTTAGTTACCTGTTCGAGCGCCGCGACTGAACTGACACATTCATAGTTAAATCGGCGTGAAATATGATGGCGGACCCACGGTGCCATAGGGTGGTCTTGGAAATCCAGCTTGTGAATGAGTTGTTGTGGGCTACGCGCAGTTGCTGGTGCGGGTGCAAACTCAGGGATGGTGCGGTATTCGAGCCGGGTCCCTACGCTCCGGGAATTGACCCATTGATTAATCGCTTTCCGTGCGCTTTCCGGAACCAGCAGGGTAGCAGCAAACCCGTGAAGAAGCTTTTGGAGGACCGGCTCCCATTCCTTCTGTTGTGGACTAATATCCATGAGCTCACCAGCAAAGGGAAGTTCTGACTCGGCGTACCCCGTATCGTGAGCGAGCTGGGACCGTAGCTCTACCAATGCTCTATCTATGTTGGTGTTTCGCGAACCGAAAGAAGCGAGTTCGCTTTTCAGAGTGGCAAACGTTGTCGCGGCGTCGCGAGCAGCTACTCCAGCCTCTTGCTGCTGATTGATGAGCTTGGCATAGTCAGCTTCGAAGTCCGCGATGCGCAGCTTCGCATTAGCCTGAAGTTCCGCAAAGCCATGCGGATTGAACTCATAATTGTCGGTCCACCGGCCGGCGGCAGCGGCCAAGCGCCGGAATTCTTTGGAGCGGTGCTCGATTTCTTTTTCAGCAGTCTCCATTTTTGCGCTTAGGGCATCGAGCTCGCCGGCACTAAGTTGAGACACAGCCACTGCTGCTAACCGCTCCGTCTCGTCGAGGTGTTTGACCTCGTCCTCGAGAGACTCGGCATCTGATTGAGCCTCAGCCAATTGTGCGTTTAGCGCTCTGATTTGATAGTCCAATTCCTCTGCCACCATGCGAGCTCGGACCGCTGGTAGCGCTTCACTCATGGCCTCGGCCTTGTGCTTGGCAGATTCTGCAACATCTCGCTGTGCATGCAGACGGGGAAGGGGAGCGAGTGTGTCAATCTGTGCTTTGACATCCTCCACCCGCAGGTAAGCTTGGCGGAGATCCTCGAATTGCTCCACAGCTTCATCGGCTCGCTCGAAAGTAGAGGGCTTGTCCAGCATGTAGCCTCGGAAGAGCTGATCCAGGCTGGATAGGGACTTAGCGGATTGAGTGCGGTGCAGGAGCACCTGGCCTAGTTCGCTTTTGATCCCAAGGCGCTTACGAAAGCGATCTGCGAACGTACTATACGTCTGTGTGAAAGATGCCCCTGGTCCCTTATATAAAGCTTTAATCTTGCGGGTATCTAGGCTCCGCGTGAGCAGGGAACTCAGCTTATCGATGTCCTCATCTCCTTGCACCACTCCGTAGAGTTTCTTAACCTGGCTCACGGAATTTTCACCGCCATTGAGGCGGAAAATAGCAATGAGGGTATGCTGCTTTCCAGCTCCGTTATCGTAGGTCAGCGCCACAATTGAATTCGTTGCGCCCGTTCGCAGGTACTCGGGAGCAATCTCACCCGTCTGTGTATTTTCCTGTTGCCGCCATGCACCACGCACATAGGATACGAGATTGCGACCATCATGCCGCCCAAGGTCCTGTTGCGATGCCGCGTTAAATTTCAGATCTTTCTGCGGTACTAACACCGCCGACATTGCATCCAATAAGGTAGATTTGCCGGAACCGGATCCGCCGGTAATTAGGAAACCCTTTCTAGCTACGGGGATGGAAAAGTATCCGTGAAATGTGCCCCAGTTAATTAATTGGATGCGGCTTATCCGGTATTGGCCTTGGTAAATATTAGTCATTGGAATCATCCTCTTGGCCATTTCCTGTCTCCGCTAGGCGGGCGTACTCGTCCCGGATGGCGGTAACTGTGGCGGAATCGAAAAGCTGGCGCAATACGGGTGAAACCTCAAACCGGCCTTCAGTCTCAGTAGCGCTTAACAGTGAATATTCATTGCGGATGCGTTTGATTGCTGCATTGAAGCGATTATTGAATCCGGCCTCGTCTCGGTTATCAACCGCGCGGACGTACCCGATTCCCTCTCGCAGGTCTTCCACGTCCACGATTACACGTTCGCCAGGTAGCGCCAGCCCCAGTTCTTGGCGCAGGTTTAACAAGATGGCTGTGTCGATGTGCTTGAGCTTATCCGTGCGCAGCACCTGCGGAATAGCTAACGTTTCTTCTTCCACCATTCGGGTGAAGGCGAATCCTTCTGCTTCATCGATAACGAGCTCGAGAAATAACTCGTGCAGTCTAGCCCGCAAGTTTTCTTCGTCTGAAATAATCGCAGCCCACAAGACAGGTTCCTTCTGTGCTCGAATAAGTGGTCCTTTTAGCAGCTGTACCAACGCGCGGCGTGAGTTATACGTCAGCGTCCCTTTATCGCTATTCCAAAGCGGCGGTTCATGCTCGGAATCGACGCGGTGATTAAGTGCAGCGGTCACGATAGCTCCTCAATGGTGGTGCGGTCGAAATACATAGTGGGAATCAAGGCGGCGCGTGTTGTGCCGTTTTCTTCGGTCCAAAAGACCTTCTCCGTGGAATTTCTCAAGTCAGGCAGGGGGTGCTGATCCGCAATGTGCACCAAGCCCACTACACTAGCTAAGCCTTGCGTGGCAGGGTAGGCCTGCAATACTTGGCCAATGGTGCACGGGCCCGCCTTATCGACGGCCTTTCGAATCATCTCGTGCAACTCTTCAAAGTCAATCTCTGATTCGCGCACTAGCTCGAGTAATGCTTCTGCGTTTTCCTCGCCTGGCTGGAACGCCTCAGGTGATTCCTCTACTACCTCTCGACCTGGGTTGGCTAAGCGAATGCGTGAAACGGAGTGGATGGACATACCGATGCGCTGCAGCGGCGTCTCCATTCGGTGAAAGGCCTTGAGCTCAGAGTTCTGCGCAGCATCAATGGCCATACCGCGCGCCTCTCTTAGGAGCTCAATCATGCGCCTGTCTTCTGCGAATTGCTCTGAGGAAACGTAGTTGCGCAAGCTACGCGCCAAGCCAGTCATCGTCTGGTTGACATCGAAACTCGTGTCTTCCATATCACGGAAAAGATTTCGCAGGTGCTGCCGCATTTCTGGCGCCAGCTCCTGGCCGGTATCGCTTTCTAAAACTTCTTTTATCCACTGGTCCAACCATGCACTGCGTTCCCTATCCATAAGAAGGGAATAGAATCCGCGGAAACTGCGTCCAGCCTCAGATTCAGCAATATGGTCCACGCCGGTGAAGATCTCTTCGAGCACATCGCCGCGGTATCCCTCTGGGTCTAATAACTGCCGGCGTAGTTGATGATTGAGGGCCTCAAGTTCGTGGCGCACTCGGGCGAAATCACTCGGTACCGCCGTTGCCATATTCAGCACGTCTTGTACACGTTCTTCTGTCTCTGCTGAGGTTAAGGATTCGAACTGTCCTAAACGTGCCTTTTCAATCTCCTGGTCAATGCGGTTCCGTTCTGCCTCGAGACTGGCAACGCGACTGGCGATATCCTTATTCGTGTCCCTTGCTAACCGTTGCAGGGCCGAGCTAATGGATTCCACCCGTGATGCTGTGACGGCAGATACCGGTGACTCCCACCGCTCGATGGCCTCTAGAGCAGAAAGCGCGTCTTCGCTTGGTTCCAACGTTTCGCCGTGTGAACTTTTACCTGATTTTCTCACCAACCATCCTGCTTTTACCCAGTCAGTGCAATAACTCTGGGGCGTACGGGGCATGGCAAAATCGTTGGCAATAACCTCAAAATCAGTGACCATCAACTCGTATACCTCCGCCGCTGGCCGTGCTCGGGTACCGCGGGGGAAGTACTCTGCGATCAGCGCCAAAATTACCGGCGCGTTATCAGCCGCAAGCAGTCGTACCGCCGCAGAATTGTGCATTAACCGTCGCAGTGAGAGGGCCCTAGCTTCAACAGACATGACTCGATTTTGACAGCTGTGGCGGACATGTGCAGTGGTGTCTGGTTCATTTATTCGATTTTTGGGTTTTCGAGTAGGGGTGTAAAGAGGATCCGTGCACGACATGTGGCAGTATTCGCCGTGCCGGTGACAGGTCATTTAGCCCGTCCGAACCGTCGACGATGTGGACAACTCCAATGAAGTACCGGGAATTGGATTTTTCACCGACGCCAAAGACGGAGCAGAGTTGTGGGCGACCTCTGTATCGGGATCGCTGCTTTCAGCTTCACGGAGGAATCTATAGTTCACAGCTTGAGCAGAGTCAGGGTATTGCGTGATATAGGATTCGCCTGATTTTCGTTTGTAAAAGATGATGAAACCAGTCATACTTCCGCTCTCTCAAAGTGCGGATTAATTTATCTAAGCAAGCCCAATGATTTTGAATTTCCCGCAGATAGTGTCGGCTGTATTCAAGACTCCGTTATTTCAAGGTTGGCAGTAAATTGTGAAAAGACACCCCTCACCACAGCAATGCTGTAGCGAGGGGCTAGAGGCTAGACGCCAGGATTAGTCCTGTGCAACACCAACGTTGACCTCGATGTTGCCGCGGGTGGCTTTGGAGTAAGGGCACATCTGGTGGGCGGCGTCGGCAAGCTCTTGTGCCTTGTCGTCCCCAATGCTTGGATTGGTGACCTCGAGATTGACGCAGAGGTAGAAGCCCTCACTGCAGCTGCTTACGTCCTTTGGTTGGTCATAGTGAAATCTGGATCGGAATTCTTGACTATTACGCGCTCGCCTCGGTCTGCTCCGATGGAGAGTGTTTTGGCGGGAGCACTGCGGGTTCGTTGCCTAACAGGGGCGAAGGCCGCGCTTGGCGATGTCCCCGCCTCAATCGTCTCCTGTGCCGGAGCCACCGTTATGGCTGCCCTCGATACGGCCTGTCCCTCCATGGACTCGTTGAAGGAAAAGCGGGAACTAGTCGTGGGCTTAGGCATGCTCGGTCTCCTTGCGGTGGAGGCCGCTTTGCGCGCGGGCGCTGCCGTCACCGCGACGGATCCCAACTCTCATCGGCGCAGGTACGCTGCTCAGCTGGGTGCCTGCATCTCCGGTTTTAGTGACTTCGATCCCGCTTTAGATATTGTTGAGAACTTCGACGTCGCGCTGGAATTCTCCGGCTCGCCCCAAGGTGTTATCACCTGTTTGAAGCCTCTCGACATTAATGGCGTGGCCGTACTCGCCGGTTCCGTTGCGGACAGCCCTGCTATCGACTTACCCCGAATGGATTGTCCGCGGCTGGCGCACTGTTACCGGCGTGTATAACTACGAGCCGCATCACCTTGAGCAGGCCGTCGACTTACTTGCCGGCTCCCGCATTGACTGGCAATCTGTCACCGATGGCCCTATCACCCTCTCCCAAGTTCCCGAGGCATTTCACCGTTCGGCAGGGGAGGGGATGCGGAGGGTGGTTGACCTTAGCGAGTCATAAATCGCAGGAGAGCAGCGCCTTAGCTTTGTAGGCAACGTATTTCTTCCGCGACGCTAGCTCCGCCGATTTCGTCCACTGTGCTTGGGAATCCGCCGCGAAGCGCGGCGTGGCACTCGCCCTCTATGCCACCTGAACCTGAATAGCCACGTTTCTCGCTGGGGAGAGTACTAGGAAGAATTAGCGGGGCTAAGATATGGACAGAGAAACCCTATTTATTAAAAATCGACGATTTTATAAAATAGCCATCCACTCTGGGGATCTTATTGCTAAAAACCCGCGTTTTTATCAATAAGGATCCGCAGCGGTGACTACAGGAGTGGAATGCACAGCAGCGCGAAGGGGCACGGCGTGTTGGGTACCAGTTGTTAAGGATTAGATGTACTACGACTGCTAGGTTGGCCCCCTTCTCATTATCAGCATTGAGAACTCGACAAGAAGGGCAGTATCTCTAACTACGAGTGTTGCTATTCAATGTCTAGAAACTCACGGGCTTCTTCCGTGAGTGCAAAAGAGAGCGGCTTGTGTGACCGCTCTTCCAAGAGCCCTTCCTTAACTAGACGTTTCGTATCGGCACGGACGGTTTGCTTACTTTTATCCAAGTAGGTCGCTAGAGTGTCGAGATCGAGTCCTAAGAGAGGGCCAAAAAGCGCGGCTTGTCCCATTATGAAGAGGATATTAAGTCGGCGATCCTCTTTGGAAGTTCCAGGCCCATTTCGCAGTTCTTGAATTCGGCCTTCGAGTTTCTCGAGGGCGAACTTTTTTCGCTCAAGCGAGTTTAATAGAGATTCTTGCGCCGAGCTCAACATCTCTAGGAGCGCAATGACAAAAAACGTTGCCTCGCCACGATTGAGAGGCTCTTCGGTGACCGTGAAGGACTTGTAGTATTTTTGCCGGTCTTTCGAGAGCTCTCGAGAAAGAGACATCGCGGTGGGTACAGAAAGTATTTCTCGCAGCTTCAAGCCCATGAGAAACCGGCCGAGACGGCCATTGCCATCATAAAATGGATGCGTGTGCTCGAACATAAAATGCCCTGCTAGGGCATTAATGAGGCCGTTTGAAGTAGACGCTTGACACGCCAGGAACTGTTGGAGCCTGGTTCGAATATCTTGCTCGTTGTGAGCCTCGGACGTGAATTGGGTGCTGCCGCCAAAGATGTGGACAACGCCATTTCGAAACAGCTCACCGTCGATACCATTCTCAGCATCGATTTCTCCTTTGAGGAGAGAATCGTAGAGCGCGCGAATATCTTCAAGCTGAGTGGGAAAGCTGACCTCACTTCCATCGAGTCCGGTAAGCGAAGAATATAGCGCTGACATTTCCTCGAAGCGCTTGGTGGAAGTAGAATCCGCCTTGGATAAAGCTTCCGCGATTTCTTTCTTTGTGGAATGAACGCCTTCAATCTCGTTCGAAGATTGAATTTCTTCAATCAAGAGTTGAAAAATGTAGTGGCGCGTCGCAGCTTTAGGTAACAGGGACCATAACCGGGAAATAATAACTTCTCGGCGCCATACCTGTTCACACAAGGAGTGGAGCCGAGTGGTAACAACAACAAAGAGGTCTTTTCCGCGCACCTGATAGTCCCAACGGATTGTACTCGGACTCTGCAGCCTAAGAGCGTGAGCCTCGTCGACGGAGGATTGTCCGTGTGAAGACTGATGGAAAATAGACTTTAAAGAGTGATAAGAGTGTGCCATCGAGGTTCCTTCTATTTGTTAAAAACGCGCCTTTTTATAATTTAGCTCCACCCTACGGCGGGCTTATTGATGAAACGGCGCGTTTTTATCAATAAAGTTCTGGACTGGCCGCCGCGCCGAGCCGTCTTCCAGAGCAGAAGACCAATCTGAGAGGTCGCGTAAGGCATAAAAAGACCCACGCAGCGCTGAAAGTAGCGCGGCGTGGGCTGGGGGAGAGGACTAGGAATTAGTCCTGTGCAACACCAACGTTGACTTCGATGTTGCCGCGGGTGGCTTTGGAGTAAGGGCACATCTGGTGGGCGGCGTCGGCAAGCTCTTGTGCCTTGTCGTCCTCAACGCCTGGGATGGTGACCTCGAGGTCTACGCCGAGGTAGAAGCCCTCGTCGTTCTTGCCCAGGGAAACGCGGGCACCGACGGTGGAGTTCTCCACGTCTACGCCCTTGTCCTTGGCCACTGCCTTCAGTGCGGAGTGGTAGCAAGCGGCGTAACCGGCAGCGAAGAGCTGCTCCGGGTTAGCACCCTCACCGCTGCCGCCCATCTCCTTCGGGGCGGTCATGGTGAAGTCCAGATCGGAATCCTTGACTACAGAGCGGCCGTCGCGGCCCGCGCCGGTGGAGAGTGCTTCGGTGGTGTAAACGGCGTCCATGATGACTCCTTTTCTATTGGGTCTTTGTACGTCCGCCGATTGTACGCAAGAACGCTAGTCTTCGACGACGCTGACGGTGACCTCGATATTGCCGCGGGTGGCGTTGGAGTAGGGGCAGACTTGGTGGGCGGCGTCGGCAAGCTGCTGCGCAGTGGCGCGGTCCTGGGCGGGGATGGATACCTCCAGCTCTACTGCCAGCTGGAAGCCTTCGCCCTGCTTATCGATGCCCACTCGTGCCCCCACGGCCGAATCTCCCAGCTCGACCTTCTGGCTGCGCGCCACGGCCTGCAGCGCGGAGTGGAAGCACGCGGCATAGCCGGCGGCAAAGAGCTGCTCCGGGTTAGCACCCTCGCCGCTGCCGCCCATCTCCTTGGGGATGGCCAGGGCAAAGTCCAGGTCCGAGCCCTTAACGGCGGCGTGGCCGTTGCGGCCTGCTCCGGTGGCGAGGGCCTCGGCGGTGTACATGGCGTCCATGATTGCTCCTTTCAGTAGGTGCTCGAAACGGTTTTGATTGTACACAATTAAATCGGATGCAATGTTTTGCTGACGTCTATACTTTTTGCCATGAATGACGCGCCCACAGATCGCCTCGCCCTAGATAGTCAGCTGTGCTTTGCGCTCTACCGCGCCAATAGGGCAGTGGTGCGCTCCTACCGCCCGCTGTTGGCGGAGCTCGGCTTGACCTATCCGCAGTACCTGGTCATGTTGGTGCTGTGGGAGGCGGACGAGCCGGTGCCGCTGAAATTCATCGACTCCCGCCTGGGCCTAGATAGCGGCACGCTCACGCCGCTGCTCAAGCGCCTGGAAAAGCAGGGCTATGTGGAGCGCTGGCGCGACCCCGATGATGAGCGTCGCACCCTCGCTGCCCTGACTGCCGACGGCGCCTCCCTCCGCACCCGCGCTGCCCTGACTGCCGACGGCGCCTCCCTCCGCACCCGCGCCGAATGCATCCCCGAAGCCATGGCCAAGGCCTATAAGGAGGTAGGCCTCGACCTTGCCGAGTTCAAGAAATCGCTGGACATCCTGGCCGGCGTGCCCGTGGACGTGGAGCTGCCGTGGCCTTCTGGGGATGACTTTGAGGGCTAGCGGTTAATTGGTAGTGGCCACGCGCTTGGTCCACACGCTTTTGTCCGCGGTTTGGAATGAGGCACTCACCGTTCTATCGCCGGGCTTTTCGCAGGTGAGATCCCGCTGGTCGCTGCCTATGTGGCAATCCAGGTTATAGGACTGTTTGGTCACCGGGCTGCTGGCGGTGATATCTGCGTGGTATACCGCCGTTACCGTGGGATCTTTCGATCGCATGGTGTAGCTAGCCTGCATCGCGGCGTCGAAGACCGCGGCGGCGAATTCGCAGGAGGTCGCATCGCCGGCGTCGATGGAATCGCCTGACGAGGACGTCCCGCAGTAGCCGCCAATCTGGCCCGCGTTGATGTTGTGGTTGCCGCCGGCCGGCGGTGCGGGCTGCTCCGGTTCGGCCTGTTTGGTGACCGTTTCGGTGCGGGGTTGCTTCGTGTCCTTCTCCGGGCCGGATTCTTCTTCGGCTTCGTCCGCGGCGGAGTTATTGTCCTGTGCGGTGGAAAAGGCCGGCTCATTCGCCGGCGCGGAGTTGCTATCGGAATCGGAGCCGGAGCCGCAGGCGCTTACGGTGAGGCCAGCGGCGAGAAGGATGGACGCTACGGGAAATAAGGAAGGGCGCTGCATAGGGGATACTGTAGCGCCCTTTGGGGAGTGGTGCGGGGTTACTGCTCGATGCGGGCCGGTGGAACCGGCGCGCCCTCAGGCGGTAGCACCTTGGGATACTTCTTGGCGGTGCCAGAAGAAGTGGCGGCCGCGGTCGCGCCCGCGGAGGCGGTGTCGGCAGCGCTGGTGGGGGCAGGGCGGTGAGGGGAGGGGTCCCAGTGGGCGTCGACAAGCGTGCGCTGGCATACCCAACCCAAGGCCAAGATGGCCAGCGCGATAAGGGCAATGAAGAAAAGCCCCAGAGCGCCATCGGCGTGGATGGACCAGCCCAGCAGCAGGCCGAGCCAGCCAAAGTCGGCGTCGCCGAAAGTGGTATTCGCGGAGCCGAAGGAACCCAGGACACTGAGGAGGAATGCCGGCAGGAAGGTAATAATGAGGCCGTTGACAAAGGCGCCGAGTGCCGCGCCGCGGCGGCCACCGGTGGCATTGCCGTAAACGCCGGCCGCGCCACCGGTAAAGAAGTGCGGCACGAGGCCCGGCAGAATCAGGGCAACGCCAAAGGCCGGGTTGAGCCAGGTGGAAAGCACGGCTAGGCCCACCAGGCCGCCAACAAAGGAAGAAATGAATCCGATGAGGACTGCATTCTGGGCATAGGGGAAGACGATGGGCGCATCCAGCGCGGGAATCGCGCCGGGCACGACCTTGGCCGCGATGCCCTGGAATGCGGGCACGAGCTCGCCCAAAATGGTGCGCACGCCAAAGAGGATAACGGCCACGGCCACGCCGAACTGGAGGCCTTGGGTGACGGACTGCATCAAGAAATTGCCCACATTGGTGGCGCCATCAGGGAAGGCGGTGAAGGCTTCCTCCGAACCGGCGCGGGCGATGAATAGCACGGCGAGCACCACGTACATCAACGCCATGGAGAGCGCGGTTGCCACCATAGAATCGCGCAGGAAACGCAGGCCTTCCGGAAGCTTCAGGTCTTCAGTAGAGGGCGACATCTTCTTTCCTTTGCCGCCCACCAGCTTGCCGACGCCGCCCGCAGCCAAGTACCCCACAGTGCCGAAATGTCCGATGGCAACGGAGTCATCGCCGGTAATCCGGCGGGTAAACGGGTGTGCGATAGCCGGCAGCGAGACCATGAGGATGCCGAGTAGAGCCGCGCCAAAGGCAATGACGACCCAAGACGAGTACCCGGCGGGGGCGAGCACCATGGTGAGAAGCGTGGCCATGAAAAGGACGTGGTGGCCGGTGAGGAACACGTAACTCATGGGTGTGAAGCGGGCGAGGAGCAGGGAGACCACAAAGCCGAGGATCATTATCCAGGCGACCTGGCTGCCGAACTGGTCTTGGGCAATGCCGACGATGGCCTCATTCGTTGGGACCACGCCTTGCGCGCCGGTAGCGCCCGTAATCATGGCGCCGAGCGGTTCCAGCGAATCGGTAACGAGACCGGCGCCGGCACCAATGAGCAAGAAGCCGAGCGTGGCCTTGATGGCGCCGCCAATGGTTTTGCCGGTGCCGCGTCCCATCGCGGCCAAGCCGACCGAGGTGATGATACCGATGAGGAATGCCGGGACGGAGAGGATCTCATTGACGAGGAAGTTTGCTATAGCAAGAAGAAAATCCATGAGGATGCTCCTTAGATGTCATAGAGCTCGCGCAGAGCCCCATCGATTTCAGACATAGAGGTGAAGTCTTGAATGACGTAGACGGGAACGCCGACGTCGCCAAGCGTTGCTGCGATTTCGCCGGAGGTGAGCAGGAAATCTGCCTCGCTCGCACGACCCTTGGCGGAGATGGTGTCCGTGGCTTCTACATTCAGGTACGGTCCCCAGCCCCATTCATCGAGGACCTGCTCTAGCGTGTTCTTAAGGAACAACGACGTTCCTAGGCCGTTGCCGCACACCGTGAGGATCTTTCCCTTGGACGCGACAGAATCTGCGGCCGTGTGCTTTGTTTCCTGGGACGCGGGCGCCGCTTTCGGCTCGGCTGCTGGCTGCTTCTTGCTCGAGGCCGACGAGGCGAGAATTGCGCGCAGTTCCTCTTCGGATTCCGCCCGATTGAGCTCGTCACGCTTGGTGGCAAGCAGCTTTGCCAGCTGCTTCATCGCTTGCAGGTGTTCGGAATCGCTGCGTGCGGCAAACGCTACGACCAGGTCGACGGGATCGTTAGAGTCATGGCCGAATTCCACTGGCCTATCCAGCCGCACCCACGACAGGGAGGTTTCCTTCACCGCCTCCGACGGCCGCGCGTGCGCGAATGCGAAGCCCGGGGCAACCACTATGTAGGGGCCCGTTTCTTCCACAGAATGCACCATCGCGTCCGTGTAGTCTGCGGTGATCGTGCCTGCTTCTTCCAGCAGCGAGCCCGCCAACCGGATGGCCTGCCTCCAGTTATCCGCGGCGCCGTGGAGCTCCACCGCGCCGGGCACCAAAAAAGAATCTAGTGTCGCCATATGTATCTCCCATCACAGAAATAGTGACATCGGGGTGAATGTCACTGATGATTCTATGCCGTGGAGAAACCGGAGGTAAAAGCAGGGGTAACGTTTGCATAGACTTAATCCCGAACCGCCTCGAGTTGAGTGGGATTAAGCCTGAGTAACCGCGTCCACCGCGGATCTAGACGGAATGAGTGTCTTTTTCTTTTTTCTTCGGCAGCTCTGGGCTGGAGCCTTCGTCCTTCGGTGCCGGATCCATCGGTGTGGATTCCTCCAGCTTGTACGTTTGTGAGCCAACCTCGGTCTCGCCGAAATTATCCTTGGCTACAAGCTCCACCGGTGTGGTGAGGTCATCGAGTTCGAAGGCGGATGAGCCTTTGACGGTTCCGCCCTTTTTGATGCTGTCCGTCATGTTTTCTAGATCCGTACTTTCGCTGAACCCAGGCTCAAGCTCGTTTATAGAGTTCTCGTTATTGTCCTGAATAGCAGTGAAGAAAATCGAGAAATCAGAGGGTTTTAGGTCCTTATCGGTCTTATTGGTCATCTCGAAGTCAAAAAGGACTATGGGCTTATCGCCAAACCTGTTGCCTGTAGAGCCCGGGTCGATGACGTGGTGTCCGGTGATCGTGACCGTGGCGGTGGGTAGTTCTAGGACGTTGTCTTTGAAAGAACGGGTGGAATCGGTGTTTTGGAGCTCACTCGTGATCTTGGGCTCGTCGTCAACCTTCTTCAACGCGGCGTCTAGGGGGTAGCCGTCCGTATCGATGGTGAATTTGAGCTGGTCATCTTCGATCTTAACGTCCAAGGTATCGGGCATCATGAGGTCAGATGCAGGGTCAATGCCACCGGCGTCTTTCTTGGATGTCACCGTCTCGCCCTTGGCAGCCTTGGCAGCATCAAAAGTGCCAACCCACAGAGGCTCCTCGCTGCTAGGGCCGAAATCCCACTCCACGGTGATTACATCTTCGGTCACGCTGGCAGTGAAAGTGGATTTGTGTTCACCTTCGCCTTGCTCTTGCTCCCAGGTGCCAATAACCTCCTTGGCTTCTTTGCTGGAGCTGGCATTGGAGTCTTGGCTACTTGAGGAGTTCTCGTCGGAGCCGTTTGAAGGGGCGTCGTTCGAATCGGCGGAGCAGGCGGAGAGGGTTAGGGCAGCGGCGATAAGGATAGATGCTGTGATGTGGCGCATAATTTACTTATACCGGATGGGGCTGCACTGCGCTGGGCAAATTGGTCTTTAGCCCCGCATTGGCTACTCTTTTGGGAGCGGATCTTCGCCCAAGTGGTGTGTGATCCGCGTGGGGCTATAGCTCAGTCGGTTAGAGCTACGGACTCATAATCCGTTGGTCCCGGGTTCGAGCCCCGGTGGCCCCACGGTGAGAGGGAGGCGTCGGCAAGCAATGCCGGCGTCTTTTCTCGTGCCTGGCTGCGCATATGGGTGTGTTAATTGCGCGGTGGCGGGCGGTGAAGTCTAATAACCATATGGTTGAAGTGGATCCGCTCATTGAATCTCTCTACCGCTGGTCCGATATCAGCGGCGTGCTGCTGATGGGAATCATCGGCGGCACCATGGCGCGCAAGCGCGGCTATGACATCATCGGCTTTTTCTTCATCGCGATGTTTTCTTCCCTGGGCGGCGGCATGGTGCGCGACGTGCTCATCAACCGCGGCACCGTGGCGGCCATGAGCCAGCCGGAGTACCTTTATCTGGCCTTTGCCGGTGCGCTCATTGCCCGCTTTGTCTACTTCAAGGGCAAGACCTGGGATTATCTGCAAGCGCATGGCGACGCCGTCGTATCCGGCCTCTGGGCCGCTACCGGCGCCGTGAAGGCCATTACTTATGGTCTGCCGCTTATCCCGTGCATCATGATGGGCGTGTTCACCGCCACGGGCGGGTCCATGATTCGTGACATCGTCATGGGGCGCGAGCCTAGCGTCTTTGGCGATAACCAGCCGACGGTCATCCCGGCCGTGGCCTGCGCAATCATCGTCTTGGTGGGCCACCACTATGACATGATGGCCGTGGGCATGATTATCGGGCCGTTGGTTTCCATCTTCTTGGCGCTGCTGGGCATTTGGGCCGGCTGGCGCGTGCCGGCGTATCAGGAATGGGCGCCGATTAATCACACCGCCGCCCAGGTCAAAGTGTTGGCTAAGAAAGCCGAAAATAAAAGCCGTGCAGTGGGGCGTCGCCTGGAGCCGCACCGCGTGCGGTCCTGGCGCCACCGCCAGATGGAGGCCGCTTTGCAGCGCCGCATTGAAAAGGAGGTTCGCTCCGGTAAGCGGCGCAAGGAAGCGGCCGCGGAGGCCAGTGAGTTTATGGAGTCCTTCGAATCCGATGTGAATCAGCTCAGCGTAGTGGTGCCAGAAAACGAGGACACGGACTTCGGCGTGGACTTTAGCGGTGACTCCTACGAGGCGGAAGAGCAGGCCTCCCACGAGGAATCCCAGCGTCTGTTGGATACCATCTTGGAAGATGACAAGCTTACTGATGAACTCATTGACCGCCTGATGAAGCGCTACAACTCCCGCGACTAGGGCTGTGGGCTCGGCACGGTGGTTTAGCGCGGTGGCCTCGCTCGTGGAAGACTCGCGGGGGACGGCTTAGCGCCCAACCGCGCCGCAGACCTGTGGGTCCGTGATGTAGCCCTGCTCGCAGCCCCACTGTGCTTGCGACTCGCCCGAGGTCTTATTCCGGTTGCCATTGGCATCGTTGCCATAGCCGCACAGGTAGGCTGGGCAATCCTTGCTCGGGCCGCCGCTATTGGCCTGGCCCTGCTGCGGAGCTTGTTGCTGCGGCGCCGGCTGGACCGGTGGCTGATTATTGGATTCCTTGCACAGCCCGGCAAACTCCACCCAGGTGCCGTCCGCGCACTGATACCCCGCGGTGTTGGTCTGCTGCTGATTATTCGTTGCCGGCTCCGGGGTCTGCGTGCGTGGCTCGCGCTCCTGTGGAGTTGTGGTCGTGGTTTCTTCCGTGGTTGATTCCTCGGTGCTGGTTTCGGTAGTGCTGGTCTCAGAGGCGGTCTCTGTCACGGTCTCCTTCACCGTGGAAATGGTGGTGGCGGTGTCATCGCTGCCGCCACAGCCGGTGGTAAAGAGAGCAAGGGAAAAGAAGGGGATAAGGAATGATTTCTTCATGCCCCACAGGGTAGCCAAGCCGGGCGAGGCTCGCAGGAGTTTGCGCAGGGCATAGGGGGGTGCGTGCCGGAAGGGGTGAGCCTTGCACGGTTGCTGGCAGCCAACTGGCACCCAGTTTTCAGGCACTCGCCCTAATCTAGAGGCATGAATCTGAAGTATTACTTCTACGAGCTGTGGAGCCTCTTTGTTGACCATGGCTTACCGCTTATCGCGCTATTGCTGATAGGCATTTTGATCCCGCGCATCGGCAGGCTGGCCATCCGCATTATGGAGCGCCGCCTCGATGAAGAGGAAGAAGCCACCAAGGCGCGCCTGGCGCTGACCGGAGCGCTGGTCTACATCGTGCAGGCAGCAGCGTACTTCCTCATCATCTGGGCCGCGCTGACCAATCTCGGTGTGCCCGCGGTAGGTGCGGCGGTGCCGGCGACGATAGTCTCGGCCGCCGTGGGCTTTGGCGCCCAGTCCATCATTGCGGATTTTCTCTCCGGTTTCTTCATCCTTTCGGAAAAGCAATTTGGCGTGGGCGACTATGTCAGCTTCGATGGCGTGACTGACGTGGAAGGCACCGTGGTGATGCTGACCCTGCGCACTACCAAGGTGCGCACACCCACCGGCGAGCTGGTCACCGTGCCCAATAGCTCGGCCGGCGCGGTCACCAACTACTCCCAGGAGTGGTCGCGCGCCGTGGTTAACTTTGACGTGCCGGTGCAAGAAGGCGAGACCCTCCCAGAAATCACGCGCCGGGTGCGCACGATTTCCGAGCAGGCCATCCAGGAACCGTCCATCGCCGTGGACGTCAATGGCGAGATCGAGGTTCTACCGGCCACCCAGTTGGTTGCCCCGCAGGCCGCCGGACAGTCTTGGCACGTGACCTACCGCGTGTTGGTTACCGTAAACCCCGCCCGCCAGTGGGCGGTGGAGCGCGCCATTCGCTCCGCGCTACTTTCCGAGTTCTGGGATCACTACAACGTGACTGACTTGGACGAAATCCAGCGCCCGCTTCTTCCGGTGGGCGATAATGCCGCGGCCCAAGAGTCCGTCAAGGATGCCTCCGCAGCAGGGGAGGGCTCGCGCCCCGATTCCCAGCCGGAAAACCAGTCGCCCAAGAAAGATGGCCCGGATAGCGATGGCCCCGGAAAGCCCGCGCTGCCGGATGAGGAGGACCAGGAGCCCGAGCCCACCCAGGGCATCTGGCGCGCGCTGGAGACTAATACCAAGTTCCAGAAGATTGCCACCATTGGCGGCCGGGTCCGCGCCTCTACCACGGGCCTCATTCTGGCTCTGCTTGTCGTCGGCGCCTTGGCCCTGGCCTCGAGCAATCCTGAAAACGCCGACGCCGGCTGGCTTTCGCCCGAGCATTGGCGCGATAGCGGCGCGGAGGCCTCTTCCTCGCAGCTTTCCGACGCCCCCTCCACCAACCCCACTCCCGAAACCACCGAGACCGGCACGCAGTCCGAGCCGACGGAAGACAGCGCTGCTCCCACAGAGACCGCCAACCCGCAAGGCTCTAATGGCGTTGGCGGGACCGATTCGCCTGCCGGCGGCCGGGGCCATGAAACTGGCGCTACTGGCAATGCCTCGCCCGCGCCGAGCGCCGCCAACGGCGGAACCGATTCCGGCAACGAGGCCGGCACTGCGCCCACTGCCGGAAGCGACGCTGGTGACGGCACCCAAACGTCCGGAACCGCCGGCAGCACCGGCCAAGAGATCCCGGCAGAGCCGCGCTAGTAAGGCTTCTACAGTGAGCCGGTCCGTCCAGCGCTCATTATTGTGCGAGGTAAAGCTGGCATACACGCTGGTGTCATTATCCTTTTGACAGTGGTGAAATAGTGCAGCCCGGCTGCGCGTTGCACTGGGCATGATTTCACTTTTCGAACCACTGGAACTTGGCCGATTCAAGCTAGATAACCGCGTCACCATGGCGGCGCTGACCCGCCAGCGTGCAGGCGAAAGCGGTATTCCTACCGAACTGCACCAGAAGTACTACTCGCAGCGCGCCACGGCTGGTCTGGTGGTTACGGAGGGAACCTTCCCGGCGTGGACCAACCGCGCATTCCCGGGCCAGGCGGGCATTGCGACCGACGAGCAGGCAGAAGGCTGGCGCGCCGTCGCAGACCGCGTGCACGAGGAGGGCGGCACCCTGTTCATGCAGATCATGCACGGCGGCCGCACCAGCCACCCAGACCTGATTGACGGTGCGAACCCGAAGGCGCCGAGCGCCTTTGACTGGGGCGGAACCGTGCGTGGCTTCGCTGGCAAGATGGATGCGCCGGTGCCGCGCGAGCTGAAGAAGGAAGAGCTGCCGCGCATCGTGGACGAATTCCGCCAGGGCGCGCGCCGGGCTATTGATGCTGGTGTCGACGGCGTGGAGATCCACGGCGCCAACGGCTACCTGCTGCATGAGTTTATGGCGCCGTCTGCCAATAAGCGCGAAGATGAATTTGGCGGCAGCCCGGAAAATCGCTGGCGCCTGCCAGAGATGGTCATCCGCGCAGTGGTAGAGGAGATTGGTGCCGACCGCGTGGGCGTGCGTTTCTCCCCGGCACACAACGTGCAGGGCGTCATCGAAGACGACCAGGAAGACATGCTGGCCACCTACGGCGGGCTTCTCGACGCCCTGGCACCGCTGAACTTGGCCTATGTATCCCTGCTGCACGGCGAACCGGACAGCGAGCTCATCGCCACGCTGGCACAGAAGGCACGCGCAAATGGCGTGACCAAGGTGCTCATGAATGATGGCTTCCCCACGATTACCTCCAAGGAGGATGCCCAGCGCGAAATCGAGCTGGATTACGTGGATGCCGCAGTAGTGGGCCGCCAGCTCATCGCCAACCCGGATCTGGTGCGCCGCTGGCGCGAAGGCCTCGAGCTTAACGAGCCGGACCAGGATACGTTCTACCTGGGCGGCGAGCGCGGCTACATCGACTATGAGTATGCCGCGGACTAGGGAAGAATCCGCGGCACCAAAGGGGGCCCGAAAGGCGGGCGAGTGATAGGTAGTGAAATTCCCCAGAGAGGGTCTTTCACTATCTCTATCGAAGGTGTACTACTCGTTCGTTAACACCGAGTACCTGTCATGTGACAGAACTTACAACTATTTGCTGTAGCCCTCACCCGGGCGCCAGGTCATGGTCACGGCCTCGCGCACCGGGGACTTGGCAGTGAGCAGGTTATCTACGCGCAACCAGTGCATTTCCGCCGAATCCGGGCGCACGGTGACGAAGCTGTAGCCGTGGTGGTCCAGATCCACGTGGCGGGTGTGCGGGTTGGCGCCCATCAAGTAGCGCTCAGCCAGCTTGGACAGCTCATTGCCCTCCGGCAGCTTCAGCTGCTCGTTCACGTTGGGTGCAGATACGGAGGCGCAGACCATCTCGGCGCCGAAGATGCGGCCATCCTTGCTGATATTGTGCGCCCACTCGGAGTGGATATCGCCGGTGACAAAGAGGGTGTGGGAGTCGTGCTTTGAGAGGGCGTCGATAAGCAAGCGGCGCTCTGCCGAGTAACCATCCCACTGGTCGCCGTTGACCGGAATGCCGGTGATATTGGAGGACAGCGAGGAAGAGACCGGCTTGGTCTTGTCATCTTGTTGCAGGGTAGCCAGGTTCATAGGGGAGAACATGACGGAATTGCCCAGCATATTCCACTTGGCAGAAGAGGTCTCAATCTTATTGAGTAGCCAGTTGTACTGCTCGGAGCCAAGCATCGTGCGGCCTTCAGCGGCCATCTTGCGCGGGCCAAAGCGCACCTGCTCATCGCGGTAGGTGCGCAGGTCCATCATGGTCAGCTCCACCAGATCGCCGAAGGTCAGGCTGCGGTAGAGGTGGCCCTGCTCGGATGGGTTGGTCGCGCGCACCGGCATCCATTCGAAGTAGGCCTGCATCGCGGCCTTGCGGCGGTCCAGGAAGGCTCCTTCCTCGCCTTCGGTGTGGTTCTCGGCGCCCTCGCGCCAGTTATCGTTGGCTACCTCGTGGTCATCCCACACCACAACCCACGGCAGCGCGGCGTGTGCGGCCTGCAGGTTCTCATCGGTGCGGTAGCGGCCGAGGCGGATGCGGTAATCCTCCAGCGAGATAATCTCGTGCGCCGGGTGGTGCAGGCGCACCGGGCCATAGCCGGCGTATTCGCGCTGCGGATACTCGTAGATATAGTCGCCCAAGAAAATCATGTAATCCAGCTGGTCCGCGCGGCCGCGCTGGGCAATATCGCCATAGGCATTGAAGAAGCCGGACTCCCAGTTGGCGCAGCTAGCCACGCCAAAGGTGAGCTCCTCCGGGGAGGCGCTCAGCGCCGGGGCGGTCTTGGTGCGGCCGACGGGCGAGTACTTTTCCTGCGCCTTGAAGCGGAAGAAGTACACGGTCTCCGGCTCCAGGCCGTGCGGATCCACGTGTACGGTGTGATCCTGGCTGGCGTCGGTGGTCACTTCGCCCCGCTTAACGACGTCCCCGAACCCCTCATCCTTGGCAATTTCCCACTCCACCCGGGTGGCCTCGCCCAGTCCGGATCCCGGCATGGCATCGGCATCCGGGGTCACGCGGGTCCACAAGATGACCGAGTCCGGAATCGGGTCACCCGAGGCCACACCGTGGAGGAAGGGCCGCTCGCCCAGCTTCGGCTCCACCATGTGCTGCTCCACGCGCGGCGAGAGGCTGCTTTGGGCGTTGGCGGCTGCACCGGACAGAGCGATGGCGGCACCGGCGGTACCGGTGGATTGCAGGAAACGGCGGCGGTTAACTGCGTTGCCCGTGTTCTTAGAATTATTAGACATGGTTGAAAGTTTTCTCATGTCTATTGGGTGTGCAACCGTTTCCTGCCCGATTCCATAAAATGTTCTTGTTGTTTTAACCGGTGGTTTACTTGGGTGGCCTCCTGTGGGCCTGACGCGTCTGGCGGTTGGGCGGTTTCGAGGGGCTTTCGCCGGCTTCTGTGGCTTAGGTCCATTCTGATCGGGCTGATTTGAGGACTTTAGGGCTGAATTGAGGGGGCCATTCGCTCAGATCGGCCCGATCACCTTGGACCTAAGGTGTGCGGGCCCAGTAGGCCAAAGGGGTGACCGGCTCAAAGGCGCGCCCACAGCGGTCCAGTCCTTCCGAATGAGGCTCAGTAGGCTGGTGAGTATGAGTGAATTTAGCCAAATTAGCCAGTGGCCCGCGGATACGGTGGCCGGAGCCTTGCTGCACCGCGGCGAGGTGCAAGAAACGGTGGGGGATACCGCCCGCGAGTTTCCGGTGGCATCGGTAACCAAGCTGGTCGCGGCCTACGGCGTGATGCTGGCCGTGGAAGAAGGCGCCGTAGAGCTTGAGCAGCCCGCCGGCCCGGAGGGCTCCACGCTCGAGCACCTCCTTGCGCACGCCTCTGGCATTTCCTTTGATTCCCGGGAGCCACAGAAGCCGGTGGGCGAGCGCCGCATCTATTCCTCGGCCGGTTATGAGTGGGCCGCGGATACCGTGGCTGAAGCTACGGGCATGGACTTTGCCGAGTACCTGCGCGAAGGCATCTTGGCCCCGCTGGGCATGAATTCCACCCGGCTCGAAGGCTCGGCCGGCCACGGTTTGGTCTCCACAGTGGAGGACCTCGCGGCCTTTGCCGCGGAAGTCCAGAATCCACAAATCCTGCACCCCTCCACCGTGACCGATATGCGCCGCGTACACTTCGGCGGCCTGCGCGGCATCGTTCCGGGCTACGGTAGTTTCAAAGACTGCACATGGGGCCTAGGCTTTGAAATCCACGGCGATAAGGATCACTGGATGGGCGCCCTGCCTGCCGACGCCGTCGGCCACTTCGGCATGTCCGGCACCTACCTCTGGGTCGCCGGCGACTATGCCATGGTCGCGCTCACAAACCGCGACTTTGGCGAATGGTGCAAGCCCCTCTGGCACGATACGAATACCGCCATCTGGAACTCTTTGTAATCTGTCCGCTGTGGCGGAGCGAGCGCCTTCCACTGGGGGAGTCGTGTGGTGGAAGGCTCCCCCGCGGGGCGGGGAGAAGTCGGGGAATTTTGTTCGAAATGGGGCCATCCTGCGCGGGAAACCGGGGCGAGCATACGGGCGGCGGTTGCGTGTGGGCCTAGTTGGGCATTCCCGCGTGTGAGCAGGGCTTCTGTTGCCCGCCGTCAAGGAGGGCAAGAATTTTCTCAGCAAACTCCAAATTTCACATTTGTAACACTGGTTTCACCTGCAACTTTAGTCCCAGTCTGTACCTAGGGTTGAGGTTTAGCGAATGGGGGTTGAAGTGAAAGTTGAGGGTTGTAGGGAGGGGTGTGACGCAGGAAAATTGTGAGCAGACGCATCGGACAGTTCGTTGGGGAAGACGAAGCTCGTCTTGCATCGCGCCGGGCCGGCAGGCCTCGTGCGGTGGTGATCTATGTCGAGGGAGAATCGGCTATGAATACGTGCGTTAACCCTGCGCCGGTTGAACAGCCGGCCTCCACCTCCACGTGGCCCTCCGTCAACGGCGGCGCCACCGTGGTCACCGGTGTGCTCAAGATTTCCGGGATGCCGCGCAAGCTGCGCTCGGAGATTGAACACGCCATGGATCGGTGCATCCGTACCGAGTCGGAATTTATCATTCCGGGCGATGATCCACTGACCGCTCAGTGGTGTACTCGTTGGTTCCGGGATGGGCTTTCCGTAGCGGCGCTTGCCCAAGGCGGCAGCGCCTGCGCCAACGCGGGCAGCGGTATCGGCTGCCACCAGGTGCTTACCGGCACCCGCGAGGAGCTGGACGCGCTTGATTGCGTCGTGCGCTACCTCGCGCAGCGCCACGGCTTTAGTGCTGCCGTGCGCCTGCCGTAGAAGGCACGACAGGGGTTGGACCAGCTGCTGCTGGCCAACCCCTTTGCTTCTGCCGCCGGGTGGTGCGCTCGGCTATGGACTATTCCGCCTCTGCGAAAGGATCCAGGATCTTGTCTGGCAGCTCCGCCACGGATTTCAGCACGGCCGATGGGCGGTACGGGTAGCGAGAAATCTCGTGGTCATCGGAAATGCCGGAGCGCACCAGCACCGTGCGCATACCGGCTTCAAGGCCCGCCTTCACGTCTGTATCCATGCGGTCACCAATCATAACCGTGTGTTCCGAGTGGGCGCCGATAGTATTCAGCGCAGAACGCATCATGACCGGATTTGGCTTGCCCACGTAATAAGGCTCGCGGTTGGTGGCGGCGGTAATGAGCGCAGCTACGGCGCCGGTAGCTGGAAGTACGCCCGTGGGGGCGGGGCCGGTGACATCCGGGTTGGTGGCAATAAAACGCGCACCATCGCGGATGAGGTTAATGGCGGTGGTAATCGCCTCAAAGGAGTAAGTGCGGGTCTCGCCAAGTACAACGAAGTCCGGGTCATCGTTGGTGAGGATCCAGCCCGCCTCGTGCATGGCGGTGGTCAGGCCGGATTCGCCCACTACGTAGGCCTTGCTGGAGCTTACCTGGCTGGAAAGGAAGTTCGCGGTAGCGGTAGCGGAGGTCCAGATGCGCTCTGCAGGGATATCCAGACCAGTATTGCGCAGGCGGGCTGACAGGTCCCGCGGGGTAGACATGGAGTTATTGGTCAGCACCATGTACTCGATGTCATTGTCTTTGAGTGCCTGGATAAATTTATCGGCGCCAGGGATCATCTCACCTTCTTTGATGAGCACGCCATCCATGTCTGATAGATAAGAAATCATTGGTGATCCTCCACATACTCGGCGATATCGCCGATGGTTTCGCTGTTGAGCATCGTCTCCTCAGAAAAACGCACCTGGAAGGCCTCTTCCGCGCGCACGGTGAGCTCCACCAGATCGAGCGACTCCACCCCGATATCCTTCAGGCGGGTCTCGCGGCCCAGGTCCTCCTCGGTCCCGGTGACCTTGCGGATAAGTGCGATGAGCTGGCCGAGAGTATCTCGCTCCGGCTCCTTGTCCGGCGCACTCGCATTGAACTTTGCCTGCAATTGGGCACTGAGGTCGTTTGCCATGCCCACCAGTCTAGTATTGATCCCGTTATGGCATTGAGAAAACGTTCTTCCGTTGTGGCGCGTAGTTGGCTCAAGCGCCTGCGCCCCTCGCACCGCGCCGAGCTAGAAAAGCTCTATGGTGGATTGCATGATCCCTCCACCGAGCCGGGGCTTACCCACATCAGCGCGTCCGGCACCGTGGACCACGATGGCTTAGACATCGCCTGGTACGAAGTTGGCCAAGAGGATGCCCCGGTGACGGTGGTCTTCATCCACGGCTATTGCCTGTCTTCAGAGGCCTATTATGACCAGGCCAATTACCTGCGCGGCCGCAACGCGCGCGCACTGTTGGTGGACCTGCGTGGGCATGGGCAATCCTCCACGGTCGACCCAGAAGAGTGCACCGTTGACGCGGCTGCCGACGACGTCCTTGCCGTCATCCGCGAGCGCGCTCCCCGCGGCAACTTAGTCATCGTAGGCCATTCCCTGGGCGGCATGGTTGCCTTAAACCTCATCCGCCGTGCGCCGGCCGAGGTGTATGAGCGCATCAAGGGCGCGTTGCTGATTTCTACCTCTATGCGCCGCTTTGCGGCCAAGGGCGTGGCCCAGATTTTGCAGTCCAAGTCCCTGCACGCGCTCTACCGCCTGTGCCTGCGCCTGCCTGGCCGCGTCGATAGTGCCCGCTTTGAAGTTGCCCGCTTTATTGCCCCACTTTTTGCCGTGACCCTAGCCGGCTTTCCCCAGATGGAGAAGCTGCAGTTCCACGTTGCCATGCTTCTCGATACCCCCTTGGCCTCCTACTCCGGCTTCTTCGATGACCTTTTGGATCACGCCGAGTATGGTGCCGCAGAACGGCTGGCAAAACTCCACGGTGAGGTAGTGGTGGGCACCGCCGATATCGTGACCCCGCGTTCGCAATCCGAAGTGCTTTGTGAGAATTGGCCCGCCGCGAGCCTGCAGACGGTAGAAGGCTCCGGACACATGGTGATTCTCGAAGACCCTGAGGCTATCTCCGCGGCGCTCGGACGCGTCCTCGACGCGATATAGGCAGGCTGCTCGAGCGAGCCACTCTCGAGGCACACAAAAGGCGCCGCGGCGGGAAGCCGGCGGCGCCTTACTTGTAACGCATTGGTGCGGTTCTAGCTCGCACCAATGCGGGGATTAGTCCTCGATGTGGGTGGTAGCGGTCGGATCATCCAGCTTGAGATCCTTGGCTGCCTTCTCCACAACGGAGCGCTCAATCTTGCCCTCGCGAGCCAAGCCATCGAGCACTGCGACGACGATGGACTCGGCGTCGATGTTGAAGTAGCGGCGTGCGCCCTCGCGAGTATCGGAGAAGCCGAAGCCATCCGCACCCAAGGTGATGTAGGTACCCGGGACGTACGGGCGGATCTGCTCCTGCAGCTCGGTGGTGAAGTCAGAGACACCAACGAACGGACCCTCGTAGCCCTTGAGCTGGGAGGTAGCAAATGCCTCGGTCGGCTCCTCGCCCTTGCGCAGGGCCTCCTTGTTGCGGCGGGCACCGTCGCGGGCCAGCTCGTTCCAGGAGGTGACGGAGAAGATGGAGGCCTTGACATCGAAGTCGTCGGCAAGCAGCTGCTGTGCACGCAGCGCCTCGTGCACGCCCACGCCGGAAGCCAAGATATTGGCAGCAATGGAGCCGCCCTCAGCGGTGTTGAAGTGGTAGATGCCCTTGTGCAGGCCCTCCACGTCCAAGTCCTCCGGCTCGGCCGGCTGGTGTACCGGCTCGTTGTAGACGGTGAGGTAGTACATGACGGCCTCGTTGTCCTCGCCGTACATGCGCTCAATACCGCGGGAGACCAGGTGCGCAACCTCGTAGCCGAAGGCCGGGTCATAAGAAACCACGGCCGGGTTGGTAGCGGCCAGGACAGGGGAGTGGCCGTCCATGTGCTGCAGGCCCTCACCGGTCAGGGTGGTGCGGCCGGCGGTAGCGCCGATAATGAAGCCGCGGCCCATCTGGTCACCTGCCGCCCAGAAGGCATCGCCGGTGCGCTGGAAGCCGAACATCGAGTAGAAGATGTACAGCGGAATCATGGCCTCGCCCTGGGTGGCGTAAGACGTTGCTGCCGCGGTGAAGGAGGCGGCGGCGCCGGCCTCAGAAATGCCCTCGTGCATGATCTGGCCGTCGGTGGCCTCGCGGTAGGAAAGCATCAAGTCATGGTCCACCGGCACGTAGTTCTGGCCGCGTGGGTTCCAGATCTTCATGGTGGGGAACCAGGAGTCCATGCCGAAGGTGCGGGCCTCGTCCGGGATGATCGGCACAACGCGCTTGCCCAGCTCCTTGTTGCGCATGATCTCCTTGAAGGTGCGCACCAGGGCCATGGTGGTGGCTACTTCCTGCTTGCCGGAACCCTTACGCACGGAGCGCAGCTTATCCAGTGCAGGTGCCTCGAGCGGGGTGAAGTCCTCACGGCGCTCCGGCAGGAAGCCGCCGAGCTCTTTACGACGCTCCAGCATGTACTTGATCTCCGGGGAATCCTTGCCCGGGTGGTAGTACGGCGGCAGGTACGGATCCTTCTCCAGCTCCGCATCGGAGAACGGAATCTCCTGCTTATCGCGGAAGCGCTTCAGGTCATCCAGGGTCAGCTTCTTCATCTGGTGGGTAGCGTTGCGGCCCTCGAAGTTGTGGCCCAGGCCGTAGCCCTTAATGGTGTGCGCCAGGATGACGGTTGGCTTGCCGGTGCCCTTGTTCTCCAGTGCGCGGGCGTAGGCGGCGTAGACCTTGCGGTAATCGTGGCCGCCGCGGCGCAGTGCCCAAATCTCATCATCGGACATGTCTTCTACCAGCTTGGCCGTGCGCTCATCGCGGCCGAAGAAGTGCTCGCGCACATAGGCGCCATCGTTCGCCTTGAAGGTCTGGTAGTCACCATCGGAGGTGGTGTTCATGACGTTGACCAGGGCACCCTCGGTGTCCTTTTCCAGCAGCTTATCCCAGCCGCGGCCCCAAATAACCTTGATGACCTCCCAGCCGGCGCCGCGGAAGAAGGACTCCAGCTCCTGGATAATCTGGGTATTGCCGCGAACCGGGCCGTCAAGGCGCTGTAGGTTGCAGTTGACCACGAAGGTGAGGTTGTCCAGCTCGTAGAGGGATGCGATCTGCAGCAGACCGCGGGATTCTGGCTCGTCCATCTCGCCATCGCCCAAGAAAGCCCAGACGTGCTGGTTGGAGGTGTCCTTGATGCCGCGGGTCTCCAGGTACTTATTAAAGCGTGCCTGGTAGATAGCGTTAATCGGGCCCAAGCCCATGGACACGGTGGGGAATTCCCAGAACCATGGCATCAGGCGCGGGTGCGGGTAGGACGGCAGGCCCTCTCCCTCACCGCGGGAGACCTCTTGGCGGAAGCTATCCAGATCCTTTTCGGTCAGGCGGCCTTCCATGTATGCGCGCGCATACATGCCTGGGGAAGCGTGGCCCTGGAAGAAGACCTGGTCGCCGCCCGAAGGATCGTCCTTGCCCTTGAAGAAGTGGTTCAGGCCGACCTCATACAGCGGGGCAGCGCCTGCGTAGGTGGAGATGTGGCCGCCCACACCAATGCCCGGGCGCTGTGCGCGGTGCACCATGATGGCTGCGTTCCAGCGGATCCAGCGGCGGTAGCGCTTTTCCAGCTCCTCATCACCTGGGAACTCCGGCTCCATGGTGGTGGGGATGGTGTTGACGAAGTCCGTAGACGTCAACGATGGCATCTCAACGCGCTTCGCAGTGGCGCGCTCGAGCAGGCGCAGCATCAGGTAGCGGGCGCGCTCCGGATCGGAGTGGTCCAGCAGACCATCGAGGGAGTCCATCCACTCGCGGGTCTCTTCTGGATCATTATCGTGAAGATACGATGCAACGCCGTCGCGGATGAGGGGGAAGTTGGAGTCGCCCTGGTGGGCGTCCTTCTCGGCCATTTAAACCTCCTATTTAAGGGTCTGCACAGTTTGCTTACTAGGATACGCGCTCACAGATCCACAGTCGTTGTGAAGTCCGACTTAAGGGGACGTGCGGTACGTTACATCGCCATAACCAGTATCTTTGTAAATTTCGGTGGGGTAAAAGAGGGTAGTTTGCTAACTCTGTGGAGCCAGCTGCGCTGGCGGCAGGGCCTGCAAAATGGGGGAATTGCGGCCCTTAGGCGGGTAAAAGGGGCCGGTGGGCGTTAAAATACTTCTATTAAGCCGCGATTTACCCGCAGGATGCGGGCGATACGCGGACCAGACATTCACTAAATTAGGAAGGAAATGCATAGTGGCTGACGCTGCAGTCAAGCTCGGAATCAAGGAAGGGCAGATCGCCCTGGAGCTTGGTTGGGACGAGGATTGCGATACCGCAATCTCTGAATCGATCGAGGCCGTGCTCGGCGACGACTTCTTGGAAGAAGAAAATGACGAGCTGTGCGATGTAGTCCTTCTTTGGTGGCGCGAAGAAGATGGCGACCTTGTGGATGGACTGGTGGATGCGAGCCGCCCGCTGGCCGATAACGGCGCAGTCTGGCTGCTTACTCCGGGCGCCGGCAAGCCGGGAACCGTAGAGCCTGGGCTCATCTCTGAGTCCGCTCAGCTGGCAGGCCTGGTGCAGACCAAGGCGGAGCGCCTAGGCGAGTGGCAAGGCTCGTGCTTGGTGCAGCGCGGCTACACCAAGAAGTAGGGCTTTACCTGCCGATTTGTGTTGCTTTAGCAACCTGCGCTACTGTTTCTAACAGCGCAAGAGCGCATGCGGCTTTAGCTCAGCTGGAAGAGCAATTGGTTTACACCCAATAGGTCGGGGGTTCGATCCCCTCAGGCCGCACAAGGCAGACCGCCTCTCGGATTCAGTTCCGGGAGGCGGTCTTTTTCGCATAGGGGCGTTCACAATGCAGCGTAGCCAAATGGGGGATCGCAAGAGCAGTTTTCCGTAATGGTGGGGCAGACGATGACTGGGGCAAGATACTGACCGAGGCTCGTTAATCATCAGTAGGGCTGGTTTCTCTGATGTACATGTATGGCCTAGGGAGAGGCCAAGGGACAAGTGTTGGCAGCTCGGCTCTTTCGAGCCACATTATGAGCGCAGTTTTACTGGTCAGACTAAACAACCTGTGAATGTTTGAGGGCAATTTGCCTATAGTCGTGGCCATGAAGGCAAAAGTGGAATCTCACGAGCGGAAATATATTTTTGATACCGTTCCGACGCGCCCGACCGTATTCTTAGATGAAAGTACTCGTCCCGATTCGCCCACTACCTCGAAACTGTGCGGAACACCGTATCTCCCGGAACATTCGCCGTATCCCAGTTTTGACGGTGACCCTTTGCTGTTTATCGCCCAGTTCAATTTCGCTGAGCTCCCTCCGCTGCCAGGGTTTCCTACGGCAGGACTACTACAACTTTTCCTGCCGGACGATGGTGATTGGGGAGTGCATTTCGTGAAGCAGGTTGTCGAGGAAGGAAGCCAAAGCCCAACCCCATTTGCTCGTTACATTGCTGATCTGACCGCGCCCCATATAGGCGACGTTCCGGAAGAAGTTATTGACGAGGGAGACCACCCAGCTGAGAATCCTTCAGTGGCCACTGTCCTTGATGGCACTCTGGGGAAAGTAAGCGTCACACCTACAGCTCACGAATATTCCCGCACCTCCTTCTGGGATGACGATCTTCGCACGATACTTCGCCGCGGGGAAGATTTCGTAGAGGTACACACATATTCATGGTGGCTCATCATCCGGCGAGTTGTTCGTGGAAAAACTTCAATTAAGCAGATTAATCTCTCCGGGCCAACAATGGGTGGCCAAAAGGAACTATTCGAGGCGGAAGTAGCTCGGATAGAAGCCGAAGGATTTAGCGTCGACCCTCAGACCGAGGATTACGTGGAACCTGCGGTCTTTAAAGATGCCGTGAAAAAGTCGCGTCTAGGCGGTTTTGCAACGCTGTGGAACCCCAGCCGCATCCCGACTGACGATGAGCACATTGTGCTAGCCACGGTAGAAGAGGGTGACGGTTCTTTCGTGTGGGGAGATTGCGGAGTCGGCAACTTCTATATCCATCCTGATGACCTCGCCGCACGTGATTTTAGTCGAGTCATCTTCGAATGGGACTGCGGTTAATACGACGGCAAGAAGGCTGAGATACTAACTAGTTTGTACTTTTCATAGCTGCTGTCCTGGGCCAACTTGTGGCCAAGTTATGCCCCGAGGGGAGGGGCATAACGCATTAACGTGGCTATTCCTTGGGGCCTAGGCGGATGTTCAGGCAACGCGGGCTAGGCGGCCTAGGCAGAGAGTAGCTAGTAGCGCTCGCGGCGGCGCTTGTTCAGCTTGGCGTAGTGATCCGGCTTGGAGTCGCCGTAGCGCGAGCGATTGCGGCGACTAGCGGCGTGCGAGGAGGACGCGGCGGCAACGGCCGTGGCGGTATCGGTGGCGTCGTCAGTGGCGGCGTGGGCGTCGTGCCGGGAGGTCGCGGTGGACGGGGCTTCCACGGGTGCGGAGCCTGCAGCGGAGGCGTCCTCGGGCTCGGATGGGGTAGAGGCATCGGCGTCGAGGGCGGCGAGGGCCTCTTCCTCCTCGCGCAAGCGGCGACGCTCACGGATTTCGGACCATACGAAGTAGCCCAAGCCCAGCGGGGCCATGATGCCGAAGGCAATCCATTGGTAGCCGTAGGAGAGGTGGTTGCCGCGGTCGAGCTGCGGGATAGGCATGGCGTTGAGCACGCCGGGCTGGTCGGCGGAGAGTTGGATGTAGTCGTGGGCCAAGGGGGCGTCGATAAGCGAGGCAATCTGCTCCGTATGGATGGAGTAGACCTGCTGGTAGCCCTCCTGCTTAATGGGTGCGGACGGGTGCTCGGCCTCATCGGCGCGAATCATGCCGGTAAGCGTGGTCTCGCCCGAGGGAGCATCAGGGATATCCGGCACGGCGTTGGCCTCGCCGGCCTTGACCCAGCCGCGGTTAACCAGGATGGTCAGGCCGGAATCGGTGCGGAAGGGAACCAGGGATTGGTAGGACGGGCCGGAATCGACCGGGCGCAGGCGCAGCAGCACCTCATCCTGTGGCAGATACTTGCCGTGCAGGGTGGCGCGGGACCACTCATCGTCCTTGATGGCGCCGTTGCCATCCACGAGGTCTTCCACCGGCTGGGGGTCGGCCTCATAGGCGTGGGTGATGAGCTCGTTGCGTTCCACAATGTCATCGTCCTTGCCCAGCTGCCACGGGGCAAGGACGGTAAAAGCGAGGTAGGAAAAAGCCACGACGAACAGCAGCAGTAGAACCCAACCTGGCTTAAGGAACGTCTTTAGCATGGGGCCTAGTTTAGTCGTGGTTAGCCCGAATCCAATCCAGCAGGCCAGGCACGGCGGCCTCGATATTCTTGCGCGTGGTCTCGAAATCCGCTGTGGAACCGTAATAGGGGTCTGCCACGTCCGCGTCCTCCGGGGAGTCGCGGTCGAAGCTGCGCATCAAGCGAATCTTGGCTGGGTCGATGCCGTGCTCAATGAGAGCCTCGCGGTGGCCCTTGTCCATGGCAATGAAGAGATCAGCGTCCATGTGCTCGGCGCCCAGCTTGGCCGCGCGGTGGGAACCGCCATCGTGGCCGCCGCGGCGCAGCTCGGCAATCGCGCGCTCGTCCGCGCCCTGGCCCACATGCCAGCCGCCCAGACCGCAGGAATCTACGGTGGCGACGAGGTCTAGCATGTCCTTTTCCATTTCATCGCGCACGATGATTTCTGCCATGGGGGAGCGGCAGATATTGCCGGTGCAGACAAAGACGAGGTAAAGGCCGGAGCGGGTATCGGATTCGGTCATGCGGAAAACCCCTTCGCGCGAATAGTACTGTGGTGCGGAAGATAGGATATAGCAGTACTAACTATTCCATGAAACGAGCATAAAGGAGCACCTCTATGTCCGCTGTGAGCGTGGGCGATGTCCGCCGCGTACTCGATGAGGCCTACCCGCCGCACCTGGCGGAGAAGTGGGACGCCGTGGGGCTTATCTGCGGCGATCCGGCCGCGGAGGTAAAGCGGGTGGCCTTCGCTTTGGACTGCACCCAAGCGGTGGCCGAGCGCGCGGTGGAGCTCGGCGCGGACATGCTCGTGGTCCACCACCCGCTGCTGCTGCGCGGGGTGGAGTCCGTAGCGGCCGATACGCCCAAGGGCAAGGTAGTACACACGCTGGTCAGCAATGGCGTCGCACTCTTTGCGGCCCATACCAACGCGGATAAGGCGCGGCCGGGCGTCAACGACAAGCTCGCGGAGCTGGTAGGCATCAATCCCGGCCGGCCCATCGTGCCGGAGCCGCAGGGCGTGGATAAGTGGGGCGTGCACGTGCCGGTCGTTGCGGCCGAGGAGGTAAAGCAGGCGCTTTTCGACGCCGGCGCGGGCCACATCGGCGCCTACTCTCACTGCTCCTTTGATATCGCCGGCACGGGCCAATTCCAGCCGGAGGAGGGCGCTGACCCCACCGAGGGCGAGATCGGCGCGCTCCACCGCGGCGAGGAAATCCGCGTCGAGTTCGTCGCCCCAGCCGCACTTCGCTCCTCTTTGCTGAAGGCCCTGCACACCGCCCACCCTTATGAGGTGCCGGCCTATGACATCACGGAAACCGCCGGCCACCAGGACCTGGACAAGGCGCTCGGCCTAGGGCGTGTGGGAGAGCTGCCGCAGGAGATGACCCTGCGCGAGTTCACCCAGCAGGTGGCTAATGCCTTGCCGGAGACCGCCTGGGGCATCCGCGCCGCCGGCGATCCGGACCAGAAGGTGCGCACGGTGGCCGTGTCTTCTGGTTCGGGAGATTCTTTCCTTTCTGCGGCCGCGAAGCTAGGCGTGGACGTGTACGTTACCTCGGATCTGCGCCACCACCCGGTGGATGAGCACCTGCGCGCCGGCGGCCCGGCCGTCATCGATACCGCCCACTGGGCCAGCGAATTTCCGTGGACGGCCCAGGCGCGCGATATCGTAGAGAATGCTTTAGAACTGGATACGGAAATTATTAGCCTGCGCACCGACCCGTGGACTATCTCTGCGCACCCAAAGGAGTCATAAGTGAAACTATCGCAAGAACTACAGCCGGTACTGCTGGAGCTGGCCAACCTGGAACGCTCGCAGGGCCATGGCGCTGAGAAGGAAATCCCGGAACAAGCCGAATATGACAAGGCCAAGGAGGAGCACAAGCGCCTGCTCGATGCCTCCGGTTCTGCGCAGATGGCCGTCGATGACATGGAGACTGAAATCCTGCGCATCCAGGCCGATGAGCGCAAGCTGCGCCAGCGAGAGCGCGATGACAAGCGCCAGCTTGGCGCCGCAGTGGACCCAGAAACCCGCAAGGATCTAGAGCACGATCTCTACGCCGCCAAGTCCCGCATCGCTGACCTCATGAGCGAGCTGCAGGAGGCGCATAACGAGGTGCACGCGCTGCGTTCCAACCTGGACGTCCACGGCGCGCGCGTTTCTGATTCCGAGCGCAAGCTGGAAAAGCTGCGCCGTGCGGCCGAGGCGGCTAAGGAAGCGGCCGCCAATCAAGAGGATCCGGCCGTGCGCATCGGCGAGCTGCGCGATCAGCTGCCCGCTGGAGTGCTCAGCGAGTACGATACCCAGCGCGAGGAAAATGGCGTAGGTGCCGCCCAGTTCAAGGCCAATCGCGCCTGCGGCGGCTGCTTCATTGTCTTGCCGCCGGCCGAGCAAAACGCCGTGCGCAATGCCCCGGCCGATGAGCTGCCGCAGTGCGGCGATTGCGGCTCCTACCTGGTGCGCCTGGTCTAATGAAGGTCATCATCTACGCCGATGGCGGCTCCCGCGGCAACCCCGGAGTAGCCGGTTCCGGCACCGTTATCTATGACGGCAGCGGGCAGCGCATCCTGCGCGAAATTGTCTACGTGGTAGGTACCAAGTCCACTAATAACGTCGCTGAGTACAACGGCCTGCTGCGCGGCCTTGAAGCCGCCACCGAGATGGGCGCTACCGAGGTGGAATTCCACATGGATTCCAAGCTGGTGGTGGAACAAATCAACGGCCGCTGGAAGATTAAGCACCCCGATATGCAAAAGCTGGCCCTGCGCGCCCGCGAATACATCAACGGCTTTTCCTCTTTCAGCCTGGACTGGGTGCCGCGCGCCAAAAACAAGGTGGCGGACGCCCTGTCCAATGACGCCATGGATGCCGCGGCCGCCGGGCACCCGGAAGGCATCGTGGCCGGCGAAGAAGACGCCGAGTCAGCCCCAGCCGCGGAGCAGGACACCACCGCGCCGCACCCCACCGATTGGCTGGGGGACCGCGGACCTACCACCCGCTTTATCTTGCTTCGCCACGGGCAGACGGAGATGTCGGCCGCCAAGCAGTACTCCGGCCGCGCCAATCCGGGGCTTACGGAGCTTGGCCAAAAGCAGGCGCTCGCCGCTGCGCAGGCGCTTGCCGACGCCGACTTTGACGCCATCGTCTGCTCACCCCTGCGCCGCTGCCAAGAGACCGCGGCGGCCGTGGCCAATGGCCGCGATATCGAGGTAGAGACCGTCGACGGCCTCATCGAGGTGGACTTCGGTGCGTGGGAAGGCAAGACCGCGGCCGAGGCCCACCAGCGCGATCCGGAACTCCACGAGGAATGGCTGCACGATGCGAGCGTCGCCTGTCCGGGCGGCGAATCGCTGCAAGCGGTTAACCGCCGCGTGCGCACCACCCGCAAGGAGCTCCAAGAGCGCTTCGCAGGAAAGACCGTGCTGGTGGTCAGCCACGTCAATCCAATTAAGTCCTTCATTCGCCAAGCACTCGATGCCGGCCCAGCCACCTTTGGGCATCTCTTCCTTGACCTGGCTGCCATTTCGCGGGTGGAATTCTGGGACGGCGGCTCTATGGTGCACGGATTTAACGATGTGGGCCACCTGGCGGGCCTGCGCTAGAATAAGGAACGCGAATGAGCCGGCCGGGTGATCGCGTCGCTTCATACGGGCAGCCACGTGCTGCCGCGTGGGCGCCGAGGAAAGTCCGGACTCCACAGAGCACGGTGGTTGCTAACGGCAACCCGGGGAAACCCGCGGGCAAGTGCAACAGAAAGTAGACCGCCTTGTACCTCCACTTGGTTTCGGCCACGTTGGAGCCACAAGGTAAGGGTGAAACGGTGCGTTAAGAGCGCACCAGCACCGTCAGCGATGGCGGTGGCTGGGTAAACCCCACCGGGAGCAAGGCATCACGGCCCCGCCACGTTGCGGGGCCCGATCAGGCGTTTTAAGGCTGCTCGCTCGAGCCTGAAGGTAGCTGCTGGAACCAACTGGCAACGGTTGGTCTAGATGGATGTTCACCGCGCGGTACTTCTCAGGGAGTGCCGCGGTTAGACAGAATCCGGCTTATAGGCCGACTCATTCGCCCTACTCCGTTTATGGTGGTGGGCATGAAGCTCTACGCCGCCCCGCTCGATTTCCGCGCCATTGCCACAGAATTTTCGGTGGCCACCGATTTTCCGGCCGACGTCACCGCCCAGGCCGCCCGCGCGCAGGACCGATATGCCGCATCGCGCCGCGACGCCCGCGAAATTCCCTTCGTTACCCTGGATCCCGCCGGCTCCATGGACTTGGATCAGGCGGTCTACATCGAAGAACGCGAGGGTGGCTACCGCGTCTTTTATGCCATCGCAGACGTTGCTGCGTTCATTGAGCCCGGCAGCGAGCTGGAGCGCGAATCCTTCCGACGCGGCCAGACCATCTATCTTCCCGATGAGCCCGCGCGCCTGCACCCGCCAGAGCTTTCCGAGGACCGAGCCTCGCTGCTGCCTGGCACCGATAAGCCGGCCGTGCTGTGGACGTTTGACTTGGATGGCAACGGCGAGGTGGAGTCCTTCCACGTCGAGCGCGCGCTGATTTACTCCCAGGCCCGCCTGGATTATGAAGGCGCGCACGCGGACCTCGCGGCCGGCAACCTCCACCCTTCCATTGCGCTGCTGCCGGTGGTCGGCCGGCTGCGCCAGGAATCTTCCCTGCGCCGTGAGGCCATTTCCTTGCGCCTGCCCTCCCAGCGCGTGGTGGAAAATGACGATGACACCTTTGAGCTCATCATCGAGCCACGCTATGAGGTCATGGACTATAACTCCGAAATTTCCCTGTTGGCCGGCATGTGCGCCGGGCGCCTCATGCAGGAAGCTGGCGTGGGCTTCTTGCGCACCCTGCCCGCGGCTGAACCGGAGCACAAGCGCCAATTTCGCGCCGAGGCGCAGGCCCTAGGCTTTGCGCTTGGCGACGCCCCCATTCCCCAATTCCTGCTCACCGTCGACGCCGATTCCCCGCGCGGCATGGCCGTCATGCGCGAGGCTCAGAGTCTGCTGAGGGGCGCCGACTATGCCTGGCTAGGCGAGCAGGAGGCGCAGGTACACGCCGGTATTGGTGGCTACTATGCCCACGTCACCGCGCCGCTGCGGCGCCTTTCCGATAGGTTCGCCACGGAAGTATGCCTCGCCTTGTGCGGCGGTTATGAGGTTCCCGAGTGGGTGCGCGCGAGTGCTACGGAGGTCATCGGGGCGATGCGTTCGACGTCGCAGCTCGCCTCCCAAGTGGATAAGGCCTGCCTGAACCTGACGGAGGCGACCGTGCTGCGCCCCTGGCTCGGGACCAATTTCCCAGCCACTGTGGTCCGCGGCGATCCGAAGCGGGACAAGGCACGGATTTTCGTTCCGGAGCCACCCGTCTTCGCCCAATGCGTGGGCGCACCGGAAACCGGCAGTGAAACCACTGTCTCACTGGTGACGGCAGATACCGACTCGCGCGAGGTTCTCTTTGCCTGGCCGGCCGACTAGCCGGCAGGGCTCCTAGCCTTCGCCGCGGGCGGCCTCGCCTGGCTGCAGCTCGACGACGAGCAGGCCATCTTCAGCCAAGTCAGCTG
Organism: Corynebacterium tuberculostearicum; assembly: GCF_022347235.1. Taxonomy (GTDB): domain Bacteria; phylum Actinomycetota; class Actinomycetes; order Mycobacteriales; family Mycobacteriaceae; genus Corynebacterium; species Corynebacterium tuberculostearicum_F. The sequence goes on from NZ_JAKRDX010000008.1 coordinate 38,562, forward strand.
CGAAATTGTGCGCGCTTTTCGCCGGAACATAAGCGATTACCGCGTTCGAGGTACCGGCATGCGCCGAGCGACCCGCAACAGCACCGCGAACCGTGACCAGCTCGGCGAGTTTTTCTGCCGAATCCAAGCCGTAGATATTTGCCAAGGAAGACTGCGACTGCAACAGGATAGGGAAGAGCTCTGCGCCGCGGTGCGATCGCAGGCAGCGCGCAAATTTTTCTACGCGCTCAGTTTCCTCCTCATAAAAGGCCATCCACTCCGTGGCGGCGCTGATGCTCGGGCGGCCCTCCTCGCCGTAGACCTTGTGCACGGCCTTGAGCCAGTCGAGGACGCGCTGTTGGGCGTCGGGAAGCAAGCGTAGCGAATCGGTGCCGAAGGAGTGGCAGGCATCATCGATAAAGCGCTGGCGCTGGCGGATATCGGCGATGGCCGTTTCCTCCTGCGCGGAGAAATCCTCCGGCACTGCTACCGCAAAGGCGGACATCTCGCGGCCCACCACATGCGGGGCGTGGGTGACAGAACCATCGGCGTAGTCCATGATGCACACGCCCTCACCCGTGCTGCGCAGCGCTGCGCTGTGGCGTGCACGCAGTGGCGGCCGCGCTGCGAAGGTGGAAACGGCCTGGGTGCAGACATCCGCCACTCGGGCCCTCAGCGGCGCATCAAGGTCCGCATCCGCACCCATGAGCGCGAGCGCCACCGCGACGTCCGCAGCGGCATCCGCACCCAAACCCGTACCTTCCGGAATATCGGAGGCGATGGTGATATCCGCACCGGCCGTCTCCCGGGAGAGCAATTGACGATTAATCATCGTGTGGACAATGCCACCCACACGGGCCGCCAACCCACCTTGTGGTGCCGGCGGAATAACTGGCTGGCCTTCCGCATCCGTGGTGGGCTGTTGCGCCGTTGCCAGTTCTGCAAGCGCCTGCAGACTAATCGAGTCATGGGCAGTCTCGCCCTGAGCTGGGTGGAAATGTACGGCCACCACGCCGTCGGTGCGCGGGCTTACCGCTGCTGCAGCGCGCAACTTTCCCACACACATGGCGACAATGCCGCCGAAGTGATCAATGTGTTCACCAATGAGGGACCACGTTGCCGGCGCGCTGGCGGTATGCGTTGGAGCGCTGCCCGTGAGTTCGGTATGTGCTCGGGCGGCGCGCTCGGCTACGGGCTCTGCAGGCGTTGACCACAGTGGCATGGGTGCTAAAGCTCCTTTTCCAGGTTCTGGGACCAGTAGTCTTCGTTGCCCCACACACGCGGCGGTGCGTTTAAAGCAACGAACGCCCGCCACCTATGTGCGCGGTGGCGGGGAATACGACATGGATTCGTATAAAAGAATTGTGCTGCCCCACATTCTAGCGGGCATCAATGGGACAGCGTGGGTAGTGTGGGCACAAACCATATCAGCGGCAGCACTTAGCCGGTGCCGCTGATGCAACGACTGAGAGGATAGTTTCATGAGCGATGCAGACCAGAAGTGGTTCTTTGATCCCACCACTAAGGAAGTCAGCCAAGGCAAGACCTCTGGCTGGGAAAATCGGATGGGCCCGTATGACACCCGCGAAGAGGCAGAAAACGCCATCGAAATCGCCCAAGCCCGCAATGATGCGGCAGATGCCGCAGACGAAGAAGATGACTGGAAGTAACTAACTCCCAGCCATCTCTTTTAAAGCCGTGTTTCCCAGCACCTGCCCGGGGAGCGCGGCTACTTTAGTTTCTTGCGCAGCGGTTTAAACGCGGCCTTGATGTCTTTGAAAGACTCGGCGTAATCATCAAGAGCCTTTAGGCCAATGGTTCGCTCGCGCTGGTAGAGCAGGCCATAGCCAAAGGTATTCTCCCCACGGCGGCGAGCGGACTCCGCCAGCTCGAGCAGCTTATCGCGCGAGGTCACGGAATCCTGGAAGTCACCGAGCACCGACTGCATCTGCTTGCAGGCCTTGTAGAGGCGCTTGGTCTTGAGGTTGGTGGCAGAACCAGCTGCTTCAGCTGCATAGCGCAGCTTCTTTGCTGCCTTGCGCATATCGTGGAAATAATCCTCGCGCTCGTGCAGAGACAATTCCTGGTTATCCCAGTTCTCCACGGCCTTCTTATGGCGCTTGACCAACTTGTTATAGGCCTTTTCAAGGTGCTGCGCCATCACGGTGTCCATGTCGGCGGACTTGTCCTTGGACTTCTTTTTCTCTGGCTTCTTTTCGGCCTTGTCCGCAGCAGGCGCGCTGTCCTCGCTGGAATCGGTAGGGGTAGCGGCGTCCCCTTCCACAGAGGACTGCTCCTCCGTCTCCTCCGCTTCGCTAGCTACCGGGGTGGACTCTTGTTGCTTATCGGCCGTTGGTGGATCAGCGAGAAGACGGTCCAGGGATTCCAGCAATTCGAGGTAACGCTCGGAATCCAGGGCTGCGATAACGCGGCGGTGCGCGCGGCGGTAGGCGTTGCCCATATCCTGTGCAATGTGCTCGCGGGTGGAGTCATCCAAGGTGTCAGAATCCTCGGACTCCAACAGTTTCTGCCAGCGCTCTTCCACAACTTCCGCATCGCGAGCAACGCCCAAGATGCCGGCAAGTTCCTTGAGATCGGCTTCAATCTTGTCGATTTCTGGGCCGACAACGATGCCATGGAAGGTCTGCAGGTGGCTGCGCAGTTCGCGGGTGGCTACGCGCATCTGGTGAACCGAATCCCACTCATCGCGGCGCACGCGAGGGTCATAATCAACTAGCTTGTCGCGGTTGGCTTGCAGAGCGGTGATGACGGCCGCGGCAGGGGAGTCTGGGTCCACATCCGGCGATACCAGGGCTGGAGGCAGCGGTGCGTTGGCGTAGGAATCGCCCAGGGCGGACTTCAGCTTGGATGGGGAGGAAGAAACGCGCGCACCGGCACCGATAAGCAGGGAAGTGGCACGGCGAATGAATTGCGTACCTTCCTCAGTGCCAGGAAGCTCACCGGCGAGCTCTACTTCCCACTCGCGCCACGACTGCTGCTGGCCACCTGGAAGGAAGGAAAAGGCGGTGACGTGGTCATCGCAGAATTCTGCTACCGGCTTATTATCGGCATCCGCTAGGACCATCTCGGTGCGCTTGTTGTCTACCTGCGCAATCGGGGTGAGTTCGTTGTGGCGGATAATGGAGCGAACCTGGTGGAGAAGCTCCTCAGGTACTTCGTAGCGGCCATCGACAGGCTCCCCTAGCTCGGCATGGATCTCGGTGCGGCCAGCCTCGCTAGGAATCTTGATATGCCAGCCATCATCGTTACCACCGGTGCGGCGGCGGAGGGTGACCTTTGCGTGGGTGAGGCGGAGGTCTTCGGTGTCGTAGTAGATGGCAGAAAGCGCGTGGTGGCGCGTGTCTGCAACGTGGTCAACTCCCTCGAGGCGGGTCAGTTCAGGGAGCTGAGTGGACTCGGCTACGGAGAATTTCGCTTCAACTTCGAGAAAAGACTGTGTAGACATTCACGTACCTTTTACTTTCTAGACCAAATAAATCTCACCGGTGATCCTACCCGTTAAGCACTCGATGCGGTGCCACTCCTCGCCCCCGTTCGCTAGCAGGGAACGGGAAAGAAGAGCGGCGTTGAGCAGGGAATAACTACTGCGTGATTTCGGGGACCGGACCGATTCCGGAGGAATCGCCGCCTAAGTGAGATTTATCGGCAGCGGCAATACCATCGTTGATGCCGTGCATGCTGTTCATGGAAAGCGACATTTCCGTCAGGTTGGGAAAGAGACGATTGCGAGTGTCGACGGCATGATCGGTGCGCGCCTGCAACGCCGGAAGGGTTTGGGTAGCTACAGTCTCTGCGTGGTGAGAGCAGTACTGGGACTCCCGCAGGTTATCTGCGATGCCATCCTCATTTGCTTGAGTGAGCAATTCGCCGATGCGGGCGGCATAAGAAAGCCGGAAGCTACGGCGATAGGCAGCGGTAGAGCCCGTAGCGCGGGCAATTTCTGCGCCGTCGCCATTGCGCATGAACCAATCGCATTGGCGGTTGAGGGAGGCAAAAAGGTCGGCGCAATGGGCGGCGTCGGCAGGAGCGCCAATCACGCAGGCCAAGCCCTTGTCATGAATCAGGAGAGTGGTGCATCCATTGGCGTCAGAGATGGTGCTTAACAGGGAAGCCTGGTGCTTGATATACGGCGGGTGGATGTGCACGCGGTGGGAAATAAGATCAGGTAGCTCCGAAGTAAGGAGGTCCTCGATGCGATACTTCTGCTGGAGAGACTGCGCCTTAGAAATGAGAACCTCGGCCTCATCCTCAAAGCTGGTAGATTCCGCTTTTCGCAAAAGGCCTAGCACCTTTTCGCGGATCTTGCGTTGCTTATCGCTAAGCCCATCCTCCCGCAAGGATTCGCCGGAGGCTAAAAGTTCGGTATCGCGCAGCCTAGGTAGGTGAATGAGCTCTTTAATAATGGAGCGCAGCTTATCGCGCGGAATGAAATTCTCCTGCGGAGGGGCCATCTGGAGCCATGCTTTGCGCAGCGCAGGAGAGGTAATTCGCGCCGGCACATGGGGGCTTGCACGGTAAATAATGGGGTAGGCGTGCGGACCTAAGACGTGTTCTAGGTCCGTCGGCGCCCAGCCTTGTTGTGCGGCGGTGATGAGGCGTTCGATTACGTGAGCAGAAAGGTCATCGCAGTGGGTGGTCATAAAGATTCGTCCTTTAAGAGGTGTACGTGTGTTCGCTTGCTCACTTAGGAAAGCATGCGCTGACGCTGGCTCCTGCCGGAAAAGCCCCCGCTGGCCACCCCCTAGATACTCTTGCGACCTGCGCATTTCGCCCTGGAAAAACTGTCGCATGAACTGCACATCCTTCGGGGGAGAGCCGGTAAGGTCTAAAGCATGAATAGCCAACACGAATTTGTCTTGCGCACCGTTGAGGAACGCGATATCCGCTTTATCCGCCTGTGGTTTACGGATATTTTGGGCGCCCTCAAATCCGTGGTCATGAGCCCGTCCGAGTTGGAATCGGCCTTTGAAGAAGGTGTTGGCTTCGATGGCTCTTCCGTAGAGGGCTTTTCTCGTATCTCTGAGTCTGACACCATCGCGCTGCCAGATCCCTCCACCTTCCAGATTCTGCCCTTTGATATGGATGAGCCGGACCTGCAATCGGCCCGCATGTTTTGCGATATCGCGCAGCCAGACGGCCAGCCCTCCATGGTGGACCCGCGCCATATCCTGCGCCGCCAGGTAACCGAGGCCGCCAACGATGGATTTACCTGCATGGCCTCGCCAGAAATCGAGTTCTATCTCTTCGAGCGCGGTCGCGAACTCACCGACTTGGTACCCACGGACAACGGCGGTTACTTCGACCAAGCAACGCACGATACCGCCCCGCTTTTCCGCAGGAAGGCAATGCTAGCGCTGGAATCGCTGGGAATTGCCACGGAGTTTAGCCACCACGAAACCGCGCCGGGCCAGCAAGAAATTGATCTGCGCCATGCGGACGTGCTCACCATGGCCGATAACATCATGACCTTCCGGCACGTGATCAAGCAGGTGGCCACCAATTCCAACGTGCGCGCCACCTTCATGCCTAAGCCCTTCGAACATTTGCCGGGCTCTGGCATGCACACCCACTTGAGCCTTTTTGAAGGCCAATCCAATGCTTTCCACGATCCGGATGATGAATTCTCTTTGTCCCAGACCGGCCGCCAGTTCATCGCCGGCATCTTGGAGCACTCCACGGAGATGTCCGCGATTGTGAATCAGTGGACCAATTCCTATAAGCGCCTAATGTTCGGCAACGAGGCGCCGGGCGCAGCTACTTGGGGAGTATCGAATCGCTCCGCGCTAGTCCGCGTTCCCACCTACCGGCTTACCAAGGAAGAATCGCGCCGGGTAGAAATCCGCTCCATTGATGCCTCGATGAACCCCTACCTGGGATATGCGGTGCTATTGGCAGCAGGCCTGCGAGGCATCCGCGAGGGCTACGAGCTCGATGATCCGGCCGAGGACGATGTCCACCAGCTCACCCGCCGCGAGCGCCGGGCAATGGGCTATAAAGATCTACCCACCAGCCTGGATCAGGCCCTGCGAGAATTTGAAAAATCCGAGTTCATGGCGGAAGTCCTGGGCGAGCACGTCTTTGAGTTCTTCCTGCGTTCCAAGTGGGATGAGTGGCATCACTATCAGAGCCAAATCACCACCTTTGAGCTGCGCAATAACTTGAACTTCTAGGAGAATAATGCGTCCTGCTGCTGTGCCTTCACCGGCCACACTAGGCCTAACCCGCCCGCACGCCGCCCAGGATATTGAGCAGCTGGGGTGGAAGAATCCGGAATCAGTGGATCTATTGTGGACCCTCGCTGCCGTGGGCGACCCAGACCTGGCTCTCAATAATCTGATCCGCATCTATGAACAAGCCCCAGAGCTCGATGATGCCGTGCGTTCCAATGAAACTTTGCGCGTGCGCCTCTTCGCACTACTGGGGGCCTCGACCGCCTTCGGCGATCACCTCGCGGCGCACCCTGAACTGTGGCGAGAACTAGAAAAACCCCTTCCGAAGTCTGAAGAGATGCTGCAAAGCTTGCTCGGTGCCGTCGATGCCGAGCCCGCGGACTTTGCGGAGGACATTGACCGTCCCGATCCGGCGCGCAAAGACTTGAGCGCGCCGGGCACCTACCGCGCCGGCGAGGGGGAGCATAAGCAGGCGCTGCGCACGACGTACCGCACTTTGATGATGCGCATTGCCGCCTGCGATGTGGCGGGTACCTTCCATTCACGCAAGGGCCAGACCAAGCTGCAGCTGGAGGTAGGATTTCGCCAGATTACGGCGCTGACCACCGCGCTTGCCGACGCCGCCTTGACCGCCTCCCTTGCCTGTGCCGTGCGCACCATTTACGGCGATGACCCCTTGGATGCACAGCTGGCAGTCATGGCGATGGGCAAGTGCGGCGCAGGCGAGCTGAACTATATTTCCGATGTGGACGTCATTTTCGTCGGCAGCGAGGCAACCCCTCGAGCCACGCGGCTGGCGGCGGAGTTTAATCGCATTGGATCCACCACCTTCTTCGAGGTGGATGCGAACCTGCGCCCCGAGGGAAAGTCGGGCGCATTGGTGCGCACCTTGGAATCCCACGTGGCCTACTACAAGCGGTGGGCGGAGACGTGGGAATTCCAAGCGCTCCTTAAAGCGCGCGCTATGACCGGCTACCTCCCGCTAGGCCAGGACTATTTGGACCAGATCCGACCGATGGTGTGGACGGCATCGCAGCGCGAGTCCTTTGTTGAGGACGTACAGGCCATGCGCCGCCGCGTGCTGGCCAATGTTCCCGCAGAGCTCAAACACCGCGAGCTGAAGCTAGGCGTGGGCGGCCTGCGCGATATCGAATTTGCTGTCCAGCTCCTGCAGTTGGTCCATGGTCGCTCCGATGAGACGCTGCGCGCGCTTTCCACGGTGGAGGCGCTGGAGGCGCTGATTTCAGCGGGGTACGTCGGCCGCGAGGACGGAACCCAGCTCATTGAAGCCTATGAATTCTTGCGCCTGCTCGAGCACCGCCTGCAATTAGAGCGCTTCCGCCGCACGCACACGCTGCCGGATAAGGACGACGAAGACGGGATGAAGTGGCTCGCGCGCATCGCCGGCTTTTATCCGCAGGGCACCAAGTCGGCGGCCGAGCGCATGCTGTCGCACCTGCGCCGGATCCGCCTGCGGATCTCCGAGCTGCACTCGCGCCTGTTCTACCGGCCGCTGCTTAATTCCGTGGTCACCATGTCCGCTGATGAGCTTAAGCTTTCGCCGGAGGCCGCCAAGCTGCAGTTGGCCGCGTTGGGCTATAACCACCCAAACCGCGCTTTTGAGCACCTGACCTCCCTGGCGGCGGGAACCTCCCGCAAGGCACGCATTCAGGCAATCTTGCTGCCTACCTTGATGGAATGGCTCGCCGATACCGCAGACCCCGATATGGGCCTGTTGAACTATCGCAAGCTCTCGGAGGCCGCGAACGATAGGTCGTGGTTCTTGCGCATGCTGCGCGATGAAGGAATTGTGGGCCAGCGGCTCATGCATATCCTGGGTACCTCGCCGTTTACCTCTGATCTGATTATTAGCGCGCCGGATTCGGTCAAGCAGCTTTCCGACGGCGCCACTGGCCCCAAACTGCTAGAAACCAAGCCCGAACAGGTTTCCAAGGCGCTAGTTAATTCCAGCAAGCGCCACGCCGACCCGGATAAAGCGGTGGCGGTGGCGCGCTCGTTGCGCCGAGTGGAGCTGGCCCGCATCGCCAGTGCGGATTTGCTGGGCTTCATGCCGGTCAAGCAGGTATGTCATGAGCTATCCACAATTTGGGATGCCGTCCTTGAGGCTGCACTTCGCGCCGAGGTGCGCGCGTGGCGCCTTGCCAACGAAGATGCAGAGCCGCCAGCGCGCATCGCCGTCATTGGCATGGGCCGCTTGGGAGGCATGGAGCTGGGATTTGGCTCAGATGCGGATGTGCTTGTGGTGGCAGAACCCAGCGAACCGGCCGATGACTCTGGTGCGGAAGGGGAGGCCGTGAAGTGGGCCATCGGGATCGTCGATAAGCTTCGGCGCCGCCTGTCTAAGCCTTCAGGCGACCCACCACTGGACGTCGATTTGGGCCTGCGCCCGGAGGGCCGTTCTGGTGCGGTGGCACGCACCATCTCCTCCTATGAGCGCTACTACCGCGAGTGGGGCGAGTCGTGGGAGCTGCAGGCTTTGTTGCGCGCGGCCTTCGTGGCTGGCGATAGGGAAGTAGGCGAGCGATTTATATCCATGGTCGATAGCTTCCGCTACCCAGAAGGCGGCGCGAGCGCCTCGACCATTCGCGATATCCGGCGCATGAAGGCGCGCGTGGACAATGAGCGTCTGCCGCGCGGTGCGGACCGTAATACTCATACCAAGTTGGGGCGCGGTGCGCTCTCAGATATTGAATGGACTGTGCAGCTCCTGACCATGATGCATGCCCACGAGTATGCCCAACTGCACGATCCGTCCACACTGCGCGTGCTCGATGCCTTGGAAGAAACCGCAATCCTGTCTGCCGATCAGGTCTCTGACCTGCGCGAGGCCTGGCTTATGGCTACCGACGCCCGCAATGCACTGGTGCTCGTGCGCGGCAAGCGCGTCGACCAGTTGCCCGGCCCCGGCCCGCAGCTGGCCCAGGTAGCCGGTGCCGCTGGCTGGCCGCCGGAGGAGAACCAAGAGTTTCTAGAAAACTATCTGAAACTTACCCGCCATGCCCGGAAGGTTGTCGATGAGGTCTTCTGGGGCGAGGAGGAATCCTTCGAGCATTCTTAGAGTTAGCCTTGAAAGTCCCCGATGTGCGCACCGCGCCCTTACTTTTTGCACTTTCGGACTCTAAAGTGGGATGGGAATAGGAAAGGACTGGCTAGTTATGTCTTTTAAGCTGCAACTCGATGTGGACAATGCCACGGTGGGCGAACTATCCGCGCTGCTTTCCGCAGCGCGTGCCGCGGGCGTGCGCGACGGTGACGCCCTCCACCTTGATGACACCACCTTGACCGTCGAGGTCTCCACGCCGAGGGAGGAAAAGCCAGCGCCGCCGCGGCCAGAATCAACACCGCACAATTCTCGCCAGGCACCTCGCTCGTGGGGGCGCGCCGACCGCATAGGAGAGGCCACCATCCGCTCCATCATCGACGCCCTCAATGATCGCGGCGAGAACCCTCGCGGCAATGACTACGGTTCCTTCGGCGATGGCGCTGGTTACCATGGCTAAAATCAGCGGAGTGTATCGACATAAGCTCATCTACCTGTGGGCCTTTGTAGCCGTGGCCGTCATCGTGGCTATCGCTGTCGGGGTGTGGGCTACCAATCGCGATAATCCCCCCAAGGGGACGAAGACGGTGGGCGAGGCCGTGGCTGGTGGCGTGGTTCAGGAAGACATGCCCGCACAGGTCAATGGTGACATCAAGGCCGATGATTCCACCGACGCCAACCGCGTGACCTCCCTGGCGAAGGCGCTGGGCATCCCGCTCAATTCCGTCCCGCGGGATATTACCCAGACGGAAAACGGCAAATCCGATGTGCGCGTCTACCTCGAGCGCGAGCTCAACAGTGCGGTGGAGTCTGGTGACATCAGCGAATCAGATGAAAAGGCAGTCCTCGTAGCATTTGAGCGAGGCCTTGTGATGCCGGCCAGCGATGGCATCGTGGCCGAGAGCTATCCAGCAAACTAGCCCTTTATTTCCTCGCGAACTGGGCGCGAAAATTCAGGCAACCCGCAGCTAGGCGGCATGGCCTTGGCAGTAACTCTTCCTAAGGTAAAACATCACAAATTGGTAACGGGCAGGGTGCTCGGTGCCGAAGCCTCTGGAGGAGACTATGACTTTCAAGACCACGCTGTCGACCGCGGCGGGAGTACTCGCCGCCATTGCCATCCCCATCACCGGCGGGGTAGGGGTGGCTTATGCCGTCAATACCGTGCCGGCCGATACCATCGCCCAGTCAGTTCCGGCCGGCGACTTGGGCGGCCACCTGAAAAACTTTGGCGCGGCGGCAGCGCAGGAAGATGCGCTGCGCGTACTCGATGAACTGAATTAACCTAGGGCCCATGCTGGTTGATGCCCTAAGCCTGAAGTTTAAGCCTGATGACTACCGCGCTGAGCTGCCCGTCTTCGACTACTTAGTTGATTTGGGCAGCTTCAAGCTGCGAAGCCCCGTCACCGTCTTTGTCGGTGAAAATGGCATTGGCAAATCGAGCTTGCTCGCTGGCGTAGCTAGTGATTTGGGCTGTTCACCTGCGGGCGGCCGGATGGACGACCCAGATGAAATCGTTCCTCGCAGTCCCATTCGCTGCGATACGGAGGAAGTGATCCAGCGTGCCTACTTCTTGCGCGCCGAAAAGCACGAGTACTTGATTGGACGTGGGGATTCAGCGGCCGAACGTGGCGGCCGTTCGACTCTTTCTCAAAACGTGGATTTGTCCCGCCGCTCGCACGGACAATCCGTCTTCGACCTGCTTTACGAGCACATCAATGGCCAAGGCGTGTACATCCTTGATGAGCCAGAGTCTGGGCTGTCCGTTATCCGGCAACTGGCCCTTGTAGGGGAAATTGCCCTAGCAGTTGACCGCGGCGCACAGGTCATTATTGCCACGCACTCGCCGATTCTTCTAACCTGCCCTGGTGCGGACATTGTGGAGCTCAACGATACTGGCTTTGAACGCATTGCCTTTGATGAAGCGGAAGCCGTGGCGGCTACCCGGGAGCTTTTGGCGGACCCTGAGGGGACCATTCGCTTCATCCTCAACCCGGAGTAAACATCCGAGGGCTTTTAGGAAACCTCCACGATGGTGACAGAAGGCCCGTCTTCGCCCACGCGACGGCGAAGGAAGTGGGTGATGACCACGCCAATCATGCCTACTACCCAGACGGCTAGCACCGCAGCCGCGGCGGCAGTGAAATCCGGCATGGAGTAATCAGGGGCGTCGGAGGAGTGGTCCAAGACCATGCCGAAGAGCTGCGCGCCCAACATGCCGGAGGTAAACCCGCCCATATTGCCTAGGCCCGTAGCGGTGGCCACCACGGAGCGGTCCATGCGCTCACGCACGATATCGAAGCCATAGTTGGCCGTTGGCGTGCAGAGCGCAGTAATGAAGGACACCACCAAAATTGCGGCCAAACCGCTGTCGGTGCCAAAGGCAAAGAAAATCAGCCAGGTCAGTGCGTGAACCGCGACAAACCCGAGGCTAAGCCACGGGCGGACATGCTGCGCGCGGGAGGAAATCTTGCCGTGCAAGGGGCCAACGAAGACCAAAAATACCGCCAGCAAGGTGAGCACCAGGCTGGACTTGGCCTTGGACATCTCCATGCCTTGGGTCATCATGGGCATGCCCCACAGCATGACAAAGACGATGAGCGGGAGCATGCCAATGTAGTGGATGAAGTAAGCCTGCCAGGCCACTGGGGAACGGAATACCGTTTTCAAGCGGGCCGGGATGCTGGTGGCCTGCGAGTTGGGTGGTTCCTTCTCCGTGGGGATAATCCCTAACTTCTCTGGTGAGTCTGCCACCGCCACGATGGCGGCGATTGCTACCAGGATGCCCACCGCGCCAAGGGTAACGAAGGCAGCGGTCCATCCGGCTGCACCCAGCAACCACAGGAAGGGAACCGCGGAAATGAACTGACCCATTTGCCCCAGCGAGGACGTCACCTGGGTGAACATGGGTGTGCGGTGCAGTGGGAACCAATAAGGCAGGATGCGCATCACGGAGAGAAACGCTGTGGCATCGCCTGCGCCGATGAGCACGCGCGCGGCAATGGCTACGCCATAGCTGGTGGTAAAGCCCAGGACGACCTGGCCAATGCCCATAATGACCGCGCCGACCACGAGGAGGAGGCGTGGGCCAAATTTATCGATCAAGATGCCGGTGGGGATTTGGGCTAGGGCATACACGCCCAACTGCACAGAGGTAAAGACCGCGATACGGCCGGCATCGACATCGAAGCGCTCAATGGCATCCAAACCGGCCACACCAAAAGAGGTACGGCCGGTAATCGCTACGAGGTAGACCGCCATGGCGGCTACCCAAATGCTTAAAGCCTGAGTGGTAATGACTTCTCTGGGATTCGGCTGCGACATGGCTGATACCTTACGCCTTAACTACTAAGATTCTTTTGTGTGAAGTACATTTCGACCCGCGATACCGCCCGTCAGCCCGCATCTTTTACAGATATTCTCCTCGGCGGGCTTGCCCCCGATGGCGGTTTATACCTGCCGGAGAGCTACCCACAGCTAGATACCGCCACTTTAAATTCATGGCGCACGCTCTTAGCAGACAAAGGCTACGCGGCACTTGCGGCCGAGGTACTTAAGCTTTTCATTGACGATATTCCAGCGCAAGACATCGAGGCCATCGCCGCGCGCGCCTATACCAGCCCTAAGTTCGTGGACCCGGAAATCGTTCCCGTCACCGAATTAGGCGAGGGCCTTTTCATCGGCCATCTATCCGAAGGGCCAACTGCAGCATTTAAGGACATGGCCATGCAGCTTTTGGGTGAGCTCTTTGAATATGAGCTCGCCCGCCGCGGCGAGACCCTCAATATTCTGGGCGCTACTTCCGGCGATACGGGGTCCTCTGCGGAGTATGCGATGCGCGGGCGCCACGGCATTCGCGTCTTTATGCTCACCCCAGCCGGCCGCATGACGGCCTTCCAGCAGGCGCAGATGTTTGGGCTGGATGACCCGAATATCTTCAACATCGCCCTCGACGGCGTCTTCGATGATTGCCAGGATGTGGTCAAGGCGGTATCGGGAGATGCTGATTTTAAGGCCGCCTACCGCATTGGCGCGGTCAATTCCATTAACTGGGCACGGCTAATGGCCCAGGTGGTCTACTACATCTCCTGCTGGCTCAAGGTCACCGAAACCGCCGATCAAAAGGTTTCCTTTAGCGTTCCCACCGGTAACTTTGGCGATATCTGTGCCGGCCACATCGCCCGCCAGATGGGCCTTCCCATTGATCGCCTCATCGTGGCCACCAATGAGAATGACGTCCTGGATGAGTTCTTCCGCACCGGAAACTACCGGCCGCGCCCAGCCGCAGAGACCACGGCAACCTCTTCGCCGTCCATGGATATCTCGCGCGCCTCGAATTTTGAGCGCTTTGCGTTTGACTTGCTCGGCCGCGATGCAGCCGAAACCGCGGAGCTGTTCGGCACCAAGGTGAAAGAGGGCGGCTTTAGCCTCGACCACGACAAGATCGCCGCCGCCCGCGAGGACTATGGTTTCCTGTCCGGCTCCTCCAGCCATGCCGATCGCCTAGCCACCATCAAGGACGTACACGAGCGCTTTGATTACCTGGCGGATCCGCACACGGCCGACGGCATCAAGGTGGCTCGTGGCGCACAGCGCGAGGGCGTAGAAACGCCAATCGTGTGTCTGGAGACCGCGCTGCCGGTGAAGTTTGCCGAGACCATCACAGAAGCCATCGGCTCTGCCCCTGAGCCGCCCGAGCGCTTTGCCGGCATCCTCGATACTGAGCGGCACGTCAAGGACTTGCCTAATGATGCCTCGGCGGTCAAGGATTACATCACCACGTCGATTCAGAAAACGGAGGTTTAGACCATGGCCCTAGAAAATTTTGCCGGCCCGGAACACTACACCGAGTTTGATCCGGAAAAGTTCATCCGCGATCTCAAAGCCCAGGCGGAGATGGATGCGGAAGAAGATAATAAGGAAAACGCCGGGGATGCGGACGCGGAAAGCAACTAGCGTCTTTGTAGCGTGCACGGCCGCGTTCCTTGCGGCCTGCAGCCCGGTGCGGGGTGGGGAAGAGCCAAGTTTCTCCGCCCTGTCTTCTAAAAACCTCATTCCCAATGAGTCCTATTCCCCGGCCACGGCGCCGCTCGCGCCGGGCACCGCCTTGGATCTCTCCGGCGATGAACCGCAGCCGGGTGCCTACTTCAACTACCAGTCTTGCACCGCGGCGTGGTCATTTACGCTTGCCGACGCCCGCACGATCGCCGTCACCGCTTCCCATTGCGGCAAACCCGGCGATAAGGTCTGGGCCGGCACTGCCGACGGCGACTTTAGCTACCCCGCCGAGCCTATCGGCGAGGTCATCTACTCTGATTTTTATGCCGAAGACAGCCACGACCTCGACGTGGCCTTTATCGAGATCACCGGCAGCGCTGACTACTACGTCCCCGGAGCGGTAGACAATAGCGTCGCCACGTCCTTGGCTCACCTGCCGCTTCATGTGTGCAAGCTTGGCCGCGTGACCGATGAGACCTGCGGCACGCTTATCCATGGTGCGGCGATGGCGCAGCTGAACTCGGGGGGACTCCAGCGGGATTCGATTGCCGCTAGGGCGCGCGTATGCAGTACCAATGGTGACTCCGGTGGTCCGGTGTATGGCGAAGTAGAAGGAAAACAAACCATCGTGGGCGTGGTCTCCGGAACGACACAGCGCCTCGAAGAAGGCCACACCTGCCAAACCACGCAGACAGACATGGAGCTGTCTTTCACGCTGGCCACCGATATTCAGGTTCTAGCTAAAGAGGTCTTGGGACCCATGGCCTAAGTGCGCCGCACTGGTCTACGCTAGGTGGCATGCCGACTCCAGATTTTATTGTTCAGCTGCGCGAAAAGATTGGCCATGATCAGATCTTTGTGCCAGCCTGCAGCGCCATCATCATTCGCGATGTGCCGGCAGACGCCGCGCTGTGGGAAGTCCCCTCCGTACTGCTAGTAAAGCGTTCCGATAACGGTACGTGGACCCCGGTGGAAGGAATCTGCGAGCCAGGCGAGGAAATTACTACCACCGCGCTGCGAGAAATCAAAGAGGAAGTCGGTCTCGATGCCAAGGTGGAAGCGCTATTGGGCGTGGGGCAGTCCGGCCCCGTGACCTACCCCAACGGCGATGAGTGCACCTTTATGGGAACCGCGCTGCGCGTATCAGTAGCGGATGGCGCAGAGCCGGTCATCAGTGATGAAGAAAATACCGAGGCGGGGTGGTTCTCCGTGGCGAAGCTTCCCGATAGCGTGTCGCGCCGCCACCGCCTCATGATTGCCGACGCCGTAGCCCAAATGAAACATCCCCGCGGCTTTGCCCCGCGCATGGGCTGGATGAAGCGCAGCGAACAACCGGGACTGTAGGGCTAGACTTCTGCGGCGTCGGCAAGCAGCCCGCACAAGTGCTGTGGATCCTGGGCGGCGATGAGCTGTTGTGCAATGCCAGTGCGCGCATCGGCCATGTCGTCCTTGCTGCCGCAGGAAATCACGGTATCGCTGATAGTAAGCAAAAGCTTTCCGCGCCGGGCTAGGTCATAAAAGAGCGGGCAGTCTTCTTCGCCCCAGCGCCAGGCCGTGGCGTAGAAGTCCCGCGCGCCAGAGCCAAGCCACGACGCCTCCAAGAGCAGGTGGCCGCGGCGCAGGTAGATGCCGTCTCGCTGCAGGCTGGCGAGTACGTCTCTCACCGCAGCCAGGTTGGCGCGATCCCAGGCGATGAAGGTGATAGGGGAGCTATTATGCATTAGCGGCGCCGGCGACGATTGCCATCTGCGCGGCCGCCGGAGTAGGCGCGCACGGAATTCTCGCCGCCCTCGGGCCCCAAGTCATCTATGCCCCAGGAATCTTCCGCATAGATTGCGTATTCCCTGCTCCAGTGCTCGCGTCGCGGTCGCGCCTCACGCGTGCGGCGGCCTTTGCGGCGCTTTCCTCGTTTGAAGCTGGCGTCTCGCATAGTGGCTGCGCCTCCTTGCTACCTGTTGGGCCCAGACTTAATAAGTGGCTCTTCAGGGCCGGTTTCCTTCTTTCCTTCCCACACCCAGCTGAGGAAGCGGGTGGAGCACAGCATCCAGTGGGCGGTGAGGAGGACAGGGATGGTGAGCGCAATGGCGTCGATAAGCTCGGAGCCATTGACCAATGCCAGCTGGTGGCCGCCCATGCTCACGGTTCCTGGCGGGAACGTGCAGGACCACCACGCCGGGGAGTACGGAACCCACCGTGCCACATTGGGATAGAAGGTAAACATCGCGTAGATGGACAGCGGAATGGCGATGATAAGGGCCGTAACGCCGTAATAGATGGACACCGTGCCGGGGAAGAGAATCTGCATTGCCGTGGTGGACTGGCCCACCACGCCTAGCGGGACCCATGCGGTGGCTGATTTGGCGCCGGTGAAATCCACCTTGCCGTGCCATGCCGCCCAGTACACGCGGGCGAAGGTGGGCACCGCCGTCACCAGGGACATGAAGAAAAATACCGTACCCATCACGTGGTAGAGCGGGCCGTAATCATTAGCCAGCCAACCGGAAACGGAAGCCGAAATCATAGGGCCGACCAGCGGCAGGCCCCAGGTGAACTTCGGCTCGCCATGAAAGCGCGTGAGCTGGATAGCCCACGTAATAACCGTAACCGGGCCACCGATCCAAAAGCCCACGAGACGGAATGTAGGGATATCCGTCAGACCCGAAAGCGCGGCACCGAGCGCCAAGATTCCGATGAAAAACATCGACCACTCCGCCATAGTGGTGCGCTCAAAGCTGGGGTGGCGGTAGCGCAAGAAGCCCGCGGTGAGAACGACAAAGATGACGCACGCGATGGCGGCAAAAATGCCGGCCAGGATCATCATGCCTTCTTCCACGAGCAGGCGCGAGACGATGGAGGTGCCCATGAGGCTGCCTCCCCACGCGGGGCCAGGGGCTGGGAGTTGGCGGAATCTATTAGTCACACCCACATGTTAATTTCTTTCGGTCGGGTTATCAGAATTTTGCTGTCGTTTTTGCTGGTGAGAACTCTCGCTAAGCGTGCATTTAGGGGCGGGGGTCAAACCCACGTGAATGTGTGTCTGGGGTCGCAAGAAAAGGGCTGGAATACCATTGCGTGTTCATACAGCAAGGAGGCTATGAATGATGAGGATTCGCTATACCTTGGTGGAAATCCGGATTTCGTTCGACCAGCTTCATATACTCATCCAAAAATCCAACCCACGAATGAGTAAGGAAGAGAAAGTTATCAAGGGCTACAATTACTGCTAGTAGCGAGTTCTCGCCGTAATTTTGACCTAAAACTTTCACAGCACGCCGCTTCGTAGCATTGGAAACTGCAGGTTGGTCCAAAACGAAACCGTTCCATAACCGAGCTGAGTGAGCGCACTTATTTCTCACGAATGTAAAAGAGCGCAATTGGCGCGCCAAATATTGTTTCTTTACGCCAAGAATGGAACAAGTCTTTGCGTAAACCTGGTTGTGGTCGTTTCGGAAGCTTATCGCTTTCGACAGCGTACCAAAGGACAGAGCCTCGACGGCCACCCAAATTGGGACATCGTAAACCCACCTTTCAGTGTCGGACCCTGAGTCCTTTTGGTATTTATGGAGGTATGGTTCCTTAGACCGCTTGAGCTCACTGATAATTAGATCGTGTGTGGGCGGCATGGCCGGATTTGGTGGGCGCCGGTACGCAGTGGGCTGAAGATACTTCTCATAAGGAGAATGGATTTCACCTTCGCTGAGAGCAAAGGCCGTCCTGGCCGCAAGCTCTGCTTCTTGGAGCCCGCGGAGAAGAAGAGAACGAAGTTCGATGTCCAACCGGTAGATATTAACTATTTCATCCCACTGGGTACCAGGAAAGAATTTGGCTTCGTTACCGGCTAAGTTTTCTTGGAAGTACCGCATGTAGCCCGAAAAGCGGTAATAATTTTGGCGCTCAAGGAAATCTTTAGCAGATTTTTCGGAAGGAAGGATTAACCCACGGCGTTGAATTAAACTGACTTGCTCTTCAATGCTAAGGAACTTCTTCCTGCGGTTCATTGCTTCAGAATAGCAAAGCCCCCCTCTCATATTGAGCTGTTCCTATGGGAAGCTTGGAGGGGGTATCGGTTGACTAAAGTATAGCGCAAAATGCGCAATCTTAGTAATCATTTGCGCAAGGTTTTGCTCAAGTGCCATGCATCTGAAAACGCTGCGATAGTCAAACAACAAGGAGTGGGGCACCGCCAAGAACCGAGGGCGCTTGTCAATGTTGGGTGCAAAACTTCTGAAGCCAAAGTGCACATAGATCTGCAAGGCCCCCAATCGGCACTCAGCAATTAGGGAGCCTAGGAAGGCGGAAAGCCGGTGGCGAGAGGGGGCGTCGGCAAGCGTAGCTCTAGCAGTCGTAGTACATTTCAAATTCCTGCGGGGTAGGACGCAGGCGAACCGGGTTGATCTCGTTCTCGTACTTGTAGTTGATGTAGGTCTCGATGAGATCCTCGGTGAAGACATCGCCTTCGGTGAGGAAGTCCATATCCTCCTGCAGGGCCTTCAAGGAAGCCTCGAGGGAGGTCGGTGCCTGCGGGATGGACTCAGCCTCTGCCGGCGGCAGCTCGTAGAGGTCCTTATCAACTGGAGCGTGCGGCTCAATGCGGTTCTTTACGCCGTCGATGCCGGCCATCATCATGGCGGCAAAGCCCAAGTACGGGTTGCCGGATGGGTCCGGTGCGCGGAACTCGATGCGCTTGGCCTTCGGGTTGGAACCGGTAATCGGGATACGGATAGCGGCCGAGCGGTTGCGCTGGGAGTACACCAGGTTGATCGGAGCCTCGAAGCCTGGCACCAGGCGGTGGTAGGAGTTCAGCGTCGGGTTGGTGAACGCAAGAACTGCACCGGCGTGGTGGAGGATACCGCCGATGTAGTAGCGGGCGATATCGGAAAGGCCTGCGTAGCCAGCCTCATCGTGGAAGAGAGGCTTGCCGTCCTTCCACAGGGACATGTGGGCGTGCATGCCGGAACCATTATCGCCAGCCAGCGGCTTAGGCATGAAGGTTGCGGTCTTGCCCCACTGTGCCGCGGTCTGCTTGACCACGTACTTGAAGGTCTGGATGTCATCGCCCGCGTGCAACATGGAGTTGAAGCGGTAGTTGATCTCATTCTGGCCGGCACCGACCTCGTGGTGGAAGCGCTCGACATCGAAGCCAACCTTCTGCAGGTTCTCTACCATGGCGTCGCGCACCTCACCGTGCTTGTCATACGGCGCGGTGGGGAAGTAGCCGCCCTTCATACGGGTCTTGTAGCCGGTGTTCGGGGTGCCGTCGAAGTTGGTTTCGCTATCGCGGTTCCACCAACCCTCATCGGAATCCACCTCGTAGAAGCCGTGCTGTACGTCGGTGCCAAAGCGCACGGAGTCAAAGAGGTAGAACTCGGCCTCAGCGCCAAAGTTGCAGGTATCGGCAATGCCGGTGGACTGCAGGTACTCTTCTGCCTTGCGCGCGATGTTGCGTGGGTCGCGGGAGAAAGGCTCAAAGGTAAATGGGTCGTGGACGAAGAACTTGATGTTCAGGGTCTTGGCCGTGCGGAACGGATCGATATGTGCGGTGGCTGGATCCGGCAGCAGGGTCATGTCGGACTCATCGATGGTGGTGAATCCGCGGATAGAGGAGCCGTCGAAAGCGAGGCCGCTTTCGGCATCTTCTACGGTGAACTCTTCTGCTGGGATGGAAAAGTGGTGCTCGGTGCCTGGGACGTCCGTAAAGCGGATATCGACGAACTTTACGTCCTCGTCCTTAATAAATTGGACGATGTCCTGCACTGTCTCGAAAGACACGTTTGTCTCCTCGTTGTTGACCGGTGAATTGTCTCTCTATAGCCTACTAGGTTCGCGCCCGAGGCATCGCGATTCCCCTCGTTTCACATCTCACTTTGTGCCCGCTAGATTGGTGAGCATGGCAGATAAGCGTACGTGGCTCGACGGGCCGAATATTCCGGGCGAATACGATGACATGGAAGGTCCCGGCCGCTGGCCGGGCGAAAAGCTCGGCCTTCCGGAGTCCGGGCCGGGGTCACTGGCCCCCGTTGGCCGCCGCGCCGGCGCCGTGGCCATTGACTGGATCGTGTGCATGCTCATTGCCAACCTGATCCACATGTTCACCACGGAATTGGGCGGTGTGGCCTTCTTGGGCTACGCCCTGTGGGTCATCATGGGCATTGTGTGTGGGTGGCTCTTTGCCCGCACCCCCGGCATGCTGCTGCTGGGGATGGGCGTGGCGCGACTCGATGTCCCCGGTGCCCACGTGGGCCTATGGCGCGCGGCGCTGCGCACGGTGCTCACCGGTGTGCTGTTCCCGGCGGCCATGGTTGATGCGGATGGACGCGGAATGCACGACCGCGCCACCGGCACCATCGTTATTCGCTCCTAAGGTGCCCGACTTTTCTGGGTATAAGAAAATCCCTGCTACGCCGTCGACGGTGTAGCAGGGATT
The DNA here is from genome assembly GCF_022347235.1 of Corynebacterium tuberculostearicum. Lineage (GTDB taxonomy): Bacteria > Actinomycetota > Actinomycetes > Mycobacteriales > Mycobacteriaceae > Corynebacterium > Corynebacterium tuberculostearicum_F. Next base: position 59,215 of record NZ_JAKRDX010000008.1, read on the forward strand.
AGCTTTAGGCGCTTATTTATTCTTCTTGCGCTGCTGGGCGCGGCGCATGCGGCGGTTCATGCCGGCCATGTTCTGCGCCTGGTGGGGCATAGGGCCCTTAGGCATGCCCGGGGTGGTACCCGGCATGGAGTCCATGGCCTCGATGCGGCGGATGTTTTCGTAGGTTTCGTTCTTATTGAAGTTGCGCGGCAGCTTCATGACCTTATTGCGCAGCTTGGATACGGGAACCTCGTCCTCGCCGTTGCCTACGAAGATCTCGTAGACGGGAACGCCGCCGGCGATCTTGTCTACACGCTTCTTAAGCTGGTTCAAGGTGGGGCGTACGCGATTCTTATTGCCCTCGCAAACGAAGATGACGCCGGCGTTGCCGATGACGCGGTGGATAAGATCCTGCTGGCGGGTGGCGGCCACACCGGTCTTTACGGACCACACGATGCCCACGGTATTACGGAGCTGCTGCTCCAGCGCCCAGCCGGCAGCGCCCGGCTGGTCTTCCACGCGCTTGTACATATCGCGCTCAAGGCGGCGGGTGAAGAGGAACATAGCGAGCAGCGCGCCGATGCCCAAACCGAGGATGAGCATGAACCATTCGCCGCCAAAAAGCATGCCAATGAGGAAGAAGAGCAAGCCCATGCCCAGGAAGGCACCCAGCATGATGGGGATAAGCGCCTTATCCTGCTTGCGCTGCATATTGAATGCTTGCCACATCTGGGACCAGGTTTGCTTACGCTGCTGGCGCTTGGCCGCGCGTTCTTGCTTCTTTGCAGCCTTTAGTGCTGCCTTGTCATCTTTCGCCATGGCTCCTACTTTAAAGGTCAACGGGCATAAATGTTAAAACGGCCCACGCGAAAAGCGCAGGCCGTTATGAAAACGTTCGGTTTAGCGGATGGTGGCCGCCGCCGAATTTGCATTAGCCGGGGTCTTGGCCATGCGGGTGGTCACTGGAGTCTCTTCCGAGGGGCCGTACTTCTCCAGCAGGGTGGAGGCCTCTTGGGCGGTGGCACCCTGGGAGGTCTCGGCCAGGTGCTTGAGGTTTTCCGGCAGCTCGAAGCCGCGCTTTTCCATGGCCTGCACGTAGAGGCGGCCGGCGCGGTAGGACGAGCGCACCAGCGGGCCGGACATGACGCCGCCGAAGCCGAGCTCCTTGGCCAGCTTGGAGTGGGCGACGAATTCCTCTGGGCGCACCCAGCGCTCAATCGGGTGGAAGCGCGGGCCGGGGCGCAGGTACTGGGTGATGGTGATGATATCGCAGCCGGCAGAACGCAGGTCACGCAATGCTTCCTCGACCTCATCCTCGGTCTCGCCCATGCCCAAAATCAGGTTGGACTTGGTAATCAGGCCATAGTCGTGGGCCTGGCGGATAACGTCCAGGGAGCGCTCGTAGCGGAAGGCCGGGCGGATGCGCTTAAAGATGCGCGGCACGGTTTCCAGGTTGTGGGCGAAGACCTCTGGCTTGGCCTCAAAAACTTCTTCCAAAAGGTCCGGCTTTCCGGAGAAATCCGGGGTGAGGTTTTCCACGCCGGTGTGCGGGTTAAGCTCGTGAATCTTGCGCACGACCTCGGCATAGAGCCAGGCGCCCTCATCCGGAAGATCGTCGCGGGTAACGCCGGTAATGGTGGTGTAGTTAAGGTCCATTTCCCGGATATTTTCGGCCACGCGGCGCGGCTCGTCGCGGTCGAGTTCTTCCGGCTTGCCGGTGGCAATATCGCAGAAGTCGCAGCGGCGGGTGCACTTATCGCCACCGATAAGGAACGTAGCCTCGCGGGATTCCCAGCACTCGTGGATATTCGGGCAGCCTGCCTCTTGGCACACGGTGTGCAGGGAGGCGCCGGCCACGCGGGACTTCATGTCCTCGTAGCCCGGGCCGGTGCGGACCTGGTTGCGAATCCAGCGTGGCTTTTGTTCGATGGGTGACTCCGCATTCTTCTTTTCAATGCGGAGCATCTTGCGTCCTTCAGGCTTTACAGTCACAAAAACTCACTTTATCGGTTGATGGTGGTGATGGCTAATAGCTCTTCTAGGTATATGTCGCCGCAGTCACATCCTATTCCGCGCCAGCCCCGAACGAGGGCTACTGCTGCGCTTGCCGACGCCTCTCCCGTGCCCTTTCATTAGCCAGCTTCGTGGGATCCAGGGCTGAGCCGAAGGTGTGGTCGGCAACGATGAGGCGGCCCGAGAGGGCGTCGTCCAGCGCTTGCAACAGCGGCTGGGTGGCATCCTCGAGGGTGACTTGGTGGCCCAGTTCTAGGGACAGGGTGGTCACGTCGGCGTCATCGATGCCGCAGGCCACGATGTGGTCGTAGTACTCCAGCGTATTGCAGCAATTGAGCGCCAAGCCGTGCATGGTCACCCCGCGGGTAATGCGGATGCCTAGGGCGGCAATCTTGCGGTCGCGCTTCGGGGCAGCCGGATCCTTGGCCTGGGTGGTGGAGGGGACCCATACGCCCGATCGGCCGTCGATGCGCCCAGCGGTGGTCACCCCCATCTGGCGAACCGTCTGGATGGTGGCTTCCTCCAAGCGGCGGACATAGTCGACGACGTCGACAGGCTCTGCCAGCTTGATAATGGGGTAGATGACCAGCTGGCCCTCGCCATGCCAGGTAATGCGCCCGCCGCGGTCCACGGTGATAACGGGCAGGCCGTTATCGGGCATATCCTCTGGCTGGGTGCGCTTGCCGGCGGTATAGATATTGGGGTGCTCGACCACAAGCACCACGTCGCCCTGCTCGCCCTTGGCGCGGGCGGCCGCTACCTCGGCCTGGTAGTCCCACGCCTCTTGGTAGTCCATCCGGCCTAAGAAACGGACCTCTAGTGGCTTATCGGAGGCGCGAATGGAGCGCTCGGCGGGGAAGAAAGGATCGCGTGGTGCAGTCATAGCCTCAAAGTTTCCTCTGGTGCGGCGGGCAAAGCAAAGCGGGAGGATGCGCGTGGCACACCCTCCCGCGTGGGGCCGAATTAGTCCAAGCCGTTAGCGGATGCGTAGGCGGCGGCATCCATGAGCTCGCCTGCCTCATCTACCTCGACCTCGAACAGCCAGCCCTCACCGAACGGATCGTTGTTGATGACGGCGTAGTCATCGTGCACGGCCTCGTTGACGTCCTTGACGGTGCCGGTGACAGGGGAGTAGAGGTCGGAGACGGACTTGGTGGATTCCACCTCGCCGCAGGACTCGCCGGCGGTGACGGTATCGCCCACCTCCGGTAGCTCAGCAAAGACAACCTCGCCCAAGCGATCGGCAGCGACGGAGGTAATGCCGATGCGCACGGTAGCGCCTGCGACGGCGTCAGCGGTGGCGTTGACCCACTCGTGGTCTTCGGAGTAGGAGAAATCTTGTGGAAGGGTAGCCATGGTGATGTAGTCCTTTCGGGCTCGTTGAGAAAGTGTTTACTTATCGCGCTTGTAGAACGGCAACGCGGTTACTTCAAAAGGATAGCGCTTGCCGCGGATCTCTACTTCGACTTCGGCGCCGGGCTCGAGTCCGGCGCTGGTTTCCAGCAGCGCGATGGCCACTGGGTGTCCCAGGGTGGGGGAAGGCTGGCCGGAAGTGACGGTTCCGACCTTCTTGTCTCCCACGAATACTTCGGCTCCGGCGCGCGCGGCGCGGCGCTGCGTGGAGGTAAGACCCGTGATAGCTACCTGCGGGCCTTCGGCGGCGCGCTGGCGGATGACCTCGGCGCCGACGAAATCGGCCTCCTTCTTGGCAAAAGCACGCGCCATGCCCGCCTCTACCGGGGTGATATCGCGAGAGAGCTCGTTGCCGTAGAGCGGCATGCCGGCCTCGAGGCGCAGGGAATCGCGGGCGGCAAGGCCACACGGCTTGATGTCATACTCTTCACCGGCCTTGAGCAATTCCTCCCACAGCTGTGGGGCATCGGAGTTATACACGATGAGCTCGAAGCCATCCTCACCGGTGTAGCCGGTGCGCGCGATAATGGCAAAGGTGCGCGCTACCTTGCCCATGGTGGCAGCGTAGTAGCCGAGGTTATACACCTCGTCCTGCTTATTGTCTTCTACCAGCGGCACGAGGATTTCTGCGGCCTTAGGGCCCTGGACGGCGATCATGGCGACGTCCCGGGACTCGTTCTTCAGAGTCACATCGAAGCCCTCGGCGCGATTGTTGAGCTCGTCCCATACGGTATCGGCGTTGCCGGCATTCGGGACGACGAGGAATTTGTCCTCTTCAAAGCGGTAGGTAATCAGGTCATCGATGATGCCGCCGTCTTCAGCGGTAATCATGGAGTACTTGGCCTTGCCCACCTTGAGGGGCTCGAAGTTGGAGATGAAGGCATAGGACAAGAACTTGCCGGCGTCGGCGCCATTGACCCAGATTTCGCCCATGTGGGATAGGTCAAAGAGGCCAGCGGTGCTGCGCACCGCGCGGTGCTCGTCCAGCTCGTTCTGGTACTTCAAGGGCATGTTCCACGGGCCGAAGGCCGTGAAAGTGGCGCCGAGTTTTTCGTGCTCGGCATGAAGCGGGGAGGTGAGTAGTTCGGTCATGGTTACTCCTCAGAATCGTCGATGTCGAAAGCTTCTGGTGGTGGGCAGCTGCAGACCAGGTTGCGGTCGCCGTAGGCCTCGTCGATGCGGCGCACCGGCGGGAAGTACTTGTAGCTGTGGCGTAGGGATTTCACGGGCCACGCGGCCTTTTCGCGGCTGAAGGAGAACTCCCACGTATCGGAGCCGATGGACTCCGCGGTAAATGGTGCGTGGTGGATAACGGAGCCTTCGTAGGAAACCTCGCCGTCGATGATCTCTTGGATCTCGGCGCGAATGGTGCGCATGGCCTCAATGAAGCGGTCCAGCTCACCCAAGTCTTCAGACTCGGTGGGCTCGACCATGAGGGTGCCGGCCACCGGGAAGGCGAGGGTCGGTGCGTGGAAACCAAAGTCCACGAGGCGCTTGGCTACGTCGGCTGCGGTGACCCCGGAGGCGTCGGTAAGCGCGCGCAGATCCAGGATGCATTCGTGCGCCACCAAGCCAGCGTTGCCGGTGTAGAGCACAGGGAAAGAATCTTCCAAGGACTTGGCCAAGTAGTTCGCGCCCAAAATGGCGTGGGCGGAGGCCTGCGCCAGTCCCTGTGCACCGGTCATAGCGAGGTACGCCCAGGAAATCGGCAGCACACCCGCCGAGCCGTACTTGGTATTGGTAATTGGCACGCCCTGACCTACCGGGGTAGCGGTGGTGGCATCTAGCTGCGGATCCGCGGCGTTGGTGGGCAGGAAGGGGATGAGGTGCTCGGCCACTGCAACCGGACCCACGCCCGGGCCGCCACCGCCATGCGGAATGGTAAAGGTCTTGTGCAAGTTGAGGTGGGAAACATCGCCGCCGAACTGGCCTGGGCGGGCCCAGCCGGTCAGCGCGTTCATATTCGCACCGTCGATGTAGACCTGGCCGCCCACCGCGTGGACCTTATCGCATACGTCTCGGACCTCGGGGTCAAAGACACCGTGGGTGGAGGGGTAGGTCACCATGATGCCGGCGATGTGGTTGCCGTGCTTGGCAATCTTCTCATCCAAATCCGCCAGGTCAATAGAGCCATCCTCGGCGGTCTTCACCACGACAACGCGCAGGTTAGCCAGCGTTGCCGAGGCGGCATTGGTACCGTGCGCGGAAGCTGGGATGAGCACTACATCGCGCTCGTTATCGCCATTGGCTACGTGATAGCGGCGGATGGCCAAGAGACCCGCCAGCTCGCCCTGGGAGCCGGCATTGGGCTGGATGGAGACCTTGGCGTAGCCGGTGACCTCGGCCAGCCAGCCCTCAATCTCTTCTACCAATGCGCGCCAACCGGCGGTCGTTTCCTCTGGTGCGTAGGGGTGGATGCCTGCAAACTCCGGCCAGGAAATCGGCTCCATGGCGGCCGTGGGGTTGAGCTTCATGGTGCAGGAGCCCAGCGGGATCATGGTGCGGTCGAGCGCTAAGTCCTTATCGGCCAGCTTGCGCAGGTAGCGCAGCATCTGGGTCTCGGAATGGATGCGGTTGAAGATTTCGTGCTGGAGCGGCTCCTCGCCGCGCTGCAGGTTCTCCGGCAGAGCAAAGTCCGCCTCAGCAGCGTCGGCGCCAAAGGCGTGGGCGAGCTTGGCGACGTCCTCCTTGGTTGCCGACTCACCAAAGGACACCGATACCTTGTCCTCGCCGATGGTGCGCACGAGGTAGCCCTCCTTTTGGAGGTCAGTCTTGATGGTGGCGGCGTCTACGCCGGCGACGGTCACGGTATCGAAGAAGTCCTCGGACACGAGTTGCTTTCCGGCATCCTTGACGGCCTGCGCAAAGGAGGAAGCGAGCGCGTGGACGCGCTGGGCAATGGCCTTGAGGCCTTGCGGGCCGTGGTAGACGGCGTACATGGAGGCGACATTAGCCAGTAGTGCCTGCGCAGTACAAATATTGGAGGTAGCGCGTTCACGGCGAATGTGCTGCTCGCGGGTCTGCAGTGCTAGGCGGTAAGCGGGGCGACCATCCGCGTCCTTGGACACGCCCACGATGCGGCCAGGCATCTGGCGCTTGAGTTTTTCCGTGACCGCCATGTAGGCAGCGTGCGGGCCGCCGAAGAAGAGCGGAACGCCAAAGCGCTGGGAAGAACCGAGCACAATATCGGCGCCCAGCGAGCCAGGTGCCTCCAGCAGGAGCAGCGAAAGCGGGTCGGTGGCCACGGTGGCCAAAGCGCCGCGGGTGTGCAGCTCCTCGATGATGGTGGAGGGGTCAAAGATGTCGCCCTCGGTACCGGTGTAGGCGATTACCGCGCCGATGAGGTCCTCGCCCACGAGGCCTTCGCGCAGGTCCACGATTTCTACCTCAAGGTCAATCGCGCGGGCGCGCTCCGCGGCGACGGTAAGCACCTGCGGGTGCAGGCGAGAATCCAACACCACGCGGCGACCCTTCTTGACCGCGCGGGACATAAGCCCCACGGCTTCCGCGGTGGCAGAGGCCTCGTCCAGCAAAGAAGCATTCGCGATGGGCAGTCCGGACAGGGACTCAATCATGGTCTGGAAGTTCAACAGCGCTTCAAGACGACCCTGGGAGATCTCTGGCTGATACGGGGTATAGGCGGTGTACCATCCCGCATCCTCCAGTAAACCGCGGCGGATGACCGCGGGGGTGAGGGTGTCAGAAAATCCTTGTCCGTAGAAGGACTTCAGCACCGTGTTCTGGTTGGCGTACTCCCGCAATGTAGCCTGCGCTTCATCTTCCGAGAGCGCCTCAGGAAGCTGAGGCAGTTCTGCGGCGCGGATCTTTGACGGAATGGCGGCATCGACCAGCGCGTCCACGCTGTCGTAGCCTACCTTCGCAAGCATGGTGGCCTGCTCCGCAGAATCCGGCCCTAGGTGGCGGGAGATGAATTCCATGTCAGTGAGACTCCTTAATAGGGGGACAGTGGCTGTAACCGCCCCAATTATATGTTTAACAATGGGTGAGCCGATCCCGCTTTGGAAACTTTTATGCAGCGCGTCACTGTATAGAACTGCACCCAGTGCGCTCACCATGGGCTTAGGGGCAAAGCTCCCTCAACACCTCGAATAAAAAGGGATGGATTAGTCCGGCCTTTTTGGATCCATCACCCCCACTTGGCACCCCAGACATAGCTAAAGCCTCTTAGCCCCGCGGTGGGGCTAAGAGGCTTTAAGCGGCGATAGAACCTTTAGACTTCGAGGTCTGCCTGGAAGTCTGCGGTCTGCAGGCGGTCCTTGATGGTGGTGATGAAGCGGCCTGCGTCCGCACCGTCAACTACCTGGTGATCGTAGGTGAATGGCAGGTAGCACATCTGGCGGATGGCGATGGCGTCCTGGCCGTTCTCGTTGACAACGACCGGGCGCTTCTCAATAGCCGCGGTGCCCAGGATGCCGGCCTGTGGCGGAACCAAGATCGGGGTATCGAGCATGGCGCCCTCGGAACCGATGTTGGTCACGGTGAAGGTAGCACCGGTGAGATCGTTCGGCTTCAGCTTGTTATTGCGGGCCTTATCGGCCAGCTCTGCAATCTGCTGAGCGATCTGCGGCAGGGTCATGTCCTGTGCCTTGTGGATGACCGGGGTGAGCAGGCCCTTCGGGGTGTCAACGGCGATAGCGATGTTGACGTCCGAGTGGTAGGTCATCTCCTTGGTCTCTGGGTTATAAGACGCATTGACGTTCGGGTGGGAGACCAGAGCCTCGGCGGTAGCCTTCACGATGAATGGCAGGAAGGACAGGTTGGCACCGTGCTTGTCGATGAACGCCTGCTTGTTCTTCTTGCGCATATCCCAGATGGCAGTCATGTCGACTTCCTGAACGTGGGTAAGCTGCGCAGAAATCTGCAGCGCCTCGACCATCTTGGCGGCGGTGATTTCGCGGATGCGGTTGACCTTCTGGGTGGTGCCGATGAGCTCCTGCTTGGCCGGGTCCACGGACTTGGTGGACCAACGAGCGCGTGGGGAGTTATCGGACTGTGCGCCAGACTTGGCAGGTGCATCGCCCTCGCCAGCAGCGGCGAGCACGTCCTGCTTACGGATGCGGCCGCCCACGCCGGTGCCCTCAACGGTGTTGAGGTCTACGCCGTGCTTTTCAGCAAGCTTGCGTACCAGTGGGGTGACATAAGGAACGTTATCGCCATTGTTGACCTTGGCAGAGGTGTTCAGGGAGGAATCCTGCTTGGACTCCTTCTTTTCCTCAGCCTTTGGTTCTGGCTTCTTCTCTTCCTTTTCTTCTGCCTTTGGCTCTTCCTTCTTTTCTTCCTGTGGCTCTGGCTTGGCCTCGGAGGAGGATGCGGTGGCGTTTTCGTCGCCGATGCGGGCGATGACTTCGCCGACCTCGATGGTGTCGTCTTCGTCGGCGAGGATTTCTACCAGGGTGCCTGCTACTGGGGAAGGAATTTCGGTGTCGACCTTGTCGGTGGAGACCTCGAGCAGTGGTTCGTCTACCTCGACGGTGTCGCCGACGGACTTGAGCCACTGGGTGATGGTGCCTTCGGTGACGGATTCGCCGAGTTCTGGCATTTCTACGTCGGCTGCGTCGCCGGAGCCGCCGTTGGAGGAGTCAGCCTTCGGCTCTTCCTTTTCTTCGGCCTTGGGCTCTTCCTTCTTTTCTTCCTGTGGCTCTGGCTTGGCCTCGGAGGAGGATGCGGTGGCGTTTTCGTCGCCGATGCGGGCGATGACTTCGCCGACCTCGATGGTGTCGTCCTCGTCGGCGAGGATTTCTACCAGGGTGCCTGCTACTGGGGAAGGAATTTCAGTATCGACCTTGTCGGTGGAGACCTCGAGCAGTGGTTCGTCTACCTCGACGGTGTCGCCAACGGACTTCAGCCACTGGGTGATGGTGCCTTCGGTGACGGACTCGCCGAGTTCTGGCATTTCTACGTCGGCTGCGTCGCCGGAGCCGCCGTTGGAGGAGTCAGCCTTCGGCTCTTCCTTCTTTTCTTCTGCTTCTTCCTCGCCCTTGTCAGCGGAGGAGTCGTTGGATGCGGAGCCTGCCTCATCCTCGTCACCGATGATGGCGATGACCTCGCCAACCTCGATGGTGTCATCCTCGTCAGCCTTAATTTCAATAATGGTGCCGGCTACGGGGGAGGGGATTTCGGTATCGACCTTGTCGGTGGAGACCTCGAGCAATGGTTCGTCTACCTCGACGGTATCGCCGACGGACTTGAGCCACTGCGTGATGGTGCCTTCGGTTACGGATTCGCCCAGCTCGGGCATCTCAACGGAGTTCGCCATGAGTTATAAGACTCCTCGAAAGTTGGAAGTGTTCTATCGCTACCCGACAATCTTACAGCGTGATGCTCACCCTCGTGCAGATGTGGGGTTAGTAACTACCCTCCTTCCGGGTAAGCTAGGCAATTATGTTCAACCCTTTCCGCCGCAATAAGTCCAGATCGTCGCTGCGACCACCCCGCGGACCGGGGGAGACCGTCCGCCCGGAAGACGCGCAGGATCTGCAACATTGGGCCGCCGGAAAGGCTTTTATAGAAGCCTTTGTGGAGCCGGAAACGGTAGTCAATGAGATGTCCGTTGTCGTTGTGGATGAAAACGGCGATTTTATCCGGCGCCGTATTGGCGGGCCAAAGGGCATCGATGCGGTGGCCAAACTATTGAGCTGCGATATTTATGATGTAGAAGAAACCGGCTATCCGCAGCGCATGCGCGATCGCATGGAAAGGCAGCGCATCTTGCGCAAAAGGGAAGAGCAAAGGCAACGCCGCGCCCGATTTGAGCGCGGCGAAAATCCCGATACAGGGCGAGAGCTAAGCTAGGTCAGCATCCTCGCGTACATAAATTTGAGACCCGTTGCGGCGGAATTCGGCGGATTTTTCCTGCATACCTTCCTCTGGTGCTGGGCCGTGGGCTGCCGCGTGGACCTGCTCGCCCAGCGTCGGCATGCCCAGCTCGGCCATTTGCCCGCCGAACATCTCGCGGATGTCTTGGCTAATGCGCATGGAGCAGAACTTCGGCCCACACATGGAACAAAAGTGTGCGGTCTTTGCTGGCTCAGCAGGCAACGTTTCATCGTGATAGGCCTGCGCGGTCTCTGGGTCGAGGGAGAGCGCAAATTGGTCATTCCAGCGAAATTCAAAGCGGGCCTTGCTCATGGCATCGTCCCAAGCGCGGGCGCCTGGATGTCCCTTGGCCACGTCCGCTGAATGCGCCGCAATCTTATAAGTAATGACGCCAGTTTTTACATCATCGCGGTTGGGCAGTCCCAAGTGCTCCTTCGGCGTGACATAGCACAACATGGCTGTACCACCCATTGCGATATGGGCGGCACCGATGGCGGAAGTGATGTGATCATAGCCAGGGGCGATATCGGTAACTAGAGGGCCGAGGGTATAAAAGGGGGCATCTGAAGCCCAGTCCTGTTCGAGCTCGTTGTTTTCTTGAATCATGTTGAGCGGCACGTGTCCGGGGCCTTCCACCATGACTTGGACGTCATACTCCCAGGCGCGGCGGGTAAGCTCGCCGATAGTCTTTAGCTCTGCAAATTGGGCGGCGTCGTTAGCATCGGCAAGGCTGCCGGGGCGCAGGCCGTCGCCAAGCGAAAATGCAACATCGTATTGAGCGAAAATCTCGCACAGCTCATCGAAGTGCTCGTACAGAAATGACTCTTTGTGGTGAGCAAGGCACCATCCCGCCATGATGGAGCCACCGCGGCTGACAATGCCGGTCACGCGATTGCTTGCTAGCGGTACATACGCCAAGAGCACACCGGCGTGAATGGTCATATAGTCCACACCCTGTTCGCATTGCTCGATGACGGTATCGCGGAAGATTTCCCAGGTCAGATCCTCTGCCACGCCATTGACCTTTTCCAATGCTTGGTAAATGGGCACGGTGCCAATGGGAACTGGGGAATTGCGCAAAATCCACTCGCGGGTGGTGTGGATATCGTCACCAGTGGAAAGATCCATTACGGTGTCCGCGCCCCACTGGGTAGCCCAGCGCAGTTTGGACACTTCTTCCTCGATGGAGGAGGTAACCGCGGAGTTACCAATATTGGCGTTGATTTTGGTGAGAAATTTTCGCCCAATGATCATGGGCTCAGACTCGGGGTGGTTGACATTATTAGGGATAATGGCGCGGCCGCGAGCTACCTCAGCGCGAACGAATTCCGGATCGCAGTGCTCACGCAGTGCTACGAATTCCATTTCGCGGGTGATGATTCCTTGGCGAGCGTAGTGCATTTGAGTTACGCGGCGCCCAGGCTGAGCCTTAAGCGGCGGGCGCTTAGAGCCTTTCCACTCTTGGGAAGACGCCCCGCGGCGCTGTGCGGCACGTCCATCGTCAGCCAGCTCGCGGCCGCGACCGGCGTACTCTTTGGTATCTCCGCGCTCGCTAATCCACTCGCTGCGCAGGGTCGGTAGCCCCACTTCAGGTGCGCATTCTGGCCCACGTGTGCGGTAGACGCGGAAGGGCTCATTGGGGCCTTGTGGGGAATCATCCAGTTGGATTTCGGTCTCTGGAACTTCTAGACCGTCGTGGTGAATGGGGGAATAGGAATGCTTAGGGTGGTTTTCTGGGGCAGCCGTCATGGCAAGCGCTCCTCTCTTCCTTCGTAGGTATTAACCAAACAGGTTCGAACGGTCTATGCGCAGCTTTAGCGCACTCTCAGCCCGTGCTCGGGCACCCGTGGGGACGCAGATCACCCTATAACAATCGTCTCGCGTAGCGCAGAGCTTTCGCCAATTTGGTGGAGACGCATTTGCCGAGGTGAGGTAGTAGGAGCCTTGGTGGCACAATTCAACAGGAAACTTTCAGGTACTTGACACCCGGATCCAATATCGGCATTCCATACTTAATTCATGCGTTTGAGAGAGCGCATGCGAGAGAGATAGAGAGAACCCCTCCCGTTTCCAGAGGGCGGCTACTTTAGCTGATACATGGAAACACCTTGTAGAGAGACGCCAGCGGCCCTCGGACCAGATTCGGTTCGAGGGCCGTAGGCGTTTTCCTGTGTTTAGCAGATGGTGGCGCCGGCAGCGGCCAACTCTTGCAACGCGGCTTCGCCGCGGGCTTCGTCCACTGGGGAGCAATATTCACGCAGTACGCGGACGGTAAAGCCTTCTTTAAGGGCGTCGGCAGCCGTGGCACGCACGCAGTGATCGGTGGCAATGCCCACGATATCCACGGCGTCAACGTGGCGCTCGCGCAACCAGTCAGCGAGCAAGGTGCCGTTCGCAGCGCCTTCGAATCCGGAATAGGCGGCGGTGTATTCTCCCTTGCGGAAGTAGGCTTGCGCCGGCCCGATGGCCTCATGCATGGCCGCCCCGTGGGACTCGGCTACGCAGTGCACCGGCCAAGAATCGACAAAATCCGGGTCCTTTGAAAAGTGAGAACCCGGATCGATATGCCAATCCTGCGTGGCTACGACGGTTTCGTAGTCCTGTTGCAGGGAGGCGATTTTTGCAGCAACCTCATTGCCCCGCTCAGTGCCTAAGGCGCCGCCGGGGCAGAAGTCATGTTGTACGTCAACGATGATTAAAGCAGGCTTCATGCCTCTAGGATTCTAAACGCACTAAGCCTGTTGTGGTGCTACTTTGATTCAGCAATCTCGCGCAGGGCGGCAATTACCGTGCGGGTGGGTACGCCGGTGCCCATCTTCGGGGTGTATCCATAAGCGCCCGTGGTGTTGAAGGAAGGGCCTGCCACGTCGATATGAGCCCATTCGATTCCCTCGCCCACGAAGTGCTGGAGGTAGGTGCCGGCGTATTCCATGCCGCCCTCACGCTTGGCGTTGATATTGCGGATATCGGCGCTGGCGGACTTCACGGATTCCTCGTGTTCCTCTAGCAAAGGCATGGCCCATGCCTTTTCGCCCACCTCGCGGCCAATCTCGGCCATGCGATCGCGGAATTCTTCCGAGCCCATCACGCCGGCGGTGCGCTCACCCAGGGCGACCATCTGGGCACCGGTCAAGGTCGCGGTTTCGATGAGGTAATCGGGCTTGTCCTCGCTGGCGCGCGCAATGGCGTCGGCAAGCACGAGGCGGCCCTCCGCATCAGTGTTGAGAACCTCGGAGGTAATGCCGCCGTAGTGGGTGATGACGTCACCCGGGCGGGTGGCATCGCTGCCCGGCATGTTTTCTGCCAGCGGCAGGGTAGCGGTGATGCCCACCTTCAGATTCAGCTTTGCCGCAGCGATGATGGCCGCGGCCATTGCAGCGGAACCGCCCATGTCAGAAATCATGTCCCACATCTTGGCGCCCGGCTTGAGGGAAATACCGCCGGTATCGAAAGTGATTCCCTTGCCTACTAGGGCGACGTGGCGCTTGGCCTTCTTCGGCTTCCAGCTCAAGCGGACCAAGCGCGGCGGACGTGCGGACCCACGGCCGACGGCCATGATGCCGCCAAAGCCCTGCTTTTCCAGTGCCTTTTCATCCAACACCTCCACCTCAAGGCCGGCTTCTGCCGCTTGGGCAGACAGGAACGCGGCGTAGGTTTCTGGGTAGAGCAGGTTGGAAGGGGTATTGACGAGGTCGCGGGCGATGAGGACGGACTCGGCGGTAATCTTGGCGCCGTCGAATTCCTCTTGTGCGGACTTCTCCGCCACCACGGTGTAGGTGGTGGTTTCCGCGGCCGATTCAGAGCGCAGGCCAGAGTACTTATAGCCGCCGAGGATGAGGCCTTCTACCACTGGGGTGATACCAAAATCGCCTAGCGAGGTGGCTACGGCCCCCACCTTGGTGATGGAACGCGCGGCCTGCCCGGCAGCGCGGCGCAGCGTCTCATCGTCTACCTCTTCAGCATCGCCCAAGCCAACGGCGATAATGGAGGCCACGCCGGTCTTAGCCGGAGCCGGCACGCGCGTGACCTCACCGGCCTTGCCAGAGGCCCCTACGGCCACTAGTGCTTCATAAGTGGAGCGCAGCGCTGCGCCCCCAAGTAGATCGGTGCCTGGCAGTTCGAGGCCGCCTTCGCCCTCGAATGCAGCGATCAGCAGTGCTTCTGCTTTCTTAGGAACCTTCTTTCCCAGCTTTACCTGGGGAAAGTGGCCGCGTGCGGGTAGATCGGTCTGTGCCATTGTGTCCTCCTTTATGGAAAGGCTTATCAATCTTCCCTCCACTGTACCGCGCGGCGATGAACTTATTCCTGCCTCGCTATAGATAAAGGGGTAGATTGTGGGCATGCTTGATTACACGATTACTCGTACCGATAACCCCACGTCCGCGGAAGAATTGAGCGAGATCCTCGTCAACCCCGGCTTTGGCAAGCACTTTACGGACCACATGGTCACCATTGACTGGACCGAAGAAAAGGGCTGGCACGATGCTCAGGTGCGCCCGTACGGACCGATGACCATGGAACCTGCCAGCAACGTTTTCCATTATGGGCAGGCAATCTTTGAGGGCATCAAGGCCTACCGTCAGCCGGATGGTTCTATCGCTACCTTCCGGCCGGACCACAATGCGCAGCGCTTTATCAATTCTGCTGAGCGCTTGGCTATGCCCGAGCTTCCGCAGGAAGATTTCATTGAGTCCCTGCGCCAATTGGTGGAGGTGGATCAGGACTGGGTACCAGAAGCCGGCGGGGAAGCAGCACTGTACCTGCGCCCGTTTATGATCTCCACCGAGGTCTCCTTGGGTGTTCACCCCGCCAATTCCTACCGCTACGTGCTCATTGCCTCCCCAGCGGGTTCTTACTTCAGCGGCGGCATCAAGCCGGTATCCGTGTGGCTGTCCACTGACTACGTGCGCGCAGCCCCTGGCGGCACCGGCGCGGCCAAGTTTGCGGGCAACTACGCAGGCTCGCTCTTGGCGCAGGCCCAGGCAGATGAGAAGGGCTGTGACCAGGTGGTCTGGTTGGACGCCATTGAACGCCGTTACATCGAGGAGATGGGCGGAATGAACCTGATGTTTGTATATGGCTCTGGCGATAGCGCGGAGATTGTAACCCCAGAACTATCGGGCTCTTTGCTACCCGGCATTACCCGCGAATCCCTGTTGCAGGTAGCGCAGGATTTGGGCTACAAGGTCACCGAGCGCCGCATCACCACCGAAGAGTGGCAGCGCGATGCCGAATCCGGCGCTATGTCGGAGGCCTTTGCCTGTGGCACTGCCGCAGTTATCACTCCGGTGGGTCACGTAATGGGAGATTCTGCGGATTTCCAGGTCAATGGCAACGAAGCGGGGGAGATCACCATGGCCCTGCGCGAGCACCTCACCGGAATCCAGCGCGGCGCAGTGGAGG
Source organism: Corynebacterium tuberculostearicum (assembly GCF_022347235.1). GTDB lineage: Bacteria > Actinomycetota > Actinomycetes > Mycobacteriales > Mycobacteriaceae > Corynebacterium > Corynebacterium tuberculostearicum_F. The sequence goes on from NZ_JAKRDX010000008.1 coordinate 74,860, forward strand.
ATACCCACGGTTGGCTCCATACTCTCGTGAAGTAGTCACCCGCTTAGGCCTCCGCGGCGATCTCCACTCCGGTGAGCAGCATCGGCAGCGCCGCGAGCGCGCCGAGCGCAGGTTGTGGCTCCATTCCCAGTTCCATCAGGGGGTGGAGCCCTAGCTTTTCCAGCGCCAACTTATGCGCAGGGGCAGTGGACAGCGTGGTGGCGAAGAGCCACTCCTTAACACCGGGATTATCGCGCTCGGCAAGGAGCGCGGCGGTGGCGGTCAAGGGGGCGTCGACAAGCAGGGGCGTACGGCGTTCCGCGGCTCGGGCAATGAACCCCACCGTGGCTGCTAGAACCGCAGACTGGCACGATTCAACCAGCTCCATGCCTTCGAGGTTGCGGGCGCGGAACATAGCGTCCCGGATAGCGCAAACCTCGCGCTTCCAGTCTTCCACGCTGCGCTGCTTGCCGACGACCACTACCGGCTCCGTCTGCGTCATAGTTGCCATTACTACGGCCGGTACTCGGGCGAGCTCTTCGCCGCCGGGGATGAGGAGGTCAGCCCCGGCATCAATTTCCGCATCTGCCGTAGCGGCTCCAAGGCTGTAGGCCTGGGAATAATCCGTCACGGTGACTACATTCAGCCCGGCCTCGGCGCGACGCGCAGCGGTCTCAGCGGCCGGAAGGGGAGTCTCCTGTTCCGCGAAAATTACGGCCCGCACGCGCCGCGGCTCGTGGGCAGGTGCCGCGTCTTGGCAAGCAGCCAGCCATTGAGCGGCGTCGGTCAGGCGCCCCCAAGGGGCGAGCTGTGCGTCCTGTGCGGTATGTGCCTGCTTATCGGGCTGCGGAATGGCCATGAGTAGTCCCCCTAAACGTCAGCGCCGAGCTCCACGCGGGGGCGCGGGATACGCCACTTGCGCGGCTGGCTGGCGCGAGAATACGCATAAAAACCAAGGCTAAAGCCGGCTTCGGTCGTGCCAGGGAACTTGGCGCGCACGGCATTATTGCAGCGGCGGGCCAAAATGACGCCCTCGATGGCGAAGATTACGAGGATAACCATCGCTACCGCATTGATTATCGTCGCAATGCTGGGTACCGCGTAGGTCAAGAACATGACCACGATGAGCACCAGGGCCATCGGCATGACCCAGTTGCTCAGGCTGCGGCGGGCATCCACCCAATCGCGTACATAGGCGCGCACTTCACCCTGGTCGCGCGCGGGCAGGAAGCGCGGATCGCCTTCTGCCATGCGGGCCTGCTGCTCGCGGTTGGCCTGCTGGCGCTCTTGGCGCTCCTTCTTCTTATATTCCTTCCACTCGTCCTTGCTCATGGACTTCTTCATGTCCTTGCGATGCTGGTAACGCTGTGCATCGGACATGCCATGGGGATCGCGCTTTACGCCGCGCGCAATCTCTTGCTCTGAGCGCTTTGGCGTAGGACGACCCTTCGGTGGGGTATAGCCCTTGCGCTGGGGCTCTTCCTGAACTTCTGCCTGAGCCTTGGCTTGAACAGGAGCAGGCTCAGTGGAGGTCTTGTCATCTTTTTGCCACGGGAGTTTCACGTTCCTCACACTACAAGGTTTAGGTGTGAATAGGGGAATAGGCCCGGCCCAGATGGTGTTGTAGGTATGGGCTACCTTTTCCCACCTGAACTAACCGGGTAGGGTAGTGGCAACGAATCCAATACTTATTGAGGAGAAGTGATGACCGCTCCAGCTTCCGCAACCGGCGTCATTCTGACCGAAGCAGCAGCCGCAAAGGCAAAGGCGCTGCTTGATCAGGAAGGCCGCGACGATCTCTCCCTGCGCATTGCCGTCCAGCCTGGTGGCTGCGCTGGCCTGCGCTACCAGCTCTACTTTGATGACCGCACCTTGGACGGTGACAAGGTTGACCAGGTAGGCGGCGTAAACCTCGTTGTGGACAAGATGTCCGTTCCATACCTGACCGGTGCCAAGATCGACTTCGCTGACACCATCGAGTCCCAGGGCTTCACCATTGATAACCCGAATGCCACCGGCTCTTGCGCTTGTGGCGATTCCTTCAACTAAAGAGAAGGAAATACAAAGAGGGTGGGTGCCAGTGGCACCCACCCTCTCCTTTTGTGTGGAAGGCTCTTAGAGCTTGACTGGGTAGTCGCGCTGCTCGATCTGCGGATCGATGCGCTTTTCCACAAAGATGCCGTGCCAGATCATAAAGGACAGGACGGTCCACAAACGGCGGGAGTGATCGGAAACGCCATCTCGGTGCTCCTTGAGCATCTCGAGAACTTCCTTCTTATTAAAGATGTCCTCGGTCTGGGACTCATTGATGGTGTCTTGGGCCCAACCGTATAGCTCATCGCCGGCCAGCCAGTGACGCATCGGCACTGGGAAGCCTAGCTTCTTGCGATGCAGAACATGCGCCGGGACGATCTGCTCCATGGCCTTGCGCAGGGCGTACTTGGTGGTGCCGTGAGAAATCTTCAGGTCATAAGGGATGGACTCGGCAACCTTGAAGACTTCCTTGTCTAGGAATGGCACGCGCAGCTCCAGCGAGTTGGCCATATTGATCTTATCGGCCTTGACCAGGATGTCACCGCGCATCCAGGTGAATAGGTCCAAATGCTGCATGCGGGCAACCGGATCAAAGTCCTCGGACTGGGCGTAGATGGGGGCGGTAACCTCGCGGTGGTCCCATTCGTGCTTTGCCCACGGGATAACGCGCTGCATCTGCTCAAAGTTGAAAGAACGAGCGTTGCCGTAGTAGCGCTCTTCCATCGTCATCGAGCCGCGATTAAGCAGCGACTTGCCCTTCATGCCCTCTGGCAGAACCTGGGAGAGCTTGCCCAGTCCGCGACGCAGTGGGGAAGGGATCTTCTCAAACGGGGCGAGGGACAGTGGTTCCTTGTAGATGGTGTAGCCGCCAAAGAGCTCGTCCGCGCCCTCGCCGGAAAGAACTACCTTGACGTGTTTGCGGGCCTCCTGCGCCACAAAGTACAGCGGCACCAGCGAGGGGTCAGCCACCGGATTGTCCAAGTACCACATGATCTTCGGGATGGACTCGGCATATTCTTCGGGGGAGACAATCTTGACGATGTGCTCCACACCAATAGCTTCCGCGGACTCCGCTGCGACATCGACCTCAGAATAGCCCTCGCGCTCAAAGCCGGTAGTAAAAGTCAGTAGATCCGGGTTGTGGCGCTTGGCCAGGGTGGCAATAGCGGTGGAGTCAATGCCGCCAGATAGGAAGGAACCCACGGTGACGTCGGCGCGCATGTGCTTAGCGACGGAATCTTCCAGCGCTTCTGCAATGCGGTTAAATAGCTGCTGCTCTTCGCCTTGCTTTACCTGCTGCACAGGGAAGCGAGGCTTGAAGTAGCGCTCGGCGACAACGTCTTCGCCCGGGCGAAGGGTAACCGTGCAGCCGGATTCAACGCGGCGAATATTCGCGTGGAGGGATTCTGGCTCCGGGACGTACTGCAGGTCGACGTAGTGCTCAATGGCGCGTCGGTCAAGGTTGAGCTCTAGACCAATCTCGTCCGCCATTTCAAGGATGCACTTCATCTCCGAAGCGAAAACGGTGCCCGCCTCGGTAGTGGCGTAATACAGCGGCTTAATGCCAAATTGGTCACGAGCAGCAAACATCGTTTTGGTGTGGGTATCCCAGATGACGATGCCGAACATGCCGCGCAGGTGGTTGACTACGTCCTTGCCCCAGTGGTGGTAGCCCACCACGATGGGCTCGCCATCGCCCTCGGTGTGGAAGGTGTAGCCGAGACCCTTGAGCTCCTCGCGCAGCTCCACGTAGTTGTAGATTTCACCATTAAAGGTCATGGCGTAGCGGTCGGGCTGGTCCTCTGGGCCCCAGCGGAGGGGCTGGTGGGAGTGCTCCAAGTCAATAATGGACAGGCGGTTGAAGCCGAAGGCGGCATCGCCGTCATGCCACGTGCCGGCCGCATCTGGGCCGCGGTGGCGCATGCAGGGCAGGGAACGTTCCAGCGCGTTAACGTACTTATCTACGTTGCCTGTGGCGGCGAGCATGCCAAGAAGTCCGCACATGAAAAGATTGCTCCTTATAAATAAGCGTCTATTGCTAGTCACCCACTTTACGGCCAGAGAGCGTGAAACCAGAACACGCCACGGCTTAAGGAAACCTGCCGACTGCCTTGGAATTAGCTTCCCCGATAGGGGTGCGAACTTTCGGATGATGGTTCCGTCCGATTCCTGTGAATTGGCGCACATGGATTCTGCGGCTGCTGGGGGTGCGGTTGGAACATTGTGCAGGTGGGGCGGTAACCTACCGTAAAGGGAATATGAAATGAGTGCACTAGGTGCCCTTTTATGCCTTTAAACAGGCTGGGAATCTGGCAATTATCCTCTATTCTGATTGGGTAAGAGTGCTCTGTGAGTATTCGAGAAGTTTTGTGTGGACAGAAAGGCAGAACACACGTGGGACAGCGTAATAAGCGCACCTTTGCCCGCAAGGCGGGCGTAGCTGGCGCACTTGCCCTGGGTGGACTCGCTCTGGCAGGTTGTGACGTTCAGGCGCCAACTGCTGTAGAGAACCTCCTGGGATTCGGTTGGCCGAAGGGTATTACCCCTGAGGCAGAGGCCATGTACAACTTCTGGATTTGGGTCTGGGTTGCGGCATGGATCGTTGGTTTTATTATGTGGGGCCTGTTCCTCACCGCAATCTTCCGCTGGAGCGCGAAGAAGGCAAAGAAGGATGGCAAGGGCGAGTTCCCGCGCCAGATTCAGTACAACGTTCCGCTGGAGATGGTTCTGACCATCGTCCCGATCCTCATCATTATGGGCCTGTTCTTCTTTACCGTTCAGACTCAGCAGAAGGTCACCGCCTTGGATAAGGATCCGAAGGTTGTCGTTGACGTTACTGCGTTCCAGTGGAACTGGAAGTTCGGTTACGCCGAGAATCACGTCAATGGTGAGAACTACGACGGTGCCGACAAGGAGCGTCAGGCTGAGGCAGAGAAGACCGCTCACGACCCTGAGGGTGTAGATAACCCGAACCCAATCCACGGCAAGTCCATGGGCGACCTTTCCTACTTGAACTACAACAAGATTGAGACCGTCGGTACCACCGAAGAGGTTCCGGTTCTGGTTCTTCCTTCCGATACTGCGATTGAGTTCCGCCTCGCTTCCGGCGACGTGTCCCACGCATTCTGGGTACCGGAGTTCTTGTTTAAGCGCGACGTCTACGCACACCCAGAGGCAAACGCTCAGGAGCGTAGCTTCCAGGTGGAAAAGATTGAGAAGCAGGGCGCATTCGTTGGCCGTTGTGCCGAGATGTGCGGTACCTACCACTCGATGATGAACTTCGAAATTCGCGTTGTCTCTCCGGAGGACTTCAACACCTACCTGAAGTTCCGTGAGGACAACCCAGAGGCCACCAACGCGGAAGCCCTGGAAGAAATCGGCCAGGACCCATATGCGGTAACCACCCACCCGTTCTCCGGCGAGCGTGACACCGCTAAGGGCGACAACTACGTAAACACCGCGGCATAAGAGATAAGGACACAACACAATGCGTGCAACATCGAAAGTCTTTTACTCAATCGCGACGTACCTTCTTGTCTCGCTGATTGTCTACATCTTCGGCGTCACCTTCGTTAAGGACGATGGCTACCTCTACGGTGCCGAGTGGGTTGGCATCGTGGGCATGTTCCTTGCCTTCCTGCTGTGCATGATGCTGGGTGCTTACCTTCACTTCACTGATGACCGCAGTGACGTCCTGCCAGAGGATTGGGAAGAGGCAGAAACTGAAGATGCCGCTGGCATCCTTGGCTTCTTCTCCCCAGGCTCCATCTGGCCGCTGGCTATGACTGGCGCCATTGGCCTTCTTGGCTTGGGAATCATCTTCCTCTACTTCTGGCTGATTGCCCTCGGCGCTGTCTGCCTCATCGCAGCCTGCACCGGCCTGTCCCTGCAGTACGGCCTGCCGAAGGAAAAGCACTAATTCCTTGATGTAAGGGAATCCCTGCCTAAAACTTCTCCGCCCTCCTAGTTATCATGGCTAGGAGGGCTTTGGCGATCCAGCGTCGTTCGCGGCGCAAGAAAGTTCCCGAGAGTTTCAAAAAGTTTTACCGGTGGGGGAGGCGTGGCTGATCTTGCTGCATGTTCGCGATAGCGTTTCTTCTGCATTCTGGCACGTAAAAGCCGATTTTTGCGGGGGTCGTTCGAAAGTTGTAAAGCAGGGCGTTTGGGGGGCTCGTGGAGTGTGATTTATCTCTCCAGGCAGCGGGGTTCGGGTACACGGACGGGTGCATCGATAAGTGGGTGCGTCGGGTGGCCGGGGTGCTTCGGAATTTCAGGGTAGGGCCCGACGTGTGGTGTCACCTGCATCAATGGGGCGTCGGAAAGCGGGGCGAAAAGTTCCCGTTTGGAAAAATGAAGTTTTTGACTCTGACTTGCTGGCCTTTTGCTGGACGAAGCATCAAAAAAGAATAGAGAAAGCGGGGGGAATCGAGGTGACTTTAGCGCCCAGAACAGCCATAATAGCCACTGTGACGAGCGTAGTTTCTAACCAAGGTATGACAGCACCACGTGCTGCCTCGCTGAACCGACCCAATATGGTCAGCGTGGGCACCATCGTGTTCCTGTCTCAGGAATTGATGTTCTTTGCCGGACTGTTCGCGATGTGGTTTACCTCGCGAGCTAACGGTCAGGAAGGCGATTGGGCGGAGCACACCGCTCATATCAACCTGCCCATGGGTTTCCTCATTACGGCAGTGCTGATTTCTTCTTCTGTGACCTCGCAGTTCGGCGTGTTTGCCGCAGAAAGGGGTGACGTTTACAAGCTTCGACTCTGGTACACCGTGACGCTGGTACTGGGCGTTGTGTTCCTGGGCATCATGGCGTTTGAGTGGACCGAGTTGATTCACGCAGGTGTGACTGTGCAGTCCAGCGTCTTTGGTTCGGTGTTCTACATCATCACCGGCTTCCACGCTGCACACGTGACCGCGGGTCTGATTTCTTTTGCAATCATCCTCGCGCGCGTTGCTAAGTCCAAGTTCACGCCGGCACAGGCGACCGCAGCAATGGCAGTGTCCTACTACTGGCACTTCGTTGACGTTGTGTGGATCGGCGTCTTCACCGTTATTTACTTGGTCCAGTAGCACTGGCCAAGATCCCCAAACAGTCCTCCCGTGTTCGAGTTATCTAAAGGAAAATGATGGATAACAATTCGCAGTCCGTGGCAGTGGAGCAGACCACTGCGGCGGCTAAGAAGACCCGCCGTCGCCGCAAGGCGAAGCGTACCCTTGCCGGTGGCTTCGCTTTGGCGATTGGCCTGTCCGGTGCGGGCGTCTTGGCTTCTGCCTTGACCCCGGACGCACAGGTCGCCACGGCGGAAAAAGATGACCAAGCCCTCGTCCAAGAGGGTAAGGACATCTATGACACCGCTTGTATCACCTGCCACGGTGCCAATCTGCAGGGCATCGAAGGTCGCGGTCCGTCCCTCGTTGGTATCGGTGCTGGCTCCGTGTACTTCCAGGTGCACTCCGGCCGTATGCCGATGATGTCTAACGACGCCCAGGCAGAGCGTAAGGCTCCTCGCTACACCGAGCAGCAGACTCTGGCCTTGGCTGCATATGTTGCAGCCAACGGCGGCGGCGCAGACATTGTCTACGACGACGACGGAAGCGTTGCTCAGGAATCGCTGCGTGGTGCTAACTACAATGGCGAAATCCAGGCAGAAGACGTAGCGAAGGGCTCCGAGCTCTTCCGCATGAACTGCGCTTCCTGCCACAACTTCACCGGCCAGGGCGGCGCCCTGTCCTCCGGTAAGTTCGCTCCGGAGCTGGCTCCGGCAAGCGAGCAGGAAATCTACCAGGCAATGCTGACTGGTCCGCAGAACATGCCTAAGTTCTCCGACCGCCAGCTCACCGCAGATGAGAAGAAGGACATCATTGCCTACCTCAAGTCTGCAAAGGAAACTCCTTCCCCAGCAGGTTGGGACCTCGGCGGTCTTGGCCCAGTAGCGGAAGGCCTGGCAATGTGGATTATCGGCATTAGCGCCCTGTGCGCTGCCGCTATGTGGATTGGATCGCGCTCATGAGCAATGTGAAGAAGAATTACACTAACGCTGAGCTCGACAAGATGAGCAACGATGAACTCGCTGCTCTTGGTACCGAGCTCGACGACGTCACCGTTGCGTTCCGCAAGGAGCGCTTCCCAGTCGAAGGTGACCCGGCTGAAAAGCGCGCTGGACGTAACGTTGCTATCTGGTTGTTCCTGTCCGTCATCGGCGGCCTCGGATTCCTCGGCGTTTACCTGTTCTGGCCGTGGCAGTACAAGCAGCTAGGGGAGGAGGGCCACATTTGGCACACCCTCTACACCCCTCTGCTGGGTATTACTGCAGCCCTCGCAATTTGCGGCTTGGGCATCGCCATCGTTCAGTACGTTAAGAAGATTCTCCCTGAGGAGATTTCCGTTCAGCGTCGTCACGACGGTCCTTCCGAAGAAGTTGACCGCCGTACCCTGACCGCTCTTCTGAACGATTCTTGGAAGACCTCCACTCTGGGTCGCCGCAAGACCGTTCAGGGTCTGTTGGGCGGCGCCGGCGTTCTGTTCGGTCTTACCGTGATTGCTCCGCTGGGCGGCGCAATTAAGAACCCTTGGAAGGTTCGCCACAATATGAACTATGCCGGTGACGGCACCCTGTGGACTTCCGGTTGGACCATGCACAATGAAGGCGTCAAGCTCTACCTGGCGCGCGACACCGGTACTATCGCCGAGAAGCACTCTGGCGAAACCGGTGAGCACTACAGCACCAAGGGTGTTACCCGCTTGGTTCGTGTGCGCCCGGAGGATCTGGCGGCAGGCGGCATGGAGACCGTCTTCCCGCTGGCAGAAGAAGACGTTAACGATGGCGACAAGTACGATGCCGAGCGCGATGTCTACGAGCACCACATGCACTCGATTCACGGCAACCGCAATGCGGTCATGCTGATTCGCCTGCGTCATAATGACGCTCAGAAGGCAATCGAGCGCGAAGGTCAGGAAGACTTCCACCACGGCGATTACTACGCCTACTCCAAGATCTGTACCCACATCGGTTGCCCGACCTCTCTGTATGAGGCTCAGACCAACCGAATCCTGTGCCCGTGCCACCAGTCGCAGTTCGACGCTTTGCACTACGGAAAGCCGGTCTTCGGCCCGGCTGCCCGTGCACTGCCACAGCTGCCTATCACGGTGGATGACGAGGGCTACCTCGTTGCACAGGGCAACTTCATTGAGCCTGTCGGCCCGGCATTCTGGGAGCGTAAGTCATAATGAGCAATAAACTCGCCCAAATGGGCAACAACATGGATGAGCGCTATAGCGCCGCCGGCGTGCTGAGGACTCAGCTGAACAAGGTCTTTCCGACCCACTGGTCCTTCATGCTCGGTGAGATGGCGCTATACAGCTTCATCATTCTTGTACTGACCGGTATCTACCTGGCGCTGTTCTTCGACCCTTCCATCACCAAGGTCATTTACGACGGCACCTATGCACCGCTTAACGGTGTAGAAATGTCCCGCGCATATGCCACCGCGCTGGATATTTCCTTCGAAGTTCGTGGTGGCCTGTTCGTGCGCCAGATGCACCACTGGGCAGCTTTGCTGTTCATGATGTCCATGGTTGCGCACATGCTGCGCATCTTCTTCACCGGCGCATTCCGTCGTCCGCGTGAGGCAAACTGGATCATCGGTTGCGCACTTATTCTGCTGGGCATGATCGAGGGCTTCCTTGGTTACTCCCTGCCGGACGACCTGCTTTCCGGTGTTGGTCTGCGAATCATGTCGGCCATCATCCTGGGCCTGCCGATTATCGGCACCTGGCTGCACTGGGCAATCTTCAGCGGTGACTTCCCGTCTGACCTGATGCTGGATCGTTTCTACATCCTGCACGTTCTGGTTATTCCGGGCATCATCCTTGGCCTGATTGCAGCCCACCTGATTATGGTTTGGTTCCAGAAGCACACCCAGTTCCCTGGACCGGGTCGTGCAGAGAACAACGTGGTTGGCGTCCGCATTATGCCGGTCTTCGCCACCAAGGCTATTGGTATGGGCATGATGGTTGCTGGCGTACTGGCGCTGATGTCTGGTCTGCTGACCATCAACGCCATCTGGACGCTTGGACCTTATAACCCATCCCAGGTTTCCGCTGGTTCTCAGCCGGATATTTACATGCTGTGGACTGACGGTGTTGCCCGTGTCATGCCGGCATGGGAGCTCTACCTCGGTAACTACACCATTCCTTCCGCGTTCTGGGTAGCTCTGCTGTGTGGCCTCATGGTCGTCCTGCTTATGTCTTACCCGTTCTTGGAGAAGAAGTTCACCGGTGACGATGCACACCACAACCTACTGCAGCGTCCGCGCGATGTTCCTACCCGCTCCGCTATTGGTGCGGCTGCCATCGTGTTCTTCCTGCTGGTTACCCTGTCCGGTGGTAACGACCACGTGGCACACTTCTTCCAGATTTCGCTGAACGCAATGACCTGGGTTGGTCGTATCGGCCTCATCGTGCTGCCACCGATTGCGTACTTCATGACCTACCGCATTTGCGTTGGTCTGCAGCGCTCTGACCGTGAGGTGCTGGAGCACGGTATTGAAACCGGCGTTATCAAGCAGATGCCGAATGGTGCCTTCATTGAGGTTCACCAGCCACTCGGCCCGGTTGACGCCGATGGTCACCCGGTTCCGCTCGAGTACGCAGGCGCTCAGGTGCCGAAGCAGCTCAACCAGCTTGGCTTTGCGGACTCCGAGACTCAGGGCACCTTCAGCCCTGATGATCCGGCCCTCATGCACCGAGTACACGAAATCCACTCGGATAACCACGACGAGGAAGCGGAGATGTTCCGCCGCCTCAACGAGGCTAACCGCCGTGAGGACGAGGAAAACGGCCGCATCTAACCGCTTTTCCTGAGGACTTCTCGAAACACGCTCACAGACCCGCCCTTGCTCCTATTAAAGGAGCAAGGGCGGGTCTTGCGTATGTAAAGATCAATTCCGAACCCAGTCCTTATTCTTCTAGCTGCAACAAGAGATTTTGAAGGGGGAGCTGTTGCGCTTCTGTGAGTCTTTATGAATCTTGAAGCATTTGAAGGGCTGCTGCTGAAGCTTGTTGTGTAGTCGGTTTAGTACGTGTTCTGGTGCGCGAATTGTCGGTGGTTAGTGGTTCTCTCATGCTTTGTAGCTTTAGGAGCCTAGTGCGTGGGCTCAGATGGGTGTGGATGCCGGAAGTCTTTGTTTGCTGGAAGCACGTTTCGCTCGTCGATTGAGCGCGTTAGGGGGCGTCGGAAAGCGGTTTAGCTAGAACCACCGCAAGGAAAGGCGGCAAAGCGGGGCGCAGTTGCGATGAAAACTAGGCTCTAGGCGTGCGGTAGAGGAGTCAATTGGTGGGGAAGAAGGGGCTGCCAAAATGTCTTAGTGCTGAAAGTCACAATTTAGAATTCTCTTAATTGTTAAGCGTTTTCTTAGTAAGGGTAATTCTTGGTCGGGTGTCTGTCATCCTCTGTCGTTTGTGCAGCTTGTGACCTTAAAGCCTCTAATTCTGGTGGGAACTAGCGTCCGTGTGGAGGTTAAATCTCGACAAGGTCAACGGAAGGTAACGAAGCGATAACAAACGTTATTTTGGTGTCGCGAATGGACATTGCTTGTGATGATTTCGTAACCTATTCGAGACATTGAGTTACCGCCCGAAAAGGTGCTCAATCTAAACAGAAGAATTACAGCGCCGCATCTGGCCCCTCCTACTGAGGGGCCGAGCGGAGGAAATCCTAAAGGAACGGATTCCCAACGAACGCTAGTCCCCCAGGGTCAGAGCTTCCTTTACAAGGGGAGTAGGCGCGCAGGAAGATTTGGAGTTTTACTCATGGCACAGCACCGTCGTCAGGGCATGAAGAACACCCGTCGCATCGCATCTACTGCAGCACTGGCTGCAACCGCCGCCGTCGTCGCACCGGGCGTCGCACAGGCAGCAGAGGTCGTCGTACCTAATCCTGACTACCGCTTTGAGGTAGCAGGTCTGGAAAACGTCCCGAACATTGACCAGGTTCCGAACATCGACCGCTACGTTCCGTCCCTGGGTAAGGTTTCTAACCAGCAGAACACCAACTACGCAGCAGCTGGCCACAAGCAGGCCGCTCCGGCACAGCAGACCGTTGGCCAGAAGGCACTGGCTGCAGCACGCTCCGTCATCGGCTCCCCGTACGTATACGGCGCCGCCGGCCCGAACGCCTTTGACTGCTCCGGTCTGACCAGCTGGGCATACGCTCAGGCTGGCACGCAGATTCCGCGTACCTCTCAGGCACAGGCTGCCGCCGGTACCCCGGTACCGCTGGATCAGCTGCAGCCGGGTGACATCATTGCTTACTACGGTGGCGCTTCCCACGTTGGTATCTACACCGGCCACGGCACCATCATCGACGCCCTCAACTCCGGCGTCCCAGTTCAGGAGCGCGACCTGAACTACATGCCGATTCACTCCGCAGTTCGCTTCTAAGAAGCAGCGGATCTAGCCCTCCCCTTCGCGGGGAGGGCTTTGTCGTGCATTAGGGGGTAAAACCCGCTATAGTTAATACGATTTCTAAAATTTTCTTAGTCTAAGGGTCCTTACGTGTCTAAACGAGTACTTCCTGCAGCTGCACTTGTGGCGGCTCTTGCTGTTTCGTCGGTTTCTGGGATTTCGCAGGTTGTTGCGCAGGAGGCGGCTCCACAACAGGAGAGCGCCACCGAAGATGTGGACGCCTTGGTAAAGCGCGTTGGCGAAGTTGCGCGCAAGGTTTCTGCCAAGAATGAAGAAGTAAAAGAGCTCGAGGTCAAGCTCGAGGAAAAGCAGGCTGAGGTTGCTGAATCTGAGCAGGCCGCCGCTGAGGCACAAACGCGTGCGGACGATGCGAAGGGCGATGTTTCCACCCAGCAGGACCGTGTTAACGGCATCGCACAGTCGCGCTACCGCGGTGATTCCCGTTCGGCAGTGTCTGGGGCCTTGGCAGCGGAAGATCCTTCCGATGCCGTAGAGCGCATGGGCTACCTCGGCGCGCTTTCCCGCAAGGCCCAGCGCACGCTTGATGCGAAGGCAAATGCTGCGTCCATGGCGGAAGAGGAAAAGCATAAGGCTGCTGACGCCGCTGCCAAGGTGCGCGAGGAAAAGAAGGCGCTGGAAGAGCAGCGTGAAGAGCTCCTCAAGGAGAAAGAGGAGCTGGAAAAGCAGCAAAAGGACATCGAGAAGCAGGTGGACGCCCTCGATGAACAGCAACGCGAGGCTTGGGAAGGCCAGTTCGGCGGATCTGATAAGCCGGATATGGATCTGGGCGAGGTCGCAGACGGCGCTGCTTCCGCAGCGTTGTCGAAGCTGGGCGCCCCATATGGCTGGGGTGCGGCTGGCCCCGATCAGTTTGACTGCTCCGGCCTGATGTTCTGGGCATATCAGCAGATCGGCAAGTCCATTCCGCGTACGTCCCAAGCTCAGATTGCCGGTGGCACATCGGTACCGCTGGAAGACCTACAGCCGGGTGATATCGTGGGCTATTACCCGGGAGTAACTCACGTGGGCATGTACATCGGTAATGGCCAGGTAGTCCATGCCTCTACCTATGGCGTGCCTGTTCAGGTGGTACCGCTAAAGTCCATGCCGATTACCGGAACGGCGCGGTACTAAGTGGCCCGCGTTCTGCTGGTAACCAATGACTTTCCGCCCAAGATTGGCGGCATTCAGTCTTACCTGCGCGATTTCGTAGCAACCTTAGACCCGCGCGACGTCGTGGTCTTCGCCTCAACCCAGGAATCGCCGGCGGAATTCGATGCTGGGGTGGACTACAAGGTCATTCGCTGGCCTCGCCGCGTGATGTTGCCGACGCCCGCCACGGTGCGTCGGATGCAGGAGATCATCCGCGCAGAAAATATTGACATCGTCTGGTTTGGTGCAGCCGCGCCCCTTGCTTTGATGGGCAAGGCCGCAAAAGAGGCGGGCGCCACCCGTGTGGTAGCTACGACGCACGGACACGAAGTGGGGTGGTCGATGGTGCCCGTGGCTCGGCAGTGCCTGCGCCGCATTGGTGACCATGCTGACGTGATTACCTATATTTCCGACTACACCCTGCGTCGGTTGCGTCGACCATTTGGACCGAATCCGCGCTGGGAGCACCTGCCTTCCGGAGTGAGCGTGGAGGGCCTTTCTCCAGCCACGCCGGAGCAACGCGCAGCGGCGAAGGCAGAGTTCGGGGTCAGCGGGCCGACCATCGTCTGCATTTCGCGGTTTGTCCCGCGCAAGGGTCAAGACCAGCTGCTCCGCGCTATGCCTCTAGTGCGTGAAGAATTCCCGGATGCACGGCTACTGCTTATAGGCCGCGGACGCTATCGCTCGGCCCTAGAGCAACTGGCGGAAATGTACTGCCCGGACGCAGTGATCCAAGAAGCAGAAAGCATTGAGACTGCTTTGCACGCAGCGGATGTTTTTGCCATGCCGGCACGCACCCGTGGCGGTGGGTTAGACGTCGAGGGCTTGGGAATCGTGTATTTGGAGGCCCAAGCGTGCGGCCTGCCAGTTATCGCCGGAGACTCCGGAGGAGCACCGGAGACGATGACGGGGGAGACGGGGATCGTCGTCAAGGGCGCCTCTGTGCCGGAACTAGCTGAAGCGTTGAAAGCACTCTTGGCCGACCCGCAGCGTAGGCTGCGCATGGGGCAGGCGGGGCGTCGCCATGTGGAAGAGAATTGGACGTGGCGGATAATGGGGCAGCGATTGCGGCAGCTGATGTCTTGATGTGACCCTAACCCGGTTGTCGGTATATTCTGTTATGCATGCTTAAGAACAACTCCGCCGATCTGACTATCGGCTTCGACGTCGGTGGCACCAACGTGCGCGGCGGAGTGATCACTCGGGAGGGTGAGATTCTCGCGAGCCGCACGGTTCCTACTTCCATGGACGCCGAGCAGCTGGAAGCGGATATTGTGGGCATTGTCAATGAGCTGCGCGCTGACTATGAGGTGGACGCCGTTGGCCTCGCCTTGGCGGGATTTTTGGATCCTACGTGCGAGGTAGTGCGCTTCGCCCCGCACCTTCCCTGGCGGCACGCCAATGTGCGGGAATCACTCTCGCAGAAGCTCGGTATGCGCGTGCGGTTGGAGCATGATGCAAATTCCGCCGCGTGGGGTGAGTGGTGCTTTGGCGCCGGCCGTGGAGCGGAGGATTGGGTTTTCTTTGCGGTAGGAACAGGTATCGGTGCCACTCTGATGACGCATGACACCATCTACCGCGGCGCGTTTGGCACCGCCCCAGAATTTGGGCATATCGTGGTAGTCCCTAATGGTCGGCAGTGCTCCTGCGGTAAGCGCGGCTGCTTGGAACGCTATGCCTCCGGCACCGCGTTGCCGGATACCTGCGCCGATTTGCGTGGGAGCTATGAAACCTCGCTGCCGGCTGAGCCCACCGGTAAGGAAATTACCCAAGCGGCGCGCCGTGGAGATCCGCTTGCCGTAGCGGTAATGGAAGACTTCAGCCGGTGGCTGGGCCAGGGCCTATCCATTGTTGCTGATGTTTTGGATCCGGAGCTCATCGTGCTCGGCGGCGGCGTATCCCAAGATGCGGACCTCTATCTCGAGGGCGCTGCCCAAGCCATGGGGCAGGATATTGTCGGGGCAGGGCATCGCCCCCTCGCACGTGTTGCCACCGCAGAATTAGGGTCGGCAGCGGGTATGATTGGCGTAGCCGATTTGGCCCGCAGCGGCCGTTAAAACTAACAAAGGACGACCTGGCGATGAAAAACAAGTGGTACTGGGCTTTTAAGCACATCTTCTTCGGACCCGCCCTGCGAGTATGGAATCGCCCGTGGACCGAGGGCATCGAGAAAATCCCCGCTGAGGGTCCTGCGATTTTGGTGTCGAATCACCAGGCCGTCATGGATTCCTTCTTCTTTCCTTTGGTGTGCCCGCGCCAGATCACGTTTCCGGCTAAGTCGGAATACTTCACCACTCCGGGTCTTGTCGGCAACCTGCAAAAGTGGTTCTTTACCTCGGTAGGCCAGGTCCCCATTGAGCGCGATAGCGAGGACGCAGGCGACGCCATCGTGGAAACCGCAGAGGGTATTTTGTCCCGCGGCGATCTCTTCGGTATCTATCCGGAAGGAACTCGTTCCCCAGATGGCCGTGTGTACAAGGGCCGTACCGGCATGGCGCGCATCGCCATGGAGACTAATCAGCCAGTATTTCCCATTGCGATGATCAATTCGCGCAAGGCCAATCCCATTGGCTCGTGGATTCCCCGTCCATTTAAGGTTGGCGTGCGGGTAGGAGACCCCATTTGGCCGCATGAGTGGGCCAAGGAGCGCGGGATGAATCCGGCCGAGCATGAGACTATCCGCGCCTTCACGGATTTTGTGATGCGCGATTTGGCCGAGCTGAGCGATAAGCCTTATGTTGATGTGTACGCCTCCGATGTGAAGGCTTCGCTTAAAGCCGGCCATGGTTACCCCGCCGGCGCCGAATACAAGGGGAGGTAATCACTATTCCCAAGGCCCGCTTAGCTTGGCCAGATACCGCTAAAGGCGTATCCCTTATCGGCGTGGTGCTCTTGCACGTCACGCTGGTGGTTCCGGAAGGTGAGCTAACGTGGTTGGCTGACCTAAACATGTGGCTGGACCCGCTCCGCCTGCCCTTGTTTTTCCTCGTATCCGGCTATTTCTCTACCAAGATCTTTCGCTATTCTTTCAGCGAGCTTTTTACCCGCCGCCTTTGGTTTTTTCTCGTGCCCTATACGGTGTGGATGACCGTTGAGCTGTGGACTAAGCGCATCGAGTACCACTGGGTATTTGGTGATCCTTATCTGCAGCTTACGGATCTGCTCTATAACCTGCTGCTGGGCCATACCATGGCGTGGTTCATTCACGCGCTTATCTTTTTCAATATATTTTTGTGGGCCGTACGCAAGTTGCCCGCGTGGGCAGGCATTGGCCTGAGCTTTGCACCGCTGCTGTTTATAGCGTGGCAGGATCATTATTACTTTATTGGCAAGGCAATCATGTTCTTGCCCATCTTCGTCGGTGCAGCCTATCTCCGCGGGCCTATTACGCGGTTTGCCGACGCCGCCGAAGCACCCTTTAAAGGCACCTTCCGCAAGGGCTCTATGTGGGCATATGGCGCGGCAATCATCAGCTACATCGCGGGACTTACCATTCGGCACACCTGGAATGCCGTCGAAGGCGAGGTAGCGGTGCAGTGGCCTCTGCCAGGCGGGGACATTCTTGGCCGAGGCGATCTAGACCTGTTGATCCGCTTTGCGGAGCAGACACTTGAAACCCCAGCGGGCATCGTTGGTGCTGTGCTTATTAGCCATGTTCCGGCTCTGTCCACTTTTGTAAAGTTCGTGGGCCGGCATACCCTGCCCATCTACTTGGCCCACCCAATCGGCATGACGCTGGGGTACGGCTTCTTCATGGCCCACCGCGATTATGTGGTGAGCCTTGCTGGCCAGTGGCCGATGGAAAACACCTGGTTCTGGATCGGAATGTGCTTCTTCTACTCCGCTGCGGCGTCGGTAGCGCTCTGGGTCCTCGGGAAGGTCCCTATCCTTGGCTGGACGCTGGTTCCGCCGCGGATTGATAAGCGCCGGCCCGTCGTAGAGCCAATGGTAGCGAGCAAAGAACCAGCAGAGCGGTAACGATGGCGTAGTCATTGCCCACAATGTGCTGCCACCATGCCCAGTTCAGCTCTTGGTCATTGGCATGGGGGACGAGCCAATGGCCGCGGGCCAAAAGCGCCAGCCACGTCAGCGCCCCGAGCGCCCAGTGGCGCCGCGCCACTAGCAGCACGCCCGCCAATACTAGCCAGGTGAAGTGGTGTGACCATGACACCGGCGAGCACAGGAGCGATACTGAAGCGGCCAGCAGCATGAGTACCGCCTGGTTCTCGTGGGAGAGGCGCTCCATAGCAAACCACACGATGGCAACGACGAGGACTACGGCTACAAGCCACAGCTTTTCAGCGTGTTCGGGGACTAGGCGGCTAAAGAAACCGCGCAGGGATTGGTTGGAGCTATAGGCAAGTCCACCTATGCGGTTGGAATCGCGCAGCGTTTCGCTCCAGTACTGGATGGAGCTATGCGGATTGCAGGCGAAGGCGATGAGCCCAGCTGCCAGAAAGGAACCCAGGGCGCTGAAAAATGCGCGCCATTCGCGGCGGACGAAAAATACGGCGAGAAATACCGCAGGGGTGAGCTTGATCGCCATAGCGATGCCGGTAAGCACGCCCCTGCCGCGTCCGGGGCGCAGCCAGAGGATATCGACCACGACGAGTGCGGTGAGCAGGATGTTGACCTGCCCGAAGCTAAAGGTCTCCGTTACCGGCTCCGTAAGCATTGCCGCTAGCAGCGCCCAGCCTGCCCAGCCAGGGCAATCAACGGCGCGCAGAACCAAGGCTATGCAGCCCCACAGCGCAAGAAAGGAGGCGATAGAAACCAGGATGCTTGCAGCAGTGAGGGGAATCCAGCTCAGTGGGGCAAAGAGCAGCGCCGCAAAGGGCGGATAGGTGAAGGGAAGAGAGACATCGCGATTGCTGCCAACGAGGTAGTCCTTGGAATAGAGGTCGCTGCCAAAGCCGGCCCCGCCTTCGCGGTAAACGTCCAGGTCAATGTGGTAATACGTGGAAAAATGGCCGGAGAAAAGCTCCGGAATATCAATGAGCCACCAAAGGGCCACGAGGGCAGAGAGGCACAAGGGCAAAGCAGTAAACCACAAAGATTTCTTCACGCCAGAAGTCTACAACCGTCTCTTTAAGGGGCCAATTTATCGCCGCAGACTAGGCGGCACTAGGCTTGGGAGACGTGCGCTACTTCTATGACACCGAATTTATCGAAGATGGACAAACCATTGAATTGGTCTCCATCGGCATCGTCGGTGAGAATGGCAGCGAGTACTACGCCGTGTCTACGGATTTCGATCCGTCCAAGGCCAATTCTTGGGTCAAAGACAATGTACTGGCCAAGCTGCCCAGCCCGCGGGACCCAGTATGGAAGCCTCTGGAGACCATTCGCGCGGAGGTCTTCGAGTTCCTGACCCAGAGCTCAACTCCGGTAGAGCTGTGGGCGTGGGTGGGCGCCTATGATCATGTGGTTTTGGCGCAGCTGTGGGGCGATATGGCCGGACTGCCAAAGCGCATGCCACGCTATACCCGCGAGCTGAAGCAGTATTGGGAATTTGCAGGGCGACCGAGCCTGCCGGCCGTGCCTAAGGGCAATCACGATGCGCTTGTCGACGCCCGCCATAACCTCGCCAAGTTCCGAGCCTGCGCCCAGGTGCTTCCGCTGTCTAAGGGTAATAGAATTAATATCTAGAATTTAACTAACTCGCGATAGGCGCTTGATGGTTAAATAGCAGTGTGAGTTGGACAGTAGATATTCCGCAAGGCGTTCTGCCAGACCTTCCGCCATTGCCCGCCGGCATCGACGAGGTCTTCCAGGACGTCATCAAGCGTGACGCAAAGCAGCAGCCCAGCTGGGATACTTCCCAGGCCGATAACGTGCGCAAGATTCTCGAGTCCGTGCCGCCCATCGTGGTTGCGCCCGAGATCGAGGCGCTCAAGAAGAAGCTGGCAGACGTTGCCTTGGGTAACGCCTTTTTGCTGCAGGGTGGCGATTGCGCGGAGACCTTTGAGTCCAATACTGAGCCGCATATCCGTGGCAATGTGAAAACGCTGCTGCAGATGGCCGTGGTGTTGACCTATGGCGCATCCGTTCCCGTGGTTAAACTCGGCCGCATCGCTGGCCAGTACGCCAAGCCACGTTCTTCCGATACGGACTCCAATGGTTTGCTGAACTACCGCGGTGACATTGTCAACGCCGTGGAGCCGACCGATGAGGCTCGTCGCCACGACCCAGCCCGAATGATCCGCGCTTACGCGAACTCTTCGGCGGCAATGAACCTCGTGCGTTCTTTGACCTCTTCCGGCACTGCGGATCTCTACCGCCTGCATGAGTGGAACCGCGAGTTCGTGCGCAATTCCCGCGCTGGTGCCCGCTACCAGGACTTGGCCCGGGAGATCGAAAACGGCTTGAACTTCATGAATGCCTGTGGCGTGCACGATGACACCCTGCGCTCGGCCGATATCTACTGCTCGCACGAGGCATTGCTGAAGGACTACGAGCGCTCCATGCTGCGCTTGGGCCAGGACAATAACGGCGATACCAAGCTTTACGATCTCTCTGCACACCAGGTGTGGATTGGTGAGCGCACTCGTGGCATCGAAGATTTCCACGTGAACTTTGCGGCGATGATTGGTAACCCAGTGGGCATCAAGCTGGGACCGGGCGTCACCCCGGAGCAGGCCGTGGAGTACGCGGAAAGGCTGGACCCGAATCGCGAGCCAGGCCGCCTGACCATGATTTCGCGCATGGGACACGATAAGGTGCGCACGGTTCTGCCTGCCATTGTCAAGGCAGTGGAAGACTCCGGCCACAAGGTGGTATGGCAGTCCGACCCGATGCACGGCAATACCTTCACCGCTTCTAATGGCTACAAGACTCGCCACTTTGACAAGATCGTGGATGAGGTCCAAGGCTTCTTCGAGGTTCACCGCGAACTGGGTACCCACCCGGGTGGCGTACACCTTGAGTTCACCGGTGAAGACGTCACCGAGTGCTTGGGCGGCGCCGAGGACATTACCGACGTGGATCTGCCGGGCCGCTACGAGTCGGCCGTGGATCCCCGCCTTAATACGCAGCAGTCGCTCGAGCTGTCCTTCCTCATCGCGGAGATGCTACGTAACTAAATCCACAGGTTCGGCGTCATGCCGTAGAGCGAGGAGCCGAACCACCACCCGCCGATAGCCACCGCGCCCACCGCAATCGCGACCACTACTAAGTACAGCACTAGTGACAGCGGATTGCGGTTGGTCAGCGGACGCTCGGCGGGTTCTTCATGTGCGCTTTGGACCGGCTGCTCGGGGACAGGAGCAGGTACCGGTGCAGGCGCAGAGGCAGCTGCCGGCGCAAATGGTTCGAGTGGGGGCTCGGACGCGGAATACGGCTGTGCCTGGGGGCGTGACAATGATTGCGGCTCCGGTTCTGGAGCGGCCCCGGCCTGTGGCAAATCCAGTTTCGTCTCAAAGCTAAGGCGCTGCGGCGGGATGACTTCAGTCGGGCCGCCGTCGAGATGCTCCGTTTCGCCCTGCGGAATGCTGCGGGTGGGTTCGAAAATTTCCGTGGCTCCAGTGCCCGAAAAATCCGTGGGTGCTTGTGCCGTGCGCGCCGCGGCAGCGTTCCTTGGCACTGGGATGGTCACGTCCGGAAGATCGAGCTCTCGGCAAACATCATCGAGCGCCTCGAGGAATTCTCCGGCGTCGGCGAAGCGCTCGCGGGGATCGCGGGCGGTGGCGGTGGCCACGAGGGCGTCGACAAGCTTGGGCACCCCAGAAATCCGCGAGGACGGCGCGGGGACGTCGGAATCCAAGCGGGCCGTGGCATGCGCTAGGGGAGTATCCCCCGAGAATGGAACGGTGCCGGTAAGAAGCTCGAAGAGGACGATGCCGGCTGAATAGACATCCGAGGCCGGTGTAATTTCTTCGCCCGTGACCTGCTCCGGCGCGAGATAGGACACGGTGCCCACGATCATGTCCGAGGTAGCCTCGGCATTGGTGGCACGCACCAGCCCAAAATCGCCCACCTTTACCCGGTGGTGCGAGGTAATAAGCACATTATCGGGCTTAATATCGCGGTGGATAAGGCCAGTGGAGTGCACTTCCTCCAAGCCGCGCAAAACATTGCGAAGGGTAGAGGTGGCCGCCTGCACCGGAAAGGGGCCGCCCTCGGCCAGTAGCTCGCGTAGCGTACCGCCGTCGATGAGCTCCATGATGAGATAAATGGGCTCGCCTTCGGCGGAAAAATCGTGAATAGCTACGAGATTGGGATGCTGCAGGCGGGCCATGGCGCGAGCCTCGCGAGAAAAACGCTTGATAAAGACGGGGTCATCGGAATAGCGCTCGTCCATGACCTTGGCCGCGACCGCTCGCCCCAGCCGCATGTCCACGCAGCGATAGACGGTAGACATGCCACCGCGGGCAATGGGGCGATCGATCCGGTAACGATTCTCCAGAACGTCACCAATTTCCAACCTAGTCATGCTTCCCAGTATGGCCGATCATCTAGCCCGCGTTAAAGTAGAAAACGTGACTAACCAAGAAAAATCCCTCGATTCCTTGCTCGCTAACGAAGAACTGCTCAGCATGCAGCAGGTGGCAGAAAAGCTAGACCTACCCATCACGCGCGCTTATGACCTGCTCCAGGACCGAAAGTTCATTGCCTGGGATTCCCCAGAAGGAAAGCGCGTGCCGTTGGCCTTCTTCAACGACAAGGGCGTCATTGCCAAGCATGTAACCGCCGCAATTACCGTGTTGACAGACGGCGGCTATAAGGACGACGAAATCTTCAAGCATCTCTTTACCGAGGATGACTCGCTGCCGGGCCGCCCGATCGATGCCCTGCACGGTCACCTTGCCCGCGAGGTTATTCGGCGCGCGCAGGCTGCCGCTTTTTAGGCACGCCTTCAAAGATCCACTGGGTGGCAAACCATGCCACCACAATCATGCCGATGACCCAGAACCAGTTGTAGAGCTGGTGATTGCCATCGCCGGAGAAAGAGACGCCAATAAACAGGGCCACGCCGGTGGTGAATTTGATGAGCCAGAGCGGCGGCCGGAAGGTGCCCATCAGGGTAAAGATAGAGGCGTAGTACCACGGTAGGGTCACGGCATTGAAAACAAAGGCAACTTGGTACGCGGCCGCGGTGCCCATAATGGCGTCGCGGTTGTCCTTGCGGCAAAGCCACCACACCGCCACCAGCCCAATGAGCATGCAGGCCATGGCGATGCTGCGCAGGACGGCCAGGATGGCGTTATAGGACGCATCCGGCATAAATATTTGTACCGCTGGGAAGATAATATCGGTGGCCAAGGTGGGACCTGCCAGCGGGTTAATCACCTTGGAATTGCCGCTTACCTGCGATAGCCAGCCCCATGACGTGCCGGAAACCCACGTGATGAAGGCTACTGCGGCGATGCTTTCTGCCACTGCGGCGATGCCAGATAGCACAAAGACAGCAAGTTGTCGCCACTTACTGGAGCCCTTGGGAGCGTAGTGGTGGAGCATCATCCATACGATAAACGGTGCCGCAATAACCGCAGTTGCCTTCATAGCCACGGCCGTGCCCACGAGGATGAGGGCGGCGTGGAAGCGCTGATGCAATGCCGCTAGCAGGCCGATAGACACGAGCCCTACCATGAGCGACTCATTATGCATGCCGCCGATAAGGTGCACGATAATAACTGGATTAGCTACACCAAGCCACAGTGCTACCGCAGGATCCGCGCCGAGTTTGCGGGCGATGCGGGGGATTGACCAGGCGATGGCAATAAACCCGAGCAGAGAAAGAACCTTATAGATCACCACGCCTGCAGTGACGTTATCTCCTACCAGGCTGGTGACCAGTTCTCCTATCCACAGGTGAAGGGGACCATAAGGTGTGGTGGTATTGCGCCAATCTTGTGATACCTCAAGGAGGAAGGGTCCGGGGTTAACGGCGGCACCTTCGGTATACGGGTCGAAGCCATCGCGAACCATAGCACCTTGCATGAGGTAGGAATACACATCGCGTGAGGCCAATGGCCCGGCTAATAAAAGGGGAGCTACCCAGGCGATGAGGATGCGCTGGATGTCGCGCAAGCCGCCCTCGGGGAGAGGATTTTTGAGCTGTGGGCGAATGATAGTGCGCCCAGCTAGCACCCACGCTGCGGCTAAGAGGAAAATGCCCACCCAGTACAACGCGAGGCCGAGATTGCGCCCGTGCCCATAAGACAAGAAGCCAATATTTAATGCTTCGAGGAGTCCTCCGCGGTTGCGGGTGGCGCCGCCAGAAAAGGACGCTAGCAATAAAATGCAGGAGGCAGATAGCCCCAGCGGCAGCGCGCGTGGAATGGGGAAAGAGTACGTTTTTGCCACGGCACAACCTACTTGCGGCGAGCAGTGGCCTTGATCGCCAACTGCTCTAGGGCTTCGGTCACCGCGGGATCCACCTGCGCGGCGTGCAGGTGCTGCAGTCCCGATCGCGTTAGGGCATCGATGCGGCGCTCAATTTCTTCTGGTGCGCCCGAATCAGCGATGATCTGGGCCAGGCGCGATAGCTCCTGGGGATCTGAGGTGTGGCCAATGAGCTTGCGCAGGGTAGCAGCAGCTTGTGGATCGGACTCATCCGCGCGCTGGAGCGCTAGCGCTAAAAGTTCGGTTCGCTTTCCTTCGCGCAGATCATCACCGGCAGGTTTGCCGGTCACCGCGGGATCGCCAAAAACACCCAGCTGATCGTCGCGCAACTGGTAGGCAATGCCTATATCGTGCCCATAGCCGCGGAAGGCTGCGATAAGTTCCTCGCTCGCACCGGCGATGGCGGCGCCCAAGTGCAGCGGGCGTTCAATGGTATAAGCGGCCGTCTTATAGCGGTTGACGGAATTGGCAAGCTCTACCGATTCGGACCCTGCCGCCTCCAAAGAGATATCCAAGAGCTGTCCACCGATAACCTCAGTGCGCATGCCGCGCCACGGGCTGCGGGCACGGTGCAAAGCGGCCGCACTCAGGCCGGAATCTTGGAACATGTCTTCTGCATACACAAGCGCTAAATCACCCACCAAGATTGCCACGGAGGTGCCGAAGAACTCTGGATCCCCCAAGTATTCCGATTCGCGGTGCAGCTTTTCGACGCCCCGGTGCACCGTAGGATTGCCGCGACGGGTATTTGAAGCATCGATAATGTCATCGTGGATAAGAGCGCAGGCTTGGATAAATTCCAAAGAGGCGGCCGCGCGGAGCATAGCCGCGGGTTCTTCTTCTCCTCGACCTGCAGCAAGGTAGCCCGCCCAAGCATAGGTAGGGCGCACTCGCTTGCCGCCGTCAAGTACGAAGGATTCCAAAAAGCTCACGGCCTTGGTTACCGGGGCACCAATTTCCGCCACCTGCCCTCGGCGTTGATCAAGAAAGGTGGCGAGTTCCTCGCGCACCGCACCGGGGATGTCCGCAAGCTCAGGAATATTCTGCATAGTCACACCCCACACGATACCGGCTAGGCTGCGCAAGAAATAACAGAGGTTTACAGCGGCAGGCTCGCGCCCAATATGGCAAAGGGGCGGGAATCGGCGGGGTAGAGATGGTAGCGGAGGACATCGAAGAAGCCGGCGGCTCTATAAAGGCGGAAAGCGCCATTATCCTCGTTTGGTACTTCGGGCGTGGACAACAGGGCGTAGCGCGCCGGGGCATTCCATAGCAATCCCTCTAATAGTTTTCTGCCTAGGCCGTGCCCCTGGTACTGCGGCAAGACGTGGATCTCTGCCAACTCAAAGTAGTTGCGCACAATGTCCCACTGCTCTTCGGTGGGCCCGCCTTGTAGTCGGAGTCCGCGGCGTAGCTCAGCGTCCCACCAGCTATCTGGGGAACCTAAGAACCCATAGGCCACGCCGACGATGCCATTGTCATGGGTGGCAATCTGCGCGCTGAATCCGGGGCGGGTTAGGTCATTTCGCCAGCTTGAAATGCGGCTATGCAAGATCGCGGGATTGTAGTGCATTGCCTCGATATAGATTTCCACCAACTGTGGGGCTAGCAGGGAGAATTCCGGCGGGGTTAGGCGGCGAATTTCAAAGCTCACACTTCCTATGACACCAGATGTCTGTAGCGGAGGGAAAGCGAGGCTCACTCCGTTCTTCGAAAGTCGCAATAGGGAATCGAACAAGCGGGCTGCAGTTAAGTTGTTGCCTGCAATTAACGTTGATCAAATCGAACACGTGAACTATTGTCAAGGGTGGAATGTCTGGCGGCTTGCTTAGGGTCGGGGGCAGTTCAACGACGTTATTTATTTAGTTAGGGGCAAAGACAATGGCACAGATTATTTCGGCAACGCGTACCCGTTCTCTTGGGCGAGAAGGTAGCAAGCGGGCACGGTTCCTCTTTCAGGCACGAGAATTATTAGACGCTGCGCGCGGTTATGCGGCTGAGGGGCGATTTGATCAAGCCTTAGAGGTGGCGTACCAATCGGCTCTACGTACTGCTGGCGCACGAGTGGCTGCATCTGTAGTGGCTCGGCGCCGCCGCCTTCCCTCCAGTGCATGGGATCGTTTAGCGCTCGTCGGTGTGGAAGACAAGCGGTGGGCTGAATCCTTTAAGGGGTATTCGCGGACTCGTGCGCGCGTGTCTTCGGGGCTGGATGAAGCGCCGAGCGAGGAATATGTTTATGGCCTCATGCAGCGTGCTGCACAATTTTTGGATGAAAGTGAGGCAGGGACTACTTTCGGCACTTTTGCTGCGTAGTCACTCCGTGGGGGCGCTCACTACCTTTTGGGGAACATACTGATTATTCTGGGCGTTAGTATAGATAGAACTATCACCGCCCGAAGCTCAATCCCTAGTTGGAGGAACAGTGTCTCTTTCCGAGCAGGAGCAGCGCACGCTCCGTGAAATTGAGGAATCGTTACTTGCTGACGATCCTAAGTTTGGCGCTTCCGTTTCTGAGCCTACGTCGTTCGGCGGATCTGGCGGTGCGGTAACCCTCCGAGGCGTAGCGCTCGTTGTCGTTGGCCTTTGCATGCTTATCGGCGGAGTTGCTCTCGCCCAGCAAAGCCTGTGGTTTATCGTGCTTTCTATCGCGGGCTTTTTGGTGATGTTTGCCGCCGGTGTGTGGATGCTGCGCGGAGATGGATCTGGGCATTCTGCCCAGGGGCATTATTCCAGCGCTCGTGCAAAGAAGTCCGCGTCCCGCAGTGGTGGAGTCAGCGGCAAGTTGGAGGAAAACTTCCGTCGCCGCTTTGAGGAGCGTTAGCGCTTTTTAATTTAGTTCGCCCCGGTTGGCCCAGTGAGGGTCAACCGGGGCATTTTTGTGCCGCGCCAAAATTCCCCACTTTGCCCCACGGATGAGGCGCTGGGTGGGCAATGGTGGGGTGGTTGCCCCATGGGCTTAGATAAAAGTCCTCGATAACACAGCATATGGGGTCGGTGGGTGGGGTGGGGCGCATTATATTGG
>NZ_JAKRDX010000009.1:0-96737 GCF_022347235.1 Corynebacterium tuberculostearicum
GGTACTTCCTTTCGAGGATAGGTAAGAGTTGATTCGAAAGGTACCCGCGATGGTCGCCTTCATGCACACCGGCACAAGACTTACCGCGGGCTACAGATACACCACGTTAGGGGACGCAACCGTCGGCTCCATGCACAAATAGGCCCGCCACCTGCGCAAACAATAACTCAGGGGCGGGCCTGTACAAACCATGTACCAAACGTATGGTAGCTGTGATGGTAGCTATCGCACCCGGACACTCACGAGGGGCGAATCATCCTCACGGGGCTTTAGGGAGCAGCTCCACTCAGAACGAACCACACCCCCAAAATCATTTTGTGAGTCAACATACTCACGGATACGCCAGACCGTCCCATCTGATTCTTTTTCTGAGGTGTATTCAGAATCATCTTCAAACTCAGCCGTGGATGGGGACTTCAATTTATCGGCCACCCATTCGTGGCACTTATCGCGGGCTTCGCTTGCCGTCCAGTCGAGGATTGCATCTTCTGGGGTGAAGCATCCGGTGAGGGTGAATAGTGCTGCGGTGAGGGTGAGAGTGAGAGCTGTCTTTTTCATGATTAAAGTATAAATTGTTGTGGTGGCAGCTCACTAAAAAGCTGCCGCTCAGAACTGGAATGATGAGCACAGCGTACAGTTCGCTTGTGGTCAGAAACTCCAAAACCAGCAATTCGGGCTGGATTGCTACAAGCAAATAACGGACTATCAATGTACCGAGCTGTAGGCGCGGTTTCGATTCCCTCAGGCACAGACTGTCAAATATGTCATGAACTCAGACACCGTCGTCGGCTCCAATTTTCGGGGGGACAATATCGTGCTAGTCAGTGGCGCTTAGCCACTGGGCCAGTTCTTTTTGTGCCCGTGCTACCCCGCCTGGATAGTGGGCTTCCAACTCTGCGGCGGCTGGTTCGAAAAATTTCTCTGTGAGCGCGGCTAGATCGCGCTCAGGAACGGAGCCACGGATGTCATCTAGCGGGGCACGAAACGTCATTCCAAGATCGGTCCGGAGCTGATATGCACGCCAGTCTTCGCTGTAGATGCGAAGTTCTGCCCCACGCAGGTTGGACTCAATGACCACGTTGCCGAATATGAGCGTGGTAAGGGTTCGTTCTTCCATGGCGCCGAGTCTACTAGCCGCAGCGGACGATGGGCTGCGGGTCGTAGACCGTGGTGGTGGTCTCGCGGGAAAGCTCCTTGCCGCCGAGGTCCTTGATGATGCGGGTATCGGACGTCGTAAAGCCTGGCGCACCAGAGGAAGGCGAGCAGTCGCTGCCGGGTACGGACATCGGTTGTGGGTCGGTCTTAGCCCAGCGGCCATTGTTCACAGACTCGACGTCGACCGTCTTCGTACCCTTTAGGCGCACGGTAATCTTGCCGCCCCCAAAGTCGGTCTCAATGCGGACCGGGGTATTGAAGGTATTGGTGAACTGCAGGTCGATGGCGCCCTCGTACACGGTGGCTTCGCGGCCGGCAGGGTAGCGGGAGATGTAGTACGAGTGCGGGGTGTGGGCAGTATCTTCCATGCCCGCAAAGTAGGCAGCGTTGTACAAGGTGGTGGCGAACTGGGAGATGCCGCCGCCCACGGCGGAGCCGGAGTGGCCATCAATAATGATGCCGGACTCAACGTAGCCTTGCGCCGTGCCGCGCGGGCCGGTGTGGCCGTTGAGGGAGAAGGTCTCGCCCGGGTTGACCACGGCGCCGTTGACCTGCTGGGCTACCAGCTCGATATTCTTGCCCGAGGCAGCCGAGTAGCCCTCGGTGGTGAATTCGCCGACGGTGTCGTTAAAGGTTGCCTTCTTGGCGTCTTCGGTGGTGAACTTGGCTGGGTCTGGCTTATAGGTAGCGTCCCACTCGCGGTCATCGCCGGTCACGCGCTTGTCAAAGTCCTTCATGGTCGGTTCCCAGTCGATGATTTCGCCATCTTCGGACGGGGTGATCTGCTTATCCTTGCCGTTGAAGGAAATCTTGGCATTCACGCCGGGCACATCGGCGCCTTCGGAGCGCTCGGCCAGCAGCTCTTGCGCGCGGTTGGTATCTACGGCGAGCTTGAGCTTGCCGTCCTTCTTCTCAATGCTGGTGAATTGCGAAATTTCCGGCTTTTTCAAGGTAGCGGTGACATTATTTTTGGCCTTCAAGGTAATGGGATTATCCAGCGCCTTGGCGGCGTCGCCGGTGCGCATGGCCTCGATGGCCGCATCGTTGATGGCTGGTTCTACCTCTTCTGGGTCCACGTCCACGCCCTCGGAATCGAGCCAATTATCCGTAACCGCATTGTGCAGGGTGCCGGCATCCACGGTTTGGCCGAGCTTGGGGTCGGTGACCTTGAGCTCACCATTGTTGAGCTCCAACATGCCATCGACTGGATCGGTGGAGAGATCCTTCTTCACGCGGTCCAGAGCCGGTTGCAGCTGTGCCTCATCCACGTTGGTCTCCACCGGAATATCCCGGGTGGAGCGGAAGAAGCTATACAGGCGGGTAAAAGGATTGAGGGAAGGCTCTTCAATATTGTCTACGGCGCGCTGGTTATCCAGCGCAAGGCCGGACTCGGAAGGGACGAGTTCCGTGTGGAGGTCGCCGGAGGTAACGCTCACGGGCTTGGTTTCTACACCCGCAAGCTCGTCTTCGAGCTTCTCCACGGCGGCGGTGCGATCCATGGCGGAAATATCCACGCCGTTGACGGAAACGGCGCGCGGAATCTTGTCCTGGTTAGCCGCGACATCCCAGGCATAAGCAATGCCCGCGATCAGGACAAGGCCGACCAATACGCCGAGCGCGATGAGCCAGCCTTTAACACCGTTTTTTCCTTCTGCCTTTTTCACGCCTTAAAGGTTAACGGTTTTAGTGGCGTTTTTCCTAGTCCTGTGCGGGCTCGGGTACAGCGCCAGCCGGCGGAGCGCTGACATGTCGAGCGGCGTCCGCAAGGCGTTCGAGTGGCAGGCGGCCCTGGTCGACGGCGCCAACAACGGCGTCAATCACCGCATTAATGTCGCCTTCGGTGGACCAAAGGGGCATGTCGGCTCCGGCATTGAGGGAGGCCACGACGGCGTCGGCAAGCGGGAGCGAATCTGCAATCGCCTTCATGCCGCCGATGTCATCGGTATAGATGGGCCCGTCGTACTGCAGAGTCTCGCGGGCTAGGCCATAGGCCTCCGGCAGGATAGAAGCGGGAGTCTGACCATCGCCCAAGCCGGGCACGGCGAGGTGGCCCATCATGAGCGCGGTATTGGGCGCTTGAGGGAGGGCGGTTTTAAAAGGAATGAACTCGTGGCCTTCTAGTTCTTCTAGCGGCGGGGTAACGGCCTCGGCCAGGTGGGTATCGCCAGAAGCGCGGCCGTGTCCCGGGAAATGCTTGAATACGGCCTTGACCCCAGCGGAATCCAGCCCGCGTGCAAAGGCCGCGCCATACTCGCCTGCTTGGACCGGATCGGTGGAAAAGGATCGATCGCCCACCACCTCTAGGCCGTTGCCATCGACGTCGAGCACCGGCGCAAAGTCCACGTTGATGCCGTGTGCCTTGAGGCTGGTGCCAATCTCGTGAGCCAGCTGCTCCACTTCTTGCGGGGAACGTTCGGCCGCCATCTGTTGCGGGGAAGAGTACTCCCCGAGGACGTCGGAAAACCGCTGCACGCGCCCGCCTTCAAAATCGATAGAGACTTCAAAGTCGCGGCCCACCTCCTGGCGCAGGGCATTAATATCGCGGCCTTCTTCCTGCAGCAGGTTGGGATCCGCCCAGCTGGGGATAAAGATTCCGCCCACTCCTGCCTCCAACTTGGCCTTAGCGTCGTCGTAGTTGGTGACCGGCGGCATCAAGACGGAGGCAGCCATGGCGCGGGTATCCTGCTGCGGGGCGGCCTCCTGCGAGGTCTCTTCGTGCGTTTCATGCGTTGCGGCAGGTGAGCTCGACGCAGCCGGAGTGGTGGAGTTTTGGCTCTCATTGTCCTCCTGGGTGGAGGTAGAGCAGGCGCCCAAAGCCGTCACGAGGGCGAGGCTGGCAAGGATGCGCGGAGTTTTCATGCCTTCTAGTGTGCAATATTCCTCGCGTTCTGTCGCAAGCGGTGGGTAGACTAGTGACATGAGTAACGGCGAGACAATGCTAATTGCCTACGATGGCACCGAACGAGCCGGCCGCGCCCTCGAGTACGCGGCCCAGCTGCTGCGGCCCACCACGGTAGAAATCCTCACCGCCTGGGAGCCGGTAGCCCGGCAAACCGCCCGCGCCGTCAGCCGCACCGGAATACACCAGTCCACCGTCTCCCCGGACGGCGTCGAGGAGGATCCGGCCTATGAAGAGGCACTAAAGATTTGCCGCCAGGGCATCGAGCTGGCCGAAAGCCTGGGCCTAGCCGGCCGCGCCCACCTGGTGGAATCCGCCACCACCATCTCCTCCGCCATCATTGATGCCGCGCACGAGCTAGACGTGGACGTCATCGTCACCGGCACCCGCGCCCTGACCGGCTTCCGCGCTTGGTGGACTAACTCCACCGCCGATCAGATTGTGCGCAATGCCGGCCTTCCCGTCTTCATCGTGCCGCAGGAAAACGAAGATGACGCGGACGATGATGAGGCAGAATACTTCTAAATAGCTGCTAGTATCTTTAGCCATGGCTCTGGAAACCGATTCTTTGAACAAGCGCACCCTTGGCCCTGCCATCGGTAGCGCTGTTGTGGGCATCGCGCTCGGCGTCATCACCATCATCGGCATCGCACAATTCTCCGGCACCGATACCGTGCCGGAAGGCAATGCGGTTTCTGCTTCCGATGCGGTTTTGGGCGGCCCTGAGTACGGATCCCGCAACTAGGTGTGCGTACCCTCCGCGGGCGGCTCGCCCGCCCCTACCCGCTGGGGATCTTTGCCCTAGCGCTCATCCTTCTCGTGCAGCCGTGGGGGTTGACGGCCGCCGATACTAAGCATGATCTGGCGGCCAATCCGCTGCACTTTCTCCACGGGGCGCTAAGCGCCTATACGGACACCTTTACCCTGGGACAGCTGCAAAATCAGGCCTATGGCTATCTCTTTCCCCAGGGACCTTTCTTCGTTTTAACCCAGCCCCTGCCCGATTGGGTGGCCCAGCGCCTGTGGTGGCTGCTGGTTTTAAGCGTCGGCTTCATCGGCTTCCATAAGCTCGGCCGCAAGGTGGGCCTGCGTGGCTGGTGGGTCTGGGTTGCAGCGATGCTCTACGCGCTCTCGCCTCGCGCCCTTTCTACCCTGACCGCCATTTCTTCTGAGACTTGGCCGGTCATGCTCGCTCCCTGGGTTATCCTGCCCTTCCTCAATGCCAAGCTCACCTGGCGCGATGCCGGCGCGGCCACCATCCCCGTAGCGCTGATGGGTGCGGTCAATGCCACCGCGACCATCGCGGCGTGTATCCCGGCCGCTGTAATCCTGCTCTACCGCCGCGCCTTCAGACCCGGCGCGGCCTGGCTCTTAGGGTGCCTGGCGGTATCGGCCTGGTGGATCGGCCCGCTCGTCGTGCTTGGCCGCTATGCCCCGCCGTTTACGGAATTCATCGAATCCGCTCGCGTGACCACACGCTGGCTTAACCTGCCAGAGATTCTGCGCGGAACCACGAGCTGGACGCCGTTTGTAGATACCGAGCGCGTGGCCGGCAATGCGCTGGCTACCGAATCCTTCTTCGTGCTGGTCACCATGGGAATTGCGGCCGTGGGCATTTACGGGCTCACCAAGCTGCCGCGCGTGTGGTCCGTCATGCTGGTGGTGGGCATCGCGGTGCTGGGCTGCCAGGTGGCGTGGTACCTCGATGCGCTCGATGGCCCACTGGCCGCGCTGCGCAACCTGCATAAATTCGATCCGTTGGTGCGCATCCCCCTGCTGTTAGGCGTGGCGCGCGCCTGCGCCCATCTTCCACTACCGAGGAGCTTGCGCCCCACCAAGAGGCAAACGGTGGGTGCATTGACGCTGCTCTTGTGCATCGCGGTGGTTTCCCCGGCATGGTCGCAGCGCTTGCTGCCACTGGGGGCTTATAAAGAGGTGCCTTCCTATTGGCACGAGGCCACGGACTTTATCAATACCCACGCCACCGATACCCGCACCCTTATCTACCCAGAGGCGTCCTTTGCCCGGCAGACCTGGGGATGGACGCGCGACGAGCCGGCCCAGCCGCTGCTCGATGTCCCCTGGGCCGTGCGCGATGCCATTCCGCTCGTGCCACCAGAGGCCATCCGCGGGCTCGACGGCGTCATGGCCGCACTCAAGGAGGACCCAGCCACGGGCGTTCGCTCCCTGCAGCGCTTGGGCATCGGCGCGGTCATGGTGCGCCACGATCTCTTCACCGGGGAGGACGAGGCCCTGGCCAGCAAGTTTGGCGGCGAGGTCCATCGCTTCGGCGAGGTCGATGTCATCCTGTTCAACCACGCCGGCATGTCCTTAGGACCCACGGACCCAGTGCGCGTGGCCGGCGGTGGGGAAGCCTTGGCGCTTCTCGACGCCCACTCCACCCCCACCACCCGCCAGCTCGTCGATCGCGACGCCGATATCGTCACCGATACCCCAGCGCTCACGGACCGCAACTACGGCACCCTCGATGGCCCTATCTCCGCACCTCTGGCTGCGGACGACCCCAGCCACGTGAATAACCGCCTGCGCGATTATCCCTCCGCAGGGCCTCTTAGCCAGGTCGAGACCCACGGCGGTTCCGTGGCGGTCTCCTCCTCGGCGGCCGATGCCACGGCCTTTGGCGGCGCCCAGCCGAAAAAGTCCGCCACGGCCGCCGTGGATGGGGAGAACTCCACCGCCTGGTGGCCCGCGCCGGGCGATGACTCCGGGTGGATTGAACTGCGCGGTTCTTTCACCCAACCGCGCCTCAAGCTCATGGCCACCAGCGCCACCACGGTAACCGTGCGCTCCGGCAGCGCGGCCGTAGAGGTGGATTTACAGCCCTTCCGCTCGCAGGAAGTCCGCGTTCCCGGCGGCGATACCGAGGCCATCCGCGTAGGGCTCTCCCACCGCACCGGCATCGCGGAGTTAGGGGTGGAAGGCCAGCCGGTCGAGCGCGTGGTGACCGTCCCGGATACCTCCCCTGACGTGCACCAATTCTTCTTCCAGCAAATGCTGCAGGATACCGGCGTGCTCATCCGCGATTTCACGGCGCCGCGCCCCATGCGGGTAAAGGTAGATTCCACCAAGCCTGTGCTTATCGACGCCCACTGCTACTCCCCCGGCGAATCCCTCACCCTCAACCCTGGCACGCACCGCGTGCGCACCACTGGGCCATGGGTGAGCTTGCGCGAGGTGGGGTGGCATCCTGCGGGCTCCTCCGAGCCCACCGGGTACTCGATTACAGCCGCTGATGAGGATCGCCTCTTGATCACCGGTCGCGCCTTCAATAGGGGCCTGCGCGGCTACCTAGGCGAGGAAGAGCTCACCCCACGCGAGATCGATGCAGCCACCCAAGCTTTTGTCATTCCGGCCGGCCGCTCCGGTGACTTCCGCATGACCTTTAGCGCCCAACCGGTTTATCGCGCCACCCTCCTCTTCGGCGGTGCGCTGGGGTTACTTGCCCTCGGCCTGTGCATCCTGGCGGCCGCACGCCGCCCTTCCCAGCCCACGTGGCGCGCGCCGCGCGGCGGCGCTGCCTCGTCCGTGGTCGCACTCGGCGCGCTGGCCCTCACCGGCTGGCCGGCCGCGGTGGCGGCCGTTGCCGCTTGGTTGGTGCTGCGCTGGACCACCATTCCGCGCGCCTACCTCGCGCCCGGTGTGGTGGCTGCGACCGGGGCCATCCTCGCCCGCGCGCCGTGGACATCGGGATCCTATGCGGGCGATTCGCTCCTGCTTAGCTGCTTGTGTGCCGCGGGCGTGGCCTGTCTTTTCGCCGCCGACCGAGGAGAAGATCCCGGCCGGGACGCTCGATGAGCGTATAGCTCGCGGCCGAAACCACCACGGTGCCCACCACCGTTACGGCCAGAATCACCCAAAAATCCAGGGTTTCCCCGCTAAACAGCGGCACCCCGGTAAGGGGAAAGGCTAGCCCCAAGATAGCCACATGCCACAAGAAGATGGAATAAGACCACGCGCCCAATGCCTGCATAAGCGGGCTGGTCAGCCAGGACTTATCCCGTGGGGCAAGCGCTACCGGCACCACCACGGATGCGCCAAAGGCCGCTCCCGTAATGATGCGTCGGGAAAATTCACCCGGTTCTGGATGCACCAGTCCCTGCGGCCCGAACCACTCGCGGCTGGCAATCCACAGCACCACCGCCGCCACGAGCCACCACGCCCAGCGCGCCCGCAACACGCGCTGCACGCGCGGGCTAATACCGATCTCTTCGCACTCCGCGGCCAACATTCCCACGGCAAACCACGAAGCATACGCCGGCGGCCAAATCTGGGAATTGACCTGATCCTTGGCGTAATCAGCCACAAAGGGAACGAAGCCCCAAGCCCAACTAATCACGGCGCCCAGCACAATGGCCGCTACCCGCCAGCGCCGCGGCAGCGCCCCAAGGAGCCACGCCAGCAAAGGCAAAGCAAGGTAGAAGAAGAACTCTACGCATAGCGACCACAGGTGGGTAAGCCCCGGCGCTAGTCCGTCCACCACATAAATCTGGGTGGAGGTGAGGTTGCTCAGCAGCTGGGTGAGGGAGAGCGAGTGGGCGTCGGGAAGCAGGAGCATCACCGCCACCACGCAGGCATAATAGGCCGGCAAAAGTCGCGCCACGCGCGAGCGCGCGTAGCCGGATAAGGTGTGCAAGCTGCGGCGACGCCACAGCAGGAAGGCGCTGAGCGCAAAGAAGACGGCCACGAAAAAATCGAAGCGCCCAGCAAACCCCCACCCGGTTCCGGTCTGAAAAGACACGTGGGTGACAATGATTCCAAGGGAGGCGACCGCGCGTAGACCGTCTAGCTCCGGCAGATGCTGGGGTACGCTTTTCACAGATGCCTGCGGCTGCACGCTTGCTCCTAACCCCGGATCGACCTGAAACTGATTGGACATATTACTGCAATGAAACGCTACCTTTGGCCACGCTCGCCACTGGCGTGGGTTGTCATTGCCGCCGTCAGTTTCTTGGTGCTGGGTACAGTGGTGCCGCCGCTGTATAACAATCAGACTCGGCCGCTGGCCTTCGACCAAAACATCAACACCGTCACCGCGCCGTCAGCCGGCGTGTGGATGGAAGCGCCCGAGTTCATCGCCGGGGCCAAAGCCACCGGCGATAGCAAGGACCCGCAGTGCCAGGAAAAGCAGGCGCCCATGTGGTGCTACCTGCACCACGACCTGCTTACTATCGAGCGCAATACCACCACCTCTGAGGTAGCAGAAGACGATGCGCTCGCTAACTCCGATTCGCTCTCTCGCCTGCTCGCCGGAGATACTCCCCTTGCCCAAATCACGGAGCATTCCGTGTTGAACCGCGAGTCCACCTACCCAGTCGCGGCGCCAAAGGATAAATGGAAATTTGTCCTGCCGGCGCTGGATACCGGCATGGCCCGCACCGACTTCGAGCGCGATGGAATCAACTACTTCTTTCCCTCCGGTACCGAGCAGCGCTCCTATCCGTTTTTCGATCTAGCGACGCAATCCTCCACGGCGGTGGACTTCACCACGACGGAAAAGCTCGATGGTATCCCTACCTATTCTTTCCACCACGATATCCAGCCTATTTCCCTGGCTGATATGCGCAAAAACATTACCGCCGAGGTCGATACCGGCACCGGCGATAGGCAGCTAGCGGCCGAGGATTTTCGTATCGCCGGACCGGCGAAGCGGTTCTACGACGCCGAGTCGCGCGAGTTCCTCGGACTGGATGCCACTGACCGGGTCACGGTAGAGCCCTTCTACACCATCGGCCGCGATATCTCCGTCGAGCCCACCACCGGCACCATGGTGGACCTGCGCGAGAACATCAAGATCTTCTTCGCGGCAGATGAAAAACAGGCCGGCACCATGGTGGCGAATGATGATACGGAGGACCGTTCCATCTTTGCCGCCGATTTGCGCTGGTCCGATGAGACCCGCGCGGAGCGCCTTGATGAGGTGCGCCCGGTCATTCGCACCATTCGCGCCTTGATGGTGGTCGGCTGGGCCGGCAAGGCCATCGGCGTTGGTCTATTGCTCTGTGCCGCCTATATGTACATGCGCCGACACCGTGAAGGCTAGGCGTCTTTTACTCCTTATCTGGGGCGCCCTCCTTGTGGCCGCGGTGTGCTGGCCCTTTGCCTTGCCCGGCGAGTTTTTGTGGCGCGATATGGCGTTGCTTGATCATCCGGCGATTTCCCCTTCTGCCTTTGGCGGCGGCAGTCTGCCCGCCCGCAATGCACCGCAAGATGGTTTCCTTGCTCTCGTGGGCGGCGCGTGGGCGGCGCGGGTGCTCATTTTTGCTGCCGCCGCGTCCTCCGCGCTCACCGCGGCGCGCTGGGCACGCTCTACAGTCGCCGCGGTGAGCGCGATGGCGGTGGCGGTGGCCAATCCCTTCGTCATCGAGCGTCTCCTGCAGGGCCAGTGGTCGCTTGCGGTGGCTGCGTGGCTGCTGCCGGTCATCGCGTGGGCAGGAAAAAGGCACAGCTGGGTGGCGTGGCTGGCTATGTGGGGAGCTTCGCTTACCCCTACGGGTGGTCTCTTTGCCGTGGTGACCGCGGCGGTGACCTGCCGCAAGCGGGTAGCGCTCGGCGGCGTGGTCTTGTGTTTGCCGTGGGCCATTCCGGGCATGTTCAACCCCGCCGCGCCCGGCGACACCGCAGCAGCGGTGGCCGCGTTTGGCCCGCGGGCAGAAGACTACGTCGGCACTGCGGGCGCGCTGCTGCGGCTCGGCGGTATCTGGAATGCAGAGGCGGCCATTGGGTTCGCCGTATGCGGCGTCATCGTGGCGGTCATCGCCGTACTCGGGGCGTGGCGGGTCCCCGCGCGGTTGAGCATCCTTGCAGCGATTGGTCTCGGCGGGGCGATATTCTTCTGGCTGGTTCCCGGTGCTCTGGTGTGGTTCATCGATCACGTACCGGGGGCGGCGCTGCTGCGCGATAGCGGAAAACTGACCATGTTGGCGTTGCCGCTCTATGTGGCCTCGTTGGGGGCGCTGCCGAATCTGCCGGCAGCACTGGCAACCGTGGCTGCAACCGTGCAGCTGCTGCCCGTTCCGGGACGCCTCGCGGTGCTCGCGCCGCGGGATACGGGGATAGATGAGGAGTTGGTGCGCGCGATTGACGGCCGCGTGGCCTTCTTCCCAGAACGCGCCAACCTCGTGGAGGTTCCTGGCGGCGTAGCCGTCGACCCCTACTCCAAGGCGGTGGCCATGGTGGAATCGGGGGAATTAAGCGTAGACGGGACCGTGGTGGACCAAGCCTCGCCGCACTACCGGGCGGCGCTGCGCGCGTGGAAAGAACACGATATGAACCGGCTGGCCGAGCTCGGCGTCGGTGTGGTCGTGGTGGGCGGTGCTATAGCCGCGGAAACGAACGCGCCGCGGCCGCAGGTTCCATGGGCTCTTACCGTCTTGTGGATGGCGTGTCCGCTACTAGCCTTTGCAGCAATTCCGCGAATTGCTCGCCGGTCTTCTCCCACGAGAAGCTAGCGGCAAAATCGCGCGCGTTGGAGCCGAGGGTGCGGCGAAGGGGGGCGTCGGCAAGCAGCTGCTTGGTGGCCGCCACGAAGTCCTCTTCGCGCTCTACCAGGATGCCGGTCTTGCCGTTGATAACGCTGTCACGCAGGCCAAATGTATAACCTACGGCGGGCACCCCATGTTGGGCTGCCTCCATTACTGCCAAGCCCCAACCCTCTTTACGCGAGGGCATGAGCAAGGCATCGGCACGGGCCAGCAAAGCGTGCTTATAGTCCTCGGTCACCTGGCCGCGGAAGCGCACGCGATCGCTTACCCCATGCTCCTCGGCATAGGCACGCAGGTTAGCCTCCCACCAGCCGGAGCCGATGACGTCCAGGACCGCGCCCGGGGTCTGCGCCACCGTATCCATGGCATGCTCGATCTGCTTATGCGGCACTAGGCGTGAGAGCGTGACCAGGTGCACCTCGGCCTCTCGTTCCAAGGAAGGAACGTGATCCGGAACCGGGTCCAGGCCATTGGCGATGATGTGCGCGCCCTTAATGCCCAGCGCCTCTAAATCCTCGCGGGAGGCCTCAGACACGGTGACATAGGGAGCGCCGCGATACACGCGCGGGGCCACCCGGGACTCGAGGAACCAACCGAGCCAGCCTAAGAGGGGACCCGCCACCGGCCATTGTTCGCGGTGGCAATGGTGAGTAAGCAACACCGTCGGCGCCCCGGACACCAGGCGAGCGAAGAAGGGGATGCCGTTTTGGGTATCGATTACCGCATCCACCCCGCGCAGGTCTCCCATCCCCAGGCGGCCGGCCAGCATCGCCGCCCAGGCACGCGGATATACGCCGAATTTGGCGCCACCGCGGCTATAGCGCACGCCATCGCGCACCTCGCGGTGGGCGGCATTCATGTGCT
This sequence comes from Corynebacterium tuberculostearicum, assembly GCF_022347235.1. Taxonomy (GTDB): domain Bacteria; phylum Actinomycetota; class Actinomycetes; order Mycobacteriales; family Mycobacteriaceae; genus Corynebacterium; species Corynebacterium tuberculostearicum_F. The sequence continues at coordinate 12,421 of NZ_JAKRDX010000009.1, forward strand.
TGGAGGTGCGAAAGACCACCTCGTGGCCTTCAGACGCCAGATACTCGCCCACGCGCTCCAAGTAGCGCTCCGAGCCACCGCCTTGCGGGTGGGTGGAATCGCGCCAGCATAGTAAAAGAATCTTCATCGTGAGGTATTAGCCTAGTGGGTTATGAGACATACCCGTGAGATGGCCACGCTCCGCCGCTCTATTCAGCTGCTGCGTTCCTTCCGCTTTGAGCAGACGCGCCCGGAGATTTTCTACGGCGGGCTCGCGGAGGATACGGCCGCGCTGGTTGATAACCTCGGCCGCGACTTGGGCGTGCAGCTTTTCGGAGCACGGGTGCTCGATGTCGGCGGTGGCCCGGGCTATTTTGCGGATGCCTTTGCCCGGCGTGGCGCCCGCTATGTGGGATTGGAGCCGGATGCCGGCGAGATGTCTGCGGCCGGCATCCACCTGAGCAATTCCGTGCGCGGCGATGGCACCAACCTGCCCTTTGCCGATGATTCCTTTGACGTGGTCTATTCCTCCAACGTGGCCGAGCACATCCCCAATCCCTGGGATATGGGCGAGGAGATGCTGCGTGTCACCCGCCCCGGTGGTCTCACCATCCTGAGTTACACGGTGTGGCTCGGCCCCTTTGGCGGCCACGAAACCGGCCTGTGGGAGCACTACATTGGCGGCGAGTTTGCCCGCGATCGCTATACCCGCCGCCACGGACATCCACCCAAGAACGTCTTTGGCACCTCGCTTTTCGACGTCCCCTGCTCCGCCGGCCTTGCCTGGGCACAGCGCACCGGCGCGCTCAAACTCGCCTTCCCCCGCTATCATCCCAGCTGGGCTTGGTGGCTCACCCGCGTGCCGGGTATGCGGGAATTCGCGGTTTCTAACTTGACATTGGTATTGCAACCTAAAAGTTTCAATGGCAATACGCGCTGAGCTCGAATACCTCGCTACATTGATCCCGGACTCGATCATCGTGGGTAACCACGATGACAGCAGCACCAGCAGCGGCTTGCTCCTGCAGTAGGGACAGCACGCGGTCACTGTTCTTACTGTCGAGAGCCGCAGTTGGCTCATCCGCCAAGATGAGGCTCGGGGTGCGTACCAAGATACGGGCAAAAGAAGCTCGCTGCTGTTCGCCACCGCTTAAGGAAAATGCTTTCTCCTTCTCTCGCCCAGCTAAGCCCACCTGCTCCAGCGCACCGGAAATAATTTCTGACTTCTTAGCCTGCGGCGTCTTAGGAGGCAATGCTACAGCTAAATTATCGGCAACCGAATCGGTATCAACCAGAGCAAAATCCTGAAATAGATAGCCAATATCGTTGCGACGCACTTTTCGCGCCTGCCTTTCTTTCATACGCGTAGCATCGTGACCGAGCACTTCCATGCTTCCGCCGGTGAGCGAGTCCAGAAGACCTAAGCAATTTAATAGCGTGGTTTTTCCGCAGCCCGAAGGCCCAGTTAAGGCGACTACTTGCCCTGGCGCGATATCTATATCCACGCCGGACCACAAGGTGCGTTGAGCAATGGAGTAGCAACCTTCCCGAATCTTTATTACGGCCTCATTCATTCTTCTATCTCTTTCCTGCCCGATATGAGATGTGCACCATTGTCATTACTGAAACGACAGCCACAAGAATCGAAAGCCCAACCCCGTAGGCCATTGCTTCTGGCGTTACTTTCAGCTGAGCGACGACGGCGGGCATACTATTCATACGTTCTAGCTCTCGTGCTTGGCCGCCTTTAAACCATAGATAAGCGATGGTGACACAACAGATTGCGGCGTCAGCAAGCCATAAATATCGATACGCCCGAGCCATGGGGATTCCCATGAACCGGTAGACGCGAAGCCGCTGTGCAAACAACTTTCGATACAAAAAGCCCGCAATGACCGCCATGGTTAGCGCAATCAAAGCCGCAGCAATGACACCGAGGACCAACGCAACGGTATCGGCACGCAGCGATGCGTTTCCCTTGGCCCAAAGATGTGCAGCCGAGTTGGTCTTCAAAACGAAGTTGCTAAGGTCCGGATCATCGCGAAGCTCAGGCGGAACCCCACCCAGAAAGCCAGTGCCATTCTGAGTCATGCCGGCAACAATGGTTCTATCTGACGGCAACTGGTCGTCCGGATAGATGGTCATCCGGATAGATGGTCATCACCGGCCCCGCAGTTTTTATCTGTTCTCCCCAACCAGTTTCATCTATCTGCCAAGTAGCTACGTCAAAGTCATCACTATCGAGGATCTCCACTGGGCATTCGTGCTCGCTGCAATAGAAGTCCTTCGGGACCGAATCTGCAATGCCTTCCAGTCCTCGCGGAATATACCTCGTGGGTTCGTGCGGCGGATTATTCTGCAATTCCTCGCGCAGTGGGCCTTCCACCGAACGCATCGCTGCCGTGTAATTGAAACTGAGCATATCCCGGCCGACTCCACCGAACTCTGCCGGTGAGTCCTCAGAAAACTGTACATATTGAAACTGACCAACCGCAGATTTAGCCCGCGCAAGCTCGGATAACTTGTGTGTTGAATCTACGATGCCTTCGCTATCACGCGCCCCTGAAAGTTCCAGGAGCTGCAGATCATCGGCTTGCTTCCAGAAGTTACCAACGCCATTTTGCACCTCCACTTCATGCAGGTGGTTTAGTGCTGGGGCTATGAGTCCTACAGCTGCAATGCAGGGCACGAGTTTCAACAAAACGACAATTGCCACGGTACTGCGCTGCGGCAGCTTCCCTTTGAGCCGATCCCTCAACGCTAGCTTTTTGCACGCCCATGTAGTCAGGAGGAATGCCACCACCATGACAACGAGAAGCGGAAACAGAAATACTGCCGAGTAGCGCATAATCCCTAGCATCACTCGTGGTGAAACTAATATTGCGCATAGCACCAACGCCACCGCCCCGATGGCCAGTGCACTAAGAAATGCACTTGCATAAGAACGCCGAAACTCACGTGCAAATATGACGCTAGGCGATAGTCCCATGAGCTGCCACACGGCATAATCCCTCGTTCGCGCGATCGCGCCGGCCACGACGACAGCAAAGCACGTGGCCAGAATCAGAAAATAAATTCCAGCTAGCGCGGTATCCGTGAAAAGGAACGACCACTCTAGGCTTTCAAGTTCCTGATGCTGCGCGCTGTAAGCATCCAGAATCCCATACACTGTATTTTTGAAATCCTCGCCTCCGGACAGTTGCAGAAGCTGACGCGGATCCTCATCCGGTAATTCCGACAGATCGTGTACGCGAACTGGACTGCCCGGCGCAATCGTGTCGTACCAACTGCTACCAAAGTCCCCTGCGGCGTAGACGTCGGTATGGTCCGGTTGCTCGAGCTCCACTGCAATGCGCTCACCCTTCGATTGCGCAGCCTCATCGAGTGCAGCAAGAATTTCAGAGCCCTGGCCATCATTCGATCCGACGTTAATGAAAGAGCCGGTTTCAAATATTCCCTCCGACTGCGTCATCGCAAACGCCCAATACCCCAAGAACAATGCGGATAGTACGCAAAATGCGGCGAGAATTCGTTGAGAAAGGCTAACGCCTTCTTTCATGAAATACTTCCTTAACTAAAGCAAGGGTCGCCCATGACGGCGACCCTTGTGACGCTTACCTTCTATTAACACAAGCGGTAATAAGCGCCATCCGCCCCGAGCCAACGAGATGATGCCTGCGCACGGGCCCACGTATTCGCTGGCTGGCAGCCAGAGTCAACGTACTTGTGGCCATTCACGGAACTACCGTGATTAACACTGGGATGGTGGTAGTTCGACCACACTCGTCCTCCACCCTTACCGTGTTCCCACATACCTCCATCGACAAGTTCTCCTGCCAAAGCAGTTCCCCCAAGTGCACCAGCACCTAGTACAAAAGCAGCGGCTGCGGAAGCCAGACTTTTTTCCGCATCTATTTCTCTCCTTTTCCGAAATGAAATACCCGTTTTCCGGGCCGATAAAATAATTTCATAATTATTAATAGTTGTCATCGTTAACGATAAAGAGTTTCATTTTTATTAACTAAGATTAACTTATTGTTTACTTTTTATATCTGGCGGATTCTAGTGGTCGTGGAAACACTTCCTATGTTTCGGTTGAGTTTATCAGTGCTGCCATTTTCTCGGCTGGTGTTTGAAAGCCCAGGGTTTTGCGGGGGCGGCGGTTGAGTTGCATGGCGACGAATTCTAGGTCCGCTGCACTGTGGAGGCTTAGGTCTGTTCCTTTGGGGAAGTACTGCCTAAGTAGTCCGTTGGTGTTTTCATTGGTGCCCCGCTGCCACGGCGAGCCAGGATCGCAGAAGAACACGGGACAGTTTGTCGCTACAGAAAAGGCCTTATGGCAGGCCATTTCACTTCCCTGGTCCCAGGTAAGTGAGCCTTTGAGATGATCTGGCAAGCCAGCGATCGCTTTAGTAAGTGCTGCATTTACTTCGGTAGCATTATGCCCATTAGGTAGATGCAGCAAGATGACATAGCGCGTGGTTCGTTCTACGAGAGTCCCAATTGCAGACTTATTGCCCGCGCCTAAAATGAGGTCGCCTTCCCAATGACCTGGTACGGCTCGGTCGTCTACTTCTGCTGGCCGGTCGGAAATCATCACTATAGGGTCAACAAACCGCTTGCGGGCGCTGCGCGTGCCACGAGGTCGACGTTGGGCGTGACCGCGACGCAGTGCAGCAGCGATTTCTTTTTTCAACTCGCCTTTAGCCTGGAAATACAGAGATTGATAAATCGTTTCAGGACACACGTACATAGTCTCATCACCGGGGTAGCAACTGCGCAACCGCCCAGAAATCTGCTCTGGCGAGTACCTGTCTTTCACCATTTCCCAAACCACCTCACGCAAGCGTGGATTGGTATCAATCTTGCGCTTTTTCGGTCTAAACCTACGCAACACCGATTTACGGTGCGCATACGTGGGAAGATATACCCCAAACTCATCCCGGTTGCGTTTAAGTTCCTTGCTGATAGTTCCAGCAGAGCGCTGAAGACGCCGAGCTATCTCACGTACGCCTTTGCCTTGCCGGTCAAGATCAAAGATGAGCTCGCGCTCTTCTATCGATAGATAGCGCGAAGAAATACGCCTATCGATACGCTGTTGTGAAATAACCTGGACTGGAACTGCTTGGCGACCATCAACGTACTCGAGTACCTGCATAAGCCTGTTATACAGCGCCACATCCGGGCCATCCGGGACAAAAGGCACACGCCCGGTGGAAAGCTTAATGACGCCTTTGTCTATATCAGCAGCATTACGCGGATGAATGCCACAGGCTAAAGCGGCATCTTTGCGTCCTAAAGCATTTACACGCAGTTGCAGATAACTACACCGGCGAGTTGTTGCCGCAGCTTTGCGGCCGTACGGATTGCGTTTCCACAAACCAAGCTCAATACCGATTCGATATACCGGAGTAGAGCCTATGGAAAGCTGGCGCGCAATATCCATTGGTGCCACACCTTCAAGCCACAGGCGAGCTATTGCCTGACTGTCAGCCGAGCTAATACGCCTGCGGCGCTTGCGCGGCAAGTCCAACTCACCAGCAAGCCGATAAGCCACCGACCGCGGTAAACCAACCACACCAGCAGCCGCCCGTATTGAACTACCAGCCCGAACCAACGACGCAAACCGCGCCACGACAACAGAATCCGGAACCCATTTCGACTCCACACAATCACCCAACCCATGTCAGGTGTTTCCACGACCGCTAGAAATCAAGTCTAGGTAAGGCAATACGAAACCCCCAGCGTCAATGACGTCGCTGGGGGTTGGCTGAGCCTAGTGCTTAGGAGGCGTTTTCTACGCGCTCCTTCAGGGCATGGAACTGGTCCCATACCTCGGACGGCACGCGGGAGCCCAGGAAGTTGAGGTAGCTAGCGTTATCTTGCATATCGCCTTCCCAGTCCTTCGGGTTGACGGCGAGAGCAGCGCGCACATCCTCGATATCGAAGTCGATGCCCTCGAGGTCGATGTCCTCGGCGCGAGCGGTGTGACCTACGACGGTTTCCTCGGCCTCAACGTTGCCCTCAATGCGGTCAATGATCCACTTGAGCACGCGGGAGTTCTCGCCGAAGCCCGGCCACAGGAAGCGGCCGTCGTCGCCACGGCGGAACCAGTTAACTAGGAAGATAGACGGCATGCGGTCGCCGCCCTTTTCACCCATATCGATCCAGTGCTGCAGGTAGTCACCGGCGTTGTAGCCGATGAACGGAAGCATAGCCATCGGGTCGTGGCGCAGGGTGCCGACACTGCCCTCTGCTGCAGCGGTCTGGCCGGAAGCCAGCAGGGCACCGATCATGGTGCCGTGGTTCCAGTCAAAGGCCTGGGTTACCAGCGGAACGGTGGTCTTGCGGCGGCCGCCGAAGAGGATGGCGTCGATCTTCACACCCTGCCAGTCGTCGTACTCCGGAGCGGCGCTCGGGCACTGGGAAATCGGCACGCAGTAACGGGAGTTCGGGTGCGCAGCCTTAGTGGAGGAGGACGGAGTCCAATCCTGACCGGTCCAGTCGATGAGGTGCTCCGGCGCCTCCTTGGACATCTCCTCCCACCAGACATCGCCGTCGTCGGTAAGCGCAACGTTGGTGAAGATGGTGTTGCCCGGCTCCATGGTCTGCATGGCAATCGGGTTGGAACCGTAGTTGGTGCCAGGGGCCACGCCGAAGAAGCCATTTTCCGGGTTAACTGCGTAAAGGCCGTCCTCGCGCAGGTGCAGCCAGGCAATATCGTCACCGACGACCTCGGCCTTCCAGCCCGGAATGGTCGGGGTAATCATAGCCAGGTTGGTCTTGCCGCATGCCGAAGGGAAAGCGGCCGCAACGTGGTACTTCTTGCCCTCTGGGTTGGTGAGCTTCAGGATGAGCATGTGCTCTGCCATCCAGCCCTCTTCCTTGGCCATGACAGAAGCGATGCGCAGCGCGTAGCACTTCTTTGCCAGGATAGCGTTGCCGCCGTAGCCAGAACCGTAGGACCAGATTTCCTTGGTCTCCGGGAACTGGGTGATGTACTTGGTGTCATTGCACGGCCACGCCACATCTTCCTGGCCCGGCTCCAGCGGAGCACCCACGGAGTGCAGGGCGTGGACGAAATCGCCGTCGGTACCAATCTTGTCCAAGGCTTCCGCACCCATACGGGTCATGATGCGCATGGAGAGCACCACATAAGCGGAGTCAGTCAGCTGCACGCCCAGCTTTGGTTCCGGATCGCTAATAGGGCCCATGCAGAAGGGAACCACGTACATGGTGCGACCCTTCATGGAACCACGGAATGCCTCCGTCATCTCTTCCTTCATCGCAGCTGGCGGCGCCCAGTTATTGGTCGGGCCGGCGCCTTCTTCATTCTCGGTACAGATGAAGGTGCGGGATTCCACACGGGCAACGTCGGAAGGATTGGAGCGAGCCAGGTAGGAATTAGGACGCTTTTCCTCATTCAGCTTGATAAGCGTGCCCTTTTCCACCAGCTCTGCGGCCAAACGGTCAGCCTCGTCCTGGGAGCCGTCTACAAAGACCACCTGGTCCGGCTGGAAAAGCTCAACATTCTCGCTGATCCAGCCGATAAGCTTTTCGTTTTTAGTCGGCAGCTCTCCGACGAGCCCTGGGATAGTGGCGGTCATTAGTAATTCTCCTGAGGGTGGGTGTGAAAATTGGGGAAATAAATCCCCAACTGTGCCTTCCACCTCAAGATTAACGTGCTTGTCCGAATAATTTGCGCAGATTTTGTCACACCGGTTATATCCACCGCGTTTACCAGAACTTCACCAAGCGCAACCACAGATACTGTGTTAAAAATCGCCTTTTCCCATCCCCCTGTCTGGGGGTCTATTCCCCTCCCTAGCGGCAACCAAAACGATAATCTTCCACCCCCAACCGGGCCCACTGGTTATACCAGGATTGGCTTCGCCACACGTGATCCCCGGCGCGGCGTATTGCTTGGCAAGGCTAAGCAGGGAAAAATAGGCCGCAATGAATAACACAGATAACTCTCAAAACACCCGCGCTGGAGAAATGCCTCCAGGGCGCCCGCCACAGACCGATTTCAATGCCGTATTCGACAACGAGCTTGACTACCCACGCCTGGGCAACGTCACCTTCCGCCGCGGCACGCTGACCGAAAATCAGCATGAGCTTTTTGAAAAGCGCTGGCCAGAACTAGGCCGCACGCTGGAAGACGAGGTCATTGACCTCGATGCCTGGTTTGGCCGCAGCGGCGCCAAGACCATCGTGGAAATCGGATCCGGTACCGGCACCTCTACCGCCGCCATGGCGCCGAAGGAGGCCGATACCAATATCATCGCCGTCGAGCTCTACAAGCCGGGCCTGGCCAAGCTACTGGGCCAGATCGAGCGCGAGGGCATCGACAATATCCGCATGATTCGCGGCGATGGCATCGAGGTCATGGTGCGCATGTTTGCGCCGGAATCCCTTGATGGCATCCGCGTCTTCTTCCCGGATCCCTGGCCAAAGGCCCGTCACCACAAGCGCCGCATCATCCAGTCGGGCACACTCAACCTTTTTGCGTCCCGCCTAAAGAAGGGCGGCGTGCTGCACGTTGCTACCGACCACGCCGGATACGCCGAGTGGATCGATGAACTTGTGGACGTAGAGCCGAGCCTGGATTACAAGGGCTGGCCATGGCCAGAGTGCCCGCAGTTGGTGGATCGTCAGGTCATCACCAAGTTTGAGGGCAAGGGCCTAGATAAAGAACACGTCATCACGGAGTATCTCTGGGAGAAGAAATAAATGAGCACCTACCTACTTGTCTGGGATGCGCCCAATATGGACATGGGCCTGGGCTCCCTGCTCGGCGGCCGCCCCACCGCCGCACACCGCCCGCGCTTCGACGCCATCGGCCGCTGGCTGGTACACCTTGCCCAGGACGTTGATGCGGAGCCGCGCGCCGATGTCTTTACTAATGTCACCCCGGGCGGCGCCGATGTCATCCGCCCATGGGTAGAAGCCATCCGCAACGTGGGCTTCGGCGTTTTTGCCAAGCCCAAGATCCACGAAGACGACGACGTGGATCCGGATATGCTCGACCACATCGAAAGCCTCCGTGAGGATCTAGCCGGCGTGATTGTGGCTTCCGCCGATGGCCAGAATTTCCAGGAACCTTTGGAAGAGCTCATCGCGGAAGGCCTTCCGGTGACGGTCCTCGGTTTCCATGAGCATGCTGCATGGGCCGTAGGCCACGCGGATATCAATTTTGTGGACCTGGAAGATATCGAGGGTGTATTCCGCGAGCCGCTACCGCGCGTGAACCTGGATAACCTGCCCGAGGGTGGTGCATGGCTGCAGCCATTCCGTCCCCTGGCTGCGCTGCTTAATAACCGCTAGGAGGCTGCCCCAATGTTTGAAAAATGGGGACGTTTTTCCTATGCGCACCGCCGGCTCATCCCCGCCGTCATCGTCGCCGCCATCCTTGCGCTCTTCATCGGCTTTGGCTTGCAGCTCGATGACCGCATGAGCCAGGAGGGCTGGGAGGATCCCAATGCGGCGTCGACAAGCGCAGCGCAGATCGAGCAGGAAGCATTCGGCCGCGATAACTCCGGCGATGTCATCTTGCTCTTCCACTCCCCCGATGAGAACTTCGACGCCGCCAAGCAGCACTTGGCGCAGTTGAAATCGGAGTATCCGGACCAGATTGACTCGGTGACCAGTTACTTCGACACGAAGAACCCGAACCTGGTCAATGCTGATCATTCGCTAGCCTTCGCCGCCATCGGGCTGAAAGGCGATGATGAGCAGACGCTGAAGGATTTCCGCGCCATCGAAGGCGCGCTTACGGATACCACCGCACCGGTGGAGATTGCGGGTGCCACCGCGGTTGCTGATGCCCTGGATGAGGGAATGTCCCACGATATTTCCCGCGCCGAAAAGGCCGCCCTGCCACTGGTAGGCATCCTCCTGCTGGTGGTCTTCGGCTCGGTGGTTGCGGCCTGCATGCCGCTGGTGGTCGGTGGCCTCTCCATCTTGGGCTCTTTGGGAATCCTGTCCATCCTGGCCGGCTTCTCGCAGGTCAATGTCTTTGCCCAGGCCGTCGTCACGCTCCTGGGACTCGGCCTAGCCATCGATTACGGCCTCTTTATGGTTTCGCGCTTCCGCGAAGAGCTGGATAAGGGCCGATCCACCGAGGAGGCCGTGGCCACCACCACCGCAACCGCCGGCCAAACCGTGGTTTTCTCCGCGGCCATGGTCGCCGTTGCGCTTTCCGGCCTCTTCCTCTTCCCCCAGGCCTTCTTGAAATCCGTGGCCTATGGCTCCATTTCTGCGGTCGGCTTAGCCGCGCTCCTTTCCGTCACCGTGCTGCCGTCCATTTTTGGCATGCTCGGCCCCAAGATCGATACCTGGTCCGTGCGCCGTACCTCGCGGACGGCACGCACCATTCAGGACACCTGGTGGTATAAGCTTCCGCGCTGGGCCATGCGCCATGCCCGCGGGCTGACCATCGCCGTATGCGGCCTGCTCATCGCGCTTACCCTGCCCGTCATGAGCATCACCTTTGGCGGCATCAACGAGTCCTACCTGCCGCCTGACCAGGACACCCGCGTGGCCCAGGATAAGTTCAACGAGGAGTTCCCCGCCTTCCGTACGGAGCCGGTCAAGCTCGTGGTGGAAGATGCCTCGAACCAGCAGCTTGTCGACGTCGTCATGCAAGTCCGCGGCCTCGACGGCCTCACCGAGCCCATGGCGCCGACGACCGCCACCAAGGACGGCACAACTGTCCTTTCCGCCGGCATTGAAGACCGCGATGATTACGCGAAGATCGTGCACGAGCTGGAAAAGGTCAAGGCCCCTGAGGGCGTGAACCTCTACGTGGGCGGTACTCCCGCCATGGAGGTGGAGTCCCTCGATGCGCTCTTCCACACGCTGCCGTGGATGGCGCTCTACGTGGTGCTGGCTACATTCCTGCTCATGGCTCTGGTCTTCGGCTCCTTTGTACTGCCGCTCAAGGCCATTGTGATGACGTTGCTGACCTTGGGCGCAACGCTGGGCATCCTGACGTTGATGTTTGTTGCCGGCTTGGGCTCGGACATCCTCAACTTCACGCCCGGCCCGCTCATGAGCCCGATTTTGGTGCTCATCATCGCCATTGTCTACGGCCTGTCCACCGATTACGAGGTCTTTTTGGTCTCCCGCATGGTGGAGGCCCGCCGGCGCGGCGCTTCCACCGACGAGTCCATTGCGGCCGGCACCGCGCATACCGGCGGCATTATTACCGCGGCGGCGCTCATCATGATCGTGGTCTCCGGCGCGTTCGGCTTCTCCGATATCGTGATGATGAAATACATTGCCTACGGCATGATTTTTGCCCTGCTTATCGACGCCACCATTGTCCGCATGCTCCTCGTCCCGGCCGTCATGCACTTGCTGCGCGAAGATAACTGGTGGGCCCCTAGCTGGCTGCGCCACGCCACCACCACCTTGACCGGCGGTGCGACCCACCGCGGCAAGACTGTTCCCTTCACTGAGCTCAAACAACGCCTCGAAGGGGGTAAGTAAGTGAAGAATTGGCTGCGCCTTATCGCCTCGCTCATCGTCCTGCTGGTCTTGGTTTATGTCTTCCGCGATGAGCTAGACTTCCTGCGCGAAGGCTTCTCGCGGCTTTCTCATTCCAACCCAGCCGCGATAGCACTCGTGGTCATCGCCTCCATCGTGGCGGTACTCGCCATGGGCGAGGTCATGCGCCTGCTCATTCGCGCCGGCGGCATCAAGGTACCGGCCTCAGAAACCGCAGCACTAACGTTGGCCGCTAATGCCTGGTCCACCACTCTTCCGGCCGGCCCAGCTTTTTCCGCCATCCTCACCTTCTACGTGCAGCGCACGTGGGGCGCGTCCGTCATGTTGTGTGGCTGGTTCTTCGTGCTGTCCTCTGCCATTTCTACGATGTGGCTCGTGCTCATCGGCTTGGGCGGCGTGCTCTTCCTCAACGCGGATATGGCGCTCTGGTCCCTCATCGGCACCTTGGTGCTCATGCTGGCGCTTTCTGGCGGCCTGTTCTGGCTGACCAATCATCCGGATACCATCATGCGCTGGCTCAACCGCCAAAAGCTCATTAAGGGCTCCAAGCGCGAAGCCCTCGTGGACCAGGTCAAGAATCTGGAGGAAGTTCACCTTACCCGCCGCCAATTCGGTTGGGTCTCCTTCTACTCTTTGGCCAACCGCCTGATCGACATGGTCTCGCTATGGGGCTGCGTGTGGGCCGTTACCGGCCACCTGCCCGCCCTGCACGCTGGCGAGGACACCACGACGATGGCCGGCGTGGCGCTGGCCTATCTCACCGCTAAGCTTGCCGGCTCTGCTCAGGTCACGCCGGCCGGCCTCGGAACGGTGGAAGCCGCCATCATCGCCACTCTGGTGGCCACGGGCATGACCGCGGTGGACGCTACCGGCGCGGCCATCATCTACCGCCTCATCTCCTTTGCCTTGATCACCATCATTGGCTGGGTAATCTACTTCTGGCACTATGCCCGCAAGGGCATTACCTACGCCGCCTTGAACCGAAAGGAAAACGCATGAGAATCGCCCCCGTAATCGATATCATCGCCCTGATGCTCTTCGCCGTGGCTGCCCGCCTCGCCCACGGCGGCTTGAGCTTTTCCACCTGGGTAGATGCCTTTTGGCCCTGGGCCGTAGGCGCGCTTATCGGCTGGGTCATCATCCTGGCTACCAAAGCGCACGGCAAGTGGAAGGAAGGCGGCATCGTCTGGCTGAGCACCGTCGTGGGCGGCATGGCCCTGTGGATGCTGGTCAACGGCCGCTTGCCGCACTGGAGCTTCCTCATCGTAGCGACGGTGATGTCCGCACTATTTTTCTTTGGCTGGCGGCTTTTCGCCCGCAAATAAAAAAGAAGGAGGGTTTAACCCTCCTTCTTTTTTGCTCCACTTACTTGGAACTTACCTGAATGCCTGCCTGATTCAGAATATCGACCACGAAACCAATGATCTCGCTGACGATGTCCACAGCGCTAGACAGAATCATAGATAACTCCTTCACTAGGATTAGCTCTTTATATGCTATCCAAGCACAAGGCATTACATCGGGGCAATAGTGTGCTTCTTCGGCAGATCGCTTTCCTGCTTGGTGGCCAGTTGGCGCAGTGCCTGACGGAGCGCCAACCGGGACTGATTCGGCTGAATCATCGCGTCTAGATAGCCGCGCTCGGCCGCGACATAAGGAGCGGTCATGGTCTCATCGTAGAAGTCCATGAACATCTTCTTGGTCATCTCACGCTGCTCAGGGGTCTCGGCGGCCTCGAGCTGCTTGCCGGCGATCATCACCACGGCAGCGGCCGCGCCCATCACGGCGATCTGCGCGGTCGGCCACGCCAGGTTGATATCGCCGGTCAGGTTCTTCGAGCCCATCACCGCATAGGCACCGCCGTAGGCTTTACGCACGATGAGCGAGACCTTCGGCACGGTGGCTTCCACCACGGCGAAGGCAAACTTGGCGCCGCGGTGGATAAGGCCCACCTTCTCCTGCTCCACGCCCGGCAGGTAGCCCGGGGTATCCACCACAAAGACCAGCGGAATATTGTAAGCATCGCAGATGCGGATGAAGCGCGCGCCCTTATCGGCGGCATCGGCATCAATGCAGCCCGCAAGGTGCATGGGGTTATTGGCCACAAAGCCAACGGTCTTGCCATCGATGCGACCGAAAGCGGTGATCATATTGGGCGCGAAGTTTTCTTGAATCTCAATGAGGTCCTCGTCATCGCCCAACTGGGTCAACAAGTCCATCATGTCGTAGCCAGCATTGGTGTCATCCGGCATGAAGGCATTGAGCTCTTCGTCTTCGGCCACTTCGGCGTCGGAAGGCGCAGCGAACTCCGGTGACTCATCAAAGCAGGTCAGCGGCAGGTGATCGAGGAGATCGCGGACCATATCAAAGGCGTCATCCTCGGAAGGGACGACCGCCGAGACGTTACCGTTGAGCTCCTGCTGGCGAGCACCGCCCAGCTCAGCGGAGGTAATATCCTCACCGGTAACCTCACGGATGACGTTCGGGCCGGTGACATACATTTCCGCTTCCTCGTCCACGGCAATGACAAAGTCCGTGGTCACGGGAGCATAGACGGCGCCACCGGCGGACTTGCCCATCATGATGGAAATCTGCGGGCTACGGCCGGACAGCGGGAGCTGGCGGCGGGCGATCTCGGAGTACATGGCCAATGAGGTCACCGCATCCTGGATGCGGGCGCCGCCGGAATCCTGAATACCGATGACTGGGCAGCCAATCTTGATGGCCATGTCCATGACCTCGGTGACCTTCTTGCCAAAGGTCACGCCGACAGAGCCGCCGTAGACGGTTTTATCGTGGGCGTAGATACACACTGGGCGGCCGGAGATGCGGCCATAACCGGTGACCACGCCATCGGAATAAATGGCGTCAGGGTCACCTGGGGTCTTACCCAAGGAGCCGGTTTCGACGAAGGAACCCTCATCTAGCAATTCATCGATGCGTTGACGAGGCGTGGTGCGCCCAGCCTCGTCGCGGCGCTTGCGGGAGCGCTCACTGCCTGGGTCCTGCGCCTTGTCCAGACGCTCGCGCAGGTCAGCGAGTTTCTCAGCGGTTGTCTGCTTGGCCGCCACGTATCTTCTCCTCGATCCATTCGTCCATATGCTTGCCCACGATGCCGATGGCTGGCTCGTCTGGCACTGCAAGGTGATCGCCTTGCAGCTGCACAATTTCTAGATCCTTAACGATAACTCCCCAACCTCCGTCGGGATCAATCTCAGCGTAGCGCGGCTCCAGCTCAATCGCACCGTCGTGCATGCGCTCGGAACGGAAAAGCAGCACCGGCACCGTGACATCGGCCCAGCGATGGAAGTCAATCTTGGCCAGAATCTGGTTATCCACGAAGGAAGCGCGCTGGTGCTCCAGGACGCCGGCGGCAAGGCCGTGCTCGGAGGCGTCGGTAGTAGCGAGGAACTCCGCCAACATGGTCATGAGCGCATCTTCGCCCATGGTCTCAAGCATCTCGTACGGTGGCTCAAAATCCAGGCCGTAGGTCTTCTTCGCAAAGGCCGCGTAGCGCTCCCAGCGGGCACGGGTTTCTTCCGGGGTATCCGGCGCTGGGTTCGACGGCTGGGTGGTATCCAGCAGCGCGATGAACGCCACGTCCACCGAATCCTGGCCGCGCTGGGTGCGCTGATGCAGCTGGTAGGCCACCTCATAGGCTAGCGCGCCACCGAAAGACCACCCGCCGAGCACGACCTTGCGGCCGCGAGCGTAGTGCAGGATGTCCTCGATATAAGCCTCGGCGCGCTCCTCCAGCGAACCCTCGACGCGCTCTACGCCGTAGACTGCCACGTCCTCGGGCAGGCGGCGGGTTAGTGGCTGGTAGACCACAGTGGTGCCGCCGGCTGGGTGGAACATGAATACGGCCGGACCATCAGCCTCGCGCAGGACGCGGATATTGCCTTCTACCTCGGTCTCCAGTCCTTCGCGGACGAGGTCGGCCAAAGTCTCTAGCGCCTCGGCCTCGTGGACCTGCTGGGCGGTGACCTCGATGCCGGCACGCTCGGTGAGGCGCTCAGCAATCTGGGTGGCAACCTCATCGCTTACCTCGGGCAGTGCCGAAGTGACACCCGCCGCGGCCTTTCCGGTGAAGGTAGCCCAGGTGCCAAAGACCATGCGCTCCGAGGCATCGCGCGGGGCAACGCCGACGCCCTGGCCCGGCTCATCTTCTTCTGGCGCAGGGGTATCCGCAGAAGCAATCTCGCTGGTATCCACGCTGCCGCCGGCCACGGCCTCTTCCACCATGGCAATGACGTCTGCCAGGGAGGCGTCGCGAAGCGCTTGCACCTGCAGCGGCGGAATCTGGAAGTCATTTTCCACGCGGTTCTTAATGCGCATGCCCATCAGGGAATCCAGGCCCAAGTCAATGAGCGGCAGCTCGCGCGGCAGGTCAGAGACGTCGTAGCCCATGGATTCCGACACGATGAGTGCGAGGCGATCCTCCACGGTTTCCTCCGCGGGATCCCAGCGCACGGCATCAACCTCTGCGGTTGCTGCAGGCTCGCTTTCAGGCACATCGGCCACGCCCGGGATAGGCGCCGCGCCCAAGTCCAAGGCGGAGGCAAAGCCTTCCGCCAAAAGCTCGGTTTGTGCGCCACGGACGGCGTAGATGGCTACGGACATACCACCGATGGACTGGCTTACCACCGTGGTGACCTCACCGCGCGGTGGCAGGTCGGCGTGCTCCTCGGTGGCGATGATGCGCGCCCCAGGCTTGACGGCCTCGGCCGCCGCCTCCACGATGGCCAGCGCGGATGGCGCCTGGTCCGCATTGGTGGAGAAGGCAACCTTGCCCTCGGGCAGGTTGACGCGAGCGCCCGGCAGGCCGGAAACGCCGGCCGACGGACGCGCGTTGGTCCAGAAGCGCTGGCGGTTGAACTGGGTATAGGGCGCCTCTACGCGCGCACCCGAGCCAAAGACTGCGCCAAAATCTACCGGCATACCGGCGACATAGAGCTTGCTGAGCAGGTCCAGCAACGACTCGGTGGGATCCACCTTGCGCTTCAACGCATACAGCAGCTGGGCATCCGCCTTGCCCACGGCGAAGGCGGTGGACATGAGGCCCATCAGCGCCACCGGATTCGGCGAGATTTCTACCAGCTGGGTGTGGCCGGCGTTGAAGGCTGCCTCGGTGGCATCCTGCAGATAGACCGAGTGGCGGGTCATGCGCAGCCAATAGTCCTCATCGTGGACGGTGGTACCAGGGCGATAAACCTCGCCCTTATCCACGGAGGAAAACAGCGGGGTGTGCAGCGGCTTGGCCTCCATGCCGGCGATGGCTGCATGCAGCTCGCCCAGGATGGGGTCCACGGCCGAGGTATGCCCTGCTGCCTTCACATTGAGCGCACGGGCGAACTTGCCCTCACCGTCGAGCTTTTCCACCAGGTCCAGCACCTCTTGGCGCGGGCCGCCCACGGTGGTCATACCGGGTCCGGTATACACGGCGGGTTCGATATTGCCGTCGAGCGCGGCAATATCCTCGGCCGAGAGCTCTACGACGGCCATGGCTCCTTGCTCGGCATCGCTTAGCGACGCCTCACCCTCACCCATCAACCGCGCGCGGTGGCAGGCAATAACCATGGCGTCCTCTGCGGAGATGCCGCCTGCGGCATAGGCCGCGGCAATCTCGCCCATGGACATGCCCATCACGCCGGCCGGGCGCACGCCAAAGGAAGCGAACAGGTCCGTCAATGCAATCTGAATGGCGGTAATGGCCACCTGGGCGGTCTCGGTGTCATAGGTTTGGGCGTCGTCGTTGACGATATCCAGGATGGACCAGCCGGACTCAAAGTCCACGATGGCATCCAGCTCTTCCAGGCGGGCCTTGAACTGCGGCGAGATCGCAATCATGTCCTTCGCCATCTTGCGGTGCTGGGATCCAAAACCGGAGTAAACAAATACGGGCCCCGGGACCTGCGGGGAGTCCGCAGCGGCGATGCCAACAGAAACCTTGCCCTCAGCTACCTGGCGCAGGCGCTTGACTGCTTCCTCGGTGGAGCTAGCCATCACGACGGCGCGGGATCGGGAGTGGTTGCGGCGGGCGACGGTGCGGGCGACGTCGACAAGCGCGGGCTTTTCCGCCTCAATGAAGTCTGCCAACAGGGCCGCAGCGCGTGCCCGGTGCGAAGGCAAAAGACCAGAGACCGGCAACGCCACCGTGTCGGTGGAAAGCTGCGGCGCGCGTTCAGCCGGGGTGCCGCGGTAATCGGTGAGCACGACGTGCGCATTGGTGCCACCGAAACCAAAGCCGGATACGCCAGCGACCTTGTGGCCGGAGTACTCGGGCCACTCGCGCGGATCCTCGACTACCTCAAGGTGCTCGGCCTCGAAATCGATATAGCGATTCGGCGCCGAGTAATTGATATTGGCCGGAATCACGTCATTGCGCATGGCCTGGATGACCTTGATGAGGCCGACCACGCCCGCGGCGGATTCAGAGTGGCCGATATTGGTCTTGGCAGAGCCGAGCAAAATTGGAGTTTCGACCCCGCGGCCCGCACCGAGCACGCGGCCCAGGGCAGAGGCCTCGATCGGATCACCCAGAATGGTGCCGGTGCCGTGAGCTTCGATATAGTCCACGTCCTGCGGATTTACGCCCGCATCAGCATACGCGCGACGCAGCACATCCTCCTGTGCCTCCGGGTTCGGGGCGGTCAGGCCATTAGAGTGGCCATCGGAGTTGACGGCCGAGCCCTTGATGACGGCCAGGATATCGTCGCCGTCCGCTTCCGCGTCCTCCAAGCGCTTGAGCACGAGGACGCCGGCGGCGTCGGCACGCACGATGCCATCGGCGTCGTCCGAAAAGGCGTGAATGGCGCTCGTTGGAGAGGTAACGCCCAACTCCGAAAAGGCAGTGGACGCATGCGGGGCGGCCAGAATATTCACGCCGCCGGCCAGCGCCACGTCCGCGCTCCCCGTGCGCAAATCCTTCATCGCCTGGTTCACCGCCACGAGGGAGGAAGAGCACGCCGTATCCACGTTGATGGAAGGGCCGCGGAAATCCAGGGCGTAGGAAATGCGATTAGCAATCACGGCGGAAGAAATGCCGGTCAGCGCATACGGGTGCATCTCGGCGGAATCGGCACCGATGAGCATGCCGTAGTCATTATTGGTCGAGCCCATGTACACACCGGTCTGCGTTCCCCGCAGCTCATTGGCGGGAACACCAGCGTTTTCTAGCGCTTCCCACACCAGCTCCAAGAGGATGCGCTGCTGGGGATCCATATTGGCAGCCTCAAGTGGAGACAGGCCAAAAAATTCCGCATCAAAGGAGGCGATGTCTTCAAGGTAACCGCCATCGGTATTTTGCTGAGCGATCTTCTCGCTCATTACCGGATCGGCGGAGTATTCGGACCACCGACCCACTGGCAACGGGCCAGTGCCTGCGCGGGATTCCGCCAACATAGACCAGAACTCTTGGGCATTCTTGGCGCCCGGGAAGCATCCGGAAAGACCAATGACCGCAACGTCGGATCCCTGCGCGATCCGCGGGGCGCGCTCTTCCGGCTGGGGCGCCGCCGGTGCGTTCAGCAGGCGGTCCGCCAGCAGCTCGATGGTGGGATACTCATATGCCACGGTGGCATCGAGGCGGGTGCCCAGAAGGTTTTCCAGCTCGCCGGATAGCACTACAGCATCCCGCGAGGAGAGACCATAATTTTCCAAAGGCTTGGAATCTAGGATCTCTTCGGCGGAAACACCGGTGGCCTGGGCGACCCAGTCACGCAGCCATGCTCGCAGTTGCTCGATGGTCATAAAAAGGTCTTTCGTTACGGAAAAATACTAAATAGCATAGGGGTATATCGCTATATTTTGTCACTTTGTTAGCGATATATCAGAATCCCACATAATTCTTCTTGGCTACGCGGCGCGCAATCTTGCCGGAGGACGTGCGGTTGATTTCGCCAGGTGCCTTCCACACGATGTCATCCGGAGTGATGCCGTGGTGGGCAGTGACCGCGGTGCGAATGGCCTCGGTTGCCTCGGCATCGCCGGACGGCTGCGCATCATCGGCGCGCTCCACCAGCAAAACGAGGGACTCAGAGTCATTGCCTTCCACGGAGAAGGCAGCGACGGAATCCGGGCGAACCTGCGCGGAAGCGGCTTGCACCGTGCCCTCAATATCCTGCGGATAATGGTTGCGCCCAGCAATGACGATGAGATCCTTCAGTCGGCCGGTAATATACAATTCCCCATCCACGATGGTTGCCAAGTCTCCGGTGGCCATCCAGTAATCGTCTTCCGGCAGGCCATCTTGTTGACGCTCACCCAGCGTATTGCGGAAGGTCGCAGCAGTTTCCTCTGGGCGGTTGAGGTAGCCGGTGGCCATATTGGGACCGTGGACCCAGATTTCTCCGATAACGCCGTCCTTCACCTCGGCGCGAGTTTCCGGATCCACAATGGCGAGGTGCTGATGCGGCACGCACTGGCCATTGGAGGCGTAGGCAACGGTGTCTTCGGATTTATCCTCGATGACGGCGCGACCTGCAGCTAGCTCCGCGCGGTTAAAGTGCGCGATGACCGGGCGCTTCTCGGTTTGCGGAGTAGACACAATAAGCGCCGCTTCTGCCAGGCCATAGGACGGACGCAGTACGGAACGGTCCACGCTGAAGGCATCGAGGAAGGAGTCCACGGCCGATTCGGTCACCGGCTCGGAACCGATAATGATGCCGGCCACGTGCGAGAAATCTGCATCCTCGGCATGGCGAGCAGCGAGTTCCAAGGCAAAGTTCGGGATGGCGGCATAGGTGGCCTGCTTGCCCGCGGTGAGGCGCCGGACCCAGCGATCCGGGTGCTGGATGAAATCGCGCGGGGTCATCACCTCGAAGTCGAGGCCCAAGATGGTGACAAATACGGCAAGGATGATGCCCATATCGTGGTGCATCGGCAGCCAAGAAACGATGCGGGCAGGCATCTGCAGCTGCACGGCCTGGAAGATCTGCGCCACGTTGGTAATAATCGCGCGATTGGTGAGCTCCACACCGGCCGGGGTGCGGGTGGAACCGGAGGTGTACTGCAGGAAGGCAGTGTCCTCTGCGGTTCCCTCCACAGGAGTCCAGGAGGACGCCAAAGAATCAGGAAGGGCGTCGAGGGAAATGACGCGCGGGCGCTCGCGTTGAGCGGAAAAGTACGTGCGCACTGCCGCCGCCGATACGCGGTTAGTCACCACAATGGACGGTTCACAGTCACCAAATACGGCCTTAAGGTGGTCCGAGTGGCCCGGCTCGTTGGGGTCATAGAGCGGAATCGGCACCATGCCCGCATAAAGAGCACCCAAGAAGCCGAAGACGTATTCCGGTGAATTACCAGCCAAGATGGCCACGCGGGTACCAGGCTCTGCCACCTGCTGCAGGCGCGCCGCCACCACCTTGATGCGGTTATTGACCTGCGCGCGGGTAAGTTCCCGGCAGGTTTCTTCCTCCCCGTAGATCCACTGGCGCATCACCACGCGGTCTGGGTTGGTCTCCGCTTGGAAGAGATTCTCTGACAACTGGGCCAAGGTGAACTCGGGCGCTAGGAACTGCCCCATCTGCGCTTTCAGATCCATCGATTCTCCTTAGGTAAATGGTTTCGATAATAAAACTATCGGAGTTGGGGGAATGGTTGTTACGCGGCGTCGATAAGCTGGCGGGCCCAACCCACTACCCACTGGTTGGCAGTCGTGCCATCGATAACGCCACTATTGGAGGCGTATTGCGCATGCACGCCATTCGCGGCAATCAGACCCTGCGCGCGCTCTAGTGCATTGGTCACGTTTGGCGGGGCATCACACACCGAATCATTGGGCGCGCAAATCTGGAAGGTGCGATCCGCGAGGCTACCGAACCCATTCTGGCGCGCACCACGCATGGAGGCACCCGGCACGATGGGCTGAACCAGTCCGGATACCGGCTGAAGGGCAATTTCTGCACCGACGCCACCCACCTTGCGGCCTGGGTTTTGCCCGACGCCATTTTGGCGGCGGCCGTCTGCGATAAGGGCCACGCCTGCGATGTTTTCCGCCGGAACCACGCCCTGGCCGCCACCAATCTCATCGGCAACGTCGCCAGCAATCACCGCGCCCTGAGAAAAGCCGCTCACAATAAATTTGGTAGCTGGGCAGCTTTGATGAACGCTACGCAGCTCGTCATTCATCTTGGCGGTTCCCTCAGTGCGGGAATCGTCGTAGCTCATTTCGTGCTGCGCATTAATATTTTTGAATTGCGCGGTATAGGGAAGGGTCCAAACCTTCACGTCATCCCCGTAGGCCTCCTGCAATGGCTTCGTAATAGACAGCATGAACGAGCGCGGGTTGGCAGAAGGATTAATGGGGTCGTCGTCAGCCGCGGACTCCCAAGTACCCGGGGCAGAAATGAACTCCACACGGGGGCACCACTCGGGCTGCTGCGGTTGCGGCGGCGCGGCCTGCTCCGTGGTGTGCGGAGCAGGGGAATCGGTGCCTTGGTTGAGGTAACGCGACGCGCCCACGCCGATGACAGCTAATACGACGAGGGCCGCGACAACGGTAATAGTTTTTCGCATGGATTAGTTGTACCAGCTAAACCTAGCAAATCCCTGAACGTGCAGAATCCTTGATGAGCTGGGAAAGCTCCTCAAAACTCTGCGTGGTGCGCTGCTGCTCGATGAGCTGGCCGGCAACCGCAGAAATGGTGACCTCATTCTCGTCACAGGCCGCTTTGCCGGCTCCAAGGAGCTGATCCTCTACACCATCGACGTTAACGCCGGCGTCCTTGAGCTTGTCCAAGTACTTGGCGTCCGGTTCCGGCACCTCAGCGGACGGGATTTCAGAGATCTCACGCGCACCGCGGTCTTCCTGCGACTTAGAAGCGGAATTCTCCGAAGAGGAAGGGGCATCGGACTCCCGCTCGAGGGGCGCGATCTCGGTCTCTTGCGGCGGTTCGCTATCCACCGTGGCGGAATCGCAGCCCGCAAGACCCAGGCACAGCGCCGCGCCCACAACTACTAGCTTGCGCATAGCTACTTCTTCTCGGCCCGAACCTGGCCGAGGACCTCGCTGATCTTGCCGTGCTGGAATTCCTGGCTCAGGCCGCCAGCGGCAATCTCAGAATAGTCAGAAGTAGGCCAGCCGAACTCGCCTTGCTCCCAACCAGCCTGGCCCCAGCGGTCCATGATCTTGCTCTTCAGAATGTAGTGCGCGCCAGTCTTCGGGGACCAGTAGATGCTGCCCTTCTCAAAGGTCTGGTAGAAGCCGCCGTTGACGGCGTTCTCACCGGACGTCGGGAAGCCGAGCGCAGATTCAGCGCCGCCCATGTCCTTGTATTTGGCGCCGATAGCGCCGTGGACTACCTGGTTGGAGCCATCCGGGTTTCGGGTCAGGATGCCATCCTGGAATTCCTGCATGTAGCCCTCGCCGATCTTCTTGACCGGGCCGGTCGGGTACTTCAGGTCGCCCTTTTCGTAGCCGTTCTTGCCCCAGGCCTGGAACATATCGCCGGTAATCTCCCAAGCACCGGACTCCGGGGACCAGTAGATGGAGCCGTGCTCGAAGTGCACGAAGCGACCCTTGCCGTCCGGGGTCTTAGACTCGCCGGTCTTAGGGAAGCCCAGCCAGGAGGTGGGCCCGCCGATCTCGGCGTAGCGAGCACCAATGCGGCCGAAGAGGGCGTGCGCACCGGTATCCGGGGACCAGTAAGCGGTACCAGACTCGAAGTCCTGGGCCTTGCCCTTCTTGGCGACGTCGTACTCGTTATTCAAGCAAGAGCCAATGACGCCGCTCTTGGTCTCCTTGGCGATGGCGCCGATGGCCTCACAGTCCGCACCGCGATCAGCCTTGTCCATCTCGAGGGCATCTGCGATGTAGGGCCATGCCTGCTGCATCTCAAACTGCCAGTATTCCCAGCTGTGCACGCCGGATGGGCGGAACTTAATCACTGGGTTAATCTTGGCGCGCTTTGCGTAGTCCACATAGGTCTGGGTGGACATGCGGGAAATGACCTCCAAGCCCATACCGGCGAGATTGGCCTGACCCTTGGCTACGGAGTTGGCGTTACCAAAGTCATCCTTGCCCGAACCTGCGGAGACATATACCTTCATGTCCTTCAGGTTTTCAATGCCCAGCTTCGGATCGTGGTCGATCCAGTTTTGGGAACCTGGCTCGCCCCACATCTTGCGGGAATCATAACCGCCGGCATCGCGCTGCGCAGCCATAATGGCTTCCGGCATACCGCGCGTAGTGGTGTCCAGGTAGCCGGAGAAGGAGCCCACGAAGTTAAACAGGTGCGGGTTACGCTCAGCCAAGTTCATCGCGGCGGTGCCGCCCATGGACAGGCCGGTGACCGCACGCTTGTGGTTCGAGCGGTACTCATTGTCCAAGATGGGGATCAATTCCTTGGTCAGGAAGGTCTCCCACATGTAGCGCTGACCGCGGTCTGCCTGCTCCCAGTCCGAATAGAAGGAAGATTCGCCGCCTACCGGCATAACTAGGTTGACGTTACGGTCAGCGTACTGGTTCAAAATATTGGTCTCGATGGTCCAGCCGGACTCATCGTCACGGGCACGTAGGCCGTCGAGCGCCCATACCTCTGGGAACTTCTTCTCCGGGTGGGAGTACCAGTCACGAGCAAGCTGGATTTGTACCTTCTGCTCTTTATCCGGCATAGCCGCGGACTTGATGTAGACCATCAGGTGGCGGTTGGTCAGGTACTCCACACGGTTGATCTTCACGCCCTCCGGCAGGCCCTTAACATCCGGGTATTCGGTGTTCAGCGGGGTGCGGGCGGGCGGTTCCTTCGGTGCGAAGTGATCGGACAGGCTGGAATCGCCGCCGATGGCGGAAGAGAGATCGCCTACGGAAGATTGTGCGGTGGCGTTTGGCAGCAGAGCCAAACCCACGGCAATAGCGGTAGGTACTGCGGCCACTGCAAGGCCCTTGCGAGCTTTGCTCGGGGAAGTGCTTTTGCGCATAGGTAAACGTCCTTGAAGATTTGCCGCGGTACCTTTCCGAGGGTTCCCCTCCCCCGGACCGATGCCTGCGGCGTGAGCTGTCTATCGTGTGCTCAAGTTTAAGTTGAACTTGAGACTTACGCTAGACTGACACGCCGCTACATTGCCGGGGAGTTGCCCGGGTTATCCTGTCCGCTCACGCGGTACAGGTGCTCGTTGACAAACTCGCCGACGCCCCAGCGCGCCAGCTCGCGGCCGTAGCCGGAGCGGTTCACGCCGCCGAATGGCAGGCCTGCTGCGGTTACCGACGCCTCGTTGACGAACGTCATGCCATCGTTGAGCTGGTTTGCCACCTCGAATGCGGCATCCAGGTCGGTGCCCCACACGGAGCTGGACAGACCATACTCCGAGTTATTGGCAATCTCGATAGCCTCTTCAACATCCTTGGCCTTGTAGACAATAGCCACAGGGCCGAAGATCTCGTTGCAGCCTACGTCGGTGGATGGGTCGACGTCGGTAAGCAGCGCAGGCTCCATGTAGGCGCCCTCGCGGTCAATCTTCTTGCCGCCTACGCGAATCTTAGCGTCGCCGTTGGCCGCAGCCTTTTCCAGGCGCTCCACGATCTCATCGCGAGCATCGATGGAGGACAGCGGACCAATGTCGGCATTCTCGTCGTCATAAGTGCCGACCTTCATGTCCCCAATCTTCTTCTCCAGGTACTCTACAGTGCGGTCGTAGAAGTCCTCCAGAACGATGAGGCGCTTTGGCGCGTTGCAGGCCTGGCCGGTGTTGTACATGCGGATTAGGTTGTACTGATCCAGTACCCACTCTAGGTTCTCATCATCAATAACCAGGAACGGGTCGTTGCCGCCCAGCTCCAGCACGGACTTCTTGTAATTTTCACCGGCGGTCTTGGCCACGGCAGAGCCCGCACCCTCCGAACCGGTCAGCGAAACACCCTTGATGCGCTTATCCGCTACAAAGGCATCCATCTGGGAACCGGAAGCGTAGATGTTGATGTACGCATCCTTCGGCAGACCAGCCTCTTCCAGGATGTCCTGGCACGCCTGGGAAGACAACGGGCAGATGGAAGCGTGCTTGAGCACAATGGTGTTACCCAGCAGCAGGTTAGGCGCCGCGAAGCGGGCCACCTGGTAGTACGGGAAGTTCCACGGCATGATGCCGAGCAACGGGCCGATCGGCTCCTTGCGCACTACGGTCTTGTCGGCATTCTGTGCCGGCAGGTACTCGTCGGCAAGCAGCTCGTGCGCGTGCTCGGAGTAGTAGCGGTAAATATCGGCAACAATCTGCACCTCGGCCTTGGCCCAACGGGTCAGCTTGCCCATCTCGCGGCCGATGTGATCCGCTAACTCATCAATGCGCTCTTCATAAAGATCAGCTGCGCGGGACAAAACCGCAGCACGCTCCTCGATGCGAGTGCTACGCCATGCATCGTAGGCCGCGGTGGAGCGGTCTAGGATGTCATCGCGCTGCGAATCATCGATACGTTCAAACTGGTCTTCACTCTTGCCTGTGCTTGGGTTCTCAATAGCGAACATGGGCCCCTGTATAGTCCTGACTCACATTCCTTGCAATGATCCCCTCCTGAGCTTGAGGAATCGCTCCCACGTCAGCTTCCAATGAATATTCCGGGGCGCCAGAGGACCTGCAGCTCGGTCCACCTCATAAGTGCCATCCTCAAACATCCAGACAATATCTCCGGTAAACGGGTCCATGATGTATCGCACCCGACCATCCGTCTTCACGTTATGGTGATGCTGACACAAGCTCACCAGATTTCCCACACTGGTAGGTCCTTTGTCGCCGTACTCCACGCGGTGATCCAATTGACAATAGTGTGCTGGCATCGAGCACCCTGGCCACCGGCAGGTCGCGTCCCGTCCCTGCACCCAGGCACGGATTTCTTCTGAGGGGACATACTTTTTGACGTCCTCGGCGGTTAGAGTTCGCACCGCAGAGTCATGTGCTAAGTCCTCCCCCAGATCGCACCATCCCGCGCTAGGAATGAAGACGCGGGAAGGATCCTCCCCGGTGCGATAGGTGTTAATCACCACCTTGGTACTAGTGCGGTTGAAGATCAGACTTTCCAGCGCTTCTGCCTTTGACACCCCGTCTTGTGCTGCCGCTTTATCAACATGCCTGGAGATTGCCGCCGCAGTGGCCTTATCCGTCTTCAATACAATCGTGGCTTGTCCACCCGAATAGGACACCGACACTGCGCGCTCGATCTGCGCCGACAAATCTGGCTTCAGCAGCCCATCAATGAATCCACGCAGGAAATTTCGGATTTCCGGTTCCGTCGGCACGTGCTGTCCTGGGTCTTTGGGCGTGAGGAAATCTGCCAAGGCCGCATCAACCAGTTGGATCTGCGCTTCATCCTCGCCGAGGGGACGCAATTCCACGTCAATGACCTGGAGTCGCGGAAGGTCCAAAATCCAGTGTTCCGTTTGTACCGCGGTAGTAAGCGGCAGCTCGCGCATCCGAAAGTGGGCTTGGATCGCACTTGATACCCGCCATCGCGAAAGACCGAGCCTCTTAGACAATATGGCCAGTGTGCAATCAACGTCGTCTTCTAACTGTGGCAGCACTGCCTGGAACAGTTGCCATGATTGAATTCTTTGCACCATGGCCATGACACACACGGTGTCTTCCATGTCATTGGTAGAAAAATACGCCTGTTTTGGTGGTGCGGTAGCAGTAGTCACGAAAGCTCCCCCTCTAAATAGATTCGCACACCCAATCGAACTGACACCCCTAGATTAACGCAACGACGAGACGCCCGCAATAGATAGACGCATATTTGTTCGATACGACCCGCAAAAGAAAATCCCCTTTCCTTGAGAAAGGGGATTCGGCCGCAAGAATTACCAAGCGTTCATAACGTTAAGTACCTGTGGCTTAGAGCGGTTGAGCTGGTAGCCGAACTGTTCCCAGTTGTGCAGACCCTGTGCTGGGTAGTCCACGGTCGGGTTCAGGCCCTGCAGGCGAGCGGCGCCCTCCCACACGCGGGTGGTGATATTGGAGCCGAACTCGAGTGCAGCACCTGCCGCTTGGTGCTCCGGCAGGTAGTGGCTATCGCCGGCGCCTGGGACACCAGAAGCTGCGGAGATGTACAGGTTGGTATTGCGCAACTGCGGAATAAGCAGCAGCGGATCGTTCTGGAAACGCTTCGGGTTAAACAGGGAACCGTACATAGCGTTGATGTTGAATCCGCCCGCATCCAGCATGGCAAAGCGCATCATGGTCTGAGCGCCTGGGACCGTGGTGGTCAGGAAGCCGGAGTAGGACAGCGCCTGACGGAACTGGTTCGGGTGCTTAGCAGCCAGGGTCAGAGCGGCACCAGCGCCCATGGACAGGCCAGCAATGGAGTTATTGTTGCGGGCAACACCGAAGTTACGCTCCAAGTAACCAGGAAGCTCGCTGGTCAGGAAGGTTTCCCACTTGTAGTTGACCGGATTTTCCAGGTCGTAGGTAGCAGGACCCTGCCAGTCAGCGTAGAAGGAAGCGGCACCACCGACGGGCATAGCGAGGGTGATGTTGTGCGGCTCGTAGGTCTTGGCAGCATTAACGTCATTTACCCATGCGTTAGTGCGATCGGTGGCACGCAGGCCATCTAGCAGGTAGAGGGCAGCATTGCCGCCGCGCTTTGCCGGCTGAACCTGTACCGGAATGGTGCGGCCCATAGCCTGGGACCATACGTCGCAACGCTGGACCCACCAGCCAACCTTGTCCCACTCACACGTACCAGTGGCGTCACGGCGCAGCCAGTCGCGGTTGGCTGCCTCTGCCGGCTGGGAACCCGCCACGACGGCCAGGCCCAAAGCTACGGCAACTGCCATGATGACTGAAAGGACGCGACCCTTGATGGATGCAGTCATCTTTCTCCTTCAAACTACTCGGTGATTGTCACTAAGTTCTATCGTCCGGAACCTGTATACCGTTAACGTCACGGATCGATAACAATGTCACAGAATAGTGTAACTTAGGTTCTCCCTAAAGTCTGCATTTAAAGGGATTAATGCAGGTAGTCAGAGGGATCAGAAGAAAAAGTGAGGGTCCGGCCATCGGTCAGGGAGAATTTAATATTTTTCCAGAAACGGTCCCAAGTTAGGGGTTCCCTGTATGTGGCGAAGAGTTTCTGAAAATCGACGTCGGCAAGCGCGGCGCGAGCCTTGGCCGCCTCGTACTTATCAATCCACGCCGGGATCTCGTCAATATCGGCCGCGGAATCTGCCACCTGCCACGACATATCCAAGCTCTTGTCGTGCCCAATGCGTCCGCCCTCGATGCGCGGCTGGCGCGCCGCCAAAGGGTTGCTGAGGCCGATATTGTCCAGCACGCGAATATCCAGCGGCGCATTCATGGAAGACAGGCCCAAATTGAGCAGGTAAACGGTCGGCGGATCGGTGCGCGAAGGGTCTGCAGGCGTGGCCGTCCACGAGAACCTATCTTCGCCCTTGATATAGCGGAAGGTCATGGCGTCGCCGGCCTCTAGCTCGTCGATGCCCTCCTGGTAGTCCTCCATAAACTTGGCGCCGAGGAACTCTTCAGCGCGCATGGGCGGGTCCTGGCGCTGGGTGGCATAGGTCCAGAAATCGCGCTCGTCCACGATGGAGATCTCATCCGCATAGATGCTGCGATCCACCGGATGTCCGCGTAGAACGATAACCAGCGCCCACACCGCGCAGAGGACGGAGACGATCCACATGCGTACGCTAACGACAAAGATCGGAAGCAGAAACGCAAAAAGTGGCAGCAGCAGCATGCGGCCATGCATAAAGTCCCCGCCCACGCGCAAGACGTAAAGCGTATGGATGAGCGCCGCGCCCACAAAAAGATAGGTGGCAGTGGCGGTGGAGCGCAGAGCGGTGGGCCGCAGGTCCGCCTTCCATAGACCGGCAATGGCCAGCACGATGAGCGGCAGGAAGAGCCAGTACGGTCCGGCAAAGTCCGCCAGGTAGGTAAAGCCCTTGTCCCATTCGGAACCCGCCGCGGACTTGGCCACGGCCGTGTGCGGGGTCAACAGGCCGTAGTAACCCATGCGGAAAATCTCATAGGCCAACGGCAGCGGCACTGCGACGGCAAGAATCTTCCACCAGCGGTGGGATACGAGCAGCGCGATTCCCACCAGGCCGCCATACAGGGCGAGCTCCGGGCGCACCAGCCAGGACAGCCCGGCCCAGAAGGCGAGCCAATAGGCGTCGCTATTACTCCCGGAGTGGCGGCGCGGGCGCGACCACCGCAGCAACAGCCACCACAGCACCGCAAGGTAGAAGATGCACAGGCCCCATTCCAGGCCGGAGGTAAAGAAGTCGCGGGCCGGTGGCAGGGCCACATACACAAGTGCGCCGGCCGGAAGGACGGCGCCAGAGCGCATGCTTGCCGACGCCCCCGTGCCCACAACCATTGCCGCTACCGCCAAGAAGAGGCCCAAGTAAATGGCGATGCCTTCCAAGTTTGCGTGGGAGACCCAGCGCACAAGGAAGATGAGGTACTGCCACAGCGTGGAAGTATTGGCCTCCACGCGCTCGCCCATATTGAACACGGGCCCGTTTCCGGCTTCGAGATTGCGCACGGTACGCAGGACGATGAGTCCGTCATCGGAAATCCAGCGGCGAGCGAAGCCGCCCCAGAAAGATAAAACACCGATCACAAGAACGACCGCTGGGGTACTCCAGCGGGCGATACTCTTGTGGTCGGTGTTAAGCACGGGGAGAAAGTTTATCAGCCCCGCAGAAAATTTCTATATCGATTCCGCTGTGTCTAGATCAACGGCATGATATAAACCGCCATGGCAATGCAGGCGAGCCAGGCCAAGGCGAGAACCTGCAAAGTGCGGTCCTCGAGTGCAATCTCGTCCGGTGCGCCGCCCTGGCCGCGGTCCACGTCGGCCGCATAGCGGAGGATGGCGATGGTAAACGGCACCATGGAAATCTGGTACCACACGCCACCGGTCTGAGCGTCGTTAGCGAGCTCGAAGCCCCACAGGGTGTAGCAGATGACCACCGCGGTGGCGGCTAGGGTCCACACGAAGCGCAGGTAAGTGGGCGTATACCCCTCCAGGGACTTGCGGATTTTCGCGCCGGTCTGTTCTACCAACAGGATCTCCGAGTAGCGCTTGCCGGAGGCCATAAACAGCGAGCCGAAGGCCGCCACCAGCAGGAACCACTGGGATAGCTCGATGCCTGCGGCTACGCCACCGGCCATGGTGCGCAGCATGAAGCCGGAGGACACCAGGGCAATATCGATCACCGGCATATGCTTCCAGCCAAAGCAATAGCCCAACTGCAACGCGATATAAATCGCCATCACGATAGCCAGCTGCGGCCCAGCGGTGGCAAGGAAAGACAGGCCGATGGACAGGCCGATGAGCACCACGGCCATGACATAGGCGAGCTTAATCGGCAGCACGCCCGAGGCAATCGGGCGGAAGCGCTTGGTCGGATGCTCTTGGTCCTCGCGCCAGTCCTTCGCATCGTTAATCAGGTAGATGGAGGAAGCGCCGAGGCAGAAGACGACGAAGGCCAAGAGGACGTCGAGAAGCACGCGGCCATGGAACAGCGCATCGGCGCCGGCCGCGGCGGGGGCAGCCAGCACCAGGACGTTTTTGACCCACTGCTTGGGGCGCAGGGCCTTAATCATGCCATCGACAAGATTCTTCGGCGGCTTGCGCTTGCGGCCGGTATCTACGCCGGAGGTGTGCGGTTCCGAATGGAAAAAGTGCTGGTTTCCATCATCACTCATGCTTCATTCCTTTCATCACGACCTCCGCGGTAGCAGCGCCGATGGCCGCACCCACGGCCGTGTCTGTTGGATAGTGCACTCCGAGCACCATACGCGATGCCATCATTACCGGCACGCCGAGAAGGGGCGCCTTGCGGCCGGTCAGGCGGCTTACCGCCACCAGGAATGCGGTGGTCGAAGTCGCGTGCGAGCTAGGGAAAGACAATGTGGAGGGCGTCTTTACCCCCACGCGCACGTACGGATAATCCGGGCGCTTGCGGCGCACGATGCGCTTGAGCACCACACTGGCGGCGTGCGCGAGGAAGGCGGCGGCCCCAACACGGACCCAGCCTTCGCGGCGGCGCTTGTCGATGCCCGCCCCTACCGCAGCGCTGCCCATCCAACCTAAGGCATGCTCGCCCCAGTGGCTAAGCCCGCGGGCGGTGGGAAGTACGCCGGGCACGTCGAAAGCCGCACCCTGGATGGACTCGAGGACGCGCGATTCGGCTACGGAAAGCTTATTGGGCATCGAAGACCTTCTTCCACGACTCGCGCGAGGTCAGCTCCGGCTGGGCCGCGCGGTATTCGGCGCGCAGGTCGTCGAAGTTCTCTTCGATTTCCTTCAGCAATTCGCGGGTCTGGGCCACGAGGTCCTTAGCTAGGTCGCGATCACGCTTGCGGAAGGCCACGCCGGTGCCACCCGCGGTGGACACGGTGGCCGAATCTACGCGGGACAAGGTGAACCAGCGGGCCTCGTCCGGGGTGAGGTTGAGCTGCGGCGCCTCATGGTGCGCAGCATCTTCCTTGCTGACGAGATGCTTGAGGCCCTTGATGGCCCACGGGATCTTCTTGATCTTGGCCAGGCGGCCGCCGATATTACGGGTGGGTACTCCCGGCGCGCCGGTGGGAGCTGGCAGCTCATCGGCGGATTCCAGGATGACGGCATCGGAGTAGTTCTTGCGGATCTGCGCGATGCGCGGCAGCGAAGACTCCAAGATGTCGAAGAGATGGTCCGGTCCGGCCAGGAAGTCTCGCATGGCCTCAATCTGGATGGCCATGGTGGAGTATTCCATGCACATGGTGTGCTTGAGGGTGGACTTAAAGATGGACTTGGTAATGCCCTTGGCCGGTCCCTCGTGGTACATCGCGGCCACGATGAGGCGGTTGCGCAGGTGGAAGTAGGCCTGCCAGTCAATGGCATCGTCCTTATCCGCCCAGGCCATGTGCCAGATGGCGGCGCCTGGCCAGGTCACCGTGGGGAATCCGTTGCGCGCCGCGCGCAGGGAGTACTCGGTATCGTCCCACTTGATAAACAGCGGCAGCGGCTGGCCGTTGGTTTCTGCCACGATACGAGGGAAGAGGCACATCCACCAACCGTTGTATTCCACGTCAACGCGGCGATGCAGCGCGCGGGAATCGTACTTCTTGGGATCCAGGTGAGTCTCGCGGGTGCCGATGGCGCGCAGCGGGTACTTGGCAAAGTCGTGGTCGTAGACGGCGTGCGGCGCCGCGCCCCACATGAAATCGGCTCGGTTAACCTGCTCGCCGGTGGTGCGCAGCTGGGAGCGCTCCTGCAGATTGAGCATCTGGCCGCCGACGATGATGGGCTTAGCCGCGTAGCGGGCCGCCTGGACCGCGCGCAGTACGGAGTCTGGCTCGATGGCGATGTCATCGTCCATGTACAGGATGAAGGGCGATTCGGTATTTTCCAGCGCCTCGTACATGATGCGGGAGTAGCCGCCGGAGCCGCCCAGGTTGCCCTGGCGGAATTCGCGGAAGCGCTCGCCAAAGTGGGCCACCGCCTCGTCGTAACCCGGCTCATCGGCGGGGTGCTGGTTGCCTTGATCCGGCATGAGGACGAAGTCGATGATCTCGTCTACTACCGGGTCCTCAGCCAGTGCCTTGAGCGCTGCCACGGCATCGGTGGGGCGGTTAAAGGTGGGAATGCCAACCGCCACGCGCTTGTCCTGCGCCGGCTGCTCGGTGCCGTCCGGCAGCAGCTGCGGGCCGGGGGCGTGGGGGGAGCACCAGGCGGCGTCGGCAAGCGTGGTTTCCTGCTCGGCGGTGATATCGAACCACAGCCAGCCGCCATCCTCGAAGTTTTTGAGCGGCAGCTCAAACTCATGGTGGCCGGTGCCTACCAGGTGGTTGGCCACGGAAATGCGCTGGCCATCCTGCTTGGAGCGGTAGAGGGAAATATTTGCTTGACCCTCAATGTCCAGGCTGAGGATTACGGAACGCAGCTGGGACCAGCGGCGCCAGTAGGAGGCTGGGAAGGCATTGAAGTAGGTTTCAAAAGATGCTTCCTCGCCGGCCGGGATGGTGACGGAGGTGCGGTTAAACCAGCTGAGGCGTTCGCGGTTTTGCTCGGCCTCGATGAGGTAGAGCATCCGCACATCAAAGGGCTCGCCGCGCTTAGGCAGCAGGATGCGCTGCAGGGGCTCATGGGCCTGGGTGTTGTTGGCAGTCACGATAGCTTCGATTCTCCAAACGGTATAAACAGTAGTCAGCGATTTAGCGTAGTTGCTTTTGCATAAGTACTACGGTTTACACGCGGAGCCCGTAATATGGAACATCATGAGATGGGTTCCTTGCGCGGCAGCAGTAGGTCTTCTCGCTGTAGCCAGCGCGCCCGCCGCTATCGCAGAGGAAAAGCCCGCGGTGGAGTTTCTGGACCACGCCCAAATCCTCAGCAATTCGGACGAAGACGCCATCAAATCGCAAGCGCAGTCCATGCATTTGCCGGATTCTGTGCACGAGGTCGTCTACGCTACGTATCCGAACTCGGGCGAGGAATTTTCCCGGACTCTGTTCCATGACTTGGCCCGCGAGCATCCACAGTTCATCAGCGGAAGTGGGTTACAGAAAAATGTGCTCGTCATCGCGGTAGGTTTTGAGCCCAATAGCATGGCTGTGCACTGCGGCACAGAGGTGTGCCAGGACATCAAGATTTATGACGAGGGCCGCATGGACGGCATCTTGGACCAGATGCGGCCGGCGCTGGCGGACGATGACTATACCGTCGGCATGATCCTGGCGACGCGCGCCACCGCGGATACCACCGTGCGCCGGCAATATACGCAGGATATGCCCACGTGGTCCTTATTCATCGCGGCCACTATGGTGCTCGTGGTTCTGGGCGCGGTTGGCCTCATTACCTACTTGTTCATCCGCCGCGCCCGAGTGCGCAAGCGCTTCGATTATATTAAGGGCGCTCGCGACGGGGCTGAGGAACTCATCAAGCGCACGGAAGCACGGATTGACGCCCTGCATTCCCCCTTAGCGGGCGACTACCTGAAGGTACAGTGGCGCTCTCTGGTCAATCAGTACACCGATGCGCGGCCGACGCTCAAGGCGCTGGAGGACATCCAAGACTATTCGCTTCACGCTGCCTCCATCAAGGAGGCGTACAAAGCGCTCAAGCAGATCAATACGGCCGCAGCGCAGATAGATTCCCTGGAAAATTTCTGCGCCGGCGATACTGCGGTGCGCGCGGGCGAGGTGCAATGGCTGCTTGGCGACGCCCAAGCGGCCCTCTCCCGCCAGCCCGACAACGCCAGCTTGCGCCAGATAACGCAGCGCATTAGCGACCTGTCCCAGGATTTGTCGCGGGAAGACTTCGATTCCGCCTTCGCTCGCGTCCTCGAGGACTATCACCCCATGGTGGGCGCGCTGCCAGAACGGCTATATCCGCAGCGCGACCGCAAAACTCCCCCACTGTTGGGCACGCCGGAATGGCGCCCCGGTATGGGCACGCACTACATGCCCTATAGGTTTGCGGGCTTCTGGGTGGCTAATAATAACGTCTCCTCCCAGCTGCCCGACCCCTATCGCTTCTAGGCGTTGACCGGCTCGGTTACCGGATCGATGCCCAGCTTATTGAGCATGTAGAGCACGCGGGCTTCGAGGTCATCAGCCAATTCGCGCGCCTCCTCCACGGTATCCGCAGCAGGAATATCCCAAATCTTGATGTCCTTGCCCGCCTCATCGCGCTCTACCTCGCGGCCCAAGAACACGATGTAATCCGGCATCGCTACCGTGCGCACCTCGTCGAGGTACTTATTCGGGGCCTCACCCATGCCGCGCTCGTTCATGACGTGGGCAAGGTGGCCTTCCGCTTCGTTTTCTGGGTGAGCAACGGCGGTATCTACAAAGAGGGCTTCGCCGGCGTGCTTGCGGGTAAGTTCCGCTGCGGCTTGGGCCAGCGCATTATTGGTACCGGCGGCAAAGCGAACGTGCAGGCGGTGAGCACCGAAGTAGTTGCGCACCTCACGCTCCACCAAAAGCGGCACGAATTCCTCGAGCTCCGCCTTCTTGGTGTGCTTGGCAATAACCTCATCGAGCTTGGCATCGATTTCCGCGGCCGTGTACTCGTGGCCGTAGTTCTCGTGCAGATCCTGGCGCAGGGTTTCAAACTGGTTCATTGTTATCCCCTTTCTCGGATTATTGTCCCGTTTGCTAATTGTTAACCTGTCGTTAACTTTAATGGTTAACGTTGGGTTAAGTCAAACGGTTGGGAATAACCCAATAGTTTTCTGCACCAAGAAAGCGGAAAGGCCCGCCGGGAGTTCCGGCAGGCCTTCTTGGACTGTTCCTTCTTTTTATCGGGAATGCGCGATGCGCGGCTACGTAATTTCAGATGCTCTTGCAGCCGCTCCGGCGACATTTTCCACATGCGGCGGTCAGCCATGCCGTCACCTCCTTTCCTCAGAGGTGATTAAGTATAGCGCTTAGTGGCCACGCTCCTGCTCAATGGCCTTGCCCTCGTTCCAGAACGGAGCCAGCTTGATGTCGAACATGCTCAGCGCGGAAACGATAGCCATGCACATGTCGACATCGACAGACAGCCCGAGCCAACACGTTTACAAGCAGGAAATCGGCCACAAAGTGCACATCAATCCCCCGCTTTAGCACCGGATCTGACCGAACACGTCAGCAAGTCATGCGCTTTTGAAGCCCGATCCCCACGAAACCCAAACCACTCTCGGGCAACACTTTTTAGTATTAATTAACCAGCCTTAAGCCCCCTTCAGGACGATTAACAGACTAAAAGCTGGGCACTCCACTCGAGTTCGTTTAACGTATTGGGCAGAGCAATCAGCAATGACCGCTCACCCTTATTCCCCATCACTACCCTATGAAAGGAGGCCTCAAGTGACCGCAACACTGACACTCGCCGATGTCGCCCGGCTGACCGGCGTTACGCGCCCCGCGGTCAACGAGTGGATTCAGCGCTTTAACTCAGAATCCAACGTGCCCTTCCCCTCCCCTTACGGAGAACATGATGGCCACCCCTACTACGCCATCACCGAAATTCAAGACTGGCTGCGAGCAACCAAGCTCGGCCGCCGCGACACAGCCGTTGAAGATGCCCTCTTCTATTCTTCGCTCTACCGAATGCTGCTCCGCAATCCGGCACGCGCGGCCTTGGGCCTTTTGAACTGCAACACGGCTCTCTCCCCTCAGGATTTTTCGCCCTCTGCTGCAGTAATCGACTCTCTTACCGCGGCGTACCAGCGCGCAGCAGACAACATTCCTTCTGATGCCCCTGAAGCTGATATCGCAAAAGCAGCAGAGCAGGTAGCCGAGGCAGCTTTCGGGCCCGCGGCCGCGCTCGCCCGTCTTGCAGATGACCTCAGTGCTCAGCGCCAGGTCACACTCTCTTCCCGATTTACTTCCCGCGCTATGCAAGCAGTATCGGAAGCCCTCACGCTAGAGAACCCAACTCCACCTATCATCCCTACTGATGAATACAGCCTAGGTTTCGTCACTGGACTCACCCGGGAACTCGAAGAGACACTGGTGCTCAGCATCGGATATCGAAAAGACTGCGCACCAGACTCTCTCTATTGGGCCGAACTAGCGTGCCGAAACGTGGAATTCATCGACGCTAGCGAGGAGATCCCAGCGAATTCTCTCCTCGTCCACGCTGTTCCTTCCCCTCCAAAGACTGCGCCCGAATACTTCGAGCACCTCCAGGACTTGCTCGACAACTTAGACGAGCGCGGCACAATGTTCTGCATTTCCACCGCAGACATGCTTATCGAGGACTCTTTAGCGCAGGTCGTCCGACGGCGGTTCCTCGCACCGACCGAAACCGGCGCAATTGCACCGCTGCGTTACAGCGCACGGCTGCCCCGAGGTATTTTTCCGGACCGCGGACAGCAGCAGGGCGCACTATGGATTCTCAAGCGCCCTAATCGCGAGGCCATAGGCAACCCTGCCGATGCTGCTGTGGTTATCGCTGACGTGCCGGACCTTAAGAGACCCGGTCTCGTCTCAGACTGGGCAACCATGCTCACCACACCGGATGAAGCACGCAAGCACGCCTTTGTCCGCGGTCGTATTCTTCGCGCCGCTGATGCCTGGCGCAGTCGTACTCATTCTCTCGATGACTCGGTCTTTTCTTCTACGTCGACGTCCTCCGCCGCCGATCTCATGCATACCGCGCATCAAGCAGGATTAGACATCAGTTCAGCAGGGCTGGAGGACGCGCAGCCAAAGATTGGTATGCGCGCTGAATCGGGGGCAACGCGCCTTGAGTACCTACCGTGGAAGGCCGCGACCAACGCTCGCACTGGGGTACTGCAGAAACTCAGCGGATCCCGCATTGCCGAACATGATCTCGCCCCTGAAGCAGTAGCAAAACTGGAACTCATCGGTGAACCCGAAATTCTGGGGAGCACTCCACAGGGCGCACGTTGCATCGATCGTCTCCGGCTGGAAGACATTGCACCGCGCGGCACCCTCACAGAACCAGGGGACGTGGTCTTCATCAAGAACCCAAGACCACGCGCGCTCATCGATGAGGAAGGCGGCAAGCTAGTCACTGCACCGGCTCAAGCACTACGATGCCGCACCTTCCGTGGACGCAGCCACACTCCCTTGGAACAGGTCTGCCTTCCTTACCTCGTAGAGAAGGCTATTAACGAAGCTGTCTCCTCCGAGTTGGCATCGGTGTACTTCCCCGTATTGCCTCGCAAGAATGCGGAAGACCTCAGCACAGTCGAGCAACAGCTCGGCGCACGGCGTCGCCAGTTGGTTGAGCAGCTAAGGAGCATCGATGTTCTACGGCACAACCTCACTATTTCGATAGGTACCGGTGCTGTCACCATCGCTGAATCTCGTGCACAATCCCCGCCAGGTTAATAACAGAGTTCAACATTCAAACGCACAAACACCGTTATATCTAAGGAGAAAAATGACTAACTCAGTCAAGGATGAGCAGAACGTAGAGTCTGCCTCCGCCACCACCCTCAAAGAGCTCAAGGACACTTTATGGAAGGCAGCAGACAAGCTGCGCGGTTCCATGGACGCATCCCAGTACAAGGACATCGTCCTAGGACTGGTGTTCCTCAAGTACGTCACTGACGCCTTCGATGCCCGGCGCGCGGAGCTGCGTGCTGAAGGCGAGGAGCGCGGCGATAGCGAAGAGTACATCCAGGAAGACCTGGAGGATATCGACGCTTACCGTGAGAAGAACGTTTTCTGGGTGGACCGCATCGCTCGTTGGACCTTCCTGCGCGACAACTCGAAGGGTAAGTCGGCCGACGCTGGCCAGGAGTACCAGTCCATTGGCAAGCTCATCGATAACGCGATGAAGCAGCTCATGCAGGACAATGAGTCGCTATTAGGTACCCTGCCCACGAACTTCGCCTCGGATAGCGTTGACCAGCGCCGTTTGGGCGAACTCATTGACTTGTTCAGCACCACGCGTTTCACCGCGGAGGGTCCCGAGCGTGCTCGCGATTTGCTGGGTGAGGTCTATGAATACTTCCTGGAGAAGTTCGCCCGTGCCGAGGGCAAGCGTGGCGGCGAGTTCTACACTCCCCGCCCCGTCGTCCGCACTCTCGTAGAAATCCTGGAGCCAACCCAGGGTCGTGTTTACGACCCGTGCTGTGGCTCAGGCGGCATGTTCGTTCAGGCAGAGAAGTTCCTCGAAACCACGGAGAAGGACCGCACTGCTCTGGCCATCTACGGTCAGGAGCTCAACGAGCGCACGTGGCGCATGGCCAAGATGAACCTGGCTATTCACGCTATTAGCTCCGCTGGCCTCGGCGAGCGCTGGGCCGACACCTTTGCCCGCGACATTCATCCGGGTAAACAGATGGACTACGTCATGGCCAACCCACCGTTCAACATCAAGGATTGGTCGCGCAACGAGGAAGACACTCGCTGGAAGTACGGCGTCCCACCCAAGCGCAATGCGAACTTCGCGTGGATGCAGCACATCATCTCGAAGCTCACCTCTCAGGGTGAGGCCGGCGTCGTCATGGCTAATGGCACGATGACGTCGAACTCCTCCGGTGAAGGCGATATCCGCAAGGCCATGGTCGAAGACGACATCGTCTCCTGCGTCATTGCACTTCCTGCACAGCTCTTCCGCGGCACACAGATTCCGGTCTGCGTCTGGTTCTTCGCCAAGGACAAGAAGGCCGGTTCCAAAGGCACCATCGACCGCACCAACCAGGTGCTCTTCATTGATGCCCGCGAGCTCGGCCACATGATCGACCGCACGGAGCGCACCTTCAGCGACGACGACATCCAAAAGATTGCGAACACCTACCGCTTGTGGCGCGGCCGCACCTCCGCACCTGAGGGCAAGGCCTACGAGGACATCGCCGGCTTCTGCAAGTCCGCCTCCCTCGATGACATCCGCGACGCCGACTTCGCCATGACCCCCGGCCGCTACGTCGGCTTCGCCGAGACCGAAGAAGACGACGAGCCCATCGACGAGAAGATTGCCCGACTCACCGGCGAACTCACCGCCGCGCTTGACGACGCCGCCCGCCTCGACCAGGTCGTGCGCGAACAGCTTGGGAGGTTGAAGTAACATGCCCAACCTGAAAGAACTGACTACCAAAATTGGCTCAGGCTCGACACCTCGTGGCGGCAAGAGCGCCTACATCGACTCCGGAATTCCGATTATCCGCTCCCAGAACATACTAGATCTGTCATTCCACGAATCAGGCCTAGCCTTTATTTCTGAAGAACAAGCTCAAGCGATGGAAGGTGTCAGTGTCCACCTCAATGATGTGCTCTTAAATATCACCGGTGACTCAACGGCAAGAGTCGCAATCTGGAACCGCCGACAGCAAGCCCGTGTCAATCAACACGTCGCTATCATCCGAGCAAATCCAGACCAGCTCGACCCTTACTGGCTTATGTACTGGTTGTATTCCCCCGAGGTAAAACAGCACTTATTGATGCTCGCATCATCCGGAGCGTCTCGAGCTGCTCTCACGAAAGGAATGCTGGAGCAACTGGAACTGCCCGATTTTTCGGTACGACAACAACAATCCATATCTGCTCCACTCAGGGCTCTCGACGATAAAATCGCCGCAAACCAAACGTCAATTTCAAAAATCGATGAAATCCTAAGAGCCCTTTGGCAAAAAGAACTTTCTCTTAGCAACATTGACGTTCCACTTAGCTCATTGGCTTCATTCATCAATGGCAAAGCATTCACTAAAGGCGCGTCTGGAACCGGCCGGGTTGTCGTCCGCATTGCAGAAATGAACTCTGGCATTGGCGGAAAGACCGTATTCAGCGACTTCGATGCAGATCCAGACAACGAGGTAAATCCAGGCGACCTTCTATTTTCTTGGTCCGGTACCCTTATAACCAAGCGTTGGCCCTATGACCAGGCAATTGTCAATCAACACATCTTCAAAGTGGTTCCCAATGGACAACTGGATTTATGGGCTCTCCGTCAAGCAATCGATGCTCAGCTCGAATATTTCCAAATGATTGCCGCTGGTAAGGCCACAACGATGGGGCATATTAAGCGTGGCGATTTAGACCAGGAAGTCGAAGTCCCCGCCCAGATGTCGGAAGAAACGAATCAACTCGGAAATTCACTTTGGAGACTTGCCACAAGCCTTGAGATCCAGAATTTACAACTCGCCCGCACCCGCGACGAGCTCCTTCCTCTCCTCATGAGCGGCCGCATCACAGTCGGTGAGGCGGAGGACGCTGCGGATGAGGCGGCGTCGGAAAGCTAAGCAACCCTACCCCTACAACTCCTAAGGAGAAGCTCATGTTGAGCGAAGAATCCCTCGAACTCATTGTTCAGGACCACCTGGCGGAACTGGAATGGCAGGCCGGCCACGGCCCGGACTTTGCGCCGGGCTCCGGCGAGCGCGACACCTGGAATGACATCGTTCTGCGCGGGCGTCTGCACAATGCCGTGCGCAACCTCAACCCGGGCGTACCGGAGGAGTACCTCGACCAGGCGATTGGTGAGGTCATCACGCCGAAGTCACAGTCCGCGATTGCGGAGAACCGGCGCATTCACCAGATTCTGGTGGAAGGCTACCGCGGTATCGAGTACATCGACCACGAGGGCAACGTTCAGAACCCAACCATCTGCTTCCTGTCCTCGCATCCGCACATGAACGACTATTTGTCGCTCAACCAGGTCACCGTTGCGAACCTTGATGGAGAGCGTCGATTCGATGTGGTCTGTTACGTCAACGGCATGCCGCTGGCATTCATTGAGCTGAAGAAGACGGGCGCGAATACCTCCGTCGAGGGCGCGTACAACCAGCTGCAGACCTACGTCAAGGAATTCGGCATGGCCTTCCGCTTTGCCAATATTGTGATTCCTTCGGATGACCTCAGCGCGAAGTACGGCACGCCGTTTACTCCGTGGAACCACTTTGCGCCGTGGAACGTGGATGAGGACGGCAGCCCGGTAGACCCCAACAACATGGTTGTGGCCGGCGAGCCGGTCACGCAGCTGGACCTGTTGCTTGATGGTCTGTTTAATGTGGAGCGTTTTGGGCAGCTCTACAGCGACTTCACGGCGTTCGATGACACGGCCGAGGGGCTAGTCATGCGCATCGCGAAGCCGCACCAGTACTTCGCGGTGACCAAGGCTGTGGGTTCCACGATCACGGCGGCGCGCGGCGACAAGCGCGCTGGCGTCATCTGGCACACGACGGGTGCGGGCAAGTCCATGGAGATGGAGCTCTACGCCGCCAAGATTATGCGTCGGCCCGAGATGCTCAGCCCGACCGTCATTGTGCTCAATGACCGTACCGAGCTGGATGAGCAGCTATTTGAGACCTTCAACCGGTCCACCATCCTGCCGGAGGCACCGCGCAATATCGAGTCCCGTGCTGAGTTGCGTGAGCTGCTCTCACAGAAGACCTCCGGCGGCATCTACTTCTCCACGCTCCAGAAGTTTGGCTTGAATGGAAAGGGC
Source organism: Corynebacterium tuberculostearicum (assembly GCF_022347235.1). Lineage (GTDB taxonomy): Bacteria > Actinomycetota > Actinomycetes > Mycobacteriales > Mycobacteriaceae > Corynebacterium > Corynebacterium tuberculostearicum_F. The sequence continues at coordinate 54,764 of NZ_JAKRDX010000009.1, forward strand.
GAGCTCCGCGAAAAGGAGCACCCGTTGCTCTCTGACCGCAGCAACATTGTGGTCATCGTTGATGAGGCTCACCGCTCGCACTATGGCTTTGGCGACACCGCGGCTGACGGTTACGCGCAGCACCTGCGTAATGCACTACCGAATGCCACCATGTTGGCGTTTACCGGTACCCCGCTCAAGGAATGGGACCGCGATACGCGCAAGGTCTTCGGTGATGACGTCGACATCTACGACATGAACCGCGCCGTCGAGGACGGTGCCGTCGTTCCCGTGTATTTCGAACCGCGCCTCATCCCACTCAAGCGCATTGCTGGGATTACCGATGACGAGATTGATGACACCGCTGAGGAAGTGCTCACGGGTCTCGACGAAGTCGAGCGCGACCGGATTCAGCGCTCCGTCGCCGCGTTGGAAATCATTTACGGTTCCGACGACCGCTTGGATGCGCTCGCTGAGGACTTTGTTCGCCACTGGGAAGACCGCCGCGAGAACATGCGGGAGTTCATCGGTGCACCGGGCAAAGCCATGATCGTGACCGCCACGCGTTCCATCGCAGCACGCCTCTACTCCAAGATCGTGGCGCTGCGCCCTGAGTGGCACTCGGATGCCGATGACAAGGGAAAAATCAAGGTCATCTACTCTGCCGCGCCGTCCGATCCGGATGAGCTCAAGGTCCATATGCGCCGCCCGAGCGCGCTCAAGGCCGTGAAGAACCGCATCAAGGACGTCGACGACGAGCTGGAAATCGCCATCGTTCAGTCCATGATGCTCACCGGTTTCGATGCGCCGCCCCTGCACACGCTCTACATTGACCGCTCGCTCAAGAGCGCGCTGCTCATGCAGACCCTCGCCCGCGTCAACCGCACGTTCCGAGACAAGCAGGATGGCCTCCTTGTCGCCTATGCTCCGCTGGTCGAAAACCTGGAGAAGGCGCTGGCTGAGTTCACACTCAACCCCTCCGACGACGGCACGAAGGTCACGGGACAGGACGTCGAAGAAGCACTAACTCTGGCGAAGGGATTCCTGGCTCGTCTCGACGACATTGTGGGAATCGAATGGAAGAACACCGCTTTCATCGATGACGCCAACCTTCGCCGTGCCTTGCTCGATGTCACGGGCTTCCTGCGCAATCCGAAGACCGAAGGCAACTACGACCCCGAGAAGCCAAACGCGCGTCCCGTCGCTGATGAGTTCAAGCGTCAGGCTGGAAGGCTCGCGCGTGCATGGGCGCTTGCGTCCAACAGCCCTGCCGCCGATGAATTCCGTCCGAGCGTGCAGTTCTATTCCGAGGTCAAGAACTGGCTCATCAAGCTCGATGCAGGCGACCGCGTGGCCAATGGCGAGCCGATTAGCGACTCCATCCGCAACGCCCTAGGCAAGCTGGTCGTTGATTCGGCTGAGGCCACCGGTGTCATCGACATCTACCGCCAGGCCGGGATTGAGATTCCGAACTTGCAGGATCTCACCGTCGACCTGTTCAAGGACAAACAATCCCCCTCGGAGGTCTCGTTGCTCATTGATGCGTTGCGCCGCCAGCTCCAGCAGGAAGCCCGCACCGCCACAGGAAACAACGAGCTGCGCTCCAAGCAGTTCTCCGAGCGGATCACTGAGCTGATGAATCGGTACACCAATCAGCAGCTCACGGCCGCTGAAATCATCGCCGAACTCATCCGCCTGTCCAAGGAGATTGTCAAGGAAAGCAAACGCGGTGAACAATTCACCCCACCACTAGGCAATGACGAGCTCACCTTCTTCGACGCGGTGTCGACAAACGAATCCGCAACCGAGCTCATGGACGACGAAGTTCTTGCTGAAATCGCACGCCAGCTCGTTTCCATGCTGCGTCGCGATGCAAAGACCGACTGGACAGTACGCGATGACGTACGCGCGAAACTACGCCGCTCGGTCCGCAGGTTGCTACGCGACTACAAATATCCACCGGACAAGGCGCCGGAGGCCATCAAGCTCGTGCTTGAACAGATGGAGAAATTCGCGCCAAGGTATTCAGCGGCGGCGCGCGAACAAGGTAACGTTGAACACCGTGGTTAGCCCTGCAGCCGATAGCGCTGCTTCGGGCTCTTCAGCGGCTCAGTGCGCACGATGACGCCTTCCTCAACAAGTTCGTTGATGATCCTGCGCACTCCGTTGAGGGACAGCCCTGCAGCCCCTGCCAATTCGCGGCTGGACGCTGTCCTGTGTTCGCGAAGATAGTCGAGCACGCGCCCGCGGGTTCCGCCGCCCGACGCCGCGGTGCGCTCCGGGGTAGTCGGATTTCGCCGCGCAAAGGTGAGTTCAAATTCGGTCAATGAATCCCGTGGTACCGGCGGCGGCAGCAGCTGCTGTTCCAGTTGGTCGAGAATCTCGATATATCCGGTACCACGATTTTCCGCAACGTACCCATCTCCGTCACCGGCAGGAGTCACCTCCAGCAGCGCAGACAAATGCTGATTGCGCGCGCTAGACATACCCGCAGTGCCCAATCGATCAACGGTGACCGTTCCATAAAGACCACCGGGGTTGAGGATCTCCAGCCGGTCGACATACAGGTTCACTTGTACCTGCGTGCCCCGCGCCTGCGGCGAATAGTCACGGTGCATAAGCGCATTAGCGACTGCCTCACGCACGGCCTCCGGAGGATAGTCCGGCAAGTCCTTACGGAAGACTCCCGCGATTACGCCTCCGACGCGCATATTGCGTCGGACTGCCCGCACGGCATCCGCGACCAGCACCGGAATGGGCCCCACCAGACTTTCGTTGTCGAGGAAGCGCTGCTTGCCCAACCCGGCCGCTTTATCGGTGCCGGGATATGCTGCAAAGGTCACGTTGAGCCGCGGGAAAAACTGTTGCGGGTAAGTGCCCGCTGCCATGAGCCCGCCCAGAGTTGGCACTAGTTTTCCGTTGTCGTTCCGGGTAATCAGGTGGAGCGCTAACATCGCCTCTTCATCGCTCAACCGTCCAAAAATGCGTTCATGGATGGAGCGCTCGCGGGCCAAGATCTCGGCCACAATGTCAGGATCCAGATCGTCGATGTCAGCAGCCGGAACCGGCTCCAGATCCCATTCCGGCTGGGTCTTGTTTTCCTCCAGCCGGTCGATCTCGTATGGCTTTAGTACGCGGTCCCCATCATGGACCCGGATATAGCTGCCGTGATACTTCGACTGAGAAACGACCCAGCAGGGCTTCTCAAAAGGAGCACATTCGGGAATGGTGCCAACGACAATGCTCGCGCCCTCCCACTCAACAATGTCGATCTGGGCGCGAACCGACGGGGTCACGAGGTCTGCGCATGCGCCAGCCAGGGCATCCGCCATGGCAGTAGCATCAAAGTCTGGTACCGTAACGAACCCGTTGTCTTCATCCAGCCCCAAGATGATGATTCCACCGGTCCCGTTAGCAAAGGCAGAGATAGAGCGAACGAGCTTCTTGGGAAAACCTCCCGCAGCTGCCTTGACCTCGACAGCGCGCGTATCGGTGTCCTGAGATCGCAGGCTTCCAATGATCTCGGCGATCTCCGCCTGGTCATCATCCCAGACCACAATCACTCACCCCTATCAGCGCTCAACGCTCCTGAACGCCCTCAAACACTACACACAACACTACACACACTGTGGTGTGTTGTGTAGTGTTCGCACGTGTTCCTCGTCCGAAATTCTCACAGTACGGTATGCTTTCGCAGTTCAAACATAATTTTCCCGGTCTGCGCAACACTACACAACACTACATACAACACACCACCCAACACTCCATAGTGTGGTGTGTTGGGTGGTGTATTGAGTGTTAAGTGTTCTGTTGACGAAGTTCGGCTTAGTGGCCGCGCTCCTGCTCAAGCGCCTTACCCTCGTTCCAGAACGGAGCCAGCTTGTTGTCGAACATGCTCAGCGCGGAGGCAATGGCCATGTGCATGTCGAGGTACTGGTAGGTGCCCAGGCGGCCGCCGAAGAGAACCTTATTATCCTTCGACTCCTGGGCGGCGAGCTTACGGTAGGCCTCCAGCTTGGTGCGGTCCTCAGGGGTATTGATTGGGTAGTACGGCTCATCGCCCTTATCGGCAAAGCGCGAATACTCCTTCATGATGACCGTCTTATCCTTCGGGTACTTATCCTTGCGCTCCGGGTGGAAGTGGCGGAACTCATGGATGCGGGTGTAGTCCACGTCCGCATCGTTGTAGTTCATCACCGGGGTGCCCTGGAAGTCACCGGTATCCAGCACCTCCAAGTCAAAGTCGAGGGTGCGCCAACCCAGCTCGCCCTCGGCAAAATCAAAGTAGCGATCCAGTGGGCCGGTGTAGACCACGGGCGCATCTGGGGACTCGGCGCGCAGCTCTTCGCGCACCTCGAACCAATCGGTATCCAGGCGGACCTCAATATTGTCGTGGTCAGCCATGTTTTCTAGCCATGCCGCGTAGCCGTCGACCGGCAGGCCCTCATAGGTGTCGTTGAAGTAGCGGTTATTGAAGGTATAGCGCACCGGCAGGCGGGTGATATTCGCGGCCGGCAGCTCCTTCGGATCGGTCTGCCACTGCTTTGCGGTGTAATCGCGAATGAAGGCCTCATACAGCGGGCGACCGATGAGCGAGATGGCCTTCTCCTCCAGGTTTTGCGCCTCTTCCGGGGAGAATTCGCCGGCCTGATCCTTAATGAGCTGGCGGGCCTCATCCGGGGAGTAGTAGCGGCCGAAGAACTGGTTGATAAGACCCAGGCCCATCGGGAATTGGTAGGCGGTGCCATCGTGCATGGCAAACACGCGGTGCTGGTAGTCGGTGAAGTCGGTGAACTTATTGCAGTAATCCCACACGCGTTTATTAGAGGTGTGGAAGAGGTGCGCGCCGTACTTGTGCACCTCGATTCCGGTGGTGGGTTCGGCCTCGGAGTAGGCATTGCCGCCGAGGTGATTGCGGCGCTCCACAATGAGCACCTTCTTATCCAGCTGGCTAGCGGCGCGCTCGGCAACCGTTAGACCAAAAAATCCAGAGCCAACAACGATGAGGTCATAAGAAGTCATGGCCTCCACTTTATTGCACTACGGCAGCTGACACGGTGCATCGGCGTGTCGCAACAGATTTCACAGAGGTCACAAACGTACCATCACTATCAACTCTTAACTTTGGCAACGGTTTTTACAGCTGCACAACCCTAGGGAGATAACAGTGCAACAACGACGTCGACTAGTACCCACCAGGTCAAAATGGTCCACCCCCGTCATCGCGGCGGTCACCTCCATCGCGCTCGCCGTGACGGCCGCATTCGGCGGACAGCAAGTTCTCAAGACCCAAGACTCCGGCAACGGCGGTCCCATTGAGGTCAAAAATTCCTCCTCTAGCTTCAGTGACGGCGAATCCATCGTCGTCGATGACCCAGCCGTAGCCGCTCAGGGCGAAGGCGAAAGCCGCCGCGCGGTCAAGCAGTTCCACCGCGACGAAACCTTCAACATGTTCGCCGTCACCTGGGAGGGCAAGCGAGATATCAACTCCTTCGTCCGCTCCAAGCAGCAGGACGGTTCCTGGAGCGAGTGGCTGCCCATGGATGCAATGAATTACACCGAGGGCAAGAACGGCACCGAACTCATCTTCGTGGGCGATACCAACGATGTGCAGGTTTCTATGGCCAACGTTGACCTCGTGACCGGTTCCAACCTCGACAAGAAGGAAGACTCCCTCCTGGACAAGGCCGCCAAGGGCGCTGATGCCAACCGCCCCGCGCCGCTTGCGTACAACGTCGGCGATATCTCCCCCGTGGCCGATGAGCGCACCCAGGTTGCGGATCTCGACGCCGTGTTTATCGACGGCAACGCCCAAGAAGGCGAAGCCATCGAGCCCACCGCAGAAACCGCGGGCATGCCCAAGGTAGTCACCCGCGCCGGCTGGGGAGCAGACGAATCTAAGCGCTGCCAGCAGCCAACCTACGACGATGGCATCAAGGCCATGACCCTGCACCACACCGCGGGTAGCAATAACTACACCCGCGCGCAGGCGGCGGCACAGGTACGCGGTGCCTACGACTACCATGCGCAGACCCTGGGTTGGTGCGATATCGGCTATAACGTGCTGGTGGATAAATTCGGCACCATCTACGAAGGCCGCTACGGCGGCTTGGACAAGGCCGTACAGGGCGCCCACGTGGGTGGCTTCAACTCCAATAACTGGGGCATTTCCATGATTGGCAACTACGAGGAAACCGAGCCTTCCCGCGAGATGCTCAACTCCGTGGCGGAGATTGCCGGCTGGAAGGCCGCTATTTCTGGCATCGATCCAATGGGCAAGGCCAGCTTGTACTCCGGCGGATTCAACGGCTCCAAGTTCCCTGCAGGAACCACGGCCACCGTGCCGGCCTTCGCGGGCCACAACGATTTCCACTACACGGCTTGCCCGGGCCAGTACACCACGCGCCACTGGGACGAGATTCGAAAGAATACCAAGCGCAAGGCGGATGCCATCAAGTCCGGCAAGAACAGCACGGACCTGAACTGGCAAGAGTCTCCACAGCCAAATACCCCCAAGACCCCGCAACCAAATACCCCCAAGACCCCGCAACAGGTGGGCGGAGAAATCATGTCCTCGCTTGGCGAGGTCGAGGTACCGGTCTCCACTATCTCCGCCCTTGCCGGCATCGCTGCCGCCGTCTTCGGCGTGCTCATCGCCAATGAGCGCCTGCAGAAGCCTGATACCGATCAGAAGGTGGCGGGCAACCTGACCACCGGCGATATCCCGGAGATTGTCAACAAGGTTGTCCAGGTCTCCAGCAACGAAGGCCTGAAGGAATCGTGGACCTCCGTCCTCAACGCTTTCGGCCCAGTCCTAGGCTTGGCAGTCGGCGGCCCGGATACTACCGACGGCGGCAAGATCCTCTACCAGCTCTTCCAAAATGGCGTGGTGCTCTCCTCCAAGGAGTCCGGCACCAAGGCGCTGACGGGCGAGATTGCCAAGAAGTGGTCCGAGGGCGATAATGCCTCCAAGCTCGGCCTGCCGACCTCCAACGAGGAAAAGAATGGCAAGGAAATCCGCGTGAAGTTCCAGGGTGGCGAGATTGTCTACAACACCGAAACGGAAAAGGTAGACATCTTCACCGACTAGAACCAGCGCTCTAGCACCTTAGCGACGCCCGCCTGGTGGTTAGCCACGGTGACCGCATCCGCGGCCGCCTTTACCTCCGGGTGGGCGTTTTCCATGGCCACGCCACAGCCGGCCCACGTCAGCATTTCGATATCGTTGGGCATATCCCCAAAGGCAATAGTCTCTTGCTGGGCGACCCCGGTGTGCTCCGCCAGCCATTCCACCCCGCGGCGCTTAGTCACATTGGGCGCGGCAACCTCCAAGATTCCTTCCTGCATGGAATAGGTCAGGTGCGCGAGATCCGGATCGATGTGCGGCGCAATGAGCTCATAGAGCTCTGGGGCGGAGTAGTCCGTGTTGCGGATGAGGAACTTTACCGCCGGCTGCCCCACTAGCTCGCCCATGCTGACCACGCCAAAGCCTTCAAAGAGGGCGTTTTCGGAGTAGTGCCGCTCGACTACGAAGAGGTCCTCGACGGCGTCGGCAAGCGAGCCCCCTGCCCGCTCCGCGCCAAAGCCCACGGTGCCCAGTACGGTCTGGGCCACGTCCACCACCTCCGCCAACGCGGCGGGCGAAAGCTCGTGGGCGGACATCACCCGATCCTCCGCGGAGTCATACAACACAGCACCATTCGAGGTCACGCATACCGGCCGCACGGGCAGCTGCTCCAGCACCGGGGCAATCCAGCGAAACGGACGGCCGGTAGAAAGCGCAAAATAGGCACCCTGTTGGACTGCCCGCGCCACGGCGTCACGGTTGCGACGCGGGACGCGGTGGTTGCGGTCCAGCAGGGTGCCGTCAATATCGCTCGCGATGAGGCGAGGCGCGCGGGCAGGGAAATTCTCCATACCCGCGAGTTTACGTCAGGACTTAGATGTTCAGGTCCTCGTCCTCATTATCCTCCCACTCCAGGGAACGCTTAATTGCGCGCTTCCAGTCGCGGTAGAGCCCCTCTACCTCTTCCTTATCGCGCTTCGGCTTGAATACCTTCATGTCTCCGGTCTGGCTGCCCAGGACGCTGAGATCATCCCAGAAGCCATGGTCCAAGCCTGCCGCGAAGGCAGCACCGGTAGCGGTGGTCTCGATATTCTTCGGGCGGTGTACTTCCACGCCGAGGATATCGGACTGGAACTGCATCAGCAGTTCATTCATGGTCATGCCACCATCCACGCGCAGCTCGGTAATCTCCACGCCGGAGTCCGCCACCATAGCGTCGGCAACATCGCGCGTCTGGTACGCGGTGGATTCGAGCACGGCGCGGGCCAAGTGCTTGCGGTTGGCAAAGCGGGTAAGGCCCACGATGACGCCGCGGGCATCTGGGCGCCAGTACGGAGCGAAGAGTCCGGAGAAGGCGGGCACGATATAAACGCCGCCGTTGTCCTTAACTTCGCGCGCGAGGTTTTCGATGGACGCAGCGTTGGGGATGAGCTGCAGGTTATCGCGCAGCCACTGCACCAGGGAACCGCCCATAGATACAGAACCCTCGAGGGCATACACGGGGCGCTCGCCTTCGCGCTGGAAGCAGACGGTGGTCAGCAGGCCGTTCTCGGAGAACTTCGGGGTGGTGCCCGTATTCAGCAGGAGGAACAGGCCGGTGCCGTAAGTATTCTTTGCGGAACCTGCGCGGAAGCAGCCCTGGCCGAACATCGCGGACTGCTGGTCACCCAGGATGGCGCGGATAGGCACGCCGGAAAGCGAGCCGCGCTCACGCACGGTACGGAAATCGCCCAGGGACGGGCGGATCTCCGGCAGCATGGACATCGGGATGCCCATTTCCTTACACAGTTCCTCATCCCACTCCAGCTTTTCGATGTCCATAAGCAAGGTGCGGGAGGCGTTGGTGACGTCGGTGGCGTGCAGCGCTTCGCGGCCGGCATCGCCCTCGGCGCCGCCGGTGAGGTTCCACAGCAGCCAGCTATCGATGGTGCCGAAGAGCAGGTCGCCTGCCTCGGCACGCTCGCGGGCGCCTTCGACGTTATCGAGGATCCACTTCACCTTCGGTCCCGCCGGGTAGGAGTTGATGATGAGACCGGTGCGGCGGCGCCACTTTTCCGGTCCTTCCTCACCCGAGAGTTCCTTACAGATGGCGGTGGTACGGGTATCTTGCCAGACAATGGCGTTGTAGACCGGCTTACCAGTGTGCTTATCCCACACCACGGTGGTCTCACGCTGGTTGGTAATACCTACCGAGTCAATGTCTTCGACGGTGATATCGCCATTGGCAAGAGCCTCACCGACGGCGCGACGGGTATTGCTCCAGATTTCTTCTGGGTCGTGTTCTACCCAGCCCTTCTCCGGGAAGATCTGCTCGTGCTCGAGCTGGCCAACGGCAGCCTGCTCGCCGTTGTGGTCAAAGATGATGCAGCGCGTCGACGTGGTTCCCTGGTCGATAGCGGCGACGTATTTCTTGTTAGTCATGTGTCTAGTCTCCTATACGAAGATGGAATTAGAGCGCAACGGACAACAGGCCAACGGCTACGGCCGCGACCAACGGGGCCACGATGGGGACCCAGGCATAGCCCCAGTTCGCGCTGCCTTTGTCCTGGATGGGCAAGATGAATGCATAAGCAATTCGCGGGCCCAGGTCACGGACCGGATTGATGGCATAACCCGTAGGGGTACCAAGGGACAGGCCGACCGCCACCACGACGAAAGCAACGGCAAAGTAGCTCATTGGGCCAAGCTCGCCGCCGGTGGGGCCGAAGGCAATGAACATCAACAGCACGCAGGTGGCGATGAACTCCGTCACCGCATTCCAGCCGTTCTTAGGATGTGCCGGCTTGGTAAAGAAGATACCGTTGGTGTCCTTATTGGCGCCGGTGACGTTTCCGGCGTCGTCGTAATTATTGGCGTCGAAAAGCTGCTTGAAGGCAGCCCATGCCAGGATGGCACCGAGGATAGCGCCGAGGATCTGGCCCAGGAAGTAGTACGGCACCAGAGACCACTCGAGCGAGCCATTGACGGCCAACATTACGGTGACGGCGGGGTTAAGGTGCCCACCCGTGGGATCGGCCACGCTCGCGCCGACGAAGACTGCCATGCCCCAACCCAGGGCGATAACGACCCAATCGGAGCCGCGCGCGCCAGAGGTGCGCAGGTTTACCAGCGCACATACGCCGTTACCTAGAAGGAGCAGCAACGCAGTGCCGATAAACTCCCACAGGAATGCATCAAATCCGGTCATAACTTATACCTCGTTTTGGGTGGGTCGGGCGGATCCTGCGCGTACCAAAATGTCATTGGCCTCACGGTCAGTTACCGCAGCTTCTGCTTCAAGTTCGGCCTGGGTGTGGGCCTTGAATTGGGATACCTCGCGCTCCTTGTCGGCGTCGCTCCAGCCCAGCAGCGGTGCTACAAAATCAGCAACGGCCGGGGCGGCGTTCACACCGCGGTCGCCGAACTCGATGGCGATGCGCAGGCGGCGGGACAGGATGTCTTCCAAGTGCAATGCACCCTCGTGGGTGACGGCGTAGCGGACCTCGGCCCACAGGTAGGACTCGGCACCTGGCACTGGCTCGAGCAGGGAGGCATCCTCAGCTGCGGGTGCCAAAACCTCACCCAGCAGGGATCCATAGCGGCCGAGCAGGTGCTCAATGAACTTCTCGCTCAGGTTGTAGCGACGAGCCAAGGACGGGACCTGGTTAGCTAGGGCATGGTAGCCAGCGGCGCCCAAGATCGGGGTTTGCTCGGTAATGGACTCTGGGACCTTGGTATCCAGCTCTTCCACTGCCAGGTCCACGGCATCCTTACCGATGACGCGGTACGTGGTGTACTTACCACCGGCGACAGAGACCATGCCTGGGGCCACGCGTGCGACGGCGTGGTTGCGGGAAAGGTTGGTGGTGGAATCGGACTTGCCGGACAGCAGCGGGCGCAGGCCGGAGTAAACGCCCACGATGTCATCGCGGGTGATCTTGCGGCGAACGCGCTGGTTAACCTGATCCAAGATGTAGTCAATATCGGACTTGGTCGGTGCCGGATCCGGCAAGGAGAGACCCTTTTCCCAATCGGTATCGGTGGTACCGATGATCCAGTACTCGCCCCACGGGATAACGAAGAGGACGGACTTTTCGGTGACGAAGCACAGGGCCGCCTCTGCATCGAGCGCATCCTTCGGCACGACGATGTGCACGCCCTTGGAGGCGTGCACGGTGAACTTGCCCTCCACGCCGGCCATCTCTTGAATCTTGTCATTCCACACACCGGTGGCGTTGATAAAGACCTTGCCGCGCACGGTGGTCTCGCGGCCGGTGGCGGTATCGCGAACCTTCGCGCCTACGATGCGGCCGCCGCGATCCTTGTCAAAGCCAATGACCTCGGTATTGGTACGTACATCGGCACCATACTCGGCGGCGGTACGCAGCACGGTCATGGTGTGGCGGGCGTCATCAACCAGGGTGTCGTAGTAACGCACGCCGCCCACAATGGCATCTTCTTTCAGGCCCGGAGTTACCTTAAGCACGCCCTTTCGGGTCAGGTGCTTTTGCATAGGGACGCTCTTGGCGCCACCCATGAGGTCATAAAGAGTAAAGCCGCCGAACATCATCACGCGCTCCCATACGTGGTGGGTCAGCGGGAAGATGAACTTCAGCGGCTTCACTAGGTGGGGTGCCAGGGTAGACATGTTCAGCTCGCGCTCCTTGAGGGACTCCGCCACTAGGCGGAAGTCAAACATGGCCAGGTAGCGCAGACCACCGTGGAACATCTTGGAGGAGCGGGAAGAGGTACCTGCGGCGAAGTCGCGTGCCTCAATGACGGCGGTCTTGAGGCCACGGGTAGCGGCGTCTGCTGCCGCACCGGCGCCCACGGAACCGCCACCAATAATGACTACGTCGTAGTCCTCATCCGCGTATCCATTCCATAGATTTTCAAAGTATTCGGGGTTAAAGGATTGGTTGCTTTGCTGGGTCATTACTGACCGCATCTCCTTCCTTGGTGCTTGCATGTGCCTGCGCCATAAATCCATGAATGAGATGGCAAAAGCACAGCCAAAAGCAGTGAATTGTGGTTTCGGTGGAAAGTATCACACCGCGGCTGCAGAGACTTTATCTCCTGAAATCTATGTTAGGAGTCACGGACGCGAGTTACACATGTGGTTACTCACACGTAAGTTTCAGGCCCGTAAGCAGTCAGTTTTCTTAAAATACTTAGACATTCAAAAAGAAAAACCACCCCCTCGCGGGGGTGCAAAGCGGACGAAAATCCTTCGCTATTTCTGCGCTAACCGCGCCATTGCTTCAAGCACTTCGGGCATTCCGGCTTTCTCGGCAGAATAAGTGACCGCCTGAGCGCCTTTGACCACCTCGATAGGGGCAGTTTCCAAAGCCACCACCGGCATCCGGTCAAGGAAATCCTCATCTCCTGGCTCGTTAGCAAAAACCAGGGTCTCCTCCGGTTTAGCTTGCAGATCCTCAAGGATGCGCTCCACGCCTTGTACCGCAGTCGCGGCAGTGACGGACAGTGCATCGGTATCGAGTCGCGGCTGCACAGCGTCCTCATCAACGACAACGCTCCACACGGCTTGCGGAACTTCCACTTCACCGGCGGGTGATATCACGATCAGGACTTCGGCCGCCGGGTAGATATCTGCCAAAGCCTTGTGCAATCGCGGAGTTAGCGCGCCATCTTCCCAATTCAGCGCGCTGCTCTGCGCCACTACCACGCGGGGGATGGAAGAAAATTGCGCCTTCATGCGGTGTGGCAAGCGCGAAACGATAAGCCGGGATTGGGTGGCTGCCGCCAACAGGCCCTGCTCCGCTACGGAACCAGCCCATATCTCCTTACTGCTGGCCGTGATGGACGCTTGGGTTTGCGCCACATCCGACTTCAGCTGCGCCATGATATCCGCGACCTTATCGCGACCTTCATCCAAGCCGCGGGTTGCCTCTTCTACCACGGCGTTGAGGTTGTTCTTGATCCACTCCAGGGTCTCCGGGGCGGTCCGCGCCTTATTCTTTGGCTCCTCCCCGTCCGCTCCCTTGGCGGCGGCCATGTGGTTGCGCACCAAGTCAACCGTAGTAACGGAGACCCGTTCTTTGAGGCCCACTAGATCGTCGCGCAACCGGCGTACGCGGTGGCGCTCGGTTTCTACTTCAGCATCTCGAGCTTCTGCCTCTTCAAGGGTAGGAGCCCCTCCACCTTTACGGGCGGGCACCCAGTATTCACCGGCAGGCATGGGTCCAAATTCGGCTTCGTACTGTTCCCATAGCCCTTCCAATGCCTCTTGCATGCGGCGTCGAATCTCCGCGGTATCAGCCTCCGCATCGCCGGTGGGATAGTACGGTTCGAGGGCGGTAATAAAGACAGGGGTCTTGGTCCGTCCCAGGTTCTTTTTGTGTCCCTTGGTCCACAGGCGCTGCGAACCAAAAATGACCTGTGGGACTACCGGCACCCCCGCCTCATAGGCAATGCGGGAGGCGCCACTTTTCATGCTGCGGATTTCAAAGCTGCGGGAAATTGTGCCTTCAGAAAACACGCCCACGAGTTCGCCGTCCTTGGCCAGCTGTACCGCTTGGCGGAAGGAGGCGCTGCCATCTATACGGTCAACTGGCACGTGATGCATGGCCTTCAACAACGGACCCGCCACCGGTGCTTTGAAGATTCCAGCCTTAGCCAAGAAGCGCACCAGACGCTTCTTGCGATAGGCCAAAAAGGCGCCGAAGAGGAAATCCATGTAGCCGGTGTGGTTGCAGACCAACACCGCGCCGCCCTTATCGGGGATATTTTCTTCCCCCGAAAGGCGCATTTTTAATCCCTGTGCCAGAGTCACCCCCCTGCCAATGTGGGTGATCTGGCGGTACAGGAAATTCGTCGCAGCGTTCATAACTCTCCAGGACGACGGCGGACTTACTGCGGGGTCAGGACATCCTTGCCCACGAACGGGCGCAGGGCCTCAGGGACAACGACGGAGCCGTCGGCCTGCTGGTGGTTTTCCAGAATGGCGACGAGCCAGCGGGTAGTCGCCAGCGTGCCGTTCAGGGTAGCTGCGGTCTGGGTCTTGCCGTTCTCGTCGCGGTAGCGGGTGGACAGGCGGCGAGCCTGGAAGGTAGTGCAGTTCGAGGTGGAGGTCAGCTCACGGTAGGTGCCTTGGGTGGGAACCCAAGCCTCATTGTCGAACTTGCGGGCCGCCGAAGAACCGAGGTCGCCACCGGCAATGTCGATGGTGCGGTAAGGCAGTTCCATGGCTGCAAGCATGTCCTTTTCCATGGACAGAAGGCGCTGGTGCATTTCTTCCGCGTCCTCCGGCTTGCAGTAGACAAACATCTCCAGCTTGTCGAATTGGTGGACGCGCAGGATGCCGCGAGTGTCCTTACCGTGGGAGCCAGCCTCACGGCGGAAGCAGGAGGACCAGCCGGCATACTGCAGCGGGCCATTGGAGAGGTCGATGATCTCATCCTTGTGGTAACCAGCAAGGGCCACCTCAGAGGTACCGACCAGGTACATATCGTCGGCCGGCAGGTAGTAAATCTCATCGGAGTGCTGGCCCAAGAAACCAGTGCCGGACATAATATCTGGGCGAACCAGAACTGGCGGGATCATCAGCTTGAAGCCAGCTTCGCGCGCCTTCTGCGCCGCGAGCATCAGCATTCCCAGCTGCAGGAAGGCGCCATCGCCAGTGAGGTAGTAGAAACGAGCGCCGCCTACCTTGGCGCCACGCTTGACGTCAATGAGACCGAGGGACTCACCCAACTCAAGGTGGTCCTTTGGCTCGAAGTCGAACTCAGGAATCTGGCCTACTTCTTCGACCACTACGAAGTCATCTTCACCGCCGGCCGGGGCACCTTCGACCACGTTATCGAGCTTGTACTGCAGCTCTTCCACCTTGGCTTCAGCGGCAGACTGTGCCTCTTCCGCCTCCTTGACCTTGGCCTTCAGCTCATTAGAGCCCTCCAGCAGTGCCGGACGCTCCTCCGGGGAGGCTTGGCCAATCTTCTTGCCAAAAGCCTTCTGCTCGGAGCGCAGTTCGTCGGCCTTCTGGATAGCAGCGCGGCGCTGCTCATCAGCTTCCAAGAGCTGGTCTACGAGGGAGGGATCCTCACCTCGGTTCACCTGGGAAGCACGGACAACGTCAGGGTTTTCGCGGAGTAGCTTGAGATCAATCACGAATGTAAGTTTAGCGTATTGACAACATCTTGCGGTGGTAATAACCAGCGAATTATGATGGCTTTATGTCCGCCGTTCAGCTCCCCGCCCGCACAATTACGGACGGTCCCGTTCCAAAACACACCCAATTGCACGATATCCTCGAAGAATTGTGCCGCACGACCCTCAAACCCGGCGATATCCTGCCCGGCGAGAGGCTTCTTGAAGAAACGTATGGCGTGTCACGAATCACGGTCCGCCGCGCCATCGGGGATCTTGTCTCGGCCGGAAAATTGCGCCGCGTCCGCGGTAAGGGCACCTTCGTAGCGCCCAATCCCCTTGTCTCCCGGCTCCACCTGGCCTCATTCTCGGATGAGATGGGCGCACAAGACGTCACCGCCTCCTCCAAAATCCTTACCAGCGGACGCAGCAGCGCCCCGGAGGATGCCGCCCTCTTTTTTGATACTCCTGCCCAAACCGAACATATTCACCTGCGCCGCCTGCGCTTGGGCGATGGCGAGCCCTACTCCATTGATGACGGCTGGTATAACTCCACGTATGCGCCCAGCCTGCTAGAAAATGACACCTACAATTCGGTCTACGCCATCCTCGACTCCGTCTTTAACGTCCCCATCACCGATGCGGATCAAACGGTCTCGGCGATTTCCGCCGATGCGGACACTGCCCCGCTTCTCGACGTCCCCGTGGGCACCCCGCTGCTACACATCGTGCGCTACTCCCGCTCGGGCGATAGGCCGGTGGAGTGGTGTTCCTCCGTCTACCGCACCGACCGCTACCGGCTGACTACCCGGGTGGCTAGGGAGAACAGTATCTAGCCAGCACCCTGCTTAAAAGGTAAGATTAAAGGCCTTATGAAGAAATCACCTGCGTGGCGTTCCGCTGTGGCCGTCCAGATTGTCTTGATTGCGGCAATCGCGGCGGCCGTTTTCATGGGCATCTATGGCGTTATCAGCTCCCACAAATCGGGCGGCGAAGACACTACCGCTGCCCAGCAGCACAATAGCGGGGATACTTCAGAAACCGCCGCTCCTAAACCGGAGCCCTTCACCGCTGCGGCCGCCGGCGCTTGCTTGACGTGGGACATCGCCCAGGATGGCTCCGCCACCGGGTTCAAGGAAGTACCGTGCTCCGAACAGCACCGCTTCGAAGTTTCCAAGACCGAAGACCTGAGCGTCTACCCCACCAGCGAATTCGGCCCTGATGCCACCCGCCCAGCGCTTACCCGCCAACACCAATTGCGCGATGAGCTGTGCGAATCCGCCACTGTGGGCTACCTGCACGGTAAGTGGGATCCGAATGGCAAGTACGATGTGGCGTCCATTCTGCCGCCGCAGTCCGCCTGGGATCGCGGCGACCGCACCTTGCTATGCGGCCTGCAAACCACCGATGATCACGGTGTACCGCAGCTTACTACCGGCAACGTCGAGGCCTCCGAGCAGGCAAACCTCGCCAAGCCGGGCGAGTGCTTGGCCATCGATGACAAGCAGGTTCCGCACGTCGTTGACTGCGCTAAGCCCCACCAGATGGAGACCGTTTCCGTCATCGATGTGGGCAAGCAGTTCCCTGACGGCTACCCGGACGGCAAGGATATGGACAAGTTCTTATCCGATACGTGTACCGCTGCCACCGAGGACTACCTTGGCGGCGAGGAGCAGCTCTACCAGTCCACGCTGCAACCATTCTGGGGCTCTATCACCGAGGCCTCGTGG
Organism: Corynebacterium tuberculostearicum; assembly: GCF_022347235.1. Taxonomy (GTDB): domain Bacteria; phylum Actinomycetota; class Actinomycetes; order Mycobacteriales; family Mycobacteriaceae; genus Corynebacterium; species Corynebacterium tuberculostearicum_F. Next base: position 71,624 of record NZ_JAKRDX010000009.1, read on the forward strand.
AATGGCGGCACCAAGTCCGTCAATTGCTCCCTTGTGCATGCCCGCGAAGGCGGCGGTTTCTCTGCCATCACCGGTTCCGCTACCGGTGGCCGCCAAGCGCTGACTATCGACGGCCAACCGCCGGAGGAACGCCCCGAGCGCAATCCACTGCGTGAGGACAAGGACAAGAGCCCGGCACCCGAGTCTGCCGCCCCCGCCCCGGCCCCAGCGCCCTAATGGTGGAGGTATCGGAAGAGCGCTTCGATGAGATGGTCAACGAGGCGCTGGATCAAGTCCCCGAGGAATTCGTGCGCCGCATGCGCAACCTCGTCATTTTGGTCGAAGATGAAAACCCCGATAACCCTATGTTGCTAGGGCTCTACGAGGGCGTGGCACTGCCCCACCGCACCTTCGATCACACCGGTTTCCTGCCCGATGCGATCTTCATTTACCGCAACACGCTGCAGCGCTGGTCCGGCAGCGAGGAAGAATTAGCAGAGCAGGTCAAAGTCACCGTATTCCACGAACTCGGCCATTACTTTGGCCTCGAGGAAGAGGAGCTGCACCGCTTGGGCTGGGGCTAGAGCTCCGTATCCGCCCACCGGGTCAACGTCCACTCACCAAAGTCCTTGCCGCGCGGTTCCATCACCATAAAGCGGCAATTGGCCAGGTAGCCGGTATAGGCAAAGTCGGCATCAACACCCGTGGCGTGTTTGGTGACCACGCGGATGGCGGCGCCGTGGCTGACAAGGATGACATCGTGGTCGTCGGCAAGCTGCTCCGCAATGCCCTCCAGCACCGGCTGGTAGCGCGCCAGCACATCATCCAAGGTCTCGCCGCCTTCCATCCCGGCGCCGCGCTCGCCATCGCACCAGCCACGCATGGCCACCATGTGCGACCTATGGGCATCCTCGCTACCGTCCATCTCCCAGTCACCGGCGAAAATTTCGTGCACGCCGGCAATTACGTCAACCCGCTGGGAAAATTCCGGCATGCCGCGCTCCTGCTCAAAGGCGCGTGCCGCCAGCATCGCGGTCTGCTGAGCGCGCAGGGCAATGGAGCATTTAAATTCCACCTCGCGCTCGCCCACCAACTGCGCTAGCTCACGGCCTACCTCCGTAGCTTGGTCGCGCCCGCGCTCGGTAAGCTCTGCCCCGGGCGGGCGGGTATCGAGGAAGCGGGAAATATTGGAATAGGTCTGGCCGTGGCGCAGCAGGATAATTCTTCCGGGCATGCTTCTAGATTATTGGCCCCTGCGTGCCCGCGCTACCCAATCATCCGCCGCTGCCAGATCGCGCGGTGGCTTGCCCGCGGGCGTTGCCGCCGGCCAGGAGCCAAGGAAAAGCAAGTCCTCTGCCCGCAACCACAAGGCCCGCAGCGCCTCCGCCACCGGTTGATCGTCAATGTGCCCGATGAGGTCCACGTAGAAGCGGTACGTACCAAAGGCCTCCCGCGTGGGGCGCGACTCAATCCGGGACAGGTCCACCCCGCGGTGCGCAAAGTCCTGCAACGCCCCCACCAGGCTGCCCGGTTCATTTGGCAGGGTGAAGATGACGCTGGTGCGGTCCTGGCCCGTTCGCGCAGTGGGTTTTCCCGGACGCCCCACCAGGACAAAGCGCGTTGCGGCACCCTCAACATCCGCCACGCTCTGGGCGATGGTCTCCAGGCCGAAGATCTCGGCGGCCCGCGCCGGCGCTGCGGCCGCATCCGCTTCCCCACGGGCTACAGCCTCGGCCGCCGCAGCATTGGAACTGGCCGGCACGAACTCTGCCTCCGGCAGATTGTCTTTTACCCAACCGCGGATTTGCTGGAACGCCACCGGGTGGGTGCTCAGCCGCGCAATGTCACCCGCGCCTTGCCGGGTCATGATGCTAAAGGCCACGGGGATATCCACCTCGCGGTAAATCTGCACCGGTTCGGCTTCAACCAGCGCATCAAAGGTGGTGGTGACCGCACCATCGACGGAATTTTCAATGGCTACACAGGCGTACTCGGCGTGCCCGGCGCGCACGGCGGCCACGGCCTCCGAAGGCGAGCCAACCGGCATGGTCTCTACCTGCGGCAGGTGCGCGGCAAACTTATGCACGGCGGCTTCCGTGAAGGTTCCGGCTGGCCCCAGGAAGGCGATGGTGGTAGTCATGCACGTCACCTTAGCCCACTAGACTGGTGCCCCATGGACTTTTCCGTAGAACAACTCCGCGCGGATCTGCACGGTCTTGCCCCCGAGGAACACGGTTTCACCTACCTGGATGTAGACCGCGAGCCCTCCGGCCGAGGCCGGCTGACCGGCTGGGTCCTCTCCGCTAAGGATCTCTGCGATGTCCGCGGCATGCCTACTACCTTGGGAAATGTCGATCGCACCTACTACCCCGAGCGCAGCGATGCCTTTATTGAAGCCTTGGAGAAGCAGGGTGCGCGCATCATCGGTAAATCCTCCACCCCGGAGTTGGGTCTGCGCGTAGATACGGAACCAGTAGGCCTGCCCCATCCCTATAATCCCCTCTATCCCGGCTGCACTCCGGGTGGTTCCTCGGGTGGTGCGGCGGTACAGGTCGCGCGGGGGTTGCTGCGCGCGGCGCACGCCAGCGATGGCGGCGGTTCCATCCGAGTGCCGGCCGCGGCCTGCGGCGTGGTGGGCTTTAAACCGGCAGGTGATGAACTGGGTGTGCAGGGCTTTATCACCCGGACCGTGGCCGATAATGCCTTTCTGCATGGCCACCGCATGATCACCCCGCGCGCCCGCATTGGCCTGCTCGTAGAGCCGCTGTTTTGCGACGCCAACGTCGATGCCCACCACCTGCGCGCCGCCCGCGAGGCCGCCCAACGCCTACAAGCTGCCGGCTTCACCGTGGTGCCCATTTCCCCGTATCCGCAGGCCCGGGCCACCTTTGCGCATTTCCGCACGACCTTTACCTCCCGCTTGGCGGGGTTGAACCCAGCGGCAGGCTATGCGGAGTGGATTGCCCAGCAGGGCCGGCGCGTGAGCTCCGCTGAGCTGGCCGCGGCGCGGGCGCATGTCCGGCAGCTGCCCGACTTGCTGGCCCGGGAATGGGGCGTCGATGCCATCCTCACCCCGATGCTCACCACGGACCCGCCGCGCACCGGCCACTTCCTGTCCTTGCCCCATGCGGAGAATTTCGCAGCCCAGACCCGGTGGTCTCCGTGGGGTTCCCTCTTCAACATGGCCCGCCTGCCAGCCATTTCCGTGCCATGGGCCGTTCCCAATCACCCGCCGGTAGGCGTGCACCTGGGAGGCATTACGCTTTCCGACGCCGCCCTGCTCGGCCTCGCCCACATCCTCCACCCATGACCAAGTCCCTACGCGCCGAACTGCTCATCGTCCTTACCCTCACCTTTGGCATTTCCGGGGTGCGGGCGGTGTTAAACCTCATCAATTCCCTGGCCGCGCCGCAGCGGCTCGACGAACAATCGGTCACGCTCAATTCCAGCCAGTCCTCTCTTGCCTGGGTGGATATGGGACTGCAGCTGTGCTCGGCCGCCGTACTCTTTTCCTATGGAGCCTTAGCGCTTTTCCTGCTGGCCAAGGATCACATAGTGCCCCGGCCCCACCGCGCCCGCGACTGGCTAGAAGGCGCAGGGCTTGCCGCTCTCATTGGCATCCCGGGACTCGCCCTGTATTTCGCGGCGGTGCATTTTGGGTGGAGCAAGGAGGTCATTCCCGGCGACTTCGCCAATGCCTGGGTGGAAATCCCCGTTTCCCTCCTCAAGGCCGCTGCCAACGCCTTCGCGGAGGAAACCGTGGTCGTGATGTGGCTGATGACGCGCTTGCGCCAGGCCCGCTGGTCGCTGCCAGCCACGCTGGCCGCAAGCTCCATTCTCCGCGGTTCCTACCACCTCTACCAGGGAGTTTCCGCTGGCTTTGGCAATATCATCATGGGGTTAATCTACGGCTATTACTACCACCGCACGGGGCGGGTATGGCCGCTGGTCATAGCGCATTTTCTTATCGACGCCGTCGCATTCGTGGGTTATTCCTTCCTGTGAAAATGCCCTTAAGGGGACGTCGCGAAGCAGGCGTTACTCCCTGCTCCTTGTAAGGTATAGCGCATGACTGAATCAGGACGAGATCCGCATAGGGAGGCCCGCCGCGCCGGCGACGACTCCTCCACTGAATTCGTCCTTGGGGCCGATGGACGTCCCCTCAAGGATCGATACGGCCGCCCCATTCGACGCCGTTCCTCCGCCCGCCCGGCACCGCGGCGCGTGGAACCCGAGCAACAATCCTTTCGCGCTCCGCAGCCACAGCAACAGCCCCAGCGCCGCACTCCGCCGCCAACGCCGAGCCGCTACCCCAGCCAGTACCGCGCGCAGCAGCGCCCACCTCGTCGCACCGCGCCACGCCCGGCACCCCGGCAGCGCCCGCATAGCCGGCGTAAAAAGGTCAATCCGGCCAAGCGCGCCCTCGGCTGCGTTGGCTTGGCGCTCGTTGTCCTACTGGTATTCAACCTCGTCTTCATGTTCTGGGCCGATGCCCGCCTCACCCGCGTGGAGGCGCTGCCAGAAGAACAGGTGTCTAATACCGCTGGCACCAATTGGTTGCTCGTCGGTTCCGATTCCCGCCAAGGCCTCAGCGAGGAACAGCAGGCGGAGCTCGGCACCGGTGGTGATGTGGGCGAAGGCCGCACCGATACCATCATGCTGCTGCACATCCCTCGCACCGGCAAGGCCAAGCTCGTTTCCATCCCACGTGATAGCTACGTGGAAGTCCCCGGTTTCGGCATGGACAAGATCAATGCCGCCTTTACCTACGGTGGGCCGCAGCTGCTTGCCCAAACCGTCGAGGGCACGACCGGTTTGCACATCGACCACTATGCCGAGATCGGCATGGGTGGCCTAGCCAATGTGGTCGACTCCGTCGGCGGCGTAGACGTGTGCGTGAAAGAACCCATCAATGACCCGCTGGCCGGCATTGATCTCCAAGACGGCTGCCAAAAGCTCAAGGGCCGCGACGCCCTCGGTTACGTGCGCACCCGCGCCACCGCCATGGGTGACCTTGACCGCGTGCAGCGACAGCGCGAATTCTTCTCCGCATTGCTGGACAAGGTTGCTTCCCCAGCCACCCTGATCAACCCATTCCGCGCCTTCTCCTTGGTCAACCACACCGCCTCCTCGTTCATCGTGGGCGAGGGCGACCACGTCTGGCACCTCGCCCGCGTGGCACTGGCCATGGGCTCCGGTGTAGACACCGAGACCGTCCCCATCGGCGGATTCCAAGATACCGAGGTAGGCAACGTCGTCCTCTGGGACGATGAAGCAGCCGCCGGGTTGTGGGATTCCCTCAAATAGCGATCAAAAAATGGCCCTTCCTCTACCGGGGAAGGGCCATTTTCCTGTCTTTAGCGCAGGGTCACCTGGCGGGACTTGATGTTTTCTAGCTGCTTGCGCTCATCGGCGCTCAGCTGGGCATCATTAGAGATTTCTTCCTCCAATGCCTTGTCCACGCGGGTGAGGTGATCCTCATAGGAAGCGTGGTCAACCTCTGGATCCAAGTCGAAGACCGGAGCAATAAGACCGTGGGTGCGGAAGACACCGGCGAACTTGGTGCCCTCGCCCAAGTTCAGCTCACCGCGGGCGGCGACGCGCGCCAAAGCGTTCAGGAATGCGGCTTCATCATCATTCGGGCGGACCCAACGGATGTGGGCCTTGCCGCCGCCGGCATTTGCCCAGAAGGCCGCACCGGTGATGTTCTCGCCCACCTCGTGGGACTCGATGACGGAATCATTTGCGGCGCGTAGCGACTGCGCAATCTGCGGGGTGACCTGTGCGCCCTCCGGGATCCACCATTCGAAGTCCTGGTGAACCTGCACGTCGAGGGTAGCGGAGGCATCGATAAGCTCCTCCAGCTTCGGCTCCGAGCCGTCAGCCGCGGTGGATTCCAGGGTGGCGCCGGGCTCGTTATTCTTCACCCAGTTAAGGGCAAAGGCGAGGTCGCGGCCCGGGTTGTGGGTGTGGGACTGTACCTGCAGGCCCACGAAGGCATCGCCGCCAAATTCGGTGTCACGAATGAGCGCAGCAGAAGCACCCGGCAGGACGGTGGCTACATACACGTTCTTGTCGCAGCCTTTGACGTCAAGCTTGGCAAAAGCGGAGGGGACGAACTCCTGCATGGCGACCAGGGAGGCCTCCGCAGCAAGTCCGCCGTAGGGGCGGGGATCCTTTTCCAGGGCGGCGCGCTCCTTGGCGCGGGCAGCGAGCTTTGCCTGGCGGCGGGACATGCCCTCAGGCAGCTGTTCCTTGTTCTTTTTCTTCTTGGCCATGCCTCCAAGATACCTGCTTACTAGAGCTCAATGGCATGTAGGGCCACTTCGGGTTGATTGGTGGCGAGCATATCTACCCCGTTAGCCCACGCCCACTTCATATCCTCCGGCTTGTCTACGGTCCACAGGTAGGTAGGCAATCCCTGCGCGCCGATAATCGCCGGACGCAGCTTCGCGCGCAGCAACGATACGCCAAGCGCGGTGGGCCTGGACAGCATGACATCGGGGCGGTTGACGTGGCGCTCCCAATCGCGACGAAGATAAATCCGGTCCATGTGCGGCGCCAAATTCTGCATGCGGCGGATGGCGTGGTGGGAAAAGGAAATGACGTGGATCCGGGGGTCATCGAAAAGCCCCGCATAACGCAGGCGCAGCACCGTTTGCTCCTCCAGGATGTCGCCCTGCCCGGAGGGGTGCTTAGTCTCGATATAAAGGTGGTGCGGTTTGCCCTCGAGCAGTTCCAAGAGTTCGTCGAGAAGCATCATGCGCTGGCCCGAACCGATGTCAACGCCGCGCAATTCTTCCCAGTCCATCTTGGAAATGCGGCCGGGGCGCCCCGCGGTGCGGTCCAACGTGGGATCGTGCTGAACCACTACTTTTCCATCGCGCGTCAAGCGCACATCGCACTCGACGCCATGGATTGGCAAATCTAGGGCTTTTTCAAAAGCTAGAGGGGATAGCTCCGGATATTTTCCGGAGTATCCCCTATGGGCGACAATCTTCACTAGCCGAAGAACTCTTCCTTGATGTCATTCAGGGTCTTGGCAGAAGCATCGAAACGCTCCTTTTCGTGTTCACTGAGCTGCAGCTCAATCGCGCGCACGATGCCGGAGCGGTTGATGATGGCAGCGGTGCCGATGTAGAGATCCTCTACGCCGTACTCGCCCTGCAGGTAAGCAGATACTGGCAGCGCCACATCCTGGTTCTGGATGACGGCGGCGGTGATGCGGGCCAGGCCCATGCCAATGCCGAAGGAAGTGGAGCCCTTAGCGTCAATGATGGAGTAGGCGGCATCGCGGGTGTCTTCAAAGATCTTCTCGATGCGCTCTGCATACTCCGGATCCGAGTCCAGCTTCTTGGACATCGGGACACCGGCGATATTGGCGGTGGAGACGGCCGGCAGCTCGGAATCGCCGTGCTCGCCCACGATGTAGGCGTGTACGGACTTCGGTGCAACATCTTCCAGCTCGCCCAGCATGTAGCGGAAACGAGCGGAGTCCAGCACGGTGCCGGAGCCGATGACGCGCTTGTGATCCAGGCCGGAAGCCTTCCATACGGCGTAGGTCAGGATGTCCACCGGGTTGGAGGCAACCAAGAAGATGCCATCAAAGTCATTCGCCATGACATCAGAGACGATGCTGTTCATGATCTTGACGTTCTTGCCCACCAGGTCCAGGCGGGTCTCACCCGGCTTCTGTGCGGCACCGGCGCAGATGACGACCATATCGGCGTCTGCGCAATCGGCGTAGGTGCCCTTGGTGACGCGGGTACGGGTCGGGGCCCACACAACACCGTGGTTGAGGTCCATGACGTTGCCCTCTAGCTTCTTTTCATCGATGTCGATGATTGCCAGGTGGTCAACGATGCTTTGGTTGATGAGAGCGAAGGCGTAAGCGACTCCCACATCGCCGGCGCCAATGAGAACTACTTTGTTTCCTACATGATTTGCCATGACCCTATTGTGCAACTTTGTGGAGATTTTTGCACGGGCTAAGTCTCACACTGAAATTCCCACCGAAATCTGGGAGAATCGGGCATTATGAAACGCGCACTCCGCCGCGCTGCACTAACCGCTCTTGGCGTAGCCGCGGATCTCACGCCCATCGTCCGTATGACCAGCCGGCAAACCTTACCGCCCAATATGTCGGCTGGAATTTTGGGTGCGGAATTAGCTACGTGGGCTGCTGTTTCGCCTTCCTTACTGCCCCGTCCGTGGTGGGTGACCGCCGCCAACGTGGCAATCGGGCAGGGCGTCGGGCATCTAGGGGCGGCGTCAACAAGCTTCGTGCTCAATCGCATTGGCAAGCGCCCGCAGGACCGCCTCGGACCTCAACATCGACAAATTGTGCACCTTGCTATTGGCGCTGGGACTGCATTTAATGCCGTGCTTTCGCTGCGCAATCAGAAAAAACAGGCGGAGTTGGTCAATAAGCAGCTCGTGCGCGGGCCCGTCACAGCGGCCATCGGCCTGGCTGCGGGCACCGCAGGCTACGGCACGCTCCTACTCATCGGGGAGGCCACGCAGCTTGCCGTCACCAAACTGTCACGCCAGCTGGGCCGCTGGGTGCCGGCGCTCATTGCGTGGCCGGTGGTTACCGCGGGACTGAGCCTCACGGCGTTTGCACTTTCTGACCGCGTGGTCTTTCGACGCTGGCTGCGCTCGCTATCGCACCAAGCGCAGCGGTTAAATAAGCAGATTTTCCCCGGCACCTCCATGCCGTGGGAGCCGGAGCGCTCCGGCAGTCCGTGGTCGCTCGAGCCGTGGTCGGCATTGGGACAACAGGGACGCCGCTTTGTCTCCAATGGCCCCCGCGCCCGCGATATCCGCACAGTGACGGGAACCGATGCAAAGGAACCGATCCGCATCTACGCCGGATACATTCCAGGGCGCTCCTTCCAACAATCCGCGGAAAAGATCCGCGCCGAACTCGAACGCACCGGTGCCTTGCGGCGAGAGACTATTGTTATCCAGATGCCCGCCGGCTCGGGATGGATCAATAACTGGGGTGCGTGCTCCTATGAGTTTTTGACCGGTGGTGATTGCGTCACCGTCACCATGCAGTACTCCTACCTGCCTTCGGTTTTTTCCTACCTCGTGGATAAGAATGCGCCAAAGCAGGCGGCCCGCGAATTGATTCGGGTGATACACGAAGAGATAGATAGGCTGCCGGAAGAAAACCGCCCACGGCTATATTTCGCAGGTGAATCGCTTGGCGCCTACGCCATTATGGATAACTACCATAATGTGGAGGACCTACTTTCCGCCTGCAATGGCGCGGTCTTTTCTGGGCCTCCGCGCATGACGCACTTTACCCAGCGCCTGCGCCGGGATATTGGTTCACTAGAACGCCTGCCCGTTATCGATGGCGGCAAGCATGTGCGCTACGCCGCGGCCCCTGACCATACGCTGCACGATGCCTTTGGCAATGACTACGCCCATACCTGGCGCCGGCCCCGCATGCTCATTGCTCAGCATGCTTCCGACGCCATCGTGTGGTGGGATCTTAACCTTCTCGTGCGCAGGCCCACCTGGATCCATGAACCACAGCCGGAAGCTTTGCACGCGGATACCTTCCGGCAGCTGCATTGGGTGCCGTTTATTACCTGGTGGCAAATTGGCTTGGACCAGATCAATTCCCTCAACGTCCCTGGCGGGCACGGACACAACTATTTTGAGGAAATGCTCTGGTATTGGGATGAGGTCTTAGGATCCCAATCGCGCCAATCCCTCACGCCGAAGCTGGCCAAAAAGATTGCCCGCTTTATCCGGCGCGACGCTTAGTCGCATTTCACCCCAGTACTGTGGTGCGGGCAGTACCCATTAGGAACCTTATATAGGTACTGCTGATGCTCATCCTCGGCCAGGTAGTACTCCCCAGAATCGGTTTCAGAGAGCAGTTTGACCTCCGTGGTGGTATCCCCGAATCCGAATTCTTTGAGTTTTTCTGCATAGGAATCCACGATGCCCTGGATTTCTGCCCGCTCTTCCTCCGTGCGTGGGTAGAAAGCAGAGCGGTATTGCGTTCCTACATCGTTGCCCTGGCGGAAGCCCTGCGTGGGATCGTGTGCTTCTAGGGCCTGTACGACAAGATCGCGCAGGCTGATGCGCTGCGGGTCATAGACCACCTCCACCACCTCGGCATGGTTGGTTAGCCCACGGCACACCTCGTAGTACGTGGGATTCGGGGTGGTACCGCCCGCATAGCCCACTGAGGTGGACTCCACGCCTTCTGTCTCCCAGAACATCTTCTCCGCGCCCCAGAAACATCCCAACGCAATGAGAATGGAGCGCTGCCCGTCCTTCCACGGTCCGGTAATCGGTGTTCCTAAAACGGCGTGCGGGGCGGGGTCTAGGATTGGCTCCGTTCGTCCCGGCAGAGCATCGTCTGCAGCAACAAGTTTGGGCTCCGGCTTAAACATCCACATGAGGTATAGCTCCTTCCTTATTCCTTCTTCCCAACATTGTACTGCGAAAAGCTATTCCGCGGCCAGTTAATATTCGCGCTAGTTCCACAATTCGAATTAATCATGGCGAAATCTTTCAACCGTGCCTATCATCGGGACACGTACCCGAAGAAAGGATTTAACAAATGGCTGTTTACGAACTTCCTGACCTCCCATACGCATTCGACGCACTGGAGCCACACATCTCCGCAGAGATCATGGAGCTCCACCACGATAAGCACCACGCAACCTACGTTGCTGGCGCTAACGCTGCACTCGAGGCACTCGAGGAGGAGCGCAACGGTGAGGCTAACCCGGATCGCATCCGCGCCCTCTCCAAGAACCTGGCGTTTAACCTGGGTGGCCACACCAACCACTCCATCTTCTGGAAGAACCTGTCCCCGAACGGTGGCGGCGAGCCAACCGGCGAGCTGGCAGAGGCCATCAACCGCGACTTCGGCTCCTTTGAGAAGTTCAAGGCTCACTTCTCCGCCGCTGCTACCTCCCTGCAGGGCTCCGGCTGGGCAGTTCTGGGCTACGACCACATTGCTGGCCGCCTCATCATCGAGCAGCTGACCGACCAGCAGGGTAATACCTCCATCAACTTCACCCCGCTGCTGATGCTGGATATGTGGGAGCACGCTTTCTACCTGCAGTACAAGAACGTTAAGGCTGACTACGTTAAGGCCGTATGGAACGTCTTCAACTGGGATGACGTTGCTGAGCGTTTCGCTGCAGCCACCAAGTAACTCCTTGTAGTTACTTCGGCCGCCCCTCTGGGGCGGCTTTTTCTATGCCCGGATAAATTCCCGGAATTGCTGCACTGGGGGTGCATCGTCCCCGGCACGCCACACTAAACCGAGCTCGCGGTACGCCGGCGGCGTAAGGGGGATCAGGCTCCCCACCTGCAGATAGGGATCATCCAACGGCAAAAGCGCCACCCCGAGTCCTGCCGCTACCAGCCCCGCAACGGTAGTAAGCTCCATTGATTCGAAGACGAGGTGGGGGCTAAAGCCAGCGTCGTCCGCGAGGGCATCGAGAAGCATGCGCGTGCCATAGCCCGGCAGCATGCCGATGAACGGTTCTGCAGCGAATTCCGCTAGTTTCACCTCGCGTCGGTTTGCTGCCCAATGGCCTTCCGGCACCGCAAGGCCTAGTCGTTGCACCTTTATCTGGTGCCAGCCCAAGTCTGCATCAGGCCGCGGGCCCACGAGGGCGAGGTCGGATTCGCCGTTTTCCACCCTGCTCACCAGCTCCTGCGCCGCGCCTTGATGCAGTCGAATATCCACGTGCGGGTGCTGCGCGCGATAGCTCTTGAGCAGGTCCGGAACCAGCCAGGTGCCCAGCGAGTGCATGAAATCTAGGCGCACGGTGCCGCGCTCTGGATCCATGAGGCGGGCAACATCGTCCCGCCCTACCTGATAGGCGCGGAGCATTTCCCGCCCAGCCGCAGCGAAGGCCCTCCCGCGCGAGTTCACGTGCAGGGTGCGCCCAGTGCGCTCGAAAAGGCGGGCGCCAAGACTAGCTTCTACGCGCTGTACGCGGCGGGTCAGCGCTGACTGGGAGATTCCCAATTCATCGGCCGCAGCGCCCACGCGGCCATGATCCACCACGGCGAGGAAGCCGCGGACATCCTCCACATTCATGCATACTCCGCATCGATTAGTGTAATTTTCCACATTTTACACATGCTGCGTGTCCGGGCAGGCTAAATGATATGACTCGAACGCGGCGCGCTACGGTGGCCATGCTCCTTGTGGGCTTGGCTATATTCTCCAGCCTGTATTCCACCCAAGCCATCCTTCCCACGCTGGTAGACAACATGGGCCTTTCTTCCACCGAGGCGGCCATGACCGTATCGGCCGCCACGGGCGCGCTGGCACTATGCGTGGTGCCCGCATCGATCCTCTCCGAACGTTTCGGCCGCGGACGCATCCTGCTCATTTCGGCCGTTGCCGCGACCGGCGTGGGACTCATTGTTCCCCTCGCCCAGGAGGGATGGCAGCTCATCGTGGTACGCGGCCTGCAGGGTGCGCTGCTGTCCGGCGCCCCCGCCACGGCAATGGCATGGCTTTCTGAAGAGCTCGATGACAAAGCCCTGCCGCGAGCCATGGGCCTATACATTGCAGGCACCTCCGTCGGTGGCCTTACCGGCCGCCTCATCCCCACCGGACTGGTGGAGATTTCCACGTGGCGCTGGGCGCTCTTCGGCTCAGCGCTGGTCTCACTCGCCTTTGCCATTACGGCTTGGCTGCTGCTTCCTACCCAACGCAATTTCCGGCCTAAATCCATCCATCTCAAGACCGAAAGCAGGGCACTCTTTGGTCATTGGGCCAACCGGGATTTGGCCTTGCTCTTTCTCACCGCATTCCTGTCCATGGGCACGTTTGTCTCCATGTATAACTTCTTAACCTTCCGGCTCATCGATGATTTTGGCTTGGCCCCTTCGCTCGCCGGCTTGGCTTTCCTCTTCTACCTTTCTGGCACCTGGTCCTCGGCTCGGGCTGGAGCGCTAGTGGCCCGAATCGGCCACGGAAAAACCCTGTGCGGCTCGGCCGCACTTTTTACTGTGGGCATCGCGTTGTGTGCCGGTAACCTTCCGCTGACGCTCCTCGGAATGATCGCCTTTACCGTGGGCTTTTTCGCCGTACACTCCACCGCCTCCGGGTGGGTGGGCCAGATTGCCACCCACGACCGCGCGGAGGCTTCCTCAATGTACGTGTTCTGCTATTACTTTGGCTCTTCTGTGGTGGGCGCATGTGCCGGCCTGCTTTTCGACGCCCTGTCATGGCCCCTTTTCATCGCCTTCTTCACTGCCGTAGCCCTCACGCTTACTGCGCTGACTTGGACCAAGATTAAAACCGACTAACATCGGTTTTATGCCTGAGAATAAGTGGTCGGCGCGGACATGGCACCGCAAGGCCTCCCGTCCCGTATCCCTGTGGATGATGGTCTTCATCCTCGTGGGTGCAACGCATACCTTGGTTCCGAACTACCGGTGGGTGCTCATCCACCTATTCACCCTCGGACTGGTGAGCAATAGCATCATCGTGTGGTCCCAGCACCTCACGGAGAAATTCACCCAACAGCGCCTCCCCGAATCCACTCGACCTACCCAATTGGCCCGCATCTATGGCCTCAATGCCGGAATCATCCTCGCGTTAATCGGCCAAATCCTCATGGAGTTCTGGTCCCAACACTGGATCGTCACCCAGATGGGCGCCACGCTCATTGCGCTGATGATGCTCTGGCATGCGGCATCGCTCTTCCGGCAATGGCGCGGTGCCAAAGATAAGCGCTTCCGCCCCGTGGTGGGCGCTTATGTTCTTTCCGCTCTGTGCCTGCCGGTGGGTGCCATCTTTGGCGGGCTGCTGGCCGTCTACCCCGGCCGTCCCACGCTGCTGCTCGCCCATATCGCCGCCAATATCGGCGGATTCATCGGCTTGGCCGCGGCCGGTTCTCTCACCATCCTTTTCCCCTCCATCTGGCGCACCCAAGGTATTAATCGCCACATGCAATCCTCCTTTGCGCTGCTCGCAGTCGGTGTGGTTGCCACCATCGTGGGCGCTTTTCTCGGCTTCCCTGAGTTGGGCCTTATCGCCTACTGCTGCGGTTGGGCGCTGAGCTTGCAGCAGTGGCTCGCCAATGTACTGACGGTGGCTAAGGACCCGCGCGATCGCATCACCTTTGCCTCGGTCTCCGTGCTCATGGCCTCGTTATGGCTGGTGCTGTCTTTGGTGTACTACACGGTGCAGCATTTCTTTATACCCGAGCCGGCGCTGCCCACCCTCGCCTTGCTGGTGGGGTTTGCCGGTCAACTGCTCATCGGCGTGATGAGCTACCTCTTGCCCAGCACCATGGGTGGCGGCCCCGCTGCCGTCCGGGCGGGCTTGCAGCAACTGGACAAACTCGGCCTCCTGCGCGCCACCCTCGTCAACGGTGGGCTGCTCATCTGGATCGGCACCGATATTTCCCTACTTAAGGTGGTCGCCTCCCTCTTGTGCATCCTGCCCCTGGCGGTCTACCCCGTGCTCATCGCCCGGGCGGTCAAGGCCCAGAAGCAGGTCCTGATGAAGAAGGCGGAGGGCCCGGATCCGAAGCCGGGGCCAGAATGGAACCAGGTCTATGCGGGCATCGCGATCCTCGCGGTCATCTACGCCCTATTTACAGCGCTGTAGTACCCGGCGCGCCGGCATCCATCCACTCGCGGACCGCGCGGGTGGCTTGGACGTCGCCGGAGTTATAGTCCAGCAAGCGCTGCCGCGCCACGAGGTCACCGGCTAGCGCCTCGCGGCGCGCGTTCACGGATTCTTCGCCGTCGAAGTCTTCTTCTGGCCACGTAAACCCCGCTTCCGGGGCGACTACCTTCAGGCCTAGGCCGAAGGGTCCGGCGAAGGATCGTTTGACGTGGACGAACATATCCACCCACTCCGGTGAAGAGATAAATTCTTCTACCTCCCGCTCATCCACCTCGCGGAAGCGCTGCGCAGACATGCGCATCCAGTGGTTCTCGCCGTGGGCCGAGTAGCAATATGCAGCAAAGGTTTTGCCCTCCGCATGGGCCTTAGCACGCACATCCATCAACCAGCGCCAGAACGCCGCAAAGTTTTCCGCCTCGGCACGCCCGCCCAACGGCTCCCACGTAACGAACGGAACGTAGTTACCGTCGTGCCAGGCTCCCCATAGGTACGCGCCCTGGTCCAGGTAAGCTTCCATATCCACATCCACCTCCACGTCTGCGCGCGGAGCGTGCACGTCGCCGCGGCGCAGCAACACTTCCCCGGCGCGCCAGGCAGCAGCAAGGCGGGAGGGCTCGCCCAGATCGGCGTCGATAAGCGCCTGCACGGTAGTAATCCCGCGCTCGCGGTAAGGCTTAGCGCGGTCGCCGGCTAGGAAAAGCGAAATATCATCCGCCGCCACCAGCTCTTGCTCGCACAAAGACCAAAAGCGGCAGCTCGCACACTCCTTGACCCGCACCGGGGCGGTAGGAAGCGGCTGATTCCAGGCGCGTTCCAGATCAAACTTGGCTGTTTCCGTAAAAAATGCCCGGGTGCGGTCCTGGCCGATGGCCCCGCCCCGGCCGGAATCGAGCCCGAGATCCCGCAAAGCACGGGCGGCAAACGCTAAGCGGTAACCATCTACCGCATGATGGCGCAGCTTATACGGCGCCTCGAGCGGCTCGCTCAGGCCCAAGCGATGGGTAGGCACCGCCGGCGTCGTCTTGGTGTCATTCTTGCGGGCCACACGGTGATTGGACACGATAATCGGGGTGTACTTATCGCCCTCGCGCAGCAGCAAATCTACGCGCACCATCCACTCCTCGGTGGCGAAGACCGCGTTGGTAATGTGCGTATACCCGGAAGCTAAGGCCTCAAGGGTGCGCATGGAGCGCTCCCACTCATCGCCTTCCAGATCGATGCGGCGAAACCTGCCAGAGCCCTTGCGGGGAAACATCTCCATGACCGCCTCCACTGCGGCCGCGTGGCGTTCCGCCCGGGCAATCGAGGCATGGGTACGCGGCATCTCGGGGTGCGCGCGCCGCTGTACTAAGCGGTAGCGGCACCCCACAAGGTCCGAAGCAACAACCACATCCTCCACACCGGGTGAGCTTAATAGAACGGCAAGGTAAAGTTGAATCCAGACTCGATCAAACGTGAGGGAAATTTAATGAGCATTCTGAAGAAAGTTAAAAAGGCCCGCCAAGAAGCACGCGCACAGGCAAAGGCTGCCAAGACCCGCGCCAAGGCAGAGGTAAAGGCCCAGTCTAAGGACCGCCGCCGCCAGCAAAAGCTCCTGGCCAAGCAGGAAAAGCACCTCATTAAGTCGGAGGAAAAGGGCCTCAAGAAGCGCCGCAAGCATGAGGAGAAGATGGCCAAGAACGAGCTAGCCAAGCTCAAGGCCGGCCGCTTTAACTCCGATAACGTCAAGCGCTATGCCGGTGCACTGCGCACCGCCGCACCCCTGCTGCTGCCGCTCCTCTACCGCGGCTACGTGGGCCTGAAGACCGAAGGCGAAAAGCGCAAGGCCGCTAAGGCGGGCGTGAGCTCGGATCAGATGGCTTCTTTCTCCGGCTACGGTGCGCCGCTCAAGGCCCGCACCGCCGGCATCCGCAACTCCCTCGATAACACGGACGTTCCGGCCGGCTTCAAGCGCGATGTGCGTGACCGCCTGCAAGAAGTAGACTCCGCCATCGATAATGCCGAGTTCATGACCGAGCAGCAGCGCCGCCGCGCTCACAAGACCATTAGCTCGGAAATTGACTCCATTACTGCGGAAATCCAGCAGCGCCTGGCCCAGTAAAAGAGCTACACGCCGCCACCGCCCCCTATTCGGTGGTGGCGTTTATTTATTTTCTATAAAGATCCGGGTTTTTCGGGAAAAGTATTTTCGGCCAGAAAAAGTTGCTGATAATCTTCTAACCGCCCTACCCCGTTAACACCGTTTATGCTCTCTGTGCGTGGTGTGCAATTTTTAAAATTGGAGGAAATATGTCCCGCCGTGAAGTGACCCAATTTTACGACGACTTGGACCACACCCTAATCCCTGAAGACCAGCTAGAAGTCGTTCGCTTCAGCGTAAACGGTCAAAATTACCTTATCGATCTCTCCACGGATAACGCGCGGCATTTCCATAATCTGCTCGCCCCCTACGTGGACGCCGCCCGCATTGCCCCCGCCCTCGATGCCCAGCGGGCCAACCCCAGCCAAATCCGCGAATGGGCCCGCACCCAAGGCCTGCCAGTGGCGCACCGCGGAAAAATCCCGCAGGACGTTATCGAGGCGTATAACGCCGCTAATTAAAGCACGCCCTGCTCGCGTGCTGCCGCCACAGCGGAGGTGCGCGAGCGCACGCCCAATTTGTCATAAATGTGCACAAGGTGGGATTTCACCGTGGCCTCAGACAGCATGAGGTCTTGGCCAATCTGGCGGTTCGACGCGCCCGCCGCAACCAGCTGCAAGACCTCGAGCTCACGCGGCGTGAGCGAGGTGCGTGGCGTACGCACGCGAGTCATCAGCCTATCGGCCACGATGGGAGATAGCGCCGAATCGCCCTCCGCAGTCGAGCGCACTGCGGACAGCAGCTCGTGCGGTGGTGCATCCTTGAGCAAATAGCCCACGGCACCGGCTTCGATAGCGCCGAGGATATCCGCATCAGTGTCATAGTTGGTAACCACGAGGACCTTGGGCGGGGTGGCCATCGCGGAGCGAATCTGCGCGGTTGCCTCCGCGCCGCCCATAACGCGGGTCCCTTCCACACCCGCGCCGAAGCGCAGGTCCATCAATATGACATCGATGCCGCCCGCCTGCGCTGCCGACACCGCAGCTTCAGCCGTAGCGACCTCCCCTACGACGTCGATATCCTCTGCGCCCTCAAGCACGGAGCGCAGACCCAGGCGGACGATTTCGTGGTCATCTGCCAATAGGACCCGAATCACGACATTCCTCCTATCGATGTCATTGTCAACCAAAAGTTTAATCTACCCGGTTGCCTAAGGGCATACTAACTGACACGGCAGTGCCCTCCCCCGGCGCGGATTCAATAATGACCTCCCCGCCTAGCTCTTGTGCGCGGCGCCTAATTGCGGCCAGCCCAATATGCCCCAGTCCAGCCGGGGTACTTTCCACCGCGGCCGGATCAAAGCCCTTGCCGTTATCCACCACATCCAGGCGCACCTCATCACCCTCATAGGTCACCGTGATCCGGGCGCGGCTTGCCTCTGCATGCTTGACGACGTTCCCCACAGCGCCCTGCGCAATCCGCAGCAGCGCCGCCTCTACCTTCATGGGCAGCTGCTGTACCTCTCCTTCGGATTCCACCTCGACGTGGATATCTCCGGTAGCGCCGAAATTTTCCGCCATACGGGTCAACGCGGCCTCAAGGGATGCCTCATTAAGCGTCGGCGGCTGCAAAGCGGCAATCATTGCCCGCGCCTCGTGCAAATTATCCGCGGCCGTCCTGCGGGCCAGCTCGATGCGCTCTCGCGCTTTGCCCGCGTCCTGCTTATCCAGATCACGGTCCGCCGAATGCAGGAGCATTTGAATGGAAGACAGCCCCTGGGCAAGGGTGTCATGAATCTCGTGCGCAATGCGCTGACGTTCGGCCACCATGCCGGCATCGCGCTCCGTGGCTGCCAGCTGCGAGCGGGTTTCAATCAACTCTTTATTCATCCGCGACAGCGTCCGGAAGGCGTAGGTGATCGCTATCGTCACCAGTGCCGAGACCGCCGGCCCCATGACACCGCCGAAGGTCAGACCCTGCGGAATCTGCACCACCACGGTGATGATCGAGGCAAAGATGACGCACGCGATGCCCGCCGCCATGTCCAGCACCGTGAGGTACAAAAAGAACATGGCGAAGACCAGATAGATTGCCGCTGGGGCCACGAACAGATCCGCAACCCACAGCACCGAGAGTATGCACAGCCACAGATAGCGCACAGGCTGGGCCCAATATTCCCCGTATACCGAGCCTGCGAAGTACACGGCCGCAAAGCCCACCAAAAGCAGCAGGTTGATGATCGCTTGCGAAAGCGGCATCCGCGCGGAGGTAAAAATGCCCACCACCAGCAGGCCAGCGGTCAGGATATGGATGCCGGTGCGCAACGCATCGGTATCCCGGTCTATTGTGGAGCTCATGCGCAAAAGCCTACTTCCCCTACTCGCCCTAGCCACTTTTGGGATCGCTGGCTGCGATTCATCCGCACCCACCCCTGCACCAACTACTACGGTCACTCCGGAGGCTTCGGAGGCACCGGAGGTTAACGTCGCCCAAACCGCGGAAGTCAATGACTGGAGCGATTGCCCCTACATCGGCCCCGGCTGGCTCGAAGAAACCAACGGCCAGCGCCTGACCAAGCAGGGCATCGACACGCGCTTTCCCACCCCGGCCTGCGTCTTTTGGTCCTACCAGGACGAGCCACAGGCCACCGTCATCGTGCGCGATATGCCCACGGTCGACGACGCCCGCGCCGCAGTGGATTGGGCCGCGCCTATCGACGCCACCGAACCCGCCTCCTTCGACGGCTGGGAAGGCGGCCGGGGCGTGGTCAATGAGCACGCCGTGTACGCGGTGCAAAAGGACACGCACGCGGTGCTGGTGTGGAGCAACCAGCAACAAACCGTTAAGTCAGAGCAAATCGCCCACGAAGCGATCGCCAACTTGGGCCTTTAAACCGCCACATCGTTATACGGCATCATCGGCGACAGCCACGGGAATACAACCTCCATAAGTAGGAAGAAGACTCCCACTGCAATAGCAATAGCCAAGATGACCTTCACCGGCGTCGGCCCCGGCAAGAGATTCCACAAAGCGCGATACATTATTTCTCCTCTTTTTCTACTTCCATAGCGTGCACAATCATGCGCTCCGCGTTGGAAAACTGCGGGTGGCACGTGGTCAAGGTCAAGATCTCGCGGCTCGGTTCGGCGTCCGACTCTGGCACGGGGTTGGTCACCGAGACGTCGCCAGGCGTCGTAATATGCCGACCAGCCACATGGGAATACTCCGGCGGGATTCCATTGAAGCAGTCCGCCTGCTCGCCATCGATGGGCAATACGCGATAGGTAATTCGCTCCTTGTGCGTCTCCACCACGATGTCATCGCAGGTCTCTAGCTTGCCCAAGTCATTAAAGGGAGCTCCCTTGCCCACGCGGTGGCCCGCAACCGCAAAATTGCCCATCTCCCCCGGCATCTGGGAATCCACGTAGCGGCCCGGGCCGCGCAGCAGGTCATCTTCATTAGTGCCCTCAATGATGGCGAAGCGGTAGTCAGAACCGAACGTGGGAATATAAAGCTGCGCGAACGCCTCACCCAACTCCGGCTCCAACTTCTGCCGCGGATTGCGCCATTGCTCGTCGAGGTGGGCGCTCGCCTCCTCCTGCAGCTGGCCGGATTCTACATTTGTCCAATAGGCTTCATAGAATGCAAAGAGTAAAAGAACCACGCCAATGGTTAGCATGAGTTCCCCTAGAACTTTAGTCATGCCTTAAACCATACTGCCCATGAAAGGTTGAGCATGTACGAAGTCTTCATGTACCCAGTTTCCGGAATCATGAAATTCTGGCACTGGCTCATCAGCAGCTTCGTCGGTGAATCTACGGCCTGGCTGATTTCCATCATCCTGCTGGTTATCACCGTGCGCGGCGTCGTTGTTCCCTTGAACTGGATATCCGTACGCTCCGCCCGCATCGGCGCACTCATCCGCCCGGAGAATAACCGCATCAAAAAGCAGATGAATAACGCCACCACCACCGAGGAAATGGCGGAGCTCATGCAAGAGGAAAAGAACCTCATGAAGAGCTATAACTACAACCCCGCAGCTGGTTGTGTTCCCCCGCTCATCATGATTCCGGCCTTCATCGGCCTTTATCAAGTGCTCCTGCGCATGTCCAATATTGAGAGCGGCTCCACCACCGTGGGCATGTTGAATGCTTCCGATGTTTCGGCCTTCCGCGAAACCACCTTCTACGGCGCTCCGCTGACGGATTTCGCCCGCGAGCACGGCGACCTCATAAATCCCATCCTCATTGCCGCCATCGCCTTTACCATGGCTAATTCCGTCATTTCCCTCGTGCGCAGTTTCCGCACCACTCAGTTTGATCAGAAGGTCAACCGCCGCGTCTTCATACTCATGGGCTTTTTGCTGTTGGTAATCCCTTTCTTCCTATGGCACCTAGCCCAAACCGGACCTATCCCAGTAGCAATCATTCTTTACTGGGGCTGCGCCTATCTCTTCATGCTGATCCAAACCGCTATCTTTGAGATCATTTTGCACCGCGACTACCCGCTTACTGAGGATGTCCACGCTATGCGCCGCGAAAGCATTCGCCGCTGGCGCAAGCGCGAAAAAGAACCCGCCCTCTCCAAGGAGGAGAAGAAGCGGGTCAACCAGCTACGTATGGAGGCGCGAAAGTACCTTAAATCGAATAATCAGCAGGGGGAGCAGAAAGCATCTGAGTAGCTAGGTCGCGGGCCGTCTGCAGCGGCCCAATCTCCTTGGTGAGCCGAGCACCCGCACGGCCGCCATCCAGGAAAATCAACAGCTGGCTCGCCTGCGAGGACGATGGGTACCCATTGCGCTCGGTTAACAAGGCTGTCAGGGTAGAGTGCACCCAATTACGGTGTTCAACGCAGGCAGCCACGATACCGTGTTCCGCCTCGGTTTCTGGGCGCGGATACTCTCCGGCCGCATTCAAGAAGTGGGAGCCGCGGAATTCCTGCGTGGGTTCTTCCTCGATCGCCTTATCAAAAAAGGCCAGGATCTTTTGATCCGGATCCGTCATCTCCGCGGTACGCTGTTCCCAATCTTGGCGGAACTTCTCATCCAAAGCTTCCACATAAGCGATAACGAGCGCGTCTTTGGAACCAAATAAAGAGTACAAAGAAGCTTTAGCCACATCCGCCTCGCGCAGGATGCGGTCGATTCCGATGACACGAATGCCCTCGGTGGTAAAAAGCTTGGTCGCCGATTCCAGCAGCCGGCTGCGCGGGCTGGGCCGATTACGGCGCGACTTCTTCTCTGCCATGGGTTCCTCTCTAAAACGACAAAGCCGGTTCATCTATACTTTATAGACAAACCGGTTTGTACGCGAATTAAACTCGGGCTACTTCTTGATGAGCCCCACGATCCACAACAGGATACAAGCACCACCCGTAGCGGCAATCAAGGAGAAAATCCATCCACCTTCCTCAATGTTCAGGAAGTGGATAATCATGCCACCGATAATGCCACCCAGCACACCAACAATAAGGTTGGTCAGCAGGCCGTGGTCGCGCTTCATAATCTTTTCTGCCAGCCAGCCGGCAATGATACCAATAACAATCGAGCTAATAAGCCCCAAACCCAAATTCATGCAATCCTCCTAAATTAGCGGGTAATACCTTAGCGTACACGAGCGCACAGTACCTAAGGCGGCCCCACACAACAAGAGCGCTCCGCCCTTGTGGGCGAAGCGCTCTATAAACGGCAGCTTTTAGCTTTCCTCATCCGGACGGACAACCATCATCGGGCACGGTGCGGACTGCAACAGTGCGCGAGAGGTCGAGCCCAAGAGCATACCTTTAAAGCCGCCGCGGCCGTGCGAACCTACAACCAAAAGCTGCGCGCCTTCTGCAGCCTCGGTCAAAGCGCTCACTGGACGGTCACGGGTAATGAGCTTCTTTACCTCAACCTCTGGGTATTCCTCACGCGGCTCCTTCAGATTCTCAGTCAGAAGCTCGCTCTGCTCCTTTTCAATATCAGCCCACTCGGACTGGGCGGCCGACAGACCCGCCAAGGAAGCCTGCACCTGCATATCCATCCAAGTATGCACGGCGATCAAAGCAGCACCGCGGGCCTGTGCCTCACGGAAGGCATAAGCCGTGGCCTTCTGCGAAACCTCAGAACCATCCACGCCAACAACGACAGGGCCGTACTTGGTGGAGTCCGTGACATGATTATCCTCGCGAACGACGACCACCGGGCAAGAGGCGTGGGACACAACCGAAGCGGAGACAGAACCCATCACCATGCCGGACAGGCCACCCATGCCGCGGGATCCCATGACGATCATGGTGACATCGTGCGACATTTCTAGCAGCATGTCGATCGGGGAGCCCTCGGCCACAGTGTGACCAATCTTCAGCTCTGGGGCTACCTCATGAGCGATGGCGCGAGCTTCCTCGATCTTCTCGAGGGTCTCGGCCTGCAAGTCGTCGAAAAGCTCCTTTGGCGGAACCATGCCCTCTGCGTACAGGAACTGTGGCATGGTGTAGCTAGATGCGATTCGCAGTGGAATCCCGCGCTTCATAGCCGTATTTGCGGCCCAACGAACTGCATTCTTCGATGCATCCGAACCGTCAACGGCAACGACTACAATGTCTTCCTTAGCCATGATGTGTCCTTTCGGTGGTTATACCTTAATTGTAGTACGGATTAGGCTTGAGGGTTGACGGTTGCAGCCTCGGAATTCGACGGGAACATAACGGTGTACACAAACTCCAGGACGGTGCGAATTACGGCACCAATACCTTCAGAGAAAAAGGCAACAACCGGTTCAATGAGAGAGTTAAAATCCATGGACAAAACATTAATACATCGCCGAAAAGGTTTCACGCCTTTGCCGATTAAAGACGGTCTGAATCCAACCCGCGTGCGCACTCCCGAGGCAGGCATAACGGCCTGGGATTTTCTTAGTGCAGTAATTTCGGCACAACGCCATCGACACCCCGACGACGACGCCTCGGCGCTCCAGGCACGCTTCGACTCTGGCGAGGTTGTCCTACGCAATCAGACCAGGCTTCGGCCGGACTCAATATTAGGCAACGACGAGGACGTCTTTTTCTACCGCATTCCGGCACCCGAAACACCGGTGCCTTACGACGTCCCCATTCTCTTCGAGGATGAACATATCCTCGTCGCCGATAAGCCGCCGTTTATGGCAACCATGCCACGCGCACGCCACATCGTACAGACAGCTACAGTCCAGCTCCGACGAATGACAGGAAACGACGAGCTCGCACCGGCGCACCGCCTAGACAGACTTACCTCCGGAATTTTGCTATTCACCAAACATCGTGATGTTCGCGGCGCCTACCAAACGCTCTTTGCGGAAAAGAAAGTACAAAAGACCTATCAGGCGATCGCCGAATACCGCCGCTTTCCGACGCCCCTACAGTGGGCCTCCCACCTCACCAAAACCCCCGGCGAAATCCAAGGCCGCATAGGCGATGGCATCCCCAACGCATTTACTACTCTGACTGCAGTAGAACTAATAGATAACGCCCCCTATGAAAAGATCCACGGAGAACTGCCACAATTAGGCAAATACACGCTCAAACCCACCACGGGCAAGACCCATCAATTGCGCCTCCACATGTGGCAAGCTGGAATACCCATCCTGGGTGATCCTGTCTATCCAGAAATCTTCCCTGAAGACGCGGAGGATATGCGGATCCCTATGCATCTCACCGCAGCCCACATCGAATTTACTGACCCCCTCAGCGGGAAGTACCGGGAGTTCGAGTCCGCTCTTCCTCTCTACACGCACCGCCTAATCGACCACACATAGCCTTCATATTGCGTAGACCGTGAAACTGTCACGTGGCGAAACGTAGAACCAAAGCCGGCGCTATTCACC
The DNA here is from genome assembly GCF_022347235.1 of Corynebacterium tuberculostearicum. Lineage (GTDB taxonomy): Bacteria > Actinomycetota > Actinomycetes > Mycobacteriales > Mycobacteriaceae > Corynebacterium > Corynebacterium tuberculostearicum_F. Next base: position 96,162 of record NZ_JAKRDX010000009.1, read on the forward strand.
AGTGGATAAGGGAAAGCGGCACGCGGCTCGCCACGAGTTCCTTCGCGTGATGCTTGCTCCCGCAAAACGTGAAAAAGGGAAGAGTACGGTGCTTGTCCGTCCTCTTCCCTTTTTGATTATTAAATTATCCATTGTTGTTTGGTGTCGGCGGTGACTTACTCTCCCACAACCTCCCGGTTGCAGTACCATCAGCGTGTGCAGGCTTAGCTTCCGGGTTCGGAATGGGACCGGGCGTTTCCCTGCAGCTATTGACCACCGACAAACATACGAAGCATTAGTACAAACCCTTCTTAGTGCAACTTTGTGTGGGTGTTGTGTCAGATACTGCATAGTGGACGCGGTCACGACAGTGACTGTTTCTTCTTCTCTTGTTGTTTTGCCAGTACACGAATGTGTGTTGGTGTTTGTTGTGGTCAATTAGTACCAGTAGCCTTCACACCTTACAGTGCTTCCAGGTCTGGCCTATCTACCCTATCGTCTTTAGGGGACCTTAACGAAACCTCATCTTAAAACAGGCTTCCCGCTTAGATGCTTTCAGCGGTTATCCCTTCCGTACGTAGCCAACCAGCGATACCC